>JBIKWN010000011.1:0-54411 GCA_044356295.1 Bdellovibrionota bacterium
AAATGTTTTCAATTACTTTCTACCGGACAGTTATAAAGAAATTACCTTTTGCTTGTATTGCTGTCAGTAAGAACACTAAATACAGCTAAAACTTTTTTTAAAGATTCAAAGTTTTTATCATCGGTAAAAAAACCTGCAGAAAAAGCAGACAATATTGTAGTTAAAGGAGCTTGGGAAACTAGTCCACTCATTGACATTGAACTGTCTCTGCTTTGAACAATGTAGAGTAGCCAGCGACTTTTAAGTTTATTCATTTTCAACTTAATCCAATACCCAACCCCAATAACGGAAAGAAGTAAGCCGATAACAATTATTGACAATCCGTCCTGAACACTTAAATACGAATGCGTATAACAAGTATAGATAAGACACCAAAACAACAAAAATATAGCAAATAAAAAAACTATCAAAAGTAGTGCTAGAGAAGAAAGATATAAGCTAAAAAGATTCTTACTGCTCAGTAGGGCAAATAGCTTAAAATTCCGCAGCTCTTCGTTAAGTCGTTGGAATAGAGGTTGGGCAAATAGTTCTACGAGACTCATTTGTGAATACTTCAATTTTGTAAATATGAAGTACTATAAAATGTAATATACACCGACTGTATGATAGGCATCATACAAGCTACCAATTCAAGATGTCACAATCCATAGGAATTAAAAATTAATTTATTTCAAAATAGAGAGAAAATATGGAAGCTATAAATAGACTCATAGAGAAAGAAAATGGGCATCTTAAAGCAGTTGGAAACGCGCTGTGTGAAACAGGTGATGCTGCTCATAAGGTGATGAATGAGGTAGGGGCTGTTGGAAAAAACCTTGTTAATGAATCTACTTCAGAAGGTAAAAAGGGACTAGAGTATATTGAAAAAATTGCCCAAGAAAATCCAATTACAACGATTGTTGTGAGTGCTGCTGCTGGACTACTTATTGCCAAGTTAATTCGCCATTAAAAATGGGCGTTCCTTTGACGGGTTGTGCTGAGATCTCAGATGCGGCATGGTGATTTAATGTTTTATGAACTTAAACACACACCATATGCTGAAGAAATGATGGACGGCACAACCCTTTCAATTGAAGAGCTTCTTTTAGTTGAAAGTGCACTCGATAGAATTAACTTTTTAAGTGGGAGTTTTTTCAGAGTAGCAGAGTGGCTGGCAGATCAATATAAAGTTCACCATAACTCATCACGAGAAGAGTTTACTTTCTTAGACATCGGTTGCGGTGGTGGGGGACTGCTGAGGTACCTTGCTGATTTTGCTTTTAAAAAAGCTCTCTCGATTAAATTCTTTGGGGTCGATACGAACTCAAAGCTCATATCAATTGCACAATTAAAAAGTAAAGATAAGCATTTTATAGAATACTCATCAGAACGTCTTGAGACCACGATACGGTCTTATTCCTTAATATATTCCAATTTGGTACTACATCATATTGCACCTGAAGAAATCGATGCATTTCTAACGTTAACAAAACAACGTGCAAAAATTGCAACGAGGCATGAAGATATCGCTCGTTCGATACCTGGACTCTTACTTGCAAAAATAATCCCTCATCTCGTTACAACAAGTCCAATAGTTCATCACGATGCTGTTGTTTCGGTATATCGGTCTTATTCTAAAAGTGAATGGCAGGATAAAGCTCTCTCGTGTGGATATAATTGCATGCAAACATTCCCTCAAAGAGTACTACTACAAACATAAACGTATGATTGATCGAAAGACAAAGATTGCAATAATAGGCGCCGGAATGTGCGGGAGTTTTTTATCCTATCTGCTTGCTAGAAAAGGATTCTCTGCAATTTCGTTATTTGAAAAAAAGTCATTTCATTCTAGTAATCAATTAGGCAAAGTATGTGGAGGGTGCCTTCATCACAGTGCTGTTTCGATTTTTAAGGAAAATGGGCTTGAATCAATTATTCAACCAGGAATCGATATTAAGAAAGTCAGTTTGATATCTCCGGAAAAAAACACATCATTTTCATTGCAACATGGAAAATGGATTAACCGAAGAACAGTTGATGACTTACTTTTGGAACGAGCCCAACAAGAAGGTGTCAGTGTATTTAATAGTAAAGCAAAAATTTTAGATTCTGAAAATGGAATTATCCAATACGGCGGTAAACAAGAAAATTTTGAATTTATTGTAGATTGCGGCGGTATCTCTGGTAGTGCGCTACCACACTGGGATGAAACAAATATATCACCTGCAGGGTTTGGATTTCATGGATATTGTAATGCTGATGAAAATAGAAATCACCATCTTCAAAGTATTGAAGTAGGAGAGGTAAGATTTTTTATTGATGATTTTGGGTATCACGGTGTGGTTAAAGTAGATAGTTTGCACCCATATTTTCATGTTGCCTCATATCTACGAGGAAAAACACTTCAAACTTCAGAATTTTTGAAGCAATTTTTTTCATTAGAGAGTCTTAAGGAAAAATCTGCAACACCATCACTGTATAGAAAACGGGCTCCTTCAAAAGGAAGAGTTTTCTTATGCGGAGATTCACTCGGATATCCTGAGCCATTTACCGGAGAAGGAATGCGTTTTGCAGTTGAAACAACAACACTTTTCGCGTCCCTCATTGATGTAGGTCTGAGTTCTTGGAATACACAGATTGTTGCGTTGCAAGAAAAACAATGGAAGCGTTGTCAGTATGCCACGTGGTTCATTGAAAAATCATTTCGGAGAAAAGTATTTTTTCCATTCATTCCTTATCTTAACTCTATTACTCGGAGTGTATGGTAAACAATATTCAAACAAACATCCTTGCTATTGATATATTTGAAGCACCTCATCGTGTCACAAGAACTGAATATTTAGAGTTTCAATATGAGAATATTCCTGAATGGACTGAAGCTTTTTCTAGATTAGTAACACATACAGGTGTAGAAACGCGTCAAACCTATCTTCCTGAATGGCAAGAGTATTTTAGAAACAAGACGCATTCTACGGAGGAGCGAAATGAATCGTACAACAATATTGTCTTTCCTGAGCTTATTAAGAACCTTGAATTTTTTATCGAAGAACATGCAATTGATAAAGATAGCATTGGTGGGATCGTTACTGTTTCATGTACTGGTATTTCAAACCCAACACTTGATACAAAAATTATTGGGCATCTCGCCCTTACGTCATGTTTGCACTGGCATCTAGGATATATGGGATGTCATGGAGGAATTATTGGAATGCAAAGTGGTGCTGCCCTTTGCGCGCTTGTACCAGAAAAAATAGTTTTGGTTATTTGTGTTGAAGCGTGTTCGTTGCACTATCAGAAACTTTTAGACCCAGGAATTCAGATTAGTAATGCGCTGTTTAGTGATGGTTTAGCAATTATAGCTATGCAAAAATCATCTTATCCAAAAGACAAAGATCAATTAGTAGGGGTACTCGATTCTGTGACAACGAATACATTTCCTGTTGGGTCAAACTATTTAACATGGAATATGACAGATTTTGGTTGGCTTATGGGTCTTTCGCCAAAGCTTCCATTACTTATAAGTCAGACGCTTCAAAATTCTTTTTTTCAACAATATAGAGGTAATAAAAATCTTATTGTTCATCCAGGTGGAAAATCTATTCTTAAAGCAGTTCAAGATGGATTAGATTTAGAACCGATACTTGCCAGTTATACAATATTAAAAAATTTTGGAAATATGTCATCCCCTTCAATATTTTTTTGTTTTAAAGAGTTTCTAAGATTACATTCGTTAAAAAACGAAGAGGCTACTTTGATCGCATTTGGTCCAGGATTGGATGTCAGTACTGCTACGATTCTGTTTTGAAAAACTAAATCAATTAATTACAGACGCTCAACTTTAATAGAATCACCAGAAAGCTTTACGAGCGATCGTTTCTGATTAAGAATCGTTTCAAGTACAACTTCACGCTCCCAAAGCGCTTTTACATGTTTCAATGTGTGTTCAGCATATTCAAGCAAAAGGTCTCGTCCATCATGTTCATGTTTTAGATAGAGAGTGCGATTTTTTCCAAAATCAGCATCAGTAACCTTAATAATAGGGATTGATCCAGAGCCAACCTGAGCAATAAGGGTATCTCGAATCTGCTGCCAGCTTTCCTCATCTGCAATTTTAGTGACGACTCTATCTTTTCCACGTTTTTCGTGTTGGAAAAGGTGAGCGTCCCTCATAACTTCTGGGGTTAAAAAGCGTCTTAAGAAAGAAGTGTCTCGATCTGATTCACGGATCTCGAACATTTTTTTTCTACCAGGAGTATCGTTTTCATCAAGAGTTGAAATTGCAGTAATTGGCGTATCATCAGTTAACTCTCGCCCTGTATCACCTTCATTCCAGCGACGTTCAATGTCATGCCACAGAATAAAACCAAGATGATAAGGGTTTAATCCGCCTGGGTGTGGGCGAAGAACCTGATTGTGACTAACGATAAATTCAAGGTGATGACCGTGTTCAAGCTTCAGCTCATTTAATATTTTATGATGCCAATAACTTGCCCATCCCTCGTTCATGATCTTTGTTTCCATCTGAGGAATGAAATACTTCATCTCTTTTTCAACTATCTTTAAGAGATCTTTTTTCCAACTAGGAAGATATGGATTGTAGTCAGCGATAAAACTTAATAAATCTTCAACCGGTTCTACTGGAAATGTTTGAAAGTTAGGTGAGACATACTCTTTCTTTGGATGAATATTTCTATAAGGGTCTTCAGTGCGTTGAGCAGACTCCCATTTTCGTTTCAACAGTTCACCTTGGGAAACTTGTTTAATCGCTAAATTTTTACACACTTGATACTGCAAAGCGTGGGCATGGTCGAGAACGTCTTCAACTGCTTCAAGACCGATTGAAGGGTCTTGCATGTAATGATCGATTCTTCGAGCATTACTTTTAAACATCTCTAATGTGTATTTCGCATCAAATGCGCTCGTAAAGGTGAAGTTATTTGCAAAGAAATCGTTATGACCATATACGTGAGCTATTGTAAGGATTTGCAGTAAGAGGGAATTGTCACGCATTAAGTAGGCAAGGCATGGATTAGAATTAATAACCATTTCGTATGGTAATCCTGAAGCTCCGTACTCATACATTGTCTTTTGTCGTTCAAAAGATTTACCAAAAGACCAGTGTGAATAGCGAGAAGGCATACCAGAAAATGCCATATACCCAAGCATCTCATTGTGATCGCATATTTCGAACTCTTGTGGGTAACAATTTAATCCAAACCGGTGAACCAGTTTAAGAATTTTATCATCCCATTTTTTTAGTTCTTCTAAATTTATACTCATACAAAAATTAGGTATTCTCTTACGTTGCCGTGCTTGCTCCTTCAGTTCCGATTGCTTTTGCGGCTAATACTCTTGGATCAGTTTTATCTTTTGTGAGGAATGCTCTAAATGACGGCCAAAGATCTTCTTTTCGTTCAATAACAACCATCTGGAAATTTTCAGCTTTAATTTTACTAAATACTTCAAGCATGCTGCCACTATAATATGCAGATCCGGAAGGCTTAATTTCACCGTAGCCGAACAAGTTACACTTTTTACAAAGTTCTTCTGCTGCTTCAACGGCTCTATCATTATCGGAATAGAAGTTGTCTCCATCAGAGCAATGAAAAGCATAGATATTCCACAGTGATGGATGATATCGGTCATCTATAATTTCGAGTGCTTTCTTATATCCAGAAGAAATGTACGTACCACCTGATTCAACTTTATGAAAAAAGTCCTCTTCACTTACTTCTTTTGCTTCCGTATGGTGAGCAAGAAATACAACTTCAACTTCCTGATACTTTGCTCGAATAAATTGATATAGTAAGAAATAAAAACTTCGAGCGAGATACTTTTTAACAGTACCCATAGAACCCGAAGTATCCATGATGCAAAAGATGACAGCATTGGATTGTTCACGCTCGGTTGGGGCAATATGCCAATATCTAAAATCGTCTTTATGAAATGGAAAACGATTCTCTTCAGTATCGAAATCAACTCCGCGTGAACCTTTTACTGAGAGTTTTCTTCGAATACGATTTCTTGCTGTAAGTCTTTTGTCGAGGCGAGGGCGAATACCCGATAATCTGTGACCTGTTCGTTTTTTAGCGTCATTAGTCACGACTCGTTTTAGAGCTTTTCGCTCTAAATCGGGCAGATCCAGATCCGCGAACATGATATCAATGAGCTCTTCAAGGGTAACATCAGTTTCAATTGCATCAACACCTGGTTGATTACCACCTTTTCCGTCACCTTGACCTTGTTGCTCATCAGGATTTCCTTGCTGAACAACGTCGCCTGGTTTTTGTTCACCGTTTCCTTGCGAAACACCGGGCGAGTTCTCGCCGTAGACAAATCGATATTCTTTAATAGACCGGATAGGGATCTTGATGATCTTTCCCTGATCACGACCAATAATAGATTCTTCAGCGATAATATCTGCAATATTATCACGAATGGTATCTTTCAGTTTCTGACGATGTCGCAATCTGTCTTTAGCGCTCCGATCCGAGCGCTGAGACGCTGGAGTATAGGGGCGAAATACAGTTGACACTTGTTAATCCTTCCAAAGATTATTTGCTGCATATTTAATAACGGTATCGATACAACTTGGTGGATAACCGTTACGAACCATCTGCTCAACCATTTTTTCGCGACGTTTATTTTGTTCTTCATCACGAGTACGGCTCGTGGTAATAATTCTGGAAAGCTCTCTGACTGAAGTCATTAACTTCTTCTCAACTGCTTCTTTCAGTGGCTCATAACTTTCATAGGTTAATTTCTCACCACGACGAGTTACTGACCAAAGGTAAGCAATTACTTCTTGTCTAAATCCATCACAGGCAGTTCCGATAATTGCAATTTGCTCTTCAATCGACCGCATAAATTGCTCATCAGGCTCTAGCTCTTCACTTGTATTTCTATCTTTAACACGCTTTTTCGTAACATAAGCTTCAGCATGGTCAAGATAGTTATTGAAAAGTGATTCTGCTTGCTCACTGTATGAATATACAAATGCTTTAGTAATCTCTTTTTCAAGTACTTCGAGATACTCTTTGTGGAGTGTATCTTGGAGGAACTCAAGATATCGTTTCTTAGTATCATCAGGGAAGTCGTACTCTTTCACCATGTTGACTAATGATTCACGAATTGAAATTGGGTGAATACAATTTTGCTCGATATTATCTGAAAGTGCGTTATCAAGCGCTTTCATAATAAATCGTGTAGAAATTCCGTTCATTCCTTCAAGTTTTGCTTCTTCTCGGAGCTCAGTAAGATCTATTTTTTTCGTACGTCCTTTTTCGACAACTTCCTCTCCGTTATAGAGTTTCAGTTTCGTCATCAAGTCGCATTTATTGGTTGGCTCAAGACGTGAAAGAATTGCAAACATCGATGCAATTTCAATCGTATGAGGTGCAATATCAGCAGTGAACCGAGATTGGCGAATAATTTTCTGATAAATTTTAACTTCTTCAGAAAGTCGAAGGTTGTAGGGGACTTTTACAGTTACAATACGGTCAAGAATTGCTTCATTCGTATGGTCGCTTTTAAATTTCTTCCACTCTGCTTCATTTGAGTGCGCAACGATACAGGTATCAACATAAATCATACCGTGACGACCAGGAGCAGGAATTGATTTTTCCTGAGTCGCAGTAATCATTGCATGTAAATATTCAGTTTCGTTTTTAAAAACTTCGATAAACTCAACCATTCCCCGGTTACCGACGTTTAATGCACCTGAAAGATCAAGTACACGTGGATCACCTTCAGAGTAAAGATCAAGTTTTGATATATCCTCACCGCCAATAAGAACACTTGTATCTTGGTTATTTGGATCTACCGGAGGAACAACACCAATACCTCGTCTTGCACGAATTGAGAAATCAACAGTTTTAACTGGGAATTCTTCCCAACGTCCACCGTACTCTTCTTTTAATTTGTAACGACAAACTGGACAAAGATCTCCTTCAAGCTGAAGACCAAGCATTTTTGAAAATTCTTTTCTTAAGTGACGCGGAATTAAGTGAAGTGGTTCTTCATTCATTGGACAACCATCAACTGCATGGAATCCACCAGCCGCTTCAAGGCCTTGTTTCAACTTATCAACTAACGAAGATTTTCCTGAACCTACTGGACCAACAAGATAAAGTACTTGTCTGCTTTCTTCACCTTTTAATGATGCTGAATGAAAGTATCGAACGATTTGATTAACCGTTTTTTCCATTCCATAAAAATCATCAGCAAAAAAATTAAAGGTACGATAATTATCACCTTTAAAAATCCGCTTCATGCGAGGATTCTCTTCGAGGTCGAGCTCCTTTGCACCATGTGACATGATCATGTTGTACATTCGACGGTGCGCAAGGTCTGCAATGTCTGGGTTTTGGCGAACCAACTCTAAATAGTCGAGCATGGTTCCTGACCATGAAGACTTTTTTCGAGTTTCCCGATCTTTCTTGATTAGTTTTTTGAAATCATCCGACATTGAATTAGTCCTTAAAAAAAAATCCCATTGCCTACTTCTGATAATGCGCCCATCAGTAGTATCCCGCAATGAGACCTATTCTTAATAGTATGATGCTAAAACCCCGTTTAGGGTTTGAAATAATTGCAATTTTTTTGTAATTCGAGAGTAGTAATTTTTACTGCTTTCGAACAACTTCAATAATTCTGCGATTATCAAAGCTATCTAGCGAGAATACCGAGTCTGTAATTCCTCTTTCAAGGCGAGAGAGTGCAAATTTAAAGTAATCGGGGTGCAGTGAACAAAATGCATAATCTTCTTCAACAGTGTTTGTATCTGAGCTTTGTGATGCTAAAGAATGTGGGATTATAATATCTATGTCACTTTTTGGTGTTCTTGTTTGTTTCTTAACCATTGCCTAATTCTCTCTCTATTTATCCTGCCATTGTATCTAAAAGATAGCTCACCTAGAGAAAACTCACTTAAAACCCACCACCCTAGAAGTATACGTGATTTTCGCGTACTATATCCGCAAAATCACGATGTTACCGAATGCTTGCTCGGTTTGCTCAAAGTTTATACTCTTTAGGCATCAATGAAAAAAGCTGTAAATACCCCGAAGTGGCAACAGGTTGCCAATCTAGAAGACGCCCTAACATCAGGTTTAACTGAAACAGAGTTTAAACATATTATCGATGTCTTAGGTCGACCAATTATTAATCTTGAATTAGGAGTTTGCTCTGCTCTGTTCTCTGAGCATTGCTCTTATAAATCAACAAAAGTCCACCTTAGAGGTTTGCCTACTGAAGGTAAACGAGTCATTCAAGGCCCAGGTGAAAATGCTGGCGTTATTGATATCGGAGACGGTGAAGCTGTCGTCTTTAAAGTTGAAAGTCATAATCACCCAACATTTATTGAGCCTTACCAAGGTGCAGCAACTGGGGTCGGTGGAATCCTTCGAGATGTGTTCACTATGGGAGCAAGACCACTCGCGTTGATGAATGCTCTCCGATTCGGAACTGCTGATAATGAGCGCACTCCTTATTTATTATCTCGAGCTGTTAAAGGAATTGGCGGATACGGAAACTGTATGGGAATTCCTACCGTTGGTGGTGAAACAGGGTTTCATGAAAGCTATAACGGAAACTGCTTGGTGAATGCTTTTGCACTAGGGTTAGTGAAGCATGAAAGTATTTTCCTTGGGAAAGCTGCTGGTATTGGTAACAGTATTATTTACGTTGGTTCTAAAACAGGAAGAGACGGAATTCATGGTGCAACTATGTCTTCTGCTGAATTCGATGAAAACTCAGCAGAAAAACGCCCAACTGTTCAAGTAGGTGATCCATTTCAAGAGAAGTTACTGTTAGAAGCGTGTCTTGAAGCAATGGCAAGCGGCGCTGTAATCGGAATTCAGGATATGGGTGCTGCCGGAATGACAAGCTCCACCTATGAAATGGCAGACCGTGCTAAAACTGGGGTCGTTATACATCTTGATCGCGTTCCTCAACGTGAAGAGGGAATGAATCCTTACGAAATAATGCTTTCTGAATCACAAGAGCGCATGTTGATCGTCGCAGAAAAAGGACGTGAGAAAGAGCTTTTAAAGATCTTTGAACATTGGGAGCTTGATGCCGTTATTATTGGCGAAGTTGTTGATGGAAGAAATGTTGATCTGTTTTGGAACGGAGAAAACGTTTCATCAATACCTGTTGAAGTTTTAACAAGCGCAGTTCCGCAGTATCGATGGCCCGAGGAAATGCCATCGGACTATAACGATAAAATTAATTTTGCAGTTGATCAGATAGATGACCTTGATAATCCAAAAGAGCTTTCAAAGGCATGGTTGAAACTTTTATCATCTCCGGATCTTTGTTCAAGAAAAAATTTATTCTCACAATATGATTCTACAGTTCGTTCAAATACGGTTATTCACCCAGGCGGTGATGCCGCTGTAATTCGTATTAAACGAACAGACGGTAAGCCTGAAAAAGGTGTAGCAATGACTCTTGATTGCAACTCTAGGTTTTGTGGTATTGAACCACGATTAGGTGCTGCTTTATCTGTGGCAGAAGCTGTTAGAAATATTACAGCAGTAGGTGCAGAGCCAATTGGAATCTCTGATTGTTTGAATTTTGGAAGTCCTAGTAAGCCAAATACAATGTGGCAAATTGCAGAAGCGATACGTGGTCTTGGTGATGCTGCTCGTGCGTTATCAATTCCAATTGTGAGTGGCAATGTGAGCCTCAATAACGAAACGAAAGGAAAATCTATTCTTCCTACTCCTATGATCGCAATGGTTGGTCTTATGAAAGATGCTTCCAAAGCAGTCACTGTCCATTTTAAAAATGAGGATGACGCTATTCTTGTTGTTGGGCTTACTGAAGGAGAAGATTTAGGTGGTTCTGAATATTTTGCTCAAGTTGCAGGTGTTGAAAAAGGTGCACTCCCAGTGCTTGACTATGAAACTGAAGTCTTAACTAATAAAGTTATCTGTGAACTCATCGATGCTCGGTTACTACAAAGTTGTCATGATGTTAGTGGCGGTGGATTAGCCGTTGCATTGGCAGAGTCTTGTTTCGGTCCTCAGAAACAATTTGGTGCCTCTCTCGACGTTGAAGACTATGAAGGCAGAAAAGATGGACTGTTATTTGCCGAAACTGGGGCACGGTACATTATCTCTTGTGATCCGAAAAATCTTGCAAAAATTAAGAAAAAGTTTTCTGACGCGGGAATTGGTTTTAGTGCTTCAGGACAAGTAACAAAAGCTTTAACTATTGAAGTAAAAGAGTATGCTTCAATAGATGGTGCCGATGCTGTAAAAGGTTGGGAGCGAGGACTCGACGCACTGTTAGGATAAAAGATATGTTTGATAAATTTCGTGAAGAGTGTGGCTTAATGGGTGTTTGGGGCAATCCGGAAGCTTCAAACCTCGCGTATCTAGGTCTTTATGCTCAGCAGCATCGTGGGCAAGAAGGAGCAGGGGTGCTGGCTTTCTCTGAAAATAACTTCGCAGTACACCGCGGAATGGGGCTTGTAAGTGATGTATTTAAGAAATTCGATTTTACAAAACTTCCTGGTGATAGAGCGATAGGGCATGTTCGTTATACAACTGCCGGAGGAAATCTTTTATCAAATGTGCAGCCACTTTTTTCAGAAGTATCAATTGGAAGAGTTGGCGTTGCGCATAACGGTAACCTTATAAACGTCGATCTTTTAAAGAAAGAACTCATTGAAGACGGTGCAATTTTTACGAGCACCTCTGACACAGAAGTTTTCTTGCACCTCCTTGCCAAGTCTCCGAAGAGTGTTCCTACTGTTGAAAGTATTATTGCTGCATTGAAGCAGGTTCGGGGTGCATATTCGCTTCTCTTTCTTTTTGAAGATCGGATGTTTGCGGTTCGAGATCCTCATGGTGTTCGACCACTTTGTTTAGCAAAGCTTGGTGATGGAATTATTGTTGCTTCTGAAACTTGTGCGTTTGATCTTGTTGGAGCTGAGTATATTCGTGATATCGAACCCGGAGAGCTTGTTGAGATATCCGGTAAGAATACGATTAAAAGTTTTTTCCCTTTTGGAACTCAACAACGCCCTGCGCCTTGTATCTTTGAGTATGTCTATTTTGCGCGTCCTGATTCTTTAGTCTTTGGTCGAAGCGTATACGGAATACGTAAGAAAATGGGTGAACAACTTGCTAAAGAGCATCCTGTTGTAGCTGATGTTGTTGTTCCTGTTCCTGATTCTGGAATGACTGCTGCACTTGGATTTTCAGTTGCTTCTGGTATTCCCCTTGAATTAGGGTTGATCAGAAATCATTACGTTGGAAGAACATTTATTGAGCCTAAGCAAAGCATTCGAGACTTTGGTGTAAAATTAAAACTCAATGCAAATCCTGAAGTTCTCAAAGGAAAATCTGTTGTCGTGATTGACGATTCAATTGTACGGGGAACAACGAGTAAAAAATTGATAAGTCTTATTCGGCAAGCGGGTGCAAAAGAGATACATTTACGAATCTCTGCGCCTCCAACAACTGATCCTTGCTACTATGGAATAGATACACCTTCTAAAGAAGAGCTGATTGCTTCGCATATGAATCTTGAAGAGATTCGAAATTATGTTGAGGTTGATTCGATTGGATACTTAAGTCTTGAAGGACTTTATGCTGCGGTTAATTCTGAGCGTGGTAAGTTCTGTGATGCTTGTTTTTCTGGTGAGTATCCTTTGGGGACTCCTGTGCAGTTTGCTAAGAAACAGAAGCAATTGCTTTAGGATCGCAGTTCATTTTTAAGAAATTTTGTAACGCGGGTCTCGACAGGCTCGACCTTCGCGTTACAAAAAGTGTCATCATCGATGCTTTCAATTTAAGCAAGTAGACACTACCCTAAAACCAAAATCTTTTATATTTTACGCTCACCATGACAAGTACAGATAAATTTTATTCATCAATTAAAAAAATTCACCACCTTGAAGGGATAAAAGCACTTTTAGACTGGGATAGCCAAGTATATATGCCTGTTGATGGAGCAACGGTAAAAGGGGATCAAATTGAGCTTGTTTCAGTTCTGCTCCATCAAGAGGTAACAGATCCAAAACTTCAAAATGAATCACAAACAATTCTTGATAGTGTTACTGATACGTCACATCCTGATTACATAAATGCAAAAGCACTTTTAAAGACTATTACAAGAGAGAAAAAACTTTCAGCCGATTTTGTTGCAAAACGATCGAAGCTGCACACTGAAACATTTCATCTTTGGCAGAAAGCAAAAAAAGAGAATAACTATAATCTTGTAAAAAACAATCTTGCAAAAGTTTTTGAAACTGCAAGAGAGGAAGCACAGTTAGTTGGATACCAAGAGCATCTCTATGATGCCTTACTTGATCAGTATGAGCCCGGTGGAAGAGTGTCTTGGGTGCGACCTCTTTTGGAAGAACTTGGAGAATCTTTAAGTGTGATTATTAAAGATTTTGCTCAGAAAAAGAATCAGGTTCAATCTTGTGATTTATCTCTATCATTGACGGATCAGCATGCACTAGGCTGTATTATTATGGAGGCTTTCGGGCTCCCCAAAAGTGCATCTCGTCTTGATGTTTCAAGTCATCCGTTTTGCACAACCATTGGTAGCGGCGACGTTCGAATTACGACAAGGTTTAAAGAAGAAGATTTTCTTTATGGCTTAGGCAGTATTTTGCACGAACTTGGGCATGCGCTGTATGAGTATAATTTGCCAAATGAATTTCGTGGAACGGCTTGTGGAAGTGTTTTTTCTCTTGGTATGCATGAATCTCAATCAAGGCTTATTGAGAATTGTATAGGGCGATCAAAGAGTTTTGCTGAGTTCCTCTCGACAACTCTTAAGAACAGATTTAAAAAACAGGTGTCTTCTGATTCGATTTATCAAAGACAAAATACGGTTACACCTTCATTAATTCGAGTAGACGCTGATGAAGTTTCATATTCCTTACATATTGTAATACGAATGTTATTAGAAATTGATCTGCTATCTGGTTCTGTTTCCTTTGAGGATTTACCTGAAGCTTGGAATAATGCTTATGAAAAGTATCTAGGAATTAAACCCAAAAACTATTCGGAAGGTTTGTTGCAAGATGTTCACTGGTATTCAGGTGCTATTGGTTATTTCCCAACCTATGCACTTGGAAATATCTTTGATGGAGTTATTCTATCTCAAATGAAAAAAGATTTCCCTTCCTTTGATCAGCAAGTTCAAGTTGGAGATTTTCTGCCGTTAACTAAGTGGTTAAAAGAAAAAATTCATAGTAAAGCAAGTCGTCAGGAGTCAAGGCAACAGATTGCAGAACTACAATCCAGCGAAACGCTCAGTGCAGATCTATTTTTAAATTACTTGAGAGAGAAATTGTAAAGGTATTACGATTCTGGCAATGTTATAGATTGTGTGTAGCAAACATATACTCAATTTCAGTATCACCGTAGGTAAGACCAAAAATGGTTTTACCAGCAATAGATTTCACTTCTCCAACCGGAATTTTATTGAGCCATACTTTGTTTTCGTTTCGAATTAGTTCAATTGCGAATGGAACACTTCTATTGCACTCAAGTTTTTCAATCCATTCACGTCGTTTACCAAAATAAATGACTCTATCTTCTTCAAATTTTACGCCAATAAGTCTGTCTCGCATATCAACAATTTTTGATTGGAAAAGAGCTGCGATGTCGTTTATAAATTTTTTTGCATCATTTTGTTTGATTGCGACAATATGATCTTCAGTTTCATTCTTGTGACTTGTGTTCATTGGCGCAAATCGAATTGGGCTGTTTGCTGAAATAATTTTTGTATAGAGTTTCATAGGATTTTAATCTCCTGAGGATTAACATGTGCTGTTACGATAACATCTCGTTTTGAAGTGATATGAACATCTACTTTATCTACCCCATATAATGCCTCAAATAGCTTTTTTAAATGGATATCAATCTTACTGTGACCAAGGGTTTGATGGAGGGGAACTTTAAGGTCTGTAACTTTAGCCATACAACCTCCTATTGAATTCGAATCAGGCCCACTTGTATCTATCGGAGTGCTAATCTTCCCGCGACTAAATTCAGGAGGCCTTGAGGAGGTTGACTGTGATAAGGTAGAATTCGACATCTAACTCTAGTCATCATTAGCTATAGGGGTGGTTCAGCTAAAAGATTGTGGAATGAAAAAATACGAAATTCATCTATGTGGTAATAAAGCTAATAATATAAGATAGTTAAGTAATGCATAGGTGTGTCACATCGGATTTTATTTGGGTTTTATTAGCCACCCCAAGCTAGCAATGTCATTAAGTTAAGGCATTTCTACCCCGTGACCATGACCGTAGGCGTGAGCGTGACCTTAAACTGTTTGGGTCACGCTCACGCTCAAGGTCACGGTACTCAAGTTCTTAACTTAATGAGATTGCCCCAAGCTAGGCTACCTAAAATCATATTTTCCTCGTACCCTCGAGGGGATTCAATGAAACAAAATATTTTTCGTGTATTGGTATTCTTATTCTCTCTATTGATAAGTTTCCTTGTGCTTTTTTCGGCGCTTTCAAAAAAAAATCAATCCGATTTTATCGAATTTTATTCGGCTGCAAGTATTTTAAAGTCAGACCAGAATCCGTATGACCCGTTTTTAATGTTAGTAAAACAACGTCAAGTTGTACCGGAGCAAATTTCCGATAAAGCACTTATGCTCTGGTCGCCGCCATGGATATTGCCTCTTATGGGGGTTACTTTAGAAAGTGCTACGTATGATGAATCAAGAAAAATTTGGAATGTAATCTCTGTATTTCTTATCGTTTTTTCATTAGTACTTCTCTTAGGATCATATTGGGAAAAAAAATTACAATATCAATTTTCTTTAATTATTTTTCTGCCACTTCTAATCTGCTCTGCTCCTTTTCTTGACTCTTTTAATCTTTCACAGTCTGCATCGTGGATGTTGTTTGCTGGAGCATTGTTTGTTTATTCGGTTTCAAAAAATCAATTTTTTCTTTCTGGGATAGCTACATCGCTTTGGTGTTTAAAACCGCATCTATTCCTGATCGTAGGTTTTGCGTGGTTAGCTTCTTTATTGTTCAATTCGAAATCTTTCAGTAACTTATTTTCTTGGACAAAGGGCTTTCTGCTTGGCCTTGCCACACTAATTGGAATTAGTGAATATTACTTCCCCGGGGGGACTCGGTTTTGGTTGGATACCTTATTACTGAAAGATTCTGATGTTTATACAGTTAATCGTTTAAGCTGGATCTGCTCAAACCTTACCGGAGCCTTAAAAGAATTTTTGCCACATGCAACTATTATAGCAATTAATATAATTCCACTTTCTGTCATTACAGTCATTTTATATGCAGTCATAAAAGATCGAAGAAATATATCTTCTCCAAATCATCTCTCGTGGTTATTCCCGTTGTCTTTGTTTTGTGCGCCATTTGGATGGATATACGATCAGAATCTTTGTTTACTTTCGTTTGGGTTACTTCTTCCTCGATTATTAGAGAAAAAGCTTTATGTAATTATCGGAATTATGTTTGCGCTCAATTTTATGAGTCTGGCTTACTATAAATTTATCACCGTTAACCAAGTCGATTTATGGTGGTATTCCGGACTTGTTTTTGTAGTAGCTGTATATGCCGAAATTAAAATATCTCAACACGCGACGTTTACAGTCGATTAATCTTATTTGCTAGAATAGGTAAATTGATTCTGGATCTAAATTGCCTGATCTTGAAAATATCGCTCTCGAATACGCGCAGCGGCTCGGAGTGCTCCTGCTTTTAACTCATCAATCGTAGATTTTTGCCGAGCTTTCAATGTTTCACGCTCTTTCCAGCCTCGCTCAATTGTGGCGCTAAAGCTATCTAAAGTTAACTTCCCAAGTTCAAGAGAATAGTCTTCGCAGTGCAGTAACCTCATAAATCCACGAACTTTCGGCATATAGATAAGCCCAATTATCGGAACTTCAACAGCCGAAGCCAGGACGACACTGTGAAACCTCATGCCAGCAAATAGTTGGCACTGACGCATTACTGCTTGGATATCGTGGCTTAGATATTTAGAATTTAAAACTTTTAGTCCATCAAGGTGATTCGCTAACTCAGTTGCTGCACCTTCATCCATTGGATGAGTGCAAAAAACTACAGTTTGTATATCTTCGTTCAGATTTGTTCTGGCTTTTTTGACACCATCTGCGAGCATTTTTAAAAATGCATCTTTATCTTGAATTTTTTCATTATCATTGAGCCATGTATCCATGTACTTAGTGACATTTAATCCAAGTGTTGGTTTCGAAAAGTCGATCCCAAGCTCTTTGGCAACTTCTTTACCACGTGCTTCGTCAGATACAGGATTAATAAATGCAGCGTCACCAGTAACTTCAATTGGATGTATACATCCAAGATCTTCGGCGAGTTTTTTGCTGTCATTTTCTCGCATAATGACAAGGTCGCAGCCATTTAACGCCCACTTTGCAAAAATTTGGCTGATCTTTGATTTGAATGGACCGATTCCGCAGCTATAACAAACAACTTTGCAATTGACTAATCGTGCGAATGGAATCACAAAAATTAAAGCAATCAGCCAATTGAAAAATGGATTCCAAAGTTTCTTTCCAAATAATATACCGTCACAAATAAGTGCAACATCACTCTTCCAGATAGCCATAAAAGTTGGGATACCAACAAATCGTATACTCGCAGTCCAAGGCATCATGCTAATTGCTTTAACATTGTATCGTTTTGAATAATGAGTATTCGTAAAAGAAGGTTTAGTCGTAGGAACGATAAATTCACTACCTGGAAGTTCGCGGGTCAAATGCTCTAAAATACTGGAAAGTATCGCAGCGTCGCCTAGATTATTGCCAGAGTTAGAGCCAAGAAGAGTAATAACAGGATGTGTGCCTTTCATAATATGTTGTGAAACATATCACAAAGTGGGGGCACTCTGGAAATTCTGGGATAATGCTTCTGCTTTTGCTTGATCCGTGAATGACACAGTTCCGTTTGTTAATGTGACCTTCCCCAAAGCAATCATTGATAGAGACCAAGAATAGAGACGATGTTCTTCCACAAGAACTTTTGCTGCAAGTGTTATCGTTGTGTCATCGGATGTTATAGAAACTTTGGATTGTGCAATGATTGCTCCTCCATCAATTGTCTCGCTAACTAAATGCACAGTACATCCATGTTCTTTTCTTTTATCCGAAATCGCTCGTTCATGAGTGTTAAGACCTGGATAATCAGGAAGAAGCGAAGGATGAATATTAATAATATGGTCGCTGTGTGCTTGAATAAAAAAAGCAGGGACGATAACCATAAATCCTGCTAAAGCATATATATCTGGCTTCAGGTTCTCAGCATGGGTAAAAAGTGCCTTCAAGAAACTTTCTTTGTCTGGATAATCGGCTTTAAAAAATTCATAAACTGGAATTTTGGCTTCTCGTACGTAGTATAAACCCGGAGCCCCTGGTTTATCTGTTATGACTCCGATGATTTCGTATCCACAGTTTGGGTGTGCGTTTTGATATTGAATTAGTGCTCGGCAATTTGATCCTCGCCCTGAAAGAAAAACTAGCACTTTTTTTGGCTCATTCATGGTAAGCTATTATTATGTTTCTTGCTGATTTGTGCACTAGTGCTTTGGCAATTTTATTCGAAGGATATGATGATTAAAATATTTTTTATTTCGTTACTCACTCTGTGTTTTTCACCAGTTTCTTATGCAGATGAGGCTGCCGATCAAGACTCATATCGGGAACCACCACTACGTGAGCAAGCAAATGGTTCTGCTGCTTCTTTTGACAAAAGACTTCCTCCCGTTATTCCAGGTGAAGAGATTCAGGATGGTAATAAAAAAATTAAGGTATGGTCTACCAGTGGAAATGTCGGTGCGTCAGAGCCTCCAAGGCCTCCTGAATTCCCACATCACGACCGAACAGTTAAAGATCAAACAGGTGGTGCGGGAGTCATTGTTGATGGTCGAGGATTTGTTCCTTCAATAGCCCCGCAAAATAATCCTCATTCAAAATAGTTTTATACAATGACGTCTCCATACTTCATACGTGCTGCCGATCTTGAACTTATTCCTGCAAGTCACGAGGATCCACTCGACCCTGGAGTTCTTAAAAAAATACTTGTAGGTAAAGGTATTATTCAACGTGGCGATGTACAGATGGTTAATTTTGCTGTCATGCCTATCGGTAAAAAATTTAATCTTCATTATCACGAGGACATGGATGAAGTTTTTATCCTTGTATCAGGTAATGCTGAAATGAAAGTTGGAACAGAACTTTTTATAATGAATCAGTTTGATACCGTTGTTGTTCCTGCGACTTGTGCACACGAAATGACTAATATTGGTAGTAGCCCTGTGACCTATATTGTTTTTGGTGTATCTCGGGGGGAGGGTGGAAAAACTATTAACCTATAATTCACTTTTTCTTCAATTTTAATATTTAAATAATTCTTGATATTAAAACTTGATTACACTGAATGAAAATCGAAAGCTTCATAAGAAATCTTCGTAGAGCTTCTGGATGCAGCCATAATATGACTGTAAATCAATGATAATAGTCAAATGAATACTTAACTTTCCTAAAAAAATTGACGTATTAATCTGTTATTAATCATGACAGAACGTAATAGTAACAGGTCAACAGCAGCTCCAACCAGGGAAACCAAAGATCATGGGCTGAGTGGAGCTTCTTCTCCTAAAATAGGTACGAGGAACGATCTCCGACTAGAGTCAAAACCTCAGACTCCAACGACTACAGTTACAGAAATACAATTAGTCAGAAAAGAAATGCTCATCGCTTCATTTTATAAGCAGTTAAGCAGCGCAAAAGCAGCAGGTGATAAAACTGAAGTAGCTCGAATTTCTTCAATGATTGTTGCATCAGAAAAAACCTGGAAGAAGATGTGGACTGCCCAGTACACTCCATCTAAGCCTACAAAACTCTCTGCAGAGCAAGCTTTGTCTGTACAACTTGATAAGTTACAAGCTGTCGTGAGTCGTCGAGTGGGTAGATCTATTGATAGATTAGATACTGAGCAGATTCTTCCGATACAAAAGAAAGTTATTGCGTATCGTAAGTTAATCGATAGCCTTGAAAAGGATCAAGCAAAAGTAGGATTTCTCGAGGGACGATTTTTAGGCGATACCATTATCAAAGATATTAAAGATGTCAAAAAGCTTCTTGAACCTCTCGAGAAACAGTATCGTGAGCTTCGAGAGAAGCGATCTTCATTAATCAAAGATTATATGGGGTTTGTCTCCTACTTAAGCTCAGGAAGGGAAACAATACAAAAACTGAGTTCAGCCCTTCCACCTTCAGTAAAAATCACATTAACACCGCAACCAGTTCGTAACCTTCAAGCGGCCTTTGCAGGGGTGGATAGTTTGTTGGCAAGTTTTCAAAAACAAGCAATTACGATACATAAGCGAGACCTGCTTAAACCAGCGGAAAATAATTCTAAACTTACAAAAAGCTTAGTCAAAGGTATTGATGAGGATTTTAATAAACTCAATATGCTCGGGAAAATTTTTGCTGGTGATGTTGGTAAAGATGCTCGAGAGATGTCTAAATCCGTTTCTCGTGATTATGCACAGATACTAGAAAAACATAAAAAAATAATTGATGAATTCAAAAATTTTGCTACGACAATGAAAGCAGCATCTAATGAGTTTCAAAAAGGACAACCGATCTCATTTGTTATTTCTGTCCCTGGTGTACGAGGGACGAGTGCACCGTCAGTAAGAAATATTAATGTCAAAATTGATATTTCAGAAAAAGGTATAATCAGACGTCTGGGATTAGATGTTGAAGTAATGAAAGTTGGTCAATTTACACGATCAAACGAGGGAACTCCTCGTTCGGAGCGAAGAATTCATTGGCCTCGATATAACTCTGGAGTAACACTTGCAGGGGGATATGATATTGGGCATAAAAATGAAGCAACGGTTCGAAGAGATCTGAATTTTGTTAATAAAGGTCTAAGGTTAGTTGGTAAACCTGAAATCCCTGAAAAAATAATAGATTCGTTAATTGGTGGAATAGGGCTTAAAGCAGGTCACGCCAAACGATACTTGGCAGCTCATCCTGAGCTCAAAGCGTACCGTTTGCCAAAAGAAGCGGTCGATATATTATTCTACAAATATTTCCGGAGAGAGTATAAAACAGCAGAAAGAGTATTAAATAAAAATATTCAACCATTTAAGTTTGAAGATCTGCCACTTGACGTTCGAAGACTCATTGCTGATACAGTAACACGAGGTGATTTCTTATCACTGAGAAATAGAAATAAGAGAGCTATATTCTATGGTTCAGTGAAAGAAGGAGCACGTACCGGTGATTGGTCAAGTTTTGCTGAAATCTATACAGATAGAAAAGTATTTACGCTCAATCCTACAATTAACCGTCATGATCAAAGAGCTGAAAAAGCAGAAGAGATTGAACGAAGATTAGCAAGAAAAAACTAAACAATATTTAAGAACCAAGTAAGCTTAATTTTTTACTGCTACTTTTGCTTCTATGAGGTTGGAACATTTTTGAGAAAGAATAACTTTGCTTCTGTAGGTTCGAACCAGAGCTTAACCAGCTGTTTTTGGGGTCTCTTGGGGCAATGTCGTTAGTTACGGTATTTCTACTCCGTGACCTTGAGCGTAGGCCTGAGCGTGAGCTTAAACTATTTAGGTCACGCTCAGGCACACGCTCAAGGTCACGGTAATTAAGTTCTTAACTTAATGGCATTGGTTTCACGGGAGGGGAGGGTGGAAAAACCATCAACCTATGATATCCTCTCGCAATGAGAAATATCGTTCCTGTCATATCTGGAAAAGGTGGAGTCGGCAAATCTTCTGTCGCTGTAAACCTTGCTATAAGCCTTGCTAATACTGGTGCAAAAGTTGCTTTAATCGATTGCGATTTCTATGGTCCTTCTATTCCAACATTAATGGGTGGTGGGCAAGTAATCCCTGATCATGAAGGCAAACTTATTCCACCTGTAAAATTTGGAGTAAAATATATCTCTCTTGGGTTTTTCCTTCAGAATCCTGATGACCCCGTCATTTGGCGTGGACCGATGTTTAATAAAGCGCTCGTTCAGCTTTTTAATGATGTCTCTTGGGGTGAGGTTGATTATTGTATCGTTGATATGCCTCCAGGAACTGGTGATGCACAGATCTCTTTCTCGCAATCTGTTCAATGTGCTGGTGCCTTGGTTGTCACAACTCCACAAGAAGTCGCACTTGCTGACGTTAGAAAATCAATCAACATGCTTGCGAAAGTAAATATCCCAGTGCTTGGTATAGTCGAAAATATGTCAGGACTTACACTTCCAGACGGCTCAATTCAATATATTTTTGGTCAAGGTGGAGGCGAAAAGCTTTCTACTATGTTTAATGCGCCACTTCTTGCTCAGATTCCAATTGAAGTTTCTATTCGAGAAGGGGGAGATAACGGGCTTCCTGTTGCAGTACAGGACTCAAATCCAGCTTCAAAGATTTTTGCCTCACTTGCATTGAGACTTCAGTCTATTCTTGATAAAAATAACCAATCTCAACCTCAGGTTCAGATCTTTAATTAATAGAGAGGGATAACCACCGTGCTTTTTTATACAGTTCTAGGAATTCATTGTCTTCTTTGCGTAACTTTGGTTGGGCTCGTCCTTATTCAACAAGGTAAAGGTGCTGATATGGGTGCTGCCTTTGGTGGTGGAAGTAACACTCTCTTTGGTGCATCGGGGGCTACTGCTTTTATTACTAAACTTACAACTGGTATTGCAGTTGCGTTTATGGTCACTTCAATTCTTTTGATCAATCTTTATACTGCTCATACAAGAAGTGGTGGTGGAGTTTTCTCTGGGCAAGATGCCGTTCAGAAAATGCTTGATGCTAATCAGCCTGCTGCTGCTACTTCGAGTAATCCTGTTAGTGAAGCGCCTGCAGCACCGGTTGCAGCTCCGGTAGAGCCTGCTGCTGTGCCTGCTCCGAAATAAAGATGCGAAATAAAGGCGAGCGTCCCTCATGCGATCCTTTTTATTTTCGTCAAAAGCTTGAGACTAATCAGATAAATCTCTATATTTAGTGAGTGATTCTGTGCCCAGATGGTGGAACTGGTAGACACGCTGTCTTGAGGGGGCAGTGACCGCAAGGTCGTGGACGTTCGAGTCGTCTTCTGGGCAGATTTTTTTCTTTACATTCTCCTCCCCTCGACAAGCTCCCCTCGACAGGCTCGGGGTAAACCCTTGATAAACTCCCCTCGATAAACTTGGGGTAAACCCTATATAGTGCTAATACAGAAAACTTAATGAATCACGCACTCTTTGCTACCATTGTTGGTAGCTTTGCAATCTTATTTTGGGGAATCACTATTCCTCTTTCTAAATTTGTCTCTTCATCTTTAGGGCAGTTTACTACTGTTGGGATCTGTCTTTTATTCGGTGGAGTTTTATTTCGTTTAATTTTTGGGGCACCAAAACCAATCCCTAGTACTAAGCTTTTATTGTTAAGGTTTGCTCTTTATTCGTTGTATTTTATTTCACTTCACGCTGCGGTTGCAGCAACCAGTAAAGAAGCACTTCCTGTTATCTTGTTGGCAAATTATTTATGGCCGATTGCTACTGTTATATGGAGTAAAATATTTAAACGATTAGCAATTTCAAGACGATTACTTTTTTCGATATTTATGGTTGTTGTGGCTCTTGTGTTAGAAAAAGGAGGAGCTAGTTTTCTGGATACTCCTAAGCCTGATCTTATCTGGTTTCTTGTTGCGATTTTTGCAGCACTTCTTTGGGGAGCCTATTCAGCGCTGAATCAATTTCTTGCAACACAATGGGGAGATGTATCACATCTTTGTTTATTAGCTTTCCCAACGGGTGTTATCTTACTTTTTATTGGTTGTCTACGCGGCGAACCTCAAAATTTCGAACTTGCTCCAATAGCGCCTTATGCTACGTATATTATCTGTACGATCTTAGGACAGTATCTTTGGGATTATGGTACTCGGAATGGGAAAATCATTGTTCTTGGATTTATTGCCGATTTAACACCTTGGATCTCTCTTTTTACAGCAGGGATTTTATTTCATACACCGATACCTTTGACTGTGTATCTTGCCGCAGCCCTTGTTTTATCCGCCGCATGGATTGCTAGACGCGAGTAGCACGCCTATTACCATGATGAAGATCATGCGATAGATATTCTATTATTGGTGACGTAGGGCTTACGAAAGGTGATAATTGTCCTCCTATGGACGAAAAACTTTTAAAAATTCATGAATACTGGTCTGCCGCTAATTATCTTTCGGTGGGGCAGATATATCTTTTCGATAATCCACTTTTAAAAGAAAAACTTACTACTAAACATATTAAGCCAAGACTACTCGGGCACTTTGGTACAACACCGGGATTAAATTTCATCTATGCACATTTAAATCGTGTCATTAATGAGGATCGTCAAAAAATGCTCTATATTTGTGGCCCTGGACATGGTGGACCTGGAATAGTTGCTAATGCATATTTAGAAGGCACCTATTCTGAAGTATACCCAGCTATTTCTGAAGATGAAGCAGGTTTAAAAAAATTATTTACTCAATTTTCATTTCCAGGTGGAATCCCTAGTCATGTTGCGCCCGAAACGCCAGGTTCGATTCATGAGGGTGGAGAGTTAGGATACGCACTATCTCATGCATATGGTGCCGCGTTTGATAATCCTGATCTTTTAGTAGCATGTGTTATTGGGGATGGTGAAGCCGAAACTGGCCCTCTTGCAACAAGTTGGCATTCAAATAAATTTTTAAATCCTGTCCACGATGGAGCAGTGCTTCCGATTCTTCATTTGAATGGTTACAAAATTGCTGGACCAACGGTGTTAGCAAGGATTGAAAAAGAAGAGCTTGATCATTTGCTTCGTGGATATGGGCATACTCCGTATTATGTTGAAGGTGACGACCCAGAGTACATGCATCAAAAAATGTATGAAGTACTAGATCTTGTTATGACCGAAATACGAGAGATACAAGGAAGAGCGAGAGAAAATGGTTTTACTGAACGTCCTCGTTGGCCAATGATCGTACTTCGCTCACCAAAGGGATGGACCTGCCCTGAAACGGTAGACGGTAAGCAGATTGAAGGAACATTTCGCTCCCATCAAGTGCCACTTTCTGAATTATTTGAAAAGCCCGAGCATGTTGAAATATTAGAAAAATGGCTAAAAAGTTATCAACCTGAAAAACTTTTTATAAATGGAAAACTTCGAGAAGATCTAAAAGCACTCGCTCCAAAAGGTGGACTTAGAATGAGTGCAATACCACTTACAAATGGCGGTGCAGTTCTTCAGGAGTTAAAACTTCCAGATTATGCAGAGTATGCAGTTGAAGTTTCATCGCCAGGAAGTATTGATGCTGAAGCACCTCGAACATTGGGAATGTTTCTTCGCGATGTTTTAAAGATAAATGAAAAAGAGAAAAATTTTCGAATTTTTAGTCCTGATGAAACTTCATCTAATCGGCTTGGTTCAGTGTTTGAAGTGACAACACGAATGTCTACTGCCACTATCTTACCAAGTGATGACCATGTTTCCTCAAACGGCCGTGTGCTTGAAATGCTTAGTGAGCATCAGTGTCAAGGATGGCTTGAAGGATATCTGTTAACTGGTCGGCACGGTGTTTTTAGCTGTTATGAAGCTTTTATCCATATTATCGATTCAATGTTTAACCAACATGCGAAATGGTTAAAAACAATTCGAGAAATCCCATGGAGAAAACCTGTGGCTTCTTTGAATTATTTGCTGTCTTCTCATGTATGGCGGCAAGATCATAACGGTTTTAGTCATCAAGATCCTGGTTTCATCGATCATGTTGTCAATAAAAAAGCAGAAGTGATTCGAGTCTACCTTCCAGCGGATGCAAATTGTTTATTAAGTGTCACTAGTCATTGTTTGCGTAGTAAAAATTATGTCAACGTAATTGTGTGTGGTAAGCAGCCATCGCCGCAGTGGTTAACCATTGAAGAAGCAACTGAGCATTGCGCTTTAGGGATCGGTATTTGGAATTGGGCTTCTTCTGATAATGGGAGTGACCCTGATATTGTTTTTGCATCCGCAGGCGACGTGCCAACGGTAGAGGCATTAGCGGCTGTTTCAATCCTTAAAAAAGAGCTTCCAGCTTTAAAGATTCGTTTTATTAATGTTGTCGATCTAATGAAATTAGAATCTGAAAAACAACATCCACACGGTCTTTCTGATCAAGTATTTGATGAACTTTTTACAAAAGATAAACCAGTCATCTTTGCATATCACGGCTATCCTGCCTTAGTACATCGACTGACGTACAACAGAACCAATCATGAAAATTTTCATGTTCATGGTTATAAGGAAGAGGGGACAACAACGACTCCTTTCGATATGGTTGTTCTTAATCATTTAGATCGGTATCACTTGGTTCTCAATGCACTTTCGCGAATACAAAAAGACACATCGCATGCGAAAATAGTTTCCGAAATGCATTCTAAATTAGAAGAACATACAAAATATATCCGCACTCATGGTATTGATATGCCTGAGATTCTTAATTGGAAGTGGAGTTAAGTGTAGATGAATGTCCTGATTATAAATCCAGGGAGTTCAAGTGTTCGTTTTGCATTATTTCAGAAAGACAAGGAAAACCCGCCCTTATGTCTATTTCGAACAAAAATTGAATGTAAATTTGCGGCTTTATCTGAGATAGATATTGGCGAAGAAATTAAAAAGCATTATGCCATCATTGAAAAAGAGTTGGGCGGGATTGTAATAGATTCGATTCTTTACAGAGTTGTACATGGAGGCTCTGACTATCGTGATCCACAAGAAATTTCTGAGAGCGTTTTGTATGCAATCGATCAGTACGCAGAAATTGCTCCTTTACATAATATAGTAGTAGCGAAATATATATCCTGTTTTCAACAGAAATTTTCCAATAGCAAGCATGTTGCAGTTTTTGATACATCTTTCCATAAAACAATTCCTGATGTTGCAGCTATCTATGCAATTCCTTCTGCAGTTTCTGAAAAGTATGAAATTCGAAGATATGGATTTCATGGGCTCGCCCATCAGAGTGCAGCTGAAAAAATAAAAGATGAATTTAGAGATAACAGTTCTCTAAAACATATCAATTGTCATTTAGGTTCAGGCTCAAGCATTTGTGCAATCTATAACGGGGTAAGCCTCGATTGTTCGATGGGATTTACGCCTCTTGAGGGATTGATGATGGGCACAAGATCAGGAGATATCGATCCAGGATTGCTATTGTATCTTTTACGACGAAAGGAATTCACTGTTGATTCTCTGAGTGATATTTTAAACCATACATCTGGTTTGTTGGGGGTCTCTGAACTTTCATCAGACATGCAAGAGTTAGAGAAGTCTTATGCAACAAATCAAAAAGCACATCTTGCGATAGAGATGTATTGTTACCGAGTTATTAAATATGTCGGAGCTTTTGCTGGAGTACTTGGTGGTGCTGATATATTAACATTTTCAGGTGGGATAGGAGAAAATAGCACGCTTATACAGCAAAAAATTCAACAACAAATATTTAAATTAATTCCTACGGTAGTATCAAAGTCTATAAAAGTAGATGAAGAGCTACAAATGTATAACTTGTATACTTCTACTGCTGTCGATCAATTTCGATAATCGCTTGAAGGAGTGTCTGAGTTTTAGGGAAGTTTAAAAGATTCAGATCGTAATCAGCATCATTCATAGCTTGTTCAAAAGCATTTCGTGCTGGACCTGATTTCGTTATGACTCCACCGATTAATGCAACTTCAGCAGAAGTTGCATCATTCATCGCGAATCCAGTTTGAAGAAGTTTTGCACAAGCTTTTCCAGAATCTTCAAGAATATCTAATGCGATTGGATCTCCTAAAAGTGCTGCTTGAGAAACAAGTGGAGCAAGGGGCGAGAAGAATTTTACTTTTTCGCCGTCGGGCTGATTATTGTATATATCTGGATACTTGATAGTCATATCAGTGACTCCAAGTCTCTCAACGAAAAGATTTACGAGATGTGATCCCTTATTTCTAATTAAATCCTCAAGAGATTGTGGCGTATAAGCTCCACTGTTAGATTTACTTTTCAAGCTTTCAAATCTTGCAGTACCTGAAAGAGATTGAAGTTCATGGAGTGCCTCAAAGAAGCCTCGTATCCCAATACCAACGCCACCAGCCTCATAATCACTTCCTAAGTACCAACTACCACCAACTGTTTGAACTATTCCTGGGAACTCTTCAAACTCAAAAGCTGAGTTGGCGCCCGTGCCACTTACAAGCGAAGCTTTAGCCCCCTCTCTAAAATTTACTGCAGCAAGACCCAGTGCTGAATCGTTAACGATTCTTATCTTTGAATTTTTTAGTTCAGCTGCATGAACAGCCTGAAGGATCCTTTGAAGATCCTCGGGTGTTTCATAACCAGCAACACCTAGGGTAACGCTTGCTACATCCTGTAATGGATCTGCAATTTCAAAATGTTTGCATACTGTACTGAGTAACTTAGTAAAACCCTCAACCCCAATAGTTCTAATGTTTCCTGGCTGTTGAATTTGAACTTCTTCAAAATCATGTCCATCAGTACTACTGCAAGCAGCAGTTGTAGCGGTACCACCACAGTCAAAAGCGATATGAGCTTTATTTAAATGAGAAAGCTGAAATATCATAGATTCCCTCGACAGGAATGTTAACTCATGCGGGAATCCTAATCAAAAAATTATTATCAGTTTATGTAAATACTATTTACATCGCTTTAAACTGCTTCACTTTATCCTTAGGAATCTGAATTTTCATTCCTGGAGTTAATTTGGCAACTGCCCCTATACCATTCGATTTTAATAGCTCGCTGCCATTAGCTGGGTTTCCAGTGTACCAATTCGAAATAGCTTCAATTGTCTCCCCATCCTTTTTCACAGTGTGAATCACATCACCATTTTGCGCTCTTTCAGCGAAGCCTTGAGACATTGCAAGAGCTTGTTGATCGAACGTTAAGGGTTGAAATACTGAAGGAGTAGGAACCGGAGTTTCTTTCGGCATGTCCCTGAGTTTCGTAGTCAGCGTATTGCCATGTTTGGTTTTACTCTTAGCGATAGGAGTTGGTGTAGCCATCGCGCGAGCTGCTTCTTCTTGCATCCTTAGGACTTCGGCTCGTGTTGGTTTAAATCGGAACGGTTTCCCTTGGAATTGAAAAGCTGGCTCTTCAACACCGCTTGAAAAAAGCCCAACAAGTTCACGGTAGTCCCTTCGATCTATACGGTATGGACCACGTGTGACCCACTCATAGTGCTGATCTGAATCAGAAAGATCTGCGATATAGAATTCCTTATCAAGTGGATAAAACATTTTCAATCGAAGTGGTCGTGATGTTTCGATACTGATTGCATTTGGTCCACCACGTCCTTTTAGGAAATTAAAGAGTGAGGAGCTTTTCGAAAATTCTTCAGAAAGATAAAGGTTTGCACCGAGGAATCCATTTTGAATACTGAGAGGAAGGACTCCTTTATCTGCTAGTGCATCATATTGATCTAATGAACGCGAGCAAGCACATAAAGATAAAAGAAAGATAGTTACGATTCGTAAATAAGGCTTCATAAGATACTTTTATAACAGAGAACTTTATTAGATGAATCATGGAATATATAAGCTTCTAAAGAGTTCCTGCTTCAAAAGAGGTACCTTCTTACTGACGTGTCGTGTAAATTTGGTTCTTTTTAGTAAAATTAATGAGTATTTAATAAATAATTAAGAGCCTTAGAGCTTGTTTGACTAATTAAAAAGTCGTTTTACCCATTGGCATACATCTAAATCAGGTGTAGAAAAAGGTTAAATACCGTGAGAGTTGTAGCCCTTGAGACATATTTATCTGAAATGACCAGAGCCCTTGTTGGGGAAGGCTCGCTGGTGGGTACAGTTGAAAAAACACATATTCAACCTGACTATGAAACGAAACTTCTAACAGAGCAGCGCTATGCTTCAAAAAAGAACGTTTTAGAAAAACTTAGTCGACACAAAATTGATATTGAATTACTGAAAGAGACACTTCCAGATTGTATTCTAACAAATCTTCCAGAACCTGAACTGCTCCCAATGTTAAAAGAAGAGTTGTCTCATGCCTTCGGTCGTCCGGTAGCATTGTTTCATCATGATCCAGTACGTCTTGATGATGTCTTTGTCATGTTCGAAGCGCTTGGTAAACAGTTGAAGGTTCCTGATAAAGGAAGACTTATAGCATCAAAAGTAAAAGCACAGATGATGGATTGGTGTGCTAACTTTTATGATCGAATGAAAAATAAAAGAGTGACTCTTTTTTCAGGTGTCGAACCTTTTAGTTTGGGGGCAAGATGGATTCCAGACATGATTCGTATGACCTCTGCTCAGCCGCAAGTTTTGTCAGGTCTCAGAGAGGATTTTTTGATTGAATGGAATGAGGTTGTTAAGTTTAATCCAGACGTTATTATTGTTGCTCCAAAGCAGCTTGAATTTAAAGAATGTTTAAAACTTTTTCCTAAGTTAAATGAACTTCCAGATTGGGAAAAAATATACGCTGTAAAAAGAGGTGATGTCTTCTTTACTGATGGCAGACGATATTTTAATACGCCGACCACAAAGTTAATTGAGAGTATGGGGATTTTAATCTCGTGCTTGGCAGGATTTGAAAGTGGATATATTACTGAGCGGGATTCAAGTTTTAAACTTCGTTATCTTGAGATGCATCGGCATAAGTTTTTGTAAGTCTTACTGAGAACCCTGAGTAGGACCATCTTTCATTTTATCGAGTTCTGCTTTAATTTCTGCAGCAAGATTTTTTGTGATTTTTTGTGCGCCCTTCGTAGCAGTTTTTGCTGCTTTATCTAGCTGAGTATCAAGAGGATTATCCAGGAGTGTTGCGATCTCTTCTCGTTCTTCTCTATTTTTATGTTCTCGAGAGGCATGTTGATTTTTTTGTTCAGCCTGTTGTTCAGTAAATTGATTAAGCCTTCTATTAACAATCATACTTTCTTGAGCTTTTAGTTTTTGTTCTTGTTTCTCAAGCTCTTTCTTGACTTTGTCATTGTCGGAATTTCCAGCTTCTTTTTTAGCTGATTTTGCATCTTTTGGAGCAGATCGAGTGTGTTGATTATTCTCTTGATCAGTTTTTAAGTCTGCACCAGGATTTGAAACTGAAGCTCGACCGACATTTCTATAATCGATTGCCTGTGTCTGATCTTGTTTACCGAATTTTATCTGTGAATCAGCAACAACATCATTATATTTCTTCATCTCATGTGCGAGTTGACCTTGGGTAAGTTTACCAAGTAGATACATTGTCTTAAGTGTCTGCGGATCTAGAACTGTTTCGCCGGCAACTATCTCAATAGAATCTGCAGATTTAATTTTTCGTATATCAGCTTGTAAATCGCGACGATTTGTTGAAGAAGTCGTCAAGGTAGAAGGAGCATCATCAGTGCTTACTTGAGTACTCTTATCTGTTTTAACCTCGACTTTAATTTCCGACATTATTCAACCTTAGACATCCCGTATAAGTATGGGTGTATATAATTGATATGATAAGAAAATGTGAATGTTGCCTTATTAAATGTGTGTCGTAAAGGCTTGAATTTATTCAGTATTATTATGGTATGTAAACAATTCAGCCCATAACGTCGATAATCTTGATTACCCCCTCAAACAAACTAAACTACTGACCTTGCAGTTATGATCGCTTCAGTATCCCAGAACAAACCCGAAATCACTTCTATTTCTGAACTTTCAAAGGAAGTATTCGGCGAAGGCATTAATTCTGATCCAATCACTCAAATAATCAATTCATTAGGAAGAAAACTTTTTATTCGCACGTGGGGTAATCCAGACGATCCAACTGTGCTTTGCCTCCATAGCGGAGGGCTGAACTCTTTAGAATTTAGTCTGGTCGGACCGGCGCTCGCTTCACAAAATTTTCATGTAGTAGCACTTGATCATTCAGGGCATGGTAATTCTGGATGGATTGGACAAGTGAGAAGAGGTGCGATTGAAAATGAGATAAACGCAGTTCAAACTTTTTTTAACAAACCAAAGATCTGCATGATTGGTGCTAGCCTCGGGGGGCTTTTTGCTGCAGATTATGCTGCAAAAAATCCAGATCTCATAGAGAAGCTTATCCTATGTGATATTGCTCCGGCTTTGAGAAAAGGTGTACTGCGTGGAGCGCATAGTTTCTTTCTTAAACCATACTCGAAGCCTATGGAGACAGAAGAACAAATTGAAATTTTCCATAGTACAATCTCTAAGAGTGTATATGGGAAAGCTCTTCTATCATTGACTAATAGAGAACATTATCATGAATCAACATCTGCGCTATATCCAAAGTACGATCCATCATTTCTTGAAGTTATAAATGATAAAAGTTTTCTTGATTATTGGGGGGCTTTTGAAAATATACACTGCCCGTCATTATTACTGTTAGGGGAGGTGTCAAAACATGTGCCTAAAAATGCTGTTCACAGAATGAGTGAGAGAGTGAAAGGAGACTTTTCAGTGCAAGTAATTTCAGGAGCAGGACATTGCCTCGTCCTTGACGCGCCTATTGAAGCATTCAACGCTATTAATTTGTTTCTTCAAAAAACCTCGTAAAGATTTGATTAAATACTGAACCATTTTGATATATGTTCATGGAGCCAGAAAAAAGGATCTCAGCAAGCTCTGTTTTGTTAAATATTTTTTTTAGTTGTAAAAAAAGTTTATCAATTGATTGATCGGCTCCTTCTTCTGATACGTCTTCTGATGTAGTTTCAATAAAATCAAAGAAATCTGGATTCTCGATGATATATGCTCTAATCAAAGATTTATCAAAATCTGAAAATCCATTGCAGTAAAGAATAGCAGTCAAGAACCCGAGATCTCTGCACGCAGGATCATGATCGTTTAAAAGATTTGCGAGAAGCATTGTGAGTTTTTCAGGACGTATGAACGGAAGATAGTCATTTTGTAATCCGTTTGAGTATAGTCCGTAAGTTAAAATATCAGTAAACGATTTATCTGAGATAATTAAATCAATGACAGCAATATGTAATTTATTAGATTTGAATGGAGCGTTGAAATTAAAGTATGTATCTAGATTTTCTTGATACGGGGAGGCATCACAAACAATTTGGTCATACAGATTCTTATCTGTTGGATTTCGCATTGCTTGAGCCAATAGAAGGCGGGACTGATGCGAAATAGCGGAGTAAAAAGAACTCTCACTAGTAAAATTGAGAATTAAAAAAGTAAGAGGCTCAATGCGGTGTACTGCATCTGGATATTTTTCTAATAACTGATCAAATAACAGAGGGAAACGAGAGACGACGGAGCAGAAAATAGTACGTCCTGATGAGCTTGGAGAAAATATAACTTGATATAATTGATCGATATTTTCCTTCCAATGTTCGAGGGGTATGTCTTCAAAGTTGGTACTTCTTTCTAAAAAGATACTTAATGCTTGAGAAGCTATTTCTTTAGTAAGTTCATTGCCTCTTTTAAATAGAGAATCTAAACAACTTTCAATCTGTTTATTTCGGACGACCCCTAATTGTGATGCAATAGTGAGCTGAGAGACTGTACTTTTTTTATATACATGAGACGAAACTAATGTTTTGAATAGTTCGGTTTGTTGTTCCAAGTTGTAATGTTGGAACAATGCAATAAAGCAATCTGTGCCTATTTGTGCTCTAGATCTTTTTTCTTGTGACTTTATAGCGATACTAAGAATATCAATAGTTTTTTCAAAGCCTATTTGAAGGCAATAGCTTGTTGCTGCTTGGCACCATGTTGCATTGCCTAGTGCTAACAATAATGTTTCTGCCTTCGAAGATTCGATTCCTATTGGTGCATCGTCTTCAAATAAACAAAAGGCTTGAAACACTTGTTCGACTACGCTGTCTCTTGCTTTGAAATATTCTGATAGATCGTCGCTTTTGGACGATTGATCTCCAAGTAGTGAATCTACTAAGTCATCTAATGTTTCAAGAACAGGTTTTGGTTCGAAAAAAGGACCCATTATCTTGATTATAGTAGCCTTAAAACTCGAGCTACTCCAAAAACTTTGAATGTATCTAACTTATTGAAATCAGTGAAAAAAAATGGCATTATCATTGCATTGTGACAGATAATATATTTTGTTCTATCCCTGTTTCTAATTCTGCAGCAACCCTTGGCACTATCGAAGCCAGATGTAATGCTCGTATTCAAGACGGCATAGTTAAAGAAGCTGATGTTTCTAATGTCAGAAACCGAACACTTGATCTTATTCCAAAAGATCTCTCAGTTAATTCAGTTACGTTAGAAAAACTACGCCGTCTATGTCAGCTTTGGGAAGTTGATATTCGAGTTTCTGAGATTACATCGCACAGAAAATATATCGGACCAGTTATTGTGAAAGTAAAGAAAATGCTATTCCCAATTATTCGATTCTTTATGAAGGATCTGATTCGAGAGCAGAGAGATTTTAATGCTGCTTCAATCGAACTTTTAGCTGAACTTTGTAATCAAACATCAGATAAAATCAAAAAAGGAGATCGGTGAGGCGCGGAATGTTTTCTGCGTTTATGGCTTATTTTTTATGGGGTATATTGCCGCTGTTTTGGAAGCTTCTTAGTACTATAAGCGCTTCTGAAATTATCCTTCATCGAGTTATCTGGTCAGCAGTTTTTTTAGTTATTATAGTTGCCCTAAGACAAGAACTTTCATCAGTCTATGCAGTTTTTAAAAATCCAAAACACTTAATTCTTTTTACCGTAAGTGGATTACTGATTGGAAGCAATTGGTTGTTGTATATATATTCAGTTCTCACTAACCAAACAACCGAAGCCAGTCTTGGATATTACATTTGCCCACTTGTTACTGTAGTCCTGGCTCACTTTTTTTTACATGAAAAATTATCGAAATTGCAATGGTTTGCGTTTGCCTTGGCGCTCATTGGTGTTGCGGTAAGAATTTACACTGAAGGAGTTTTTCCACTTATTGGAATAGTGCTCGCTGTTAGTTTTGCCTTGTATGGTTTGGTAAGAAAGAAACTATCATTTGATAGTATAACCGGCTTGACTGTCGAGACGCTGCTTTTGACACCATTTGCATTGATTGCTCTGTTTTTGAGAGCACATAATGGGACTCTCCATTTCTTATTAGAACCTCAAAGTACTCTTATTCTACTGATTGGAGCAGGTATTGTTACGAGCCTACCACTGCTTTTTTATGGGTACGGTATTAAACATACCCCATTTTCAATTGTAGGGTTCCTCCAGTTTGTAGGACCCACGTTGCAGCTAGCTATAGCACTTTTTATCTTTCATGAGCCTACCCATCCGAACACCCTTCTTCCTTTTATTATTATATGGATTGGGGTCATATTATTCATCTTTGATTCGTTCCGCCGTAAAGTTTAAACTCTTCCAGACTCTTATGAATGCTCTTCCTTCAAAACCATCTCAGTCAGATTCTGTCTCGTCAGTAATGAAGAGAATTCGTGAAAAAATTGCTGCTGATATTGAACTCAATAAAGATCGACAACCAGCTTTTAATCCTTACAAAGCCGATCACGATACCGCTCCGCAGGCTAAAGCTGGGGAGCTCCTCTATTCAGAAGAGCTAAAGTATCTCAATGAACGTTGGTCCTACGCACATAAAGCGCGTGGTTCAATTGATGCAATACAGTCCCATCGTGGCGGACTTTTAGGAAAATTTATTGTTAAAGTTAAAAGAAAGATTGCAGTTAGTATCTGGGACTCAATCCTTAAGCCGTATTTTGAGGAAGAAAAAGATTTTCAAGCAAATTTGGTTCGATTTTTAAATTCTGTCAGTAAGTATGTTGATCATAGAGATGCGGCAAACTTCTGGGAGCTTATTAGGAAAATTGATGTTGATATTACCAACGCACTTGAACGTATTGAACGAATTGCTGAAGACCAACGTGCAGAGCGTCAACACGTACAAAGACAAGTGCAACAATCTCTTGATTTGCTCGCAAAAGATCTTGTAAGTATTAGAGAATCAGTTGCACATTCGCGTGAAGAAGTCGCAACAGTTGATCGTGTTGCAAAAGGACTTGAGTCAATCGTTGCACGGTCGAGCAAAAATAATACCCTAACAGAAGCATCATCAGGACCTATCCAACATGATCAAAGTTACTTAATCCTCGAAAATCGTTTTAGAGGAAGTGAAGATGAGATCTCACGTCGTGTTGCAATCTATCCTCAGTATTTTAAAGAGATAGCAACGGTTTCTAAAAAACCTGTTTTAGAAATTGGTGGTGGAAGAGGTGAGCTTCAAACTGCATTTAAGCTTCATGCTATTGATTCCTATAGTGTTGATATTGATCCTGCCATGGTGGCAGCAGGTGTCGAAAAGGGAATTAAAACTTTGGTTGGAGATGGTATCGCGCATCTTGCATCGCTTGAAGATGGTTCTTTGTCAGGTATCATTGCAGTGCAAGTAGTAGAGCACTTAACACAGAAGCAGCTGCAAGATCTGTTTACCCTTGCTAAGAAAAAATTAGTTTCTGGTGGACGAGTTATCTTTGAAACAATTAATCCAAGGTCAGTAGTAGCCTTATCATCCAATTATTTTAGAGATCCCACACACGTGTGGCCGCTCCACCCCGATACGTTATCATTTCAAATGAATCTTTTTGGTTTGAAAACAATTGAAACTAAATTTTTATCCCCAGTTTCAGTTGAAGCAGGGATTATGCCGATTGAGGAAGTCAACTTACTTTCTCCACAGTGGCAAGATATATTATTTAAAATAAATAGAAATTTTTCTCGTTTACATGAGTTGCTGTATGGTCATCAAGACTATTGTGTTGTAGCTGAGAGTTAATTCTTAAACAATTAAAAGGTCTTTTATAAGTGGCATCGATTTTAATTCTTGGCGTAAAAGTTCCTTTCACTAGTGGTGGACAAGAAGCACTGGTTCGATCACTACAAGCGCAATTAAAAGTACGTGGTCATCAAGTTGATTTAGTAGAAATTCCACTTCAAGTACTGCCTAAAGAGCGACTCATTGAGCAGTGTGCTGTTTGGAGAAGTTATGATTTTAGTCAGTGGAGCGGTCAAGAAGTAGATCTTGTAATAGCTACAAAATTTCCAAGCTATTACGCCCGTGCAAAAACAAAAAGTCTTTGGTTAGTGCATCAACACCGAGCAATGTACGATTTATATGGAACAAGATATTCAGATTTCAGTGATGATCCAAGAGATGAAGCACTTAGGTCCCTCTTAGTTGAAGGCGATAATAAAGTGCTCCGTGAATTTCAGTTTATTTCTGGCATTAGTAAAAATGTAGTTGAGCGCCTCAATACTTTCAATCAGGTTGCTGGCTCAACTCTTTATCCACCATTACCTCTTGGTGCTTCATATTATAATAGTGAATCTAAGCCGTATATTCTTTCTGTAGGTCGTATTTGTTCTATTAAGCGTGTTGATTTAATGATTAAAGCGCTTCCAATGATTCACCAATTTATTAAATTAAAAATTGTTGGGACTCCTGATGAGCCGGCAATAATGGATTATTTAAAGAATGAAATTTCCAAGCACCACTTAACCGATCGTATTGAATTTCTTGGACGAGTGAGTGACGAAGATTTGTTAAGGCTCTATGCAGAATCGTTGGCAGTTTACTATGGTCCATATAATGAAGATTACGGTTATGTAACATTAGAAGCGTTTGCTTCTTCAAAACCTGTAATTACTTGTACTGATTCTGGTGGAGTTCTTGAATTTGTTGAACATAATAGTAATGGATTGATTGCTGAACCAAATCCTGATTCGATCTCGAAAATAGTGAATACGTTAGTTGAAGATAATAGTTTGTCTCAAAAACTTGGATTACAAGCGAGGAGATCCTTGGAAGCCTTGGGGCTTCATACACATGGATGGGATGATGTTATTGACGGATTACTTTCTCCATTAAAACTCAACTCAAATCATAGAGGGCGCTAAGTGAGGGTCGCTTGGTTTTCAGCACTACAGGATTCAATTAGGTTTAGTCCGTCAGCATATTGCACAAGTATTATTGTTCCTGAGCTTAGAAAAAAAGGAATTATAGTTGAAGTGTACTCAGATCTGATTTCTTCTCTGCATCATGGTATTCAAACAGATCATTATCTCAATGCGCAAAAATGCCACGAAAAGAATCCGTACGATCTTTTCTTTCATCAAGTCGAAGATGGACAGCATGCACATTTTTTACGGTCTGCTGTTGGACTGTATCCAGGAGTCACTTATTTTCACGATCTTTACCTATCAGACTTAGGTCCGGATCCATTGACCAATAGTCCTTGGGGATTTGTTGCGGAAGTGATGCATGATTCTAAAGATAGTCAGCTCATTGAGTGGCCTGATAGACTAAAGGAATTTCCCCGTAAAGGTCCATTTCCTGAGCGAGAGTTTGCGCTATCATGGGGAGCTATTTTCTCAAATATTCGGATGTGTACAGATGCAAAAAATAAAGATTCTTCCAAATTACTTGCAACACTTTCGTATCCAATTGCTATTCCTGCTGAGTTAAATCAGAAATCCTCAATTATTGCTCTCTATGGATCGCCATTTATAGAAGATAGAATCCATAAAATTATTCCTGCACTCAAAAAACTTTCTCAACATAAAATTATCTGGGCTGTTGCTCCGAAACATTATCAGATTGCTAAAGATCGCCTTAAAGAATTCTCGGCTGAATATATACAGTTGATTCAGGTCACGCGGTTGGAGGAGTGGGCAGAGGTTGTCTCGACTGCTTCTGTCTGTCTTCATCTTCATCATAGTGTATATGGAAACTTGAGTCCGTTTATTGAAACAAGTCTTGTAAGCGGGGCTCATGTTTTAATCACAGAGGGAATCGATGAAAGTCAGTTTCCTACTGATGTGGTTTTTACCATCCCTGCTGGAGAAACAGAATCACAGATGATTTATGAGACTGTTAAAACAGTCTTACAAAATCCAAAGATGACACCTCACATACTTGGAAAAGAATATGTCGTCATGAATAATAATCTTGAAACTGTTGTTGGTGATTTTTTAGCTTTATTCAAACAATCTAAGGCAAATCAAGAAAATTTAAAATTAAGATGGCAAGATGTTCAGACATCAGCTAGAAATGCCTTGTTTGCAGAAGTGAAAAAATATCAAAAAGACAGTGTCTTTGCGGATCCATTTTCGTCAATTTATAAAGAACTAGAGTGGCAATGAGTAGCCGTTATGCATTTGTAATCCCAAGATCAGGTATTGATATTGCCGGCGGAGCTGAAACGTTGGTTCGTGAGCTTGCACAGAAGTTAGCTGAACGAGGCGACGGAGTCGATATTCTTACGACCTGTGCAAAAGATAACCGCACATGGGATAATTTTTATCCTTCTGGTGAAACCCTAGAGCAAGGTGTCAGAGTTTTTCGATTTTCTGTTAGTGCAAGAAACACTGATATTTGGGTGCCGCTACAAATTAAATTAAGTGAGGGATTAAAGCTTACAGCCGAGGAAGAGCTCGATTGGATGCAACATTCAGTTTATTCCACAGACTTATTTGATCATATAGAACGAAATGAGCATACCTATAAAGCATTTTTCTTTGCTCCGTATCTTTTTGGTACAACATTTTGGGGTTCACTCATCCATCCACATAAATCAATTTTGATCCCATGTCTTCACGATGAGAGTTACGCGTATACAAAAGTTGTAGCGAGTATGTTTCGTCATATAAAAGGTGCGCTTTTTAATGCTCTTCCCGAAAAATGGTTAGCTGAAAGTTTATTTGGGGAAATTTTAGGTGATGAAGTTGGAATGGGTTTTGAGCCAATCACCGACCATTCATATAAAAAAACTAAAGTTGAAAAGCTTGGCGGGGCTACAAACTACCTTTTGTACGTCGGACGAAAAGAGACAGGTAAGAATTTACACAAGTTAGTTGATTATTTTGTTGCCGCAAAAGAAAGAAAACTGATTAATGAAGACATTACGTTAGTTATTCTGGGAGGTGGTAGTTTCGATGATTTACACCGTCCAAAAGCTAAGGAACGTCCTGATATTATCGATCTGCCGCATGTGAGTGAAATTGAAAAGCAAGCTGTTATCGCTCAAGCACTTTGTTTAGTGCAGCCTTCTACAAATGAATCATTTTCAATTGTTATCATGGAAGCTTGGAGGCTTTCGGTGCCAGTTCTAGTTTCAGCAAGTGGCGCGGTTACAAGGTATCATGTCGAAAAAAGTGGTGGAGGCCTCTACTATGCAAATGAAGAAGAGTTTGCAGCGGTTACAAATGAAATCTTTAATAATCCAGATCTAAGAAGCTCTTTGGCTGAATCTGGTAGAAGGTATGTTCAAGAAAACTATAGTTGGAGTGCTGTGTTAGAAAAATTTGATCAAACAGTATCAAAGATACTCGCTGAATCTAAACTGGAAAGTTCAGGCCATGTCTAAAACGTCAGCAAAACAGTTATCCATCCCTGATCGTATTGAAGAGCTTGTCTTAACATTGAATGATGCGATTGAAAAATACTATGAGCATTCAAATCCAATCATGAGTGATGCTCAGTACGATGAATTATACCGCGAACTAGAGGTTCTTGAATCACAGTACCCACTTTTTGTTCGGAATGATTCGCCTACTAAAAAAGTAGGATCGGCTGTGTCTCGTGAATTTCGAAGTGTTACTCACCGTGTGCCAATGTTGTCACTCAATAATGCAATGGATGAGACAGAGATTCGTGGGTTTGATGAACAGGTAAAACGATATTTAGAAAAAAATCTGGATAGAAATGTTCCAGTGATTGAATATACCGTTGAGCATAAGTTTGATGGTGTTGCGGTGTCGCTCCGATACGAAAAAGGTAATTTCGTGTTAGGTCTTACTCGTGGTGACGGTGAAACAGGCGAAGATATCACACAAAATTTAAAGACGATTCAAACTGTACCGAAAAAATTGGTAGGCTCAAATATCCCGGAAGTTCTTGAAGTAAGAGGGGAAACGTTATTTTTAATTGACGATTTTAAAGCACTCAATCGAACACGAGAAAAAGATAACGAAGAGAAATTTGCGAACCCAAGAAATGCTGCTTCTGGGTCTTTACGCCAACTTGATTCTTCAATTACTGCCAAAAGACCGCTATCTTTTTTTGCATATGGTGTCGGCGAAGTAAAAGGAGCTATTAACGAAACAACTCATTTCGAAACAATCAAAGATCTTATTCGTTTAGGTTTCCAGTCATCACCTGTTCTACAAGTTCTTACTGGTATTGATGAAGTTGTGAAAGTATTTCAAAAGGTAGCTGAGGAAAGAAAAACACTTCCATTTGAAATAGATGGACTTGTTATTAAAGTAAATAGTAAAGAGCTTCGAGACGTTTTAGGTTTTCGGCAGAGGTCTCCGCGTTGGGCTATTGCAGCTAAGTTTCCAGCAATAGAAGAGTATACAGTTTTAAATGATATTCAGATCCAAGTTGGAAGAACTGGTGCACTCACACCAGTTGCGATTTTAGAACCAGTGCAAGTTGGTGGCGTTGTGGTAAGCAGAGCAACGCTCCATAACGAAGATGAAATAAAACGAAAAGATATACTTATTGGCGATACCGTTATTGTGCGTCGTCAAGGAGACGTTATTCCTGCCGTCGTTGGAGTTGTTAAAGATAAGCGAACTGGGGCTGAAAAAGAGTATATTTTTCCGAAAGAATGCCCTCAGTGTCACACCCCAACGATTCGCCCAGAAGGTGATGCAGTACGTCGATGCCCGAATGAACTTTGTCCGTCACAAATTGCTGGACGTATCATTCACTTTGCATCAAGGCGAGCTGCCGATATTGAAGGTCTTGGTGAAAAGAATGTAGAGCTACTTTTGAATGAAAGAAAAATTCAAAAACTCTCTGATTTATTTAGATTAAAAGAAGACGATTTAGTAAACCTTCCGCGAATGGGAGAGCTTTCGAGTAAAAATCTTGTTAGTGCTATTGAAGCGAGTAGAAAAATCTCGCTTGATAAATTTATTTTTGCTTTAGGTATTCGACAAGTCGGAGAAAAAACAGCTCGTCTAATTGCTGAACAGGTGGAAACCCTTGAAGGTTTTCTAAAAATTTCATTAGAAGAGCTTTTAGGGATTCATGAAATCGGTTCCGAAACCGCACAATCGGTAGTCTCGTTTTTATCCGTCCAAAGCGAAGTAGAAGATATTCGAGCAATGATTTCACTTGGTGTTTCTCCTTTGCCTGTTGCAAAGCGCTCTGGTTCATTCACGGGAAAAACTTTTGTTTTAACTGGCACACTTCCTACTCTTTCCCGAGACGAAGCAAGTGCTCTGATTGAAGGTGCTGGTGGTAAGGTGTCTTCATCAGTCAGCAAAAAAACAAGTTATCTTGTCGCTGGAGAAGATGCTGGGTCTAAGCTAAAAAAAGCAGAAGAGCTTGGGTTAGAAATACTTGATGAGGATGGGCTAAAGGCGCTCCTTGCGAATGGTTAAGATCGACTCATTTTTCTAATTCAGCTTCATGAAGAAGTAATTATTTTTTCATGAAAGGCATTTTTAATATCTTCTTTTACTTCTTCATTTACTCCCCTATATGTATTAGCGAGGAATAGATCGATTGCACTTATATCGCTATGTCCATTATTTTGGAGCATCGATTGAAGTTCTATCAATCCCATTGCAGTCTGCTCTATAAAGATATCTGCTTTAGTTTTTCCTACATAATATTCAGGGTTAGACTCTATTTGGCTGAAAAAATTTTCTAAATCTTTGGGTTCAAAAAATGTCTGAAAAAACGGAATCACACCTGCTTCCGCAATTCTAATATTAAATTTCGAGTTATAGCTCTTAAAAACGTCAAAGAGTCCGAATACTGGTTTGGTATCTGTTAAAATTATCCGTGCATCAGGCTTGTTTTTTTCACTGAGAATCGAATGAAAAAAGGCAAGATTACGTAGAATTCTTGCAGCATCTTCTTTTTCAATATCGCCGGATTTAAATTGATCCTGAATATTCTTATATCGTTTTTTTAAATCATCTAATGAGTAAGAAACTGCTTGATCGCGTAAGTTATTAAATCTTTTGCGACTTGATTTGATCTCTTTATCGTGGAAAAGGTCGATTAGTTGGCGCGCAGCTTTTCCTACAACGATAAGATCTCTATGTCTGAGCTTTGGGTTTATTTCTTGGTTATTGCAAACTTGACTAAACGTAAATGAAGCAGCTTCAATTGGTTGATTCAAAACAAGAATACGACTGTCATTAACCTTGAAGTCAAATTTAAAATGTACTGGTGTATCATACTTATAAAATGAAAAGTTTTGGCCTGCTCGTACGATATCGGTTTGATTCGATCGTATTACTAAGATATCAGCATTCATTGTTGTACGTTTGAAGAACTCTGAAAGTCGTGATTTTTCAGAATACAGTGCGTACATAATCTGCTCACCGTATACAGTCTGATGATTCAAATGTTCAGGGTCTCGGTGTATCAAGGGAAGTATTGGTGGGATCTCTTCTTGAAGACTTGCTCTGTATACAGCAATTGGGAATTCTCCTTTATGTGCATTATTAAATTCCTTTGCAGCACCTGTAGCTTCAACGCGAATACGCTCCACGCCGAATGCAGATTGCTCAACTGCTTTCATGAGAGCGCATAAAGAACCAGTCATCTTTTTGAATTCGTCCGATTCTAACAGTGAACGTTCCATCGTCTGAGAACTTCTAACAGCCTTCCCCCATTTATGATCTGCTCCTCTATGGACTTTAGGGTTGCCAGTGCTTAATTCGACACGATTCGAGCCGATTTCAACGACGATATGAGCTTGATGTTGCGGTGACATGAATACTTAATAGAAAAGAAAGTATCCATTATAGCTCTATTGCGAGTCTTACTCATTTTTTTAAAGTAAAAAAATATCCTTTATTTCAATAAATTATCGATACATTTTAAGAATTAATACTGGTTTGCCACCATTTCAGAAGATGACTACACTACAATTCTTATGACATCCTCACGCCCTGTCCGTACTCGATTCGCCCCAAGTCCAACCGGTTTTCAACATATCGGTGGGTTTCGCACTGCTTTTTACGCATACCTACTAGCAAAAAAATATAACGGGCAGTTTCTTTTAAGAATTGAAGACACTGATCAAGAGAGGCTCGTTCCTGGAGCAATTAAATACATTATAGAAGAACTCGCCTGGTTTGGAGTTGTTGCTGATGAAGGTCCTTCAAAAAATGAGCTAGAGATTTTAAAAGAAAACTGGGACGGAGCTCCAACTCTTGGTGGAAATTATGGTCCATATGTTCAAAGCCAACGGTTAGAAAAATATCAAGTTGTAGCGCAAAAACTTATTGATCTTGGAGTCGCGTATCGTTGTGATTGCACACAAGAGCGCCTTGAACATGAACGCCACGAGCAGATGGCACGTAGAGAAACTCCTGGATACAGTGGTTTTTGTAGAGGACGTGAAGTCTCAAAAGATACAAAACATGTTGTTAGATTTAAAATGCCACCACGTGCGCACGTTGTATTAAACGATGCTGTTCGTGGAAGAATCGAGTGGGACAATCCACCACTGCGAGATCCGGTACTATTAAAAAGCGATGGATTCCCAACGTACCATCTTGCATGTGTTGTTGATGATCATGAAATGGAAATTTCGCATGTCATGCGTGGAGAAGAATGGTTATCTACTGCTCCGCTTCATATTTTATTGTACGAAGCGCTGAACTGGGAAACTCCTATTTTTGCTCATTTACCAGTCGTGAAGGGGAGTGATGGTAAAAAGCTTTCAAAACGACATGGTGCTACTCTTGCAAGTGCATTTCGTGATGATGGTTACCTTCCTCAAGCAGTGCTTAATTACGTTTCTCTGGTTGGATGGTCGCCTGGTGAGGGGGATAATCAAGAAGTCTTTACTCGGGAAGAGCTCATTCAAAAATTTAGTTTAGAGCATATTAGTGAAGCAAGTGCTGTTTTTGATTACAGTAAACTTCAATGGATGAACGGTGTTTATATACGTAATCTTTCAGTTGATGAATTTTTGAAGTGGGTCACTCCATTTCTAACAGCAGAAGATGTGCATATTCCTGAACCGACACTTCGAAAACTTGCTCCATTAATTCAAGAGCGAATCCGAACGTTTAAAGAAGCTCCAGCAATGTTGGAATTCTTAACGACAAAAGAAATTGCCCGAGAATGGGATGGTGTTTTTAAAAAGAACATGACGAAAGAGCTCTGCATCTCTATTTTAAATGCTTCACTTGAAACCATAAAAACAGTTTCTGAATTTAATGAAGTTTCCCTAGAGGAGTCTTTGAAAAAAGTCGCTGAAACATTAGGAATAAAAGCAGGACAATTGTTATCGACTGTTCGAATAGCTGCACTTGCAAAGGCTGCAACGCCTCCTCTGTATGAGTCACTTGTATGTCTTGGTCGTGATGTTGTTGTGCAGAAAATCAATGATGCTTTGAAAGAAGTGGAAGCACGGTAAACTTATTTAGTATGTGGGCATTTGAGGATCTAGATCTTTAGCCCACCGAAGAATTCCTCCATCCAAATTCTTGATATTCGAAAATCCATTATGTAGTAAGAAGCTTGCCGCCTGCATGCTGCGTCCTCCAGCTTTACAATAAACAACTATCTGTTTGTCTTTGGGCAATTCATTAAATCGAACAGGAAGCTCTGAGAGACGTATGTGGGTGTTGCCTTGAATTTGGCAGATTTCAAGCTCCTCAGGCTCTCGTACATCAAGCAGTATAAGATCTGACTTTTTAGCCTCTAAAACCTTGTATAATTCATTTGGGGTAATATTTATATTCATAACTATTTGAAAATATTGAATGTTTGACTCAAAAAAACTGAACTGTTACTATCTCATGTCAAAAAAAATTAAGAAGTAAGAATAGTTACAACTGGAGAATTCATGTCGTCCTCTTCCGATTACGTTAGCAATAAAAAGAAAGCGCTTCAAACTTTTGGTCGCCATACCAAAGATACTGGATCGCCCGAAGTTCAGATTGCAATCTTCACTAAGAAGTTAGAGCAGTATGCTTCACATTTCGAAAAGAATCCAAAAGATAATCACTCACGTCGTGGGATGTTCCGAATAATTTCAAAACGTAAAGGACTCCTAGAGTACCTTAAAGGTAATGACATCGAGAAATATCGTGCAACGATTGCAAGTCTTGGTCTTAGAAAATAATCTTGTTGCGTCTAACGCAACTACTTTCACTCATTTTTTGATTGTCAACAAATCGTTGAACAGTGTGTTGTGCGCTCATAAGAGTTTTCAACGGAACTGTTCTGTTTGTTGTTTTTGATTCTATTTGTTTACGCAAAGAGTCAGCACATTTTGCTGGTACTCTAAAAAAAGGAAAATTATGTTTAAAAAAGTTATCGTTGAAAAAGAATTTCACGGACAAAAAATTTCATTCGAAACTGGTCGTGTTGCAAGACAAGCCGGTGGTTCGGTATTAGTAAGAAGCGGTGATTCGATTGTTCTTGTTACTGCGTGCGGCGGTGATCCAAAGAACGGCGATTTCTTTCCATTGACGTGTGACTATGTTGAGAAAACGTATGCTGCAGGAAAAATACCAGGTGGTTTTTTCCGTCGTGAAGGAAAGCAGTCAGAGAAAGAAACGCTTGTTTCTCGTTTAATTGACAGACCAATTCGCCCACTTTTCCCTGAAGGCTATACAAATGAAACACAAGTTGTAGCAACTGTAATATCTGCTGATGATGTTAATGATACTGACGTACTAGCAGTTTGTGGTGCTTCAGCAGCTCTTACTATTTCGGAGCTTCCTTTTGAAGGACCAATCGCAGCAGTGCGTGTTGGACGAATCAATGGAAAGCTTCGTATCAATCCTACGCAAATCGAAATCAAAGAATCTGACCTCAACTTTATTGTTGCTGCTACAAAAGATGCCATTGTTATGGTTGAAGGTGGCGCAATGGAAGTTCCTGAAGCTGATGTTTTAGATGCTCTCTTTTATGCTCACAAAGAGATTCAACATCTTATTGGAATGCAAGAAGAGCTTCAGAAGAAAGCTGGAGTGAAGAAAGTAGAAGTTGTTATTGATAATGATCTTTCTTCTTTTGTGAAAGAAATTAAAACATTTGCTCAGCCAAGCATTGAAAAAGCAGTTCGTGTTGCCGATAAGCATGGTCGACGCGATGCGATTAAAGCTGCAAAACTTGCAGTGATTGAAAAATTTGTCGATGCCGCTGCCGCTGATGTTGCAGAAAGAACTAAGAAGATTGGTCTTGCAGTTGATGACTTAGTTTATTACGCAGTTCGTGACATGGTCTTTAAAGACAAAAAACGTCTTGATGGTCGTGATACAAAAACTGTTCGCCCAATCGATATCGAAGTTGGACTACTCCCAAGAACACACGGTTCAGCGCTCTTTACACGTGGAGAAACACAAGCAATTGTTGTTTCAACGCTTGGAACTGAAGCCGAAGCTCAAAGAATTGATAACCTTGTTGGTGAGCCAACAAAGAACTTCATGTTGCACTACAACTTCCCTGCATTCTCAGTAGGCGAGGTTCGACCAAACAGAGGTCCAGGGCGACGAGAAATTGGACACGGCGCCCTTGCTGAGCGCGCTGTTAAAGTTGTAATGCCCGATATTAAATCATTCCCTTATGTCATAAGAATTGTATCTGAAATTACAGAGAGTAATGGTTCAAGTTCTATGGCGTCCGTGTGTGGTGCAAGTCTTTCATTGATGGATGCGGGAGTTCCAATTAAAGCTCCAGTTGCTGGGGTTGCAATGGGACTTATTATGGATGGCAAGAACTACGCTATCCTCACTGATATCTTAGGTGATGAAGATCATTTAGGTGATATGGACTTTAAAGTGTGTGGAACTGAAAAAGGTATCACTGCACTTCAAATGGATATCAAGATAAAAGGTCTTGAAGAAAAAATAATGCGTGAAGCAATGGCGCAGGCTCGAGAAGGGCGGCTCCATATTCTTGGTAAAATGAATGAAGCCATTAAAGCTCCGCGTGAGCAGCTCAGCGACTTTGCTCCAAGGATCGTGACCATCAAGATCAATCCAGAAAAAATTCGTGATGTCATCGGCCCAGGCGGCAAGATGATTCGTCATATCACTGATACCTATGAAGTGAAGATGGAAGTTACTGATGATGGATCAATTAATATCGCAAGCGCTGATGGTAAGAAAATCAATAGTGCTATTGAGTTTATTGAGAATTTAACTCGTGAAGCGGAAGTCGGTAAGATTTACAAAGGAACTGTTCGTCGAATTGCTGATTTCGGAGCTTTTGTAGAGATTCTTCCAGGGACTGATGGATTACTGCACGTTTCTCAGATATCAGAAGAGCGAGTTAATCGTGTTACTGATGTACTTGCAGAAGGTGATGAAGTCTATGTAAAAGTTCTTGAAGTAGATCGTCAGGGCAAAATCAGATTGTCTCGAAAAGAAGCAATCCAGGATATGGCAGAAGCGATTGGATAAGTAATGCTAGAGAGGAAAAAGCTAACCATGGCATTTCTTGCACGTAGTAGTAAGAAGTTTCGTGAGTTAGCTTTTTTTTTAGTTCATATCTTAAGTCCACGCAAAATTCATAGTAAAGAAAGTATATCCAAGGTCTATTCCATCTTTATTCTGAGCTTGGTTTATCTGTTTTGTTTTTTTCCCACAGCACATGCCGATGAGAAACGATTGCCGTTTAAAGGGTATGGACGTTATTTTCCTCAATTTAAGCTCCTCTGTGAAGCGATTCATCAGGATGGAAGAGGTGAGTACTTATCAAAAACGGCCTTACTATTCTCAGAGCGTGATACTGGTTGTGAAGCGTGTCGGCCATTATTCCAGACAATTGTTCAGACCTGTAAGGTTCCTCTTAAGAAAATAGCACTATCAAAGGTAACAAAAAAACCTGAGGACGCTACAAGTGAAACTGATGGAGGAGAAACTGTCCCTCCAACTCCAACACCACTTCCTATTTTAAATAGGGAGCCTTCTGCTCTTGTTATTGATAGATCGGTGAGGCTCTTTAATCAAATTGCAGAAGATAAAAATATAAATGAAAGATCTGTTCCTGCTCTCTATAAGCTCTTTTTTGTACTTAATGATAGTCATTCTGCAACGGCTGCAGAAAAAGAATATTTTGATATCTTACAAAGTTTTGTACTGCCACTTTTTGCTGACGTACAGAATAAAAGTACTGCTACTGAAGATAAAAAGAGCGGTAGTAGCGGTGAAAAAAAATCCGAAGAGCATCTCGAATCTTTGTTTGTTCAGTAAAGGTAGTCAATACGATTATAGCCAAACCCAAGTTTGACCGGGATTGAGATCGTCAACTCTAAAATTACTAACTAATCGAGACTCCTTGAGGTATGTATGAACGGCTATCATAACTTTACCGCTTCCAAATCCATGAATAACTTTGATTCGTTTTACATTAGACATAATCGAACGATTGAGTTTCTGCTCAAGTGCGTCTAGAGCTTCAGCTACGGTAAAGCCATGGAGATCTATCTCTTCGGGTTCTTTACCAAGTGATGAAGCGGGTTTGATAGTAATCTTATCTTGAGAAGGTTTTTTTTTAGGCTGCTCTTTAAGCACTTGAACCTCTTCATTATCAAGTGTAAGAACAAAAGACCCAAGACTGACTTTAATTTTATTCTTGGGTAATATCTCAACGAGAACTCCATCACGTTTCATTTTGATAATATGAACGACATCTCCAATATTCATATCTAACATGCCTCATCAGATATAATAGGAAATTGTTTATCAAAAAGTAGTATAGAGCCTTCATCCGTAATGTTTGCCGAAAGAACTTGATACATGTCTCTTCGTATACGAGCAGTCAATGCAGTCGTTCGAACATAGAATCCATTGTTGTCGTAAAAGAAATACGATGAGTCATCAAGTGTTATTTCTTGAGTGGTATTGAGGCAAAATATAACATCATCGTTATGCTGATATGTTGATAGTGCGATAAATGGGGTCTTTTCGTAATGGAATAAAGATTCATCATTACCAATTTTTAAAATATAGTTGTTTCTTTTTTGGCAAAAAACTATTGAACGACTAAACAGTGTAGATAACTTCTTATTAGTAAAGAGAGTATCTTCATGGATCCAGTTGCCTTGAGTATCAAGTGAGAGTTTCGCTGAGGGCAGCATGATGTTTATGAAAATTTTACAAGTGTATAGTTCTTTTTCCCGACACGAATGACGGCTATTGTGCGATGTAACAAAGAATCGACCACGCTTGCTTCATTTGTAACTTTATCGCCATTGATAGAGATTCCACCACCAGTGATAAGCCTCTTTGCTTCACCTTTTGAAGCCACAGCTTTTGATGCAACAAGTAGATCGAGGATTGATTTCCCTTTTATACTTTCAGCACTGATATTTTCTGAAGGTACATCTTGAAATATATTTATTAGTTCTTGATCTGAAAGACCTTCGATTGACCCACCAAACAATACTTGCGCACTTTTCTTGGCAAGTGATACGGCATCTTTACCATGAACAAGCTCGGTAATGAGATCAGCTAATGTTTTTTGTGCTTCTCTTTTCTCAGGCGTATTTTTAATTAAATCTGCGTATTGTTGAATCTCTTCTTCGGACAGAAAAGTAAAGATTCTCATGAAGCGTACAACATCAGCATCTGAAGTATTGAGCCAAAATTGATGAAAGAGGTACGGTGACGTTAATGTTGGATCAAGCCAAATAGCACCGCCTGCCGTTTTGCCGAATTTTTGTCCTTCGCTATTTGTAAGAAGTGGTATTGAAAAAGCAACTGCAGTATTTTCGCCGACTTTTTTTCGAATCAATTCCAAACCTGCGGTAATATTACCCCACTGATCACTCCCACCGATCTGCATTCTTACCGAGTTATTTGTATAGAGGTGATAAAAATCAAATGCTTGAAGAAGCATGTAGCTAAATTCAGTGAATGAAATGCCTTCACCGTTTAACCTTGTCTTAACGACTTCTTTACTGATCATGTAATTGACGGTGAAAAATTTTCCGACGTCTCTTAAAAAAGAAAGTATGTCGACAGGCGCTGTCCAGTCACGGTTATTAACAAATGTTGGGGTTACTCCAACTGTTTCGAATAGTTTTGAAATCTGATCTTTTTGACGGCTTATATTTTGGTCTATAACATCTAAAGAGAGCAGCTGTCTTTCTGCGTTTCGGCCTGATGGATCTCCGATGGCTCCAGTAGCGCCACCGAAGAGTATCACTGGTTTCAGACCTGCGCGGGCTAATTTTACCGATACAATGAGAGGTACTAAATTGCCAATTTGAAGGGACTGGGCAGTAGGATCGAAGCCGACATAGAAGGAGTCCCCAGCTCTAAGTGCCTTTAAAGCTTCCTCATCGGAATAATCCTGAATTAATTCGCTATCCTGCAGTGATTTAAATATCGACGCCATCGATTTGACCTAAACTCTTAATTTTTCTAATATCTTATCTTATATTTTCATTATCTGACACAGCTTAGGTGTAACCCATATGGCAAAAGCAAACAAAGAAACCACGTTTTTAGTATCCTCTGAAGGTACAGGATACTTCTATTGTAACCGTAAGAACAAAAAGAAAAACAAGGGCGAAAAAAAATTAAGCCTTAAGAAATACGACCCGGTTGCACGTAAGCATGTTCTTTTTGCTGATAAGAAGCTTTCTAAGCTCAAAAAGAAATACGTCCCAGGACAGGCAGCATCGCCGGCTTCAACTGAGGCAGCATAATCGCTCTGGTTGCCAAACATGGGTGAGGCAGCAAAAAATTTCTCTTTTGAATCATACTCTCAAGAACCAAGGGAAAGCATTTTTGTGCCTAAATCTCGATTATATCAGGAACCGAAAACCCCTTTCGATAAGCCGGCTCTTTTGGTTTTATCTTTAGGCTGTTTAATATTGCTCGCTCCAAATATTTTCTCCCAATACATTAAGCAGTCATCAGCTTCTAGTTGGACTGACCCAACAGTTTGGATCTTATTAGGTGTTGTGTGGGCTGCATTTACAATCTCGCTTACGAAAAGAGATAAAGAATCTTTTCTGCAAATCTCATCTCTTCGTATCGATTCAGTTGTTTTTTTCAGTCTCGCTCTTTTTTTCCTCACGATAAACTCGATAAGTGACCTCAGCCAATTTTGCTTTTTATCAGGTCTGCTCATTATTCAGAAATGGATCTTTGACTCAATTACATCATGGCTGCTCAATGATTGTACTGTTCTTCCCGCGCCATCTGGACAAATAGTAACAGTGATTGATGAGTACAGTAACTTTGCACCACGAGAGCTTCCTATAGAAGCAGTACTTCCAGGAATGATAGTTCGTTGCGATCAAGAACGAGATATTGATTTTGATGGAACAATACTTTCTGGTCTTGCTGAAGTAGAAGAGTGTATTCCTTTCGGTCAAGCCCATTTTAGAGTTAAGAGTTCCGGTGATGAAATATATGCTGGATCGAGCCTTTTACAAGGTTCAATTGATATTAAAGTAGAGCGTACGTATTCTGATTCATACGCTTCTTTTTACGGAACAATACTACAGCGTCAACTCAACCAAAATAATGAAGTTTCTGGAGCAGATTCCCCGCTAGCAGTACATTTAAAATTACTTTGTTTATTGAGTACGATTTTCTCTTTGCTATGTGCAAATAGCAATTATGAAATGATTGCAACAGTGGGTCTTGTTACCGTTATTTCAGTATCATTTCTTTTGTCGCTGAAAAGTATTCTTGCTCGTCATTTAGTGATCACTGCTTACAGCAAAGGAGTCCTTGTAAACGATTTTCATCTCACTATCCCACGGCTTGCATCAGTGAGTCATGTTATTTTTGATGAAGTAGAAGAGCAGATCAGTTCTCATCCTAGTCAAATAGTTGAACGATTTGAATTAATTGATGGGCGTCTTGATCCACATCAAATTAAGTCATTGCTATTTTCAATTCTTAGCCGCTCTCATGATATACATCATCAACAGATTGCCGCTTCATTGTATGAAGGTCTTAGTAAGCCCTTAGAGATTTTTGAATTCTCATCTGCTTCTACTGAGCGTGACTCCAGTCTTGCTTTTGATGCAGTTATTGCAAATATTGATGGAACTGTATTTCGCTTTGGTAGTGAAGTTTGGCTCATTGGTCAAGGTATTCAAATGTCTCCAAATGAAGTTGTTCAAGGTTACGACCCTTCATTATTGAAACTCATCTTTGCAATGAATGCAGAGCCTGTTGCTATAGTAATGCTTAAAGAAGATCGGTTTACTGAATATAAAGATTCAATTCAAGCTTTTAAAAAGTCAGGTTTGCATCCTGTTTTAACAAGCATTCATCCAGAAGAGCATCTGAGACCTCTCGCTCATTCATTAGGGCTTAGCCTTGAATCTATTGAACCATCACTGACAGAAGAAACAAAAATTAATCGTATTGCTTCGTTTAGTCCATCACTTCTTGTTTCATCGCAGTCTTGTTCAAAGCTTGTTCGAGCCGCTGCAACTGTTTGCGCTACTTCCATTGAATTCTTAAACACAATCGATGAAATGACTGGAATAGTGCTTACCCGGTTGACCCCAGGCAGAGTGAATTGGGTCTTAAGTGCCTCAAAGAGGTATTTAAGATTGGTATTTCTCCAAGAGCATACTGCCATATTACTTGCTGTTATTGTGCCGTTTTTGGCTTATCTAGTGCCCTCTGCAGCGGTATTTATTGTATCTTTGCCTATAATCGTTAGCTGTTACCTGAGTGTTTATAGAGGGTTATAATATCCTTTGTTGATCCTACGTTCTGTAAACGAAACTAACGAATTCCATTATAAGCAATTTTTTTCAACATCGATCTTTACCAAAAGAGCATCCCAAAAATAAGTAGAGGGAATGCAATATGGCAAAAGAAGAATATTTTTCACCTGGAGCGTTTGAAGAGATTGTAACCCTGCCGTCTGGATTTGCCGAAGGACCCGAGCGAGACCTGTTAAGAGCACTCTTGTTTGATGGGATTCAAGCGTACTTTTCTTATTGTTTGAACACACAAGAAGTCGTCAAAGAAAAATTTAAAGAAGCGTATCATTGGATACATGCCCGAGATAATGATTATGTTTTTTCATTCCAAAGTGTTTGCGAAGGGTTAGGGCTCGACCCAGATGCATTAAGACTTGGGATATCTAATTTTGTTAATTCAAATCAAGTTGAACAGGTTAGAGTTGATGATGAAGCAAGTCATATTCCTCAAACAGGTACTGTCCAGAGTAGTTACCGTAAAGCTAAGAGAAGACAGCTCTAAAAAAAAGTATTATTATTTAAAAACTTATAAGATAGAAATTAGTTCGTTTTTGCGACGTGGGGATTCCCAAGTGAAATGAGTATAAACACTGTGCAAAGAATGACAGCACTTGCGTTCAAAAAATGCATTAATTCATAATCCAGAAATATAACCTTTGCTGCAAGTAGAACCATAATTGGAATGTATAAATATAAATTCCAGAAAATAAGATTTATCTCTTTCGTA
>JBIKWN010000120.1:0-4725 GCA_044356295.1 Bdellovibrionota bacterium
TGGACTATGAGGAGACATCTAGTAAGATGCAGGCAATACATGTGCATTTAGCACTAGATGCCTTTAGTCTTCTTTTATTTACATTACCTTGGATAGGCAATGGCTATACAGTGCGTATTAAGTATTGGCTAGGTAAGGGCAATGTGGTGGTGTTTACTCATGCATTTCTACTGTTTAGTGTAGTGTGGGCACATGCTAAGCATTAGAAGAAGAGTTGTATTTATTAGGGGTTTACCTGGCAGTGGTAAGAGCTGGCTAGCTAGTACGCACTTCAGTGATATGCACCTAGTAGAGGCAGACCAGTACTTTATGAGTAATGGTGTGTATAGCTACAGTAAGGAGCGCATTGCAGATGCTCATGTCTGGGCATTAAAGCAGATGCGCTCTAAGAGAAGAGTAGTAGTTGCTAACACGTTTACACGTAAGTGGGAACTAGACTTCTACTATACTTATGCTTCTAATCCTCTAGTAATCACATGTGTAGGTAGTCATAGTAATATACATGGCGTGCCTAGTGATGTAATAGAGGAGATGAGACAGAGATGGGAGCCCATAGAAGGAGAAGTAATACTTAGCAATATAACTACTAGTAGTGTGGATGTAGAGTATAAGGGCTGCTCTATAGAGTTCTCAAAGATTAAGAATAGATGGGCAGGACATAAGTCTTTATTAGAGTGTATTGACGCTTTAATAAAGAAGTTGAGTTAAGGTATAGGGCACTCTTTTATAAGAGTGCAGTAATAAGTGCTGATGGGAGACTATGAGTACTTATTACTGCACTGTTGTGCAGTCCTATACGAGTTGAAGGTAAATACTCAATACCCTATAATCTGAATCTTAATGGAGTAATATCATGGCTACTAAGAACACTAACACCAACAATGTCGTTAATCTTCCTCTGACATTGGAACAGCAGATCAAGCAGGCAGAAGCAGAGGCAGCAGCAGCAGCAATGGCAGAAGGGCTTAATAAGCCTATGATGCGTGGCTATACGTTGCCCAATGAGCTGTTTATTGTGAATCATGCAACAAGCAGTAATGGATCGCTTATGCTGCGTCTAGAGTCAGTTAACAACAGTGAATCTGTTGGCACTATTCAGCTCTTTGCGGCCACTAAAGCAGAAGAAGTGCGTCTGCGGCAGATTGGAGAAGACAAGAAGGTAGTTAATGGCGCATATCTTCAGAAGATTGGGCCTTTGCGTTTTACTAACACTAAGGGCAGCAATTATCAGTTGATGTCTGAGGTGACCTTTGAGGGATTAAGCCAGCACTATACTGCAGATCCTAATCCTATGACGTTTGGGAACAAGAAGCAGCAGTTAACTGAAGAGGAGACTGCCATTCTTACGGACATGAATGCGGGACGCACTAATAAGGCTGCTTTACGTGCGGCGCGTAACAGCCACACAAAAGAAGCTGGTTGGTTTGGTAACTTCTTAAGCGGCACAAAGAAGATGTTTGAGTAGCCATGCATATAATGTGTTAGTTAAAGGTGTAATGTAATGTACCTATAACTAAACACGTATTAACATGCAGAAGCAAGAAGTTAAGTTTGGACAGGCGGTGAGATGGAAGGCCTATATACGCTATGTATGTGGACAATACCTTTCACCGCCTTCCAAGGAACAAGAGGTAGTAAGTAAAGCAACAGCGGCGCACTATAGATGGATTAGAGAGGGCAGTGGAATGGCACCTATAGACATCACTAATGATGATGTGTTTGCGGTGTTAAACATTACCAACAATCTACCAGCTAATGCGTCCGTAGCTCCCATACTACCTCACACTACAGAAGAGTTAATCATGTTCTTAGAAGCGTGTTATTCCCTGTAGCTATACACTTAGAGATTTATTATCTGTTTGCTCTACTAACTAAACAGATAAACAGCTTTAAACCCACAGCCCACATATTCAAAGTAGTGGCCCCTTTATAGGGAGAGGTGATGAGAGTTGTAAAACTAAAGAGAAGAACATGAGTATTAGCATTGCAAGAAGTGTTGAGACTGCTGAAGAAAACTCTGAGGAGAATAAGCAGAAGATGCTGAAAAGCATTCTGGGAAGCGTGGTGATTGAGACTACTATGTATGATGGAATCATTCTTCAAAGACCAGATGGAACTAAATTCCGTATTACCTGTGATGGTGATCCAGACTTTTACTGGTTGGTTATTGATGATGTGTATTTTGGACCCAATTAACAATATCTCTTGAGGCCCTCAGTCTAAGGCTTAGAAGGCAGAATACATAAACTGGTAGGAATCAGTGAGAGGTATATCTAGTAATAATAATGTAGATAATATGTTAATAGGTACTTACAGTGCCAGTTAGTATTGTCTACGTTGTTGTTACTAGCAGTGCCTTATCAATAAGACCGACTTTGATTTGGTAATATTAATTGGAGCAATAACAATGCAATATTCAGACTATACAATGAGTCTAATTGGTAATGGTTTTGATGCTATTACCACAAAAACATCAAATAGAATTAGAGAAGTTAATGGGCTTCTTACAGACGCACAAGATGAACATAACAGGTACTTGTGTAAGACTGAAGAGATGCTACAAGAAATGGGATTACAACCCATTAAATTTAATGATGGTCGTACTACTTATCATTTATACTGTTTAACAAAAGAAGCTGAAGAGTATTTTAATAGGTTAAAAAGTAGTGCTGGTAGCACATATGACGCCATGTATACTCTTGTAAAACATCCAGGCATGTTTATTGTTGTAGAGTTAACAGAGTCTTATGTTGACTACTATCAAGCAATGACTAACATCTACTAGCGTGGTTCTATAAACACAGCCAATTAGTATAGAGAGTAGCGGGCTATACCTGATTATGTAAATCTGCAAATCTAGGAGATGACTGCCCCTAGAAGATATGCATAGTTAGGCGCTAATTAGTAGTAACTGCAGATACTGCTATATGCCTTTAAACTCTATAGTTATTGAAGAATAGCTGGGATGAGTGGAAGCATGAAGCACCAACAGGTCATCAAATCTATGAGCAGTGTCAGACTATGCTTTACTATAAAGTAAAGGGCATTCGTTGGTAAGGAATACCTAGTGATAGTCCTCTTTATAGTAACGCTTTAGACGTTATTAGAAGCAGAGGATGCCCACTCTAGCACTAGGGATAAGTATTGGCAGACCTGCTCAGTAGGTTTTATAAAGTGAGATTGTTTATACATAAGGAGTGCCGTTTATGACTAAACAAGAAAGAGAAGCGTTATTGCAGTTAATTGAAAAGGCTGCCCTATTATTACCAGGAGCAGAGTACATCTTAATAGAGAGAAACACTCTAAAGTTGTCTGGCGTGCGTGTAAGCTCTTATGGTAGTCCTGAGTATATTGAAGAACAGTAGCATTTAAGTACTTGGTTGTTACAGGCAGCAGAAGTAATTGATCCTTGCAGGGGGCTGAAGGACTTGTATCTCTAATTAGTATTCCAAATCAACTATATAAAGGAATGACAAAAGCGGTGAGCAGTGTATTATTTCTCAAACCTAATGTCTTAGATGCAGCTACTCTAAAAGTACAGGTAGAGAATAGAAGGCTGTCTTTAGATGCAGATGATGCGGATCTTAATGGGGACTATATACGTACCTATTTAACACTAGAAGAAGAAGATACATGTGTATTTAATAACCATCGTGTTACTGCTGAGCAGTTATGTCTAGCAATGCAATGGGTGACTACAGGACAAGATATGTATGTAACTCAATTGAAAGAGAGCTGGCAGTGGTTTTAATCCATATTCCAACGTGATCTGTATTACGGAATAACAAAAGCAATGAATAATGTGCGTTTTGCTAAGGGCGGGCCCAATGATCTATTTAAGGCTGCCCTGCAAGTAGAAGTAGAGAATAGGAGACTGTCTATAGAAGCAAGTGATGATGAGTACTCATTAGTTGTAGTATTACACTTAGGCAGTGCAGTGGTGCTACCTATGATAGGTACTGTTACTTCTGAGCAAATGTGCATGGCAATGCAATGGGTACACACAGGAGATGTAGATGTGCTAGTAGATCTATATAATTCAACTTGTAGAGGGAAGTAAAATGTCAGACCTCTACAGAATTTACAGGAAAGTTGTACCTGTTGCTATGGGTTGGGAAGTGTCAGATACTCTGTATGCCCTAGTTACAGATAGTAGTATTAAGCGCTGGGAAATCATTAAGACTATGTCTATTGGATACAAGTCTGTAGTAGCAGCAGTAGTAGAAGGTAGCTACTTTGTACCGTATGAGAAAGATGCCTATGACCTTACTGATGGACTAGAGGCGCTAGAGGCACTCAATAGACAGAATCAAAATCCTTACGCATGATTAAGACTGAGGTACTATAAGATAACAAATAGAGACTAAGTAAAACTCCTTGAGGCTATCTGCTGATAAAAAGGCATAGATAGCAGAATACATAATCTAAGTAGGAACAAGAGAGGAGCATTACGTATTACATCAGTACTGATGTAATTAGAGAGCAGAGTAAGAGCGCGTCTCTGCAATGATGGTATAGTAAATATACTGGGGAGTATACAGTAATGTATGCGTTGATCCAGTATACCCATCTAGACAACCCTTTATATTTAAAGAAGCAGTAAATACTCTAATCTAAGAGGCAAAGAAGGCGGCCCTATCTGCCTGATACTGATCATCATATCTGCAGTAATAGTTTATATAGGCGACCACATCAACTAGGTTGGGAGATTTATAAGGCCATTTG
>JBIKWN010000065.1:0-13815 GCA_044356295.1 Bdellovibrionota bacterium
GCGAAGAACTACATCAGATCCTTCGCGTACTTCGCGACCTTCGCGTTAAAAAAATATTTAATTCGAGGGCATAAAGTAATGCTCGATGAAGATTTGGCAGTGCTTTATCAAGTCGAGACAAGAATTCTTACTAGAGCGGTACAAAGAAACTTAGAGAGATTCCCTTCCGATTTCATGTTTCAGCTGTCAGAACAGGAGGCTACTGCTTTGAGATCCCAAATTGGGATCTCAAAGGAAGGGCGTGGCGCAATGTCATTAAGTTAAGGCATTCCTACCCCGTGACCATGACCGTAGGCGTGAGCGTGACCTTAAATTATTTGGGTCACGCTCACGCACACGCTCAAGGTCACGGCATGTATTAATGACATTGGGGCATGGCAGACGTCGATATTTGCCATATGTATTCACGGAACAAGGAATTTCAATGCTCTCTGCTGTTTTAAAAAGTACAACTGCCGTTGCTGTCAGCATTGAAATAGTAAGAGCTTTTATCCGTATGCGTAATCTGTTGGTCCTCAATCAAGAGTTAGCACAGAAGCTATCTACTCTTGAGAGAAAATATGACTATCAGTTCAAAGTAGTATTCGATGCGATTAGGGAGATTATGAATCCTGAGGTTCCACCCAAGAAAAGACAAATTGGATTTGGCTATGATTCAAAGATTTAACTGTAACTTCATTGAATTGCTTTCTGATTGTCATAATTAAAGCTACGATACTTATGTGACTGAGATGCAACCGACCAGTAACTATACTTCTGATATCATCGCCCGACAGAATCGAAATCTTTGGGGGCTCATACTACTTCTTTTCTCGAGCATCCTTGCATTCGGAACTATCGGCTATGTAATTATTGAGCATTGGGGATGGTTTGATTCACTGTATATGACAGTCATTACTATGGCGACTGTTGGCTTTTTGGAGGTACATCCCCTTTCCTCTGCAGGAAGAGTTCTTACGATGTTACTCATCTTTTTAGGAGTAACTGTTTTTGTTATTGCAACTTCAGCAGCAGCACAACTTATTTTTCAACATCAGTTTTTTGATTTTTTTTCGGAGCGCAAAATGATCCAACAGATTAACCAACTTAAAAACCATGTTGTGGTTTGCGGATTCGGTCGCATGAGTCGATCAATGATTGATGAACTTCTCGCTCAAAAGATGCCTGTAGTGTTAATCGACTCAAGCCCAGAGCGAATTGAGCAAGCAAAAAAACTTGGAGTGTATACCATTCTTGGTGACGCTGCTGATGAAGATATTCTAAAAGTATCAAATATAAATAATGCCCAGTGCATTATCACCCTTGTTCCAAAAGATGCTGAAAACCTCTACATCGTTATGTCCGCAAGAGAATTAGTTCCCAACATATACATCGTATGTCGTTGTGAAGATGAAACAGCAGAAAAACGACTCATTCGTGCAGGCGCAAATAGAGTAATCTCGCCTTACCGTGTTGGTGGGCAAAAGATTGCTCGTGCTGTTTTAAAACCAAATGTATTTGAACTCATGGAACTTGCAACACAACGTGAAGGTGAATCAATTCGTATTGAAGAGATTAGAATTCCAAACAGCTCTCCTGTTTGCAATAAATCAATACAAGAGCTTGATATCAGAAAGGAAGCCAATGTCATTATCTTAAGTCTTGTTCAAGCAGATGGTTCAGTAGTTTTTAATCCGAGCGCTTCTGAAAAAGTTTCTGCTGATACAACTGTTGTTGCTATGGGATCTAAAGATCAACTCGCTAAGTTTGAATCGATTGTGTTTGGCTAATAATTACAAATTTTGATACGTTCACCAAAAATTGCAGTTATATTATTTGATAATAATACCCTTTCATCTTCCCCCAGCGCTGCCACCTGCCCACACAAACTATCCATCTGATACTGCATCAAAAAAGAAAGACTTTTCTGCGCCTGAACATATCGTGGCTCATCCTGAAAAACTTTCCAATCTCATACTTTGCTAATCCTAAATTATACCGAGCTACAATAAATGAAGGCTTCCTTTCAACTGCATTAGAAAATAACGTTTCATCTTCGTAAAAACGTTGCTGAGAAGCCCTAAGCCTTCCTAAATTATTCAACGCTTCTGGGTAGGTTGGATTGAATCTGTATGCAGCTTCAAAATGCGGAGCTGCTTCACTAAGATTCCCTTCCGCGTCGAGTGCATTGCCTAAATTTGTATGCGCTAAAAAATTATCGGGTGATACGTTGAGGGTATGTGCAAAAATACTTTTACTATCACTCCAAAAGGGAAGATTTTTATAGGTAAGAAAAGCAAAATAAAAAGTGATAACGATCCCAATCAATAGTCCGATGTGTGGCAAGTAACTCCAACGATCTGCATATGTTACATACCCAACACTTACCGATGAAAAACGGTCTGAAAGTGATATGACATCTATACTTTTTAAGCCCCCATCGTTTTGCTGAGCCAGGCAACAGATTCAATCCGCATGGGATGAACCGCAAAGATCAGCGAAACAATAAAAGCACTCGTTCTGTCTTTTAAAAGAGCTAAAACAATATAAAAACAAAGGATGCAATTAATGCAGTGAAGTAAAACATTTACCAAATGATGCGAGCCTGGGTCTATCCCAAACAACGAAGAGTAGTTGCAATCCTTGAAGTTGTTCTTTTTTAAACATGGACATTCTTGCTACCTACTTTTCAATCTAAATATCGAGAGGAATTTAAACCAATGCCCCAAGCAGTTGCTCGACAGACAGAATTCGCACTCCATGCTTTATAACATCCACGTTAGGAACATCAACAACTTGATAGCAGTATGGAATTTTCAGACGCTCTCTGAAGTAAGATATATGTGGAGAAAGTGAAGTATCACTTTGCTTCACTTCAACACAAAACCATGGTTTTTTGTTATTTGTTACAAGAAAGTCAACTTCGCGACCTTCTTTATCACGCAAAAAATGGAGCTCTAATTTGTGTCCATCATGATCATGATGGAAGTGAATGAATTTATAAAGGTGTGATGCAACAATATTTTCAAGTCTGGCTGCACTATTTTCGAGCTGTGACCAGTCCCATAGATACATCTTTGGCTCTTTGCGTAACGACTGTATTGTTTTTGCACTAAAAGGATAGATGCGGAAGTGGTAATACATCTGCTCAAGAATATCCATCCAGTGCGAGATTGTCTTATGAGCAACCTCTACATCTTCTCTGAGTGAATTTAAAGAAAGTAGTGAACCGACTTTCGAAGGAAGTATTTCTACAAGAATCTCCATTAACGAAAGATCTCGGATCGGTTCAAGATCCCTAATATCCTCTCTCACCAAACGCTCAATTCGCTCACTACCCCATCGTCGCAACGTTCGCGTGCTATTTTTTATAAATGGCTCAGGAAATCCGCCACAGGTCAAAAGTTGTAAATATGCTTCACGTAATTCACGAGAACGTGATGGCAATGAAAGCGCCTCTGCAACGATGCTGTTTTCATGACGGTTCGTGACTTCAGCAACCGAAAATGGATGTAAGCGGTAGTAATGATATCTTCCCAATAACGAATCGCCACCTTTACGATAGGTATCGAGTCTTGCACTACCTGTGACAAGAATGTTCATCGTTTGTGTCGTGTCATAGATTCCCTTCACTAAACGTTTCCATGGTCTATACTTATGAATTTCATCTAGGATTAAGAGCTTTGTATTGCCGGGGAATTCCTCTTCTCGTATTTGTTTGCGATCTAACGAACGATCCCAGTTCAGATATAAGAAAGGCTTAAATGACTTATCCCCAATTTTTTTTGCTAATGTCGTTTTCCCAACCTGGCGTGGACCACCTATGAAAATCATTTTCTCAGAAAGTTCATCTGTAATGGGAATTTGCAAGTAGCGTTTTAGGTCCATACAATAAGATTACAAGAATCCGACACTTTTGACCATAAGTAAATAATATCTCTTGAAGTTTTGACTATGATCAAAAGTATCGGATTTCTTTGAAGACCGCTTTTTACCCTAGATGTCAACGATGTCCTTTTTTTAACCGATACATTCTTGTAAACTTACTTTTACTTGAAAATCTCTATCATCATCCCAACATTCAACGAAGCCTTAAATATCGCAGTCTGCTTACGCCGCACGCAAGCCGCAAACCTAGATGCTGAAATTATTGTAGTTGATGGTGGGTCAGATGCGACCGAACAAATTGTAAACGAGATAATAAAAGATCTCCCATCAATTCGTTATATCCCCAACCGCCCCGACCGAGGGAAAGGTCATGCTATTCAAGTTGGCATTGCTGCTTCAAAAGGCGATATCATTGCCTAGCTTGATGCAGATCTTCAGTTTCATCCAGAAGAGCTTCTTTTGTTGTTAGCTCCCATACTCAATAACAATGCAGATTTTGTTATGGGAACTCGATTTTTAAGGCAATCTACTCGAAACCAAGGCAGCACTCCCCCACTGCGTTCAATTGGAAACACAGTTATTAGCGCGCTGGCATCAATTCTCTTTTTTAAAAAAATGAGTGCTGTACTTGCAGGAATAAAAGCTTGAAAAAAAGAAGTTACTGAATCATTTAAACTTGAAAGTGACTCTTATTCATACGAACTCTGGTGCGGATACAAACTATGCAGCACTCTTTTCAGGTGGCAAAGTTGGTATAGGAATTTCTAATCCATCTTCTCAGTTTGAAACCTATGCAAGTTATGCTCCTGCTGCTGCTAGTTCACAAATTGCTAACCAATTTAATGTTGCAAATTCAGGGGCAGTTTCATCTGGAGCAGATATTACCAAAGGAATGTATCTTAGCGTAGCAAGGACGAATGCAACTGGAACAGCAAGTCCTACCACAACTGGTCATGATATTGTTGTTACTGATGATGCTGGTGGAACTTCTCAAACAACTGGATCAAGTGTTTCCGTATCAGGCGGAGATAAAAAAATTCTTGGTGTTATTTCAACTAAGTCAGCATTTCAACTCGGAGGATTTGGTCAGGATGAGCTCATTTCTTACAGAACAGTTCCACTCACTTTAGCTGGACGAGTTCCTGTGAAAGTTACACTTGAGAATGGTGAGATTGAAGTTGGCGATAGAATCGCACCTTCAACGAAAGCAGGATTTGGACGCAAAGCAAATGATGGTGAAGTATCGATTGGAATTGCGTTGGAGCCTTTTAGTAATGAGATCTCAATTGATACTGAGAAGGTGCTTGTTTTAGTAAAATAGCTGAAGCCAATCCAATCAGAAAAATGGCGGTTTTTAATACAGAGTTTTAAAAATCTTGTTTTTAATTCACGCCTATATTTTTAAAATATCGCTACTGTCCAGAGAGTAATTGAATACTTTTTTAGTAACGCGAAGGTCGCGAAGTACGCGAAGAGACTAATTATTTTCTTCGCGTCCTTCGCGTCCTTCGCGTCCTTCGCGTTATTAAAAATACTAAATAAACCAGCCCCTTAGTAGACTAACAACAACTTTATGCTATAGTTTCCATCAGTTTCAAAATGGATATCTATACTATGCATACTGTTTATTCATCTCGCAGAATCTTAATCCTTGTTACACTTTGCGCCTCAATTTTTTGCCTACCAAGCTCCTCGTTCAGCCAAAGCGAGCCTTACAATATTACACGGGACAGAAGTACTGGACGTGTTACGTTTTTAGAACCCATCGCAACTAAAACCCGAAATACGCCCTCTTCACAAAGCGCCCTTGTAAAACAAAATGATATTTCCTATGTCATCGCTGCCGATAGTTACATTAAAAAAGTAAGCAACTATTTTGGTATTCAAAACTTAACAGACCTTATTCCAACTGAGCCGACAACAGATGAACTCGGAATGTCACGCGTTAAATACCATCAGCAATACAACGGTATTCCAGTTATTGGTGGTGAACTTCTTGTCCATTTCAATAAAGACGGCGCGGTAACCTTAGTAAACGGAGAATTCGCCTCAGATATTTCAATTTCTACCAAACCTAAATTTTCTGCTGAAGCTGCAGTTAAACTCATTACAAAAAACCAAAAATATAGCACTTTTAGAACTATTGGAATTCCAACTCTTGTCATTTGGCATGATGGAATCGTCGCGCATAAAGCAAACAGTACCGCACGCCTTGCATGGCAGATTCGAGTTCAAGATATCAGCACTCCTGGAAATGATACTGATGAGCTCATTTATATAGATGCCTCGACTGGTGTTCTTTTTAATAAGCTTTCCAATATCAGACATCTCAGCAGACAAGTTTTTGATTGCACCAGATATCCAATTATTGGCGGCTGTTCAAGAGATAATTTCTCTTCTCAGTACAACTATTACTTTGGAAGAAGCGAAGGCAGACCTGTTCGAGGACCAAATCCAGTTTATGGCGGCAATGATGTTGATAATATGTATGACTATTTTGGTGCAGTTGATTCGTATTGGTTTACAAAATTCAATCGAGATGGTGCTAATAAAGTCGGCGGAACCGGCGATGGGTCTGTTTATGCAGCGAATCTAACCCGTTCTTTTACTTACATGGATCCTATTTGGCCTACACTTTGTCCGCATGCTTTATGGTCTACTGTTAGTAAAGCAGTACAGTTCTGCCGTGGTATGATCACAAAAGATATCGTGGGTCATGAATACGCACATGCCGTTTCTTGGTATTCATTTACAGATGCAAGTGGAGTTGCAATTGGTAATGTATATCAAGGTGAAACTGGAGCAATTGAAGAAGGTGCTGCTGACTTATACGGAGAAGCCCTTGAATTTAGTATGAATGGTTCAAACGACTGGAAAATTGGCGTCGGATCAAGTACAGGTACTATTCGTGATTTGGCAAATCCTCCATCACTGTCTCGTGCAGGAGCACCCTTCCCTGATAGATTCAACTCACCAAATTTTTACTGTGGTACCGATGATTACGGAGGTGTTCACTACAATGCCACTGTTATTGGAAAAGCTTTTTATCTCATGGCGATGGGTGGTAAATTTAATGGTTGCACTATCTCTGCTGTTGGAAGAGATGTAGCTGAAAAAGTTTATTACCGCGCGTTAACAACTTATTTTACTCGTACAACAACATTTAATGGTGCTTACACTGCAATTAATCTCGCATGTAAAGATCTCTATCACCCTAAAACCTGTTTATTTGTACAAAACGCTTTAGAAGCCACTGAGATGAACCTTCCAGGAAGATGCAGCGGAGCGACTAGGCAGCGACCTACTTGTCAATGCCCGTCCTCTACAAATTCTTTAAATAGAATATGCATCAGAGAACCTTAGTAGTTCTTGAGATATTAATTAAGATCTTAAATACTTCTGTTATTGGTAACCTTTATTCTGAGCGAGAAGTACTAATTTTGGGTAAAACCAGATAGTGAGTCGATGCGCTGATTGAATAGAAATTTCAAACTATAGTTATCTAGCTCCAGGACCAGTCCCCCCTTGATCTGCCTCAGTACCAAAACATGGCGCCCCATCAAAATCTGGATTCAACTCTTGCGAAGCGCAATCTGTCACAATAGCAACCTTCGCTCCAAGCGCTTCCACAGAAATAATGCTTACGACACTCAACAAGGCAACACTCAATGCGTATTCTACAAGCGAGGAACCTCTTTGATTTATGATACTCTTTTTCATGACTGAAATTTGTATCGTGCGATTGTGACTATAGATTGATGATTTGAGACTAAAATTTTGAAAAAAGAACGGAAGGTAAACTGAATATATTCAGATACTTATGGCTTGTCATCGATAACTATTTCCGATCTCCATCCAGTCGGGGTCCCATTTTTTTCTAATTCGGCAATCTCTTTTAGATAAAGGCTACATACTGTTGCTAAGATCGGGACTTCGTCTTGAATCTTTAAAAATTGAAGTATTGCAAGATCCCACTTCTTATCTTGAAATAATTGCAAACAAGATCTCCAATCACTTTTTTGAAGATCATTTATTTCTGATGAAGAAGGAATAGAAACTAAAATTGGATCTTTTTTCCCTGGTAGTACAACTGATCCAAGTACTAAGCAAGAATCCTCTATTGAAAGATCTTTAGAAATTGCTTCACTGAGTAAAATAGTTGTACCAAATTTTTTATTTAACTGCTCAAGTCGAGAAGTAATATTTACCCCGTCTCCAATAGCAGTGTAATCGAATCGATTATAAGAACCAAAATTACCAACAACAACTCTATCACGATGAATACCAATACGAGTTTTAAAAAGAGGTCTATCAGTACCTTCTCGTTCTTTGATTTTATCTTGTATCGCAAGAGCAGTTTTCAGTGCTTTATCAGAAGCATCTTCAATTGGGATTGGAGCCCCCCAAATGACAAACATACCATCGCCGATAAACTTAATGAGTGTGCCTTCCAATGTAAGTGCGATACCAGCAATTTCTGAAAAGTAGTGATTCATATTAGACGCCAATCGAGACCTGTCAGCATGTTCACTCCACGAGGTAAATCCTGCTATATCAGTAAACAGCATGGTCACTTCAACTTCGTTACCACCAAGCTGAATTGATTCATTTGCGTTAATAATTTTATCTACCATTGATGGAGTTACATACCTTGAGAAAGCAAGTCTGGTTTTCTGCTGTACCCTGTACACAGTGATATAATAAAAAAGTAAGCTTATTAAAAAGCAAAGTGGCAGTACTACTCCAAAGGCAAGAATTCCAGGGATAAAAATACTTTTTAGAAACAATGCATAAGAAAGTATTCCCCATGTCACTGAGGAACATAATAAGAGCGCAAAGCTTTTAACAGGAGTCATCAGAAACATACTCATCGCAAGTATAAAGATAATAATCCCAGCGATAACAATTTCATTTTGTAATGGATAGCGATGAATCCAGGATTTCTCTAAAAGGTTACCAGTTGCTGTAGCATGCACTTCAACGCCGAAAGTATTTCGACCATAAAAAGGAGTAGTAAAGCTATCTTTAGAAAGAGATCGTGAGTGAGTTGTTAAGTAAGGTCCAATAAAAACAATTTTATCCTTTATTGCACTTTCTAGTTCCTTAGGTTCTTTTTCAAGAATTGTATAAAACGGAATAGCTGAAACTGTCCCTGCTGGTCCGTAAAAATTTATAAAATCTCTTTCCTGAGGATACTCACTTGATTGAGATGCCATTTGTGCAAGTGGACGGATCAATTCAGCTTCAGGACGAATTGAAGTACCAAAACGCCTCACAACCCCAAAATCCAGAGGAAACGACGCTCGACCAACGGCTTCAGCTGATGAAATAAAAAGCTGCTCTGGCTTTACGATTTCAGTTTGCTTCCCATCGCCTTCACCGTACATCCATGCATCTTGGGCAATAACTGTTGGAATTGAAGCAATGGAACGACTCAACATCAGATCCATTTCAGGAGAAGCGCTTTTCCCTGCAAGAATCAGATCGAAAATAACTCGTTTTGCTCCAAGAACTTTTAATGTATCAAGTAATTGAGCGTTTAAGCTTCGCGGCCATGTCTCATAGGGCGAAATATTCAGTCGCTTGTAGCTTTCCATATCAAGCGCGACAACAACAACACCACGAGGTGGTGCAACAGGACCTCGAACACGAAACCAAGTATCTACAAGAAGAGGTTCAAGGCGGTCACCAAAATAACCACTAAAAAGAACTGTGTGAAGGATGACTAGGAATATTGAGGCAAGATTAATCGCGAGCCATTTTTTTCTCATAGTATCAATTAAAAATGCTTACGCTCTATTAATAAGCTTCGACAATACGTTAAGCTAACGATTTATATCATCCTCTGAATAATGGGACTAGAATAATTATTGTCAGCGTAGGGCAACTTGTCCGCCTGTAGAGAATTCAGCATCAATGTTGCTAAATGTTTCCGCAACACTTCCTCCAACTGCTTCAACTGAAATAATTGAGATAACGCATATAAGCGCCAACGTTAAAGCATATTCAACTAATGCAGCTCCAGACTGAACAGCTTTGCTCTTTTTAGAATTTTTTTGCAGAAACATACTAGACATCATGGAAAATCCTCAAAGTACTAATCGGCCTGAAATCTTAGAACTGTAGGATTTGTAACTAAATATTTTTATGTGTAGATTCAATAGGTTAGCAAGATCTATTTAGAGTCGATCCTTAATTCTCCACACCATTCATCTTCAGGTGATAGAATTTTGTAGCTTTCAATAAATTCTAGATAAAGTTGTGAAGCCAATTTCAATCTCTGCTCACGCAGCTTTACTTGCGTAAAAATTGCTTCAGCCTCTTTCCACTCTCGTGTTGAAAAATGAGTTATTGCCGCACTCCAAAGAGCTAATACTTCAGTGGAAGGGTTTTGATCAAAGATAGTAAATATATCTACCCCATATTCACGACCATATACTTGCACTCGACCTAGTGGAACAAAAGAGAATTCATTATGTAGATCGTTTCTTACTGATTCACTAAATATTATTGAAGTACCAAATTTCTTATTTAACTGCTCTAAACGTGATGCAACATTCACACCGTCCCCGACTGCGGTATAGTCGAATCTTCTTGCAGAACCAAAATTTCCAACGACGACTGTATCTCGGTGAAGTCCTATACGAGTTTTCAGTTCAGGAAACTGCTCAATATGAGTTAGCTGCGCCACTCTTTCTTGAATACGAATTGCACTTTTCAGTGCATAATCCGAAGGCTCAGATATATCAACAGGCGCTCCCCAAATTACAAACATCCCATCTCCGATAAATTTGATCAGAGTACCTCGCTCTTCTAAAGCAATAGCGGCTATTTCACTAAAATATTTATTGAGCATTGAAGTAACTTGTCCGGGATCAGCTTTTTCAAGTAACGTTGTAAATCCTGAAATGTCAGAGAAAAGCATAGTAACTTCGATTAACTGACCACCAAGCTGCATCACTTCTGCATTATCGGCAATTCTGTCAACCATTTCAGGCATCAAATAATGCGCAAAAGCAGAGTGAATACGACGCTGACTGCGATAAATAACTAAGTAGTAATAGAGAGTACTTGCTAAAAAAATCAGAGGAAGAATAAAAAGAATTGCGATAAGTCCGGGAATAAACCTCCCGTTTAGGAAAGCGTTATACGAGCACGCTGCCCAGGAGCCTGCGATCAATAGCATGACAAGCGCACTCCAATACGGTTTCAAAGAAAACATCACCACACAAACTAAGAAAATACCGATTCCCAAGCCAATAATCTCTAATTGCAATGGATAACGTTTAATCCAATCAGAGTGAAATAGATTTGCAGCTGCCGTAGCATGAACTTCCACACCAAAATATTGATTACCGTCGTAAGCAGAAATATAAGAATCCTTAGTGCCTCCTTGAAAACCACTGGTAATATAGTATCCAACGAATACAAGTTTATTCTTAAAATAATTAGGAGGCAGGTACTGTTTCGGTTCTAATGCTTTATAAAAAGATACAACCGGAATAATACCTGAAGGACCGTAGTAATTGATAAAATCTCGATGCGACAGTTCTCTTTTAGTCGCCGTATTGAACAGCTCTGATGCTTTTTGAGCTAATGGAATAATTGTTTGCCCGTTAAAACTAATTGGTGAGGAAAACCTGCGAGCTATTCCGCTATCAATAGGCATTGATACACGTCCCAACCCAGAAGCTCGTTCAATAAAAATCAGCTCTGGACTAAAGTCTTCCACTCTTGCATTAACACCGCTTCCAAGAATTGATACATCACTTCCAATTATTGACGGAAAAGATCCTAATGCTTCTGCTAAATCACGATCACCGTGAGGATCATCACTATTACCTTGAAAAATTGCATTAAATATAACAGCTTTAGCGCCTTGCTCTTTGAGAACATGGATCAATGCAGCTTGCTTATTTCTAGGCCACATTTCTGTTGTTGAAATCCCAAGATTTTTATAACTATCCAAATCAATTCCAACAATCGCAAATTCATCAGGTGGGGAAATAGCGCCTCTCAATTGAAACCATACGTCAGCAATATACGGTTCAAAACGTTTACCAAAATATCCATTAAATAAACTGAGATGAATTAATACAAATATACATGAGAGAACATTTACCATCATCCAATGTCTGCTCATTCGTAACTCTTTACTCGATTGAACAGACTTCAGAATTTCTGAGGTTTTCTTTCTTACATATTGAGATATATCAATGTTTGAAACATCAATAAAATTGACTAAACGACTTTTAATATCTGAGAAACTTTTAATCGATTTTTTTTGGCTATGAGTAAAGATTTTTTGATACCGATTACTTGCTGGATGCTGGTTACCTTGCAGTTCTAACAATTCAATCTCTATTAATCTCAATATATGATTAATATTCTCATAATGACTTGGTTTCAAAAGAAGTCTCAATGATTCAAGACAAAGCCTTACCCTTGCAAGAAAGCTGGCAAGAAATAGTAAAAAATGTTGATAGTCAGCAGGACGTTCGTGTGGCTGAAGCTCGCTAATTACATTAATTCCATCAAGAAAGAAAAATTGAAAACCATCAATAAAACCACCTAGATCGGCGAAAATTAATATCTTTTCTTCTTTATGGAAAGCGTCGTAAGGATTGTTGGATTTTGTAGAAATGACATCTTGTTTTTGAATTTGAAAGAACGTCGTAGCAAGAATGAGTGACTTTAATTTTTCTCGTTGTGATTTATCGAGATGCTCCCTAAATAACTCATCTGCTTTTAGCGCAGCAAATTCCTCATTACTTAATGTATGCAATTCTAGATCTTGCCGCTGATTACGGCGCAACGTCCCTGAATGATCGTAATCGTGCATGAGAGCTGCAACCTCGAGAAGTTGTTGATCCTCTGACGAAAAGGGAGTAGTGAGCTGTGAACATAAAGTTTTTGTACGACGTATCACAGCTTTTGTGTGCTGATAATTATGATAGGTGTGCTTTAGTTTTTTTAAATCACTAAAAACTTTTTTCTTAATTTTTTGAAAAATCCCAACTGGAATAATTTCCTGACGTGAAGAATTATTGCGTTGAATACGCGAGTGATTAGTACCTAAATGAGGTCCCTTCCAGAAAATAGCCACAGATTGTTATCCACTATGTATATCGTCGAAAACATTCAATAAATGTAGCAAAGATAAGAATTTGAATGATAAAAAAGAAAACTTTCTATCAAACATAAGTTCAAGAAAAGCAAAACAAAACATTAAATGAACAACCAAGAAATTTTTGCCTACCCAAAAACAAAAACCCAAGACGGAACGGGAAGAACCATCCACCAAAAACGTAAACCCAAGACGGAACGGGAAGAAACAATCAACAATCTTAGAATAAATATGGGGTGAAGCACCGACCAGGTGCGAGGGGCAAAGCCCCTGGGCCGGAGCGCCAAGCGCGAAAAGTGGTTGCGGGGGCAGGATTTGAACCTACGACCTCCGGGTTATGAGCCCGACGAGCTACCTGGCTGCTCTACCCCGCGTCAATAGGAGGATGATATACCAGAGAGCGCTGATTGGTCAAACCAGCTGTTTTTTTCTAGATTTTACTGACTGTCTCATCTGTAGCAGCTCTACGCCAAGTGCAAACCCCATCGGGAGGTATATATAAGCTTTTGGAACATGAACCTGCATACCTTCCATGAAAAGTGTTACGCCGATAACAACCAAGAAACTTAGTGCAAGAATTTTTAATGCAGCATGTGCTTGAACGAACTCAGCTATTGGTTTACTAAATAGCAATACGGCGATAAATGAGACTAAGACGGCGACGTAGATAACGGATAAGTGATTCGTAAGACCGACTGCTGTTATAATTGAGTCGATTGAGAAGACCAGATCGAAAAGTAAAATCTGCGTAACAGTACCAGCAACAGTCGCAAAGATCGTATCAATTTTTACTTCATCAGAACTTTTTTCTACAACATGGT
>JBIKWN010000018.1:0-39501 GCA_044356295.1 Bdellovibrionota bacterium
ATCTCTTTAACAGCTTTGTAGAGAAGAAAAAGTCCCCCAGCAAGTAAAATAAGATCTTTTCCGGTAAGGCTAGCGATGACAGGTGTTGTTAACTTTTGCAGAGCGCTTACACCCAACAGTGCAACGACCCTAGCCAACAAAGCAACGGTTAAACCTAATCGTCTTGCAAATTCTTGTTGAGCTGCAGGAAGTTTTCCAACAAGGATAGATATAATAAGAATATTATCTATACCAAGGACAAGTTCTAAACCAATAAGTAGTGATAGTGTTGCCCAAGTATTTGGGTCCATGAATATTTCTGACATACGTACCGGATTCTAACCTACAAGGTCACGGTGAGAAAAGCCATCAAGTCTGAGGATCAAGTATGCTTTGAAAAGATGATTATGAAGCTCCGTTAAAAGAGCATGGCGAGTACGAAAATCACTCCCTGCAGCGATGACAGTTTTTTGCAGTACAATAATATCATTATGGGATATACCCGCACTTTCAATAGCCTCATCAATCAAAGCGAAAAAAGTACTAGGCGTCATATCCAATTTCTTCTCTGAATATCCATGTAGTTCTGCATTTTCTGCAAGACCACTTGCCGTGCTCGTACGTCGATAAACATCACCAAAGGTTTCTCCTGCTCTGAAAACATTTTGAACAGTTTGAGTACGGTAAAAACCACCAGGAACGACACAGAAAAAATTATTCAAATACTCTGGAGACATTTTTTCAACAGCTATCTCTACGAGTGGAGTAGTGATTGAAATTTTGGAAATATCATGAAGTGCTTGATTACTCATGAGCACCTTCCATTAAATAATTGATAAACGCTTGACTTAATTGACCTGAATCAGGTGGTTTTATTTCTCCGTCTACGAGAATTTCTAATTCAGAACCTTCTCCATAGACCTGCCCTTTAATTACAAATATACCATCTGAAATTTTTGGTAATGTTTTAAGGAAATCAGTTTCGTATCCGCATTCTATGAGTCGAACAGAAGAAACTCCGGAAAGTATCAACTGTCTTTGCACTGATGGATCAAGTAATGATTGTTGAATTGCAGTGGTAGTTGAGTTTAAATGTGAAGCCTCATCCACAGGCGTGGTTGAATCTTCTTTTTTAATGCTTCCCTTCAAAATGCTACTTCGCACAACAGTCCCCAAACCGTCTTCTATTACTAAACCTGCACAACAAACATTATGCTAATGTTATATAGACGCTGTTTTGTTAAGAGTCGTTGCGGTATTTAAACGATTTTTTACAATTTATTTTAGGGACGAACTATATTAGTCTCGAACTCGTCTTCGGACATTTTTCTTCTTAGTTTTCGAGAAGTTAGCTCGCTCTTTCGAGAAGCCCCCTGCTCTTCCAGGCTGAGCCTTAGGCTTTAGGATTGTAGTTGTTTTTTTACCTTCGTCTAGTTCAGCGAACACTTTTTTACGCAGGGCGAGGTACTCGCTTTGGGACAGCTTTTTAAGTTGTCCACCTGTTAATGTACCAAGTTTCACTGGACCGTGTTGAATCCGTTTGAGTCGCACCACTGGATGACCGACGCCGTCGAACATTTTACGAACCATTCGGTTTTTACCTTCACCAACTACAATCGTTAGCTCGGTTTGACCTTCTTCAGTATTTTCAACAACAACTTGCAGTGCTTTAACAAAGTCATCGTCAATCTTCATGCCGTGAAGTAATCGTCGAAGCGTTTTTTCGTTCACTTCTCCTTTAACACGAACTTCATACGTTCTTTCGAAACCGTACCGAGGATGCATTAAGCGATTTGCAAGATCACCATCGTTAGTAAGAATTAATAGACCTGATGAATCATAATCAAGACGCCCAACAGGAAAGTAGCTTTGGTAATGTTTTGTTAAATAATCAGCAATAGATTTTCGACCTTCAGGATCTGAAAGCGTCGACATGACACTTCGTGGCTTATGCAGAAGCATCACACCTTTTTCAGCCATACGAATCGATCGATTACCGATCTGTACATTATCATCTACTGGATGAACCATAACATTCATCTCTTTTACGACGATTCCGTTTACTCGCACTTTTCCCTCGCGAATAATTTCTTCAGCACCACGCCGAGCACATTCGCCGCATTCAGCTAGAAATTTAGTGATTCGTACGTATGCCTGACTCACGAGCTAATTGCTTCTTGAAAATCGAGGCTATTATCATCCTCTTGCCCAGCTGATTGATTATCCACATCTGAAGAAGAATCCTGTTCAGCCGTCTCACCTGGATCTTCATCAAGTGGCGCAAGATCACGAAGTGTTGGGAGTTCTGCGAGGGAGCCAAGACTAAATAATTTTAGAAACTCATCAGTCGTTGCATAGAGAGCTGGATTTCCGACAGTTGATTGATGTCCAACGATTTTAATTAAGTTCCTATCTAGTAATGTTTTAACAGTAGGAGTTGCATCAACACCACGAATCCCTTCGATATCGCTTTTAATAATTGGTTGGCGATAAGCAATAACCGCTAACGTTTCTAAAGCTGCAGGGCTTAGACGTTTTGGTTTTTCTTCTTTAAGTTTTTGAAGAATTGGTGCGTAGAAAGATTTAGTTCTGAATTGATATTTATCACCGAGTCGAACCAGTTCAATTCCACCGCTTATTTCAGAGTATTTATTTTTAAGAGCTAAAATAGCTTCAGCGATTTCGTTTTCACTCAGTCCTGAAACAGCCCCAATTTTTTCTTCATCGATTGGTGACCCGTGGGCAAAGATGATCGCTTCGACCATTGAAGATATCTCATCAGCAGTCAAAGGTTCAGCATTCTCATCTTCTTGACTATCAACGTCTTGCTCTTCTATTTCTGCAGCCACTTCTACAACCACAATTTCATTTTCATCAACTACATCAACCATTTTGGATCTCATCAAATTCAGATTCAAATACTACTGGTTCAGAGCCAGCTTGGCGCCCCATACCAATAAGACCAATTTCTATATCATTAAAAACTTCATTTTGTGTTACAAAAATTATCCCTCTTTTTGCGAGTTCAAGTAACGCTAAAAATCCAGAAATAACAGACGCGCGGTTTGATTTATCAGTAACTAATCTTTCAAATGAAATCGGCTCTTTAATTGTTGATAACATATCAACAATACTCATCATGCGATCCACAATAGATACAGAATCAACAGTAATTGTAAAAAGCGGACCTTGTAACTTATTTTTCTCGAGAACTTTTTTGAAAGCTTTTGCTAAAAGAAGCGGTTCATGATTTTTTAGTTCAGCAGGAAGAGGAGTAATACCATCAAACAAAACCTTATTCTCAAAAACATCGAGTCCAAGAATATCGCGCTCTGAAAGCTTCATCGCCCCATCTTTATAAATAGCAGCTTCGCGGATTCGCTCTAGTAGCACTTGATGCGGGTCAACCATTGTACCGTCTTCATCGGGAACAAGTTCAACTGGTTCATTTAAAAGAATACTCGCTTTAATAGAAAGCAAGGTTGATGCAATAACCAGATACTCCCCCGCTATTTCCAGATCCAGGTGCTTCATATTTTCAAGGCACGCAAAATACTGCGAAGTGATCTGATAAAGAGAGAGCTTTTCAATCGGAAGCTCGTTCTTTTTAACTAAATGCAAAAGAAGATCGATTGGACCATCAAAGCTGTCTAATCGAACTTCAAAGAAATGACTGGTTGATTCTGGGGTGGCACTCACAGGTTTAAACTACTTGAACTATTGGTTTTTGTCTATCCGTGAACCGATACTAGCATAACTTAGAATCTTTATCCCCCTTTCCCGTGACCGTAGGCGTGAGCGTGAGCGAAAAAATCAAAAAAACAAGCAACTCTCACCAAATTTTATCGAATACCATAATATGTTTAGTCACGAACGTCTTGATGTCTATCATCGATCATTAGAATTGATGGATATGCTAATCCCAATAGTAAAAGCTATCCCAAAAGGAAATAGAGAATTAGTAGACCAACTAAAAAGAGCAAGTATTTCGTTGGTTCTTAACATAGCTGAAGGGGCTGGAAAATCAGCGATTGACGACAAAAAACGATTTTACTCGATAGCGAGAGGTTCTACTTTAGAATGTGCTGCAATACTGGATTTATTACTCCCTGGGGTATTTTAAATGATGAGACTATAGCGATGGTAAAGAATAAACTTCTTCAGATTGCTTCAATGCTTTCGAAGCTAATTCTTAGATAGTGATTGGTCACCCTCAAGCCTACGGCTACTGTCTTCAAATGAAGAATATTACCCCCGTGAACCTGACCTTGAGCGTGAGCTTGAGCTTAAATTATCTGGGTCACGCTCACGCCTACGCTCAAGGTCACGGGGTAGAAATACCTTAACTTAATGACTAACCCCCCTGCATCCGGTACATACTCAAAAAAACCGCAGCCGCCTGACCAACATTTAATGAATCCACTACTCCATGCTGACTCAAATAAATCTGAGCATCAGCCTCTTTTGCAATCAATGCCTGCACCCCATCCGATTCACCACCAAGAACAATCACAGTTTTTTCAGAAAATTTATATGAATAAGCATCAACCGCAGTATCAGAAATCATTGTAGCCACAATCTGAAACCCAGCTTTTCGAAGTCGCGTAAGAGATTCTCGAAGATTCGAAACAACAGCGTGCGGAGCAAACTGCAAAGCTCCAGCACTAACAGAATTCACCGCATCAGTTATCGGAGCACTCCGATTTTTTGACCAAACAGTACAAAGCGCTCCAAATGAATCAGCAGCACGAAGAATCGAACCTAAATTTTGCGGGTCTTGCACACCATCGAGTGCTAAAATGACACCTTCATCACAAGAAAAAGCAAGCTCTTCTAACTGCGATAAATCAAGTGGAGTATTTGGAATTACCTCTGCAACAAATCCTTGGTGATGTCTCGCAATCCTACTTAATTCATCAAATCTAACTACTTCCGTCCTAGCTTTCTTAGATTCAACTAATGACAGTAATTCTTTCCCAGTTTTATCCATCCCCTCAGCTTTTTCAGAGACTTTGATACAGATAACTCTTTCAGGAGAATTCAGCAAAAGTTGGCGCACAGCATTCCTACCACCAACAAATGAGGTTTTAGCTTTTGGGGTAGCAACTGACTTAACAGGCTGGGAATCTTTGTAATTTTTATGGTGCCTCATTTTGGGGCTTTTGAACTCTCGTTTATTGCAGTACAACAATTTAGAGGATATCAAAAATCAGGTTCTTTGCATCTAAACCTCTAGAAAATATTGCGATTTAACGATTTATGGCTACCCCTGCTTCCAAATTTAGCTTCAACCAAACCCCAAGTGGACCAAAACCGCTGATAATTCAGTGCCCTTCGTGCAGTACGAAGTTTGCTCTCTCTTCAGAGGCAATTACTGGGTCGCCTGCTCCAAAATTTCACTGCTCACGGTGCGACACAATTTTCTCCCAGGAAGTTCAACCGTATGAAGATCATCTAATACAAGAAGCTCCTCAAGCTGAGTCTAATTTTAATTACACCCAAACCGATAGATTCGAAGAAGCACATCACCAGATTGAAGCTTCAATGGAGCCGCATAAAGCAGAAACATCGCTAAACTATAACGACCCAATTGCTGCCGACTCTTTTGATTTTTCTTTTGACGAAGATAGCGAAAAAATATTTGCAAGTTTTGATTCAGGAATTGGAGACGATTCACACTCAGAGATATCAGTTGCAAAGTTTGATGATGAGCCGATGGGGTATGGATCTCTAGTACGAGAGCAAGTAGCTCTACACGATCCACTTTCCACCTCCGAGAGCATTCCACTTTTTCAAAGAATTAAAATCCCAACAAAATATAAAGCCCTCGCCTATCTTACTGCCCCGTGCATTATTTTTCTTTTCTTTGCTTCTTTCATTGCTCTTGTAAGTTCAACAGCTCCATCGGTTGTAGCTTCTGCAGCGAACCTTATCTCTTCAGAAAAAACAGTCGTAGCACCTCGTGATATATTTGTTAAAAATACAAAGATAAAAAGAATCGCACTTGATTCTGGTGATATGGTTACCGAGATTACTGGAATCGCAGTTAATAAATCATCAGACACTCTTCGTGATATCGAAATAGAAGCAGTCGTCTATGATAAACTCAGTAAAAAAGTTGGAACGAATAAAGCAATCGTTTCTTCGAATATTGGAAAATCAAGATTGCAATCACTCACACCAGAGATGATCGAAGACCTTCAACAAACAAGCTCTGCAAGAAGTTTTTCAATTAAGGCGGGGCAAGAGGTTCCGTTTAGTGCGGTAGTGGTTGAAACTCCATCGAAGAATGGGGCTCCGAAGTTTTTTACTGCTCGGGTGTTTTCTGCGACTAAGCGATGATTAATACACAATTGAGTCAAGAATAATGCCTTGATATCTTAGATATATGCCAACTGTTCTAATCTTGAAAGGTTTTCGCTTCTTCTTTGTGTCTCTAGACAGAGGTGAGCCAATTCATATACATATTGAAAAAGATGATGCGTATGCCAAATATTGGCTTGAACCTGTCAGGCTAGCAAAAAGCAAGGGATTTAATGCTAAAGAAATGTCTACAATTCGTGGTATTATAGAAAAACATCGAAAGATTTTTATAAAGAGATGGAATGAATTCTTTACCGAATAAAAAACAAGTCTTTGAACCTCTAGTTGAAGATGTAAACTTTACAGAGTCAGCCCTCATCGTTGCTCTTTCTGATGGTCGCGAGATCAGCATGCCTCTGGAATGGTCAATCCGTCTTCTTAAGGCAACAACTAAGCAGAGAAAAAAATGGAGACTTATTGGTGGTGGCGTCGGCATCCATTGGGATGCACTCGACGAAGATATTTTAGTTGAAAGTCTTCTTAGAGGATAGAAATTGAACCAAGGTTGGTATCAATTCAGACAGCACAATAATTAAACCTTCGGACTCTCATCCTTCTTCTCTTCATCCTTCTTAGGAGTCACATCAATCGCCTGAGCTTCGCTAAAACTCTTTTTAAAATTATTAATAGCCTGTCCTAATCCAGAACCAAGCTCAGGAAGTTTTTTAGTTCCAAAAAGAAGAACAATAATTGAGCCGATAATGAGAAGTTCAACTGGGTTTAATCCGAACATAAGATGAGGTGCTCCTAACCAAGAAAGTGTATAACACTTAAGACGAAAGCAGCAATGTACCCTACCCACGCCGACCAAGACAGTGATTTCAGCCTTCCCCTCGCGGTTATCATATCGCTGTTAGTGCATGTGGGGCTGTTCTTCCTTATGCACAATACAACGATGCAACAACCTGCCCCCCAAGAGCAGGTTATTAATGTTTCACTTGTTGAAGAAGCTCCCAAAGAGCTTTCTAAAAAAGAGATTCAACAGTTTGTTTCTGCGACAAAACCAGAAGAATCGTTGCAAGACATACCAAAAGAAACAAATCGACTCTCTGATGAAGACGTGTCCGTTGTAAAAGAGCAGATTAAAAGAGGTGATATTCTGCCCCCACCCGGAGCTAACTCAAAACTTCAAAAACCGAGCAAAGAGCAACAACCAGTAAAAGCTCAACAAGAAAAAAATGAGCCCGAAAAAAATACAACTCCTAACGAACAAAAACAAAAAAATACTCTTCAACCAAATAAAGATATTTCACTACAAGATCTCACCCTTGATACAAAATCACTCCTTTCAAATTTTAGCCAACCTACTACTCAAAGAAAAAATACCACCTCAAGACAAGTATCACCCAGCAACTATCAAGCTTTTTCCAGACCACTCGGTGCGGGCGCACAATTTATAAGTGATGCCGGAAGCGCAGACTATCTTCCTAATCTTCCTGATGGTGATATGACTCTCTTGAATGCTAAAGCAAATCAATTTGCAGTTTTTGTCAGAAGAGTAGCTATTCAAGTCTTTTCGCAGATACGCTCACTTGGGTGGGAAAACTTAACTCGCGGCGATATTGATTCAATCAATAAATTCACAACTGTCATTGCAACTATGTCAGACAAAGGTGAGCTTTTAAAAGTAACACTTGATGATTCATCATCTTCAAGCAGATTTGATGCAATTATTATTAGTGCTGCAAAAGCAGGAACAAAAGATCCAAATCCTCCTGCGGCTGCAAAAGCCAGTGATGGAAATATTAAGTTTATTTTCAAAGCAAGAAGTTGGAGTGAGATTGGTGCTGGGCGTGGTGGTGTGCCTACCGAGAGGCGATGGTTGCTGCTTTCGACGGGACTTGAATAAGTCAAAATATTGAGTTCTCGAGTCCTTTAATGATATTAATTCTCTATGAATAGCCCAAAAAAATTATCCCTTTGGAATGAGTCATCCGACCCTTACTTTAATCAAAGAAACACAATTGCTTTCGACCTTGATGATACTCTAACCGTACACGGAGAATTATCCAGTGAAACAATCCGAGAGCTTGAACTTGCAGGAGAAAAAGGCTGGTTAAGAATCCTAGTAACGGGCAGGTCTGCAGGATGGGTTGATGCAATTATTAAACTTCTTCCTTTCGACGGTGTTGTCGGAGAAAACGGCGCCCTACTTTCATTTTGGCAGAATAAACGTGGGAATCGTTTAGAAAGAGAAGAGCCAAAGAAATTATTTTGGACTCCAAAAGGTTACAAAGATGCTCCGCCAGAAGGCTTACAAGAAAAGTTTAACTCTACTGCTTCAACTATAATGAAAGCTGTTCCAGGAACTAGAATTGCATCAGACCAAAGATACAGAATCTATGATCTTGCAATTGATTTCGCTGAAGAAGTCGATCCGCCACTTCCACTTGATGATGCATATAAGATTCAAAAACTTTTTGAAGAGAACGGTGCCGTTGCTAAAGTAAGCAGCATCCACGTGAATGGTTGGTGGGGTAATTTTTCAAAACGAGATGGCCTTACAGAACTTCTTGAGAAAATTTGGTCAAGAAGTATCGCCGATAATTTAATCTATGCTGGCGACTCACCAAATGATGGTCCGCTATTTGAATGTGCAGGTGTATCTGTTGGGGTTTCGAATATCGAACCATTTTTGTCCCGCACCGACTTCCATAAACCACTCTATATTACTGAAGGTGAAGGTGGTCATGGATCAGTTGAGCTATTAAGAAAACTAAAAGTAGTTTAATTATTTCGCTCTAACAGAAAAACCTTGAAGGAGTAGTTGTTCCATTTCATCGGTGAAAACACCCATCGATTTTAAGTTCAATTCGTACAGTTCGCGTAGTGCTTCACCTTTTCCTAAGAAATTTGAGTTTGGTGAACATTGAAGCAACTCTGCAAGTTTGATTCGAGTTGGAACTGCCCCCTCATCTAGGCCTGGAAAGACAAGTGTTTTCATTACAAGATGAGCTCTAGCTAATTCGTCACTCCCCTCTGGTCCACCATTTGAAAGTATCGCATCAGGCAACGAATTGAGATCCGATATAGAAGTAACTTGTAATCTTCCCGAATCACGAGGGAACTGAGAAACATACTCCATATCTTCCCTTGTAGCGCCACTTGAGCTTACAAAGAAACGATCTTCGATGTTAATAACCTGACATTCTCCTTTGAGTCTTGATAAATTAATATCAGTATTAAAAATATGCGCAGTTAAATCGGATTGTTCTGGACGAGCAAATAAGTTTACGCATCCACCAGTTTCAATAACCTTAGCAGCAAGTGTAAACAGAGATGGGCTGGGGTACATCACCATTGCATCATCAAAATCACGGTGCCCAACAAAAGATTTTAGCTCTCTAACATTATGCTTGACCGCCTCTGCAATATCAGATGGCATTTGTTTTCGGTCGGCATCGGTTATCTCAAATGAGCGAAGCTCAATTCCTGCTTCATCAGCAAGAGTTTGAAATCGCTCGACCATTTTTATTAATTTATCGTTATTTTTTCCGGCAATAGTAATGCTATTAGGCTTTGGACTAGATCGAAGCAGGTATTCAATCATGTAGGCACCCATCGCACCTGTTGCACCAAGCAACAGAACGTTTCCTTCAGGGGTTAATCCCTCAAAGCGATTTCCATTTTTGTCTTCATGTACGTTAGCTAAAATAGCACGTCGACAACATGCCAGCGGTTCGCGACTTGCCATCCAATATCCAGGTGCATTTTGTGGAGCAGGAACTAACGCTCTAATAAAATGATCTTCAGTCATATGAATTTCATTTGCAAAAGTTCCTAAAGCAAATGGGTGTTGTACATCTGAAAATCCAGCCATCCAGTTTGGAAAACCTGGTTTAGGCAAAACGATATGCAAAGAAAAGAGACGACCTATCCCGTACTTTTCAGTTTCTGAACCATAGAATTTATGTTCAAGAGACTCTCGTAATTGATCACCAATACGTGTTAATTCGAGACCACCCTCATGCCCAGCAACTATTAATCCCTTACCTTTTGGATGACGCGGGTATGGTTTCATCACCGCACCTTTCAGATCAGATCCACACACACCAGCGCTAATTACTCTTAACGTAGCAGAGAAATCTTGCTGACTTGATGTTAAAGATTCACGGGGAACGATAGAAAAGGAATCATTGAGATGTTCTGCTTCGCGATTAAGCACAACGAGTCTGGATGTCGAAGGTGACGTCATATCTGTAAAATAAAATGAGGAAAGTTCAAACAAAAAACAATATACTCACTCTTTCCAGATATCTCTTTCGGAGTTGGGCGAATCGTATACAAAATCTCGATACTACTCAAGTTTTGGTGGATTTTCTTCTTGGGGATAGCTAAAGAAAGATAGTCTGAATTACTAGATTAAGTTCTGACCTTTTCGTAAACTATACCCCCATGAATACAAATCCAGCCCGCCCGGAAACCTCATCCCTGACTACCAATCCACACACTAAAATCCTCATCATCGGCGGAGGCATCCACGGCGCAGCCCTTGCACGAATCGCCGCCCTAAACGGCACAGACTGCCTTCTGTTAGAGAAACAAGATTACGCTTCCGGCACCTCCTCACGTTCTTCAAAAATGGCGCACGGTGGACTTCGCTATCTTGAGACTTTTGATTTTCAACAGGTTTTCGAAGGTATCAAAGCCCGCGAACAACTATTTGATGAAGCACGGCACATCTGTAAACCTGATCGGTTTTTGATTCCGGTTCAGAAAAATGACTGGTGGTTCAGAGTCAAGCTTGGAATTGGGTTGTACCTCTACGATTTAATGGTAACGATGAAAGAGCGTCGCCACGGATGGATTAATAGAAAAGATCTTACATTCGACGGATTCCATTCAGGGCGTACTGACCTGATGGGATGCTATTCGTATTGTGATGGAATTTTCAACGATGCTCGACTTGTTGTTGAAACTGTTGTGCACGCTCGTGAACTTGGTGCGCGTTGTTTTAACTATATCGGTGTCGAATCAGTTAAAAAACTTTCTTCAGGCAAATTTGAAGTTACTGCAAAAGATGAGATCACAGGTGATGCATATACTTTGACTGCTGATTTGGTGGTTAACTGTACTGGACCTTGGGCTCCATTTATTGGACATGAAGAAAGTAAGCCGCTTGCAAAACAGCTTCGTTATAGTGCCGGCATACATCTGATTTTTAATCGTCCATGGAATCAACCTTCCCTATTCCTTCCAATGGAGCAAAAAAATCGGTACTACTTTGTTTGGCCGCATCCAGGTGGGACAATGGTTGGAACAACTGAGCGTGAAGTCACCGGTGTTCCGCTAGAACAATTTCCAGTTGAATCAGAGATTCAAGAAGTTCTTCAAAGAGTTACAAAAGATCTTCCTGATGCTGGGCTCAATCAAGAGTCGCTTCATTATGCTTTTGCAGGTGTCCGAACACTTCCACTTCGTGACGAGAATGCTCAGGGGACTGCTACACTTTCGAGAAAACATATCTGGAAAAACCAAGCAGGCGTACTAACTTTGCTTGGCGGCAAATGGACGACTTCTTCTTGGACATCGTTTGAAGGTTACAAAGAAGCGATGAAGATGTTAGGTCTCGACGCGAGTAATGCAAAAAGTTTAACAGGTGTTAAGTTCCCTGGTTGGGCAACGGATCAAGAGCAAACAGATCTGAGAAATGCTCTTATTAAAAAAGGAGTTTCCGAATCAACCGCAGGTAGGATTGTTAGGCGCTTAGGATCACGTGCTAAATATCTTTTAGAAAATGATTCAAGAACTGAACTACTAACTCCAAATTTATTACGCGGAGAAGTTGAGCTTGCAATTAAAGATGAACAAGCAATGACTGTTGAAGATATTTTGCGCCGCCGCACCGAGATTGAGTATATGAACGGAAGTGGAATTGATGAAGTTGCCAAAGTGCAAGAAGTGCTTTCGAACTTTACTTCTGCTTCTCATGCGAAGAGCTCAGCTGATGGGTATGTTGAGCGGATTCGGAAGATATTTAAGCTTATTGGGAAGAAGGATTCTGGGGCTGTGTCGGATAAGCGGGCGGCTTAGGGGACGCTCACCTTTATATCTAAATAGCCTTCAACAAAAACTTCTTAGGATCTTTTGACTTTAACAGTGCTTCACCAGTTTCAAGATCAATCGTTACACACTGCGCTCCTTTAAAAGCATCTAAAAATGCTTTTGTGCCTTTCAAGTTTTTTTTTCTACCTGATTTTATTTCTATACCGAGTATAAGATTATCAAGCTTTATGACGAAATCTATTTCTCTATTATCCTCTCTCCAATAAAAAACTTCTGAAAAATTATTCACAAGACATGCACCAATGGCTGCTTCGAATACTCTTCCTTTCCATTCAGGATCATTTAGTAATCTAGACGGGGATTCAAACGCATGAACGAGTGCTGGGCACAGCGGAATAAGTTTGGGGCTTGAGCTTTTCAAAGTAATTGCGCGAGTCGAAAACTTTGGAAGACTTTTAATTATGAATCCAGCTTCAAGAAGTTCTATATATCCTCTTATTGTAGTTGTATTTCCAGAATCCTGTAGTTGTCCAAGTAATTTTTGAAGTGAAATTTCTTGCGCAGGATGACGACAAATAAGCTCCAATGTCTGTCTAAAAAGTGCTGGCTTTGAGATCTGCTTTAAAGAGAGTAGATCTCGAGAGAGTACAGGTTCAATAATAGAATCTCTCAATAACTGCATCCATCTTTTGGGTTCATCGATTATTGCCGCAGGTGCCGGATATCCACCAAATTGAAGATACTGGTCTAAATTCCAATTTGAAAGTTTAATATGTTCTTCGAATGACCAGTGTGGAACTCGTATTAGCTCGTATCGCCCACTCAATGTTTCTGATAATCCTGATTGAATATGCCAACTTGCAGACCCAAGAAGTATTACTTGCAATGGAATTTCTTTGCGTCGTTCTTTGTCATACAGTTCTTTTATCGTTTCACTCCAACCTTTGACTTTTTGAATTTCATCTAAAATTAAAATTGTTTTTTCGCCTGCGAGAAGAGCTTTTTGCCACTCAGCTATAATCCACTCAGCACCAGGGGGAACCGGTGAATCTGCGGTTGCATACACTACACTGCGCTTTAATGATTTAGAAAGTGAGAGTACCCCAGTCGTTTTACCAACTTGCCTTGGTCCGATAACGACTTGAATGAAAGGAAGACATTCGCGAATTCTTTTGATGAGTTCGGTTTCAAAATATCTTGTGATTATAGGCACTTACTATGAGCTCCTAGGGTTTTTCTTCAGTCTATCTCGGATAAATCTTCATTGCAACTCGTATTTTTAGTACCGAGGTAAATTCGGACAAACACCTTAGTATTTACTTAATCTTAAATAGCCCAAAATTAATAAATTCAAATACTTGTAAAGGTGAGCGTCCCCTAGGTCTTAAACCATCTTTTCCAACTGACAAAAAATCCTAAACGGCAAAACATGTATAGTGCCATCCATGTATTGTTCCTCTGCTTCAAAATGAACTTGATAAAACTTAGGAATATTCGTTCTATCTTTATAATATCTAATACTTTTTGAAATCTGTTTTGCTCCCGTTTTGCATTCAACTGCAAATATCGGTTTTCCTTCGCGAAGAACTACAAAATCGATCTCTCTGCCATCAACATCTTTAAGATATCGTAGATCCATTTTTGCCCCTTCTGTATCTTCGAGAAAGTTACAGTATTTAAGCAGATGCGAGGCAACTACGTTCTCAATTCTTGCACCTTTGTCTTCTATTGTTGACCAATCCCATAAATAAAGTTTAGGTGTTTTCTTTACAGCCCGAATTTTCTTAACACCATAAGGATAAATTCTGTAACAAAAATATACTTGCTCGAGAAGCATAATCCAGTGAGACACACTATTAGGGGATACTTCAAGGTCTTCTTGTAAAGACTTAATCGAAAGTGCCGCGCCAACCTTCTGAGGTAACATATCAACAAGTAGTTCAATCATTGATATTTCTTTAACACGACTAAGATCATTAACATCCTGCAAGACAACACGGCTCACTCTTTCTCGCTGCCATCTCTTTAAAAAAATCTTACTTTTCTTCAAAAAAGGTTCTGGAAAGCCACCGAATTCAATGAGTGTTTCAAGCGTTTTGCTTCCACAATGAGGATCGATTTCTGGCAATGTAAAAGGATGAAGACGATAATAAAAGATCCTTCCAAACAGCGAATCACCGCCTTTACGAAAATGATCAAGTTGTGCAGAACCAGTGACTATAATTTGTAGCTTTTGCTTATACTTATCGTATAAACCTTTCAATAACATTCTCCAGCGAGCATATTTATGAATTTCATCGAGCACTACTATACCAAGTGTCGGATCAATTTGGTGAGATTTGATTTTCTGACGATCAGCAAGATCATCCCAGTTTAAATACTGGTTATTGTGTTTTGTATAGTGCTTTGCAAGTGTCGTTTTCCCAACTTGTCGTGGCCCTCCAATAATTACAATTTTCTCGACTAAATCAGTTTTAACATACTGTTGGAGATACCGAGTAATATTCATACAACTGAATTTTACTCACTACTAAAATTCAGTCAAGTGAATTTTAGTAGTAAGTATGGAGACGCTCAACAGGGCGGCTTAGGGGACGCTCACCTTATATATCTACTTGATATCAGGTAGACCAATTTAATAAATTCAATTACTTGCAAAGGTGAGCGCCCCCCCTAAATGACCGTGCGCTTACGCCCTAATAATTTTTCCTAAAATTACCACACACCCTAAGAATCCTTCGTATAACCATTATTAGTACAAAGGTTTTTCATAATTAGGTTAATTAAGGATTTATTATGGTTAGTGCTGCAATGTCCAGTCCACATTTCAATCATCAACATACCCAGCAACATACAAAGCCATCACAGCAATCACTTATTCAAGCATTAGATGGATATTTAAATGCGATTCTTAAAAATCGTCGTACGGTTCACGAACCAAGTGATCCTCAAAAAAATCAATGTGGTCCTGTTGTTGATCTTAGGGCAAGTGGAACGAAAACATACGTTGTAGGGGATATTCATGCTAACTTAGAAAACCTTGATAAGATTCTTAGCAATTCAAAAATGCTTAAAGAGCTTCAAGAAGGAAAAGCAAATCTTGTTTTTCTTGGTGATATTATACACCCTCAAGAAGGTGATATGTCACAGATGGATACTTCTTTAGCAGCACTTGCAAAAGTGGCAGAGCTAAAAGCAAGATTTCCATCAAATGTTCATATCATTACTGGAAATCATGATTTTCTAAATCAAACTTTCTCTAAGGGCGGTATCAGTCAATCTAAAATATTTAGAGAAGCATTAAGTCAATACGGTCAAAAAGCATTACATCTTTATGATCAGATTATACAAAATAATCCACTTGCAGTAATAACAGACCATGCAACATTTGCTCACGCAGGACCAATTGTAAATAACGTACCAGGTGGGGATCTAAAAAATATTCAAGTAAGTGACACTCCACTAAGAAGCGAGAGCGCTAAAGTTACCGATCCACAATGGCAGGCTACGTTTAGAAGACCAGGGCAAAGCGACTCATCAAACCACGGGTATCAAGATCACGATGTTGACCGATTTTTATCTAACATTTACGGCGAAAACATTGATGACAAACTTTTAATCTGCGGCCACACCACACCAACTAATGGATTTTTTGATAAAGATCTTTCAGATACTAGTAAACTGAGGTTACTAGACAGTTCACGTACACAAGAAGGGTCGTCGGGATATATACAGTTAGAAGAAAATGGAAAAATTATTCAACATAATTTTTCAAAAATTAAATCAGCGCCTGTCAATTTAGATCAAGATACTCCACTTAATAACGAATCGATTCAGTCTGGGGATTTTTGGGACAAACTTAAAAAATCATTGGGAGGATTATTAGGTAATGTCAATTATGGAGTTGATCGAATATTGGATCAGTCTAGAAATCCTAATCAACAAACATCTGAGCAGACTAATACACATGTTGCAGCATCACCATTACAGATTGCTCAAAATGCTGGCAGTAATCGAACTTGTCACATGATGACACCGAATATGCCTTATGGGTGTATCTATAATATGTTAGCCGAGTTTTCAAATCATTCTAGCGAGTACGGAATAAAATCAGCTCTAGAAAACAAATATCTTCCAAGTGAAATTATCAGTAATTTCATTAATGTAGATAGTAACGGTAATTACTTTTTTTCAGAAAGCTTGCCGCAGTTTTTTGATTTTCTAAAACTATCTTTGAGAGATTCAAGATTTAGTAGTGCTCAATCAGATTTTAATAAACTCTCAATAAATGCATTTCACGAAGCATCAAGTTTCTTAAGATCTAAAGGAGGATACTAATATGTAAAGTCTATTTCAGGTTATTCAATTTAAGTTTTTAGAATTTAATATTTTTTTAGGTTTAATTTAGAGGTTTTATGGATTTATTACAAAAACAATCAGAGCTGAGGGAAGATGTTGGACACGCAACGTTAAAGGATCGAAATAAATTTGCGTATATGCGAATGATAGAGATGGATCTGTCAAACATTAATAAAAGTGAAGCAATCAAAGATTCACTCGATGCACTTGAAAGAAAAATAAAACAAACACATAACGCAGGCGCAACAATTCAATACACTGATAAATCAAATCCAAATTATACAGTGACGGTAAAATCCACCTTTGACCAAGAAGGGAAACGAAATGGATATGAAATTCAAATATTTGATATAGACCCAAACAAAGAGGCGATAGGTGTACAATTTGGAAAAAGTGCTGGGAGAGGTACGCATACATCGATAAAATTTGATTTAAATAAAAAAGCTATTGAAGCTGTGACTAGTAGCGCTTCAAGATCTGAAAGAAATCATCGCGCTATACAAACAGAAGATACGGGTAAATATTTTCATATGATTAATTTAGATATTATTCATGGAAAGGGCCCACAATACAGCCTTCCAAGCTTGTTTCAACTTGAAAGAGTTTTAGCAAGAAAGTAATAAGGTAAATAATCCCCATGAATTTTATGTGTTTAGGGGACGCTCACCTTTATATCTACCTGATCTCAGGTAGACCAAATGAATAAATTCCAACACTTGTAAAAGTGAGCGTCCCCCTTATGATAGGAACGATTCTCTGCTACCATCCCCATGAGGCTTTGATTCCTATCAATAGCATCAGGAGGTTATGAAATACAAAGAGTTGAATGCACGAGCTGCTCCGGGACCGGGAAAGTAAATTTCTGCAACGGAGGATGCAACTATGGACAGATCATGTGTACTTACTGTTCAGGTGGACAAGTACAAACTACAAATTGGCAGGGCGAAACGGTTTATGAAACCTGTAGAAGCTGTATAGGCGGATACACGCGATGCTCAAAATGTGGTGGTAATGGACGAATGGACTGTCAAACTTGCTACGGTTCAGGTTCAGTTTATCAATAAGTAGGAAGGAATTTATTTCTTCTGACGACTAAAGGTTAAACCTGTTGAGACTCCAGGCGGAAAATGAGTCTCAATTTTACTTCTATTTAGCTTCATCAGTTCGCTGACTATTATACAGCAAGTGATCGTCCCCTAGTCTCTCAGCTCTGAACGATGTTTTAGAATTTGACTAGATATTCCATTTATTATACTTATTTAGTTGCTACATTCAGATCACAGAATCTTTCATTTGTTTAGATTTGAAAATCAATTCTTCTAAGATCTTCATGTCGTATTTTTACAATTTATTTTTTAACACTGCACATAAGATATTAAAAATATTAAAAATATGATGAGATTCGAACCAAATTTTACTGCTAAAATTGAACAATGTGGTGGACTAGAACTACTCGATCACTCGGCCATGTCTGTTACTTCATATAATGAGAAATCACTTCAGTCCCTCAGACTACATGGGAATCAGCTTACTTTTTTCTCTATAACCCAATCTTTAGATGACCCTAATAACGAGAGATTTGGTATCATAGATATTGATGTTTCAAAATTAAATGGAACAGCAAAATACTTATATTCATCTTCATCTGATAAAGCTACCTTGGCAATTCTTTTCGATGGAAATTATCCTATGAAATTCGCTCGAAAAGAGGATCCTATGATGACAAGTTCGACTTGCTGGGGGATGTCAATCGATTTTGCAAATCATGCAGATGCCAAGAAATTTTTATCTGCTTTTACTCAAACAGTTATACCACTCCATGTCATTAACATCCCCGGCACCGAAGCATATTTATAGAAAATATTTATTTACATTTTTTTCCCTTAGTGTTGGGCATAAGTCCCTCTTGGTGTTAGCAACAGTCCTATAGAATTTTTTGGAAAAAATGAATTGATATTTATGATGATTGAGGTGTAGCGGCTCCAGCTTGATGAAGTTTTGAAAAACAACCTACAACCCAAAGCATAGATTCTAATTAATTTTGTTAAAAGATTATTAAATTCCAATAGCAACGTACTTTAGATGTACTGGGATCAGAAGAAACGTTTCCGTAAAGGGAATTACGAATTGAGGCAAAGGTCAATATTTGAGTAGCAATTTAAATTATGTTAAAAAATAATTTTCAAAGGTAGTACTATGAACGATTTTCAAGATATTAATCACACCCCTAGAATTCAAAAAATTTCCAACCTTGAAATGCCTAGGTTGCAAGAACCGGAAGAAGGTTTCAAACCGCTTGGCTTTAAAGACAAAGCACCTACTGTGAGTGAACTCGTTCAGAGCATATGCACAGGGTATGGGCTTCATCAAAATCGACTTGGAATATCGTATCAAAGCTATGATCTTGATCCGATTGAAGAATCAAAAAATACTTCAAAGAAACTGCAAGACCTACATAATCGTACTGCAGGATTATCGATGACCTGTAATGTTGGACAACAACATATCATCCAACAATCAATTCGTGCGCTCGTATTACACCCTCTCCTATTAGATGATCCTGCTCGTTCAGAAAAGTTTGTAGATAAAATTGTTAATTATGTAAAAAGTATTGAAAACTTAGATGATCATAATTTTGCAGGTATTTCTCAAACACATTCTTTTCTCATGGAAATAAGTTTCTTTGATAAATCTCAAAAATTGAAAATAAGAGAGATGCTTAATGCTGTAAAACTTGGAATCAAAGATGGTGGCGGTGCATTTATTCTTGCTGAATCAGAAAGATTTTATAATGCAGTTGAAGACATTCCTTATCAAGAGATTGGGTTTTCAGTCAAAAGCCTTGAGGCATTACTTGATTCAGCAACAAGAATAAATGTGAATGAACCTCTCACCCCAGGGGATCGCGTTGATTATCAAAAAATTATCTCAAAATACCTACTGCAGTTAATGGAAAAGAATCACTCCCTGGCGATAACGGGATGGGATAACTGGAGAGAGTCACCAGAGGCAATATCTATACTTTACCGCGTTTTAACAAACGATGCAGATATAAGTAGTCAAATTACTTTTTATGATTTTGATGATAATTTCAATCTCATAGAGTATTACTCAAATAGTAATCAAACTTGGCGAGTGCTTCCTGTCTTAAGAGGTGAGCCTTGTTATAAAGTTTTCAATCCATTTTCTCTTTTATCGCATGATGCTCATGTGAGAACGTGGGAAGGCTTTTACAATCGGCCTGAAGGACTGGCGGGATGCTTCGCGACTAATCGAGCTCAATATGCTGACTTTCCGAATTCTACAATTGCCACGTTGTATAGCGAGGATAATCTTACAGAACAAACTTACCAAGGACGTCAATGCCGTCCAGCAGCGACACTAATATTCAACAATCAAATATTTGATACCATTCTTTTCGATGGAAAATTAGAAACGGCTACTGCAGTAAAAGCAATTTTTAATTATGATAATTACTTCGGCGCAGTCGCCATGTTAAAATATCAAAGAATTCTACCGTTTATAAACGGTAGATTTATTACAGAGGTTCCGGAAGGTGAGATTTTAGAATTTAATCCATATCATTCTAATGAGAATATGATAATCGGTACCGGTACAGTCAAGCGGGCGAATGGCGAAATAGTTCAGTTCGGCGATTTAGAAGTTATAGCAAGAAGATATATATAAATAGGATTCTAGTTTAGAGATACAATATAGTTAACTGCTGCAATCACTAAGTTTTAAATTTTTTAACACGAAGCATCATCCATATCCGAATGGGTTTCCACCGTCATACTCGTTACGGATGTCAGTTGATTCAGCATTTGGCAAGAGCGTTACATCAATTGATTCGCTACCTTCTCCACCTCTCCACCCTTTCAATCGCATGGTACTATTAGGGAAATCTTTCAATAACTTTTCAAATTGTTCAGGAGTCTTTATGAGAATCTCTTTACCTGAAACTTCAACAAAAGTAATAACATCACCCCTCTTAAGTCCTGCCTTTTGAGCTGGTGAACCTTTACTAACATTGTCGATATTTATACCCTCTCTCTGGAACCATCCAGTCCAATCTGTCCATTTAGAATATCCAATCCCAAATCCAGTTTGCTTATGACGAGATCCTACATTTACTGAAAGAGAAAGAGGAGCTTTACTACCACCCCTAAATACTCCCATGGATACAGTTTGTCCCTGACAAGGTGAAACTAAATCAAAAAATTCTTTGGCATCTAATTCATGCACAGGACTATTTGATATCTTCGGCACTTTATGATTATTAAATGTTAAAATAACATCGCCAATTTTCAGTCCAGCACGGTCTGCAGGACTGCCAGGTGTAATAGTGGTGACTTCCGCTCCTGGAACTTTCCCCCACCAAAAGTCGATTCTAGGCTTAACTTTTACCCCTAAATAACCAACTGTCGTTCCAAGCGATGCTGCACGCCCTTCGGGCGCATTCGATCCTTTACTCGACCCTGGTTTGTCATCAGTACGTTTTACCATCGAGAAAACAGTAGCTCTTTGATCTCCATCATCACCTGGTGAAACTACAATTTGCGGATCGCGATATTCAATTGCACATTTTACTTCATCTGCACCGATTTGTGATAAAATTCTACCAAAGAAATTCATATCTCCGGATTTACTTTTTACATCATTTAATTTCTGCTCACTGATGGCTATTGTTAATATTTGAAAACCAATTTTTAAGTTAAATTTATCGGCTCTCGATTTGTTACTGATCGAGGTAACAGTACCATCAGAATCAATTTCAACACCAAGTATGTCTTTAAAAGCTTTTGCTTCTTCGACTCCTAACGGCTCTTTTTGAGCTGGTTTATCAGGATCTGCTTTCTTAGGTTCATTACTATTGTTTTGTTTATTTTGCTCGATGTACTTGATAATTTTTTCACACTCTGCTGTAGCAACACTCACACAACTATCATGAAGAATATTTAAAGCAATCTTTGGATCTTTTTCTGTTTCTGATTCCTTATATTTATTAGATAACGAATCTATCAGATTATTCGTAGAGATATCTTTATCAAGGAATTGACTGAAAAATATTCCTTGAGGTGAAGACGCATCATGTTTTGTAAGTCCGATTCCTAAAATCAAATATGCACGGGCTTTTATGAGTTCTGGATTAGAGTCAAATAGATTCTTTACTTCGTTTTGATCAGCATTAGGATTATCTCGTAATTCTTTCAACGTTCTTAAAGCATCAGCATTTCTTGTAATAATGTCTTGAGCATTTTTTAAAACTTTCTCAACATAAGCTTGCTTATCAATATTAGGAATATTTTTAATATGTTCTAGCTCACGGGCAATCATCGCATCACGCTGAGCACGTCTCACTTGTGCAAGAGAAACTTCAGGACCGGGGGTAGAAGGCAATTGATCTACTTTTTGAAGAATATTATTCATAAAACCTCTAAACAAAGAACTTACTATAGATATACAGAGATTTTACAAAATGTTACATTAGAAGATCTATAGTAACTTATTGATATCATTAATGATTTTACTGTTTATAGATTTCTTTTCGAAGCTTCTCTGATTGACTCTTCATCGCCTGATCAAAGTCTAGTAGAGATTGTATGCCTTTCATCCAACTCTCGTAATTACCTACGATAAAAGTTTGTGGCGTAACATCAGGAATCTTGATCTCAGAAGTAGTATCTTTTAAGCCTTTGGCGAATGTACTATTGGTCGCTGCTTGATAGGCGATTAATCTTTGATTAAAAACATCCACAGGAATCAACTCAGTAGCATCAGCATTTTCTGCAACGCGGTCGACAGCTGCAACATCACTCGTGTTAGCTCCCCAGCCTTGATAAATTCTCACATACTGACGAATGGTACCGTCTGAATCTTTCTTTTCTACAACTCCCAGCACCGTCACTTGATGAATACTATCCTTGGAACCAGGTAACCAATTTAAAGTAGCAAAAAGTGGTGGAGATTTTGCTATGGCATCAGCATTATTCAAGAGAGAACTAAAAACTTTTGCTTTATCCGATTCACTCCCTATACCGATGTAAGATTGCCCAAAGATCGTTGAGAACATTTCAGATGACTTAGCAATGGTTACGCCAGATTCTGTTTGTGTTTGACCGTTTTGATCTTTAAACGTACGACTTACAGTGAAAGATTTAGTAATTGACTCCTGGAAAATAGACTCTACTTGATCACGAGCAGCGAAATTCCCAGTAGGGTCAACCTGTTCAGGTTTTAATGTAAGCGTAATCCTAGCACCATTGACAACGGTATGACCTTTAATAGCTAAATCTGAACAGATTCTTGCTAACTCAGCGGGGTCACGCTTTGCAAGAGCATACATAGCAGCAGCAGAAACACAGTCTGAACTAATCCCTTGGTTAATCTTGCTAGGATCATTTATTAGTTCCCGAAGCTCATTGGCAAATTCAGAACCTATACCCTTTTGACAATTACCTTTGTCGATTGCATCTTGGATACGTTGTAATTCCCTCTCAATGAAAGCGTTATTAGGTAATTCAGCCTTAGCGCTTCCTGTTGTATGTCTTACGGTTTCTTCTAATTTAGTCATATAATTAATACGAAACGTTATGCTACTTTTTCATTAGACGATACTGAAGAATTGGAGCTAGGTTTTCCCCTACTCTTTTTCTCACGTTCAAGTTCCTCGAAGTATTCACCATATGTTTTACTTTTTGCAGTTGTAAAATCTCTTTTGGTTTCTCCCATTTTTATTGAAGTCTCACGTTCTCTTTCAAATGAATGTGCATGGAAATCATCGCTATTTCCTTGCGAAGGAATATCATCATTTTTTATGCCTTTTTTCTTCTTTGCACCGTCTATGTCTGCATCTTTAGGTCGTTTATCTTTTTTATTTTTGATCTTCATTCTTTCAGTAAGTTTTTTACAAGAACGATGCACCCCTTCTTCAAATCCTTCTTTACTAGCTGTTTTTATATCTGCACCAAATGATTCATCAACAGCTACACCACGTGAATCAAGGAGTTGAGTCATCTCATCAACAGCTTCATTGAAACGAGTGTGATATGCCTTGGAAAAAGGTGAATCTTTAATGGTGTCAGTTAAACCTGAGGCGATACCATCTTTAAATGCTAATCTATCTGTTTTCGAGAACTTCCATCGGTCATTAGCAATTTCACGACATGCTTTTGCAAGTTTTGCTCGCTCTGCAGGGGGCAAATGAGCATACTCAGAATCTATAATTTCCTTAAAGAATGAAATGTCTTTTTGTTTTAGTTTGCGTAATCCATGCTCTTTTACTTTTTCTGCAAGAGCATTTAGAGAAGCTTCTACCTCTTTTTCTGATAATGCTTTACTTCCCTTGAGCGTTCTCGAAAGTAGATTTTGATTTTCTCGGAATAAATTTTCTGCAGCTTCTTTGAATAAAGCATCTGTACTTTCTTCGCCAACTTTAGTTGCTGATTGCTTCACTGCATCGCAAATGATCTTCTTGACCGGATCTGATGACAAATATTGTGCAAGCTCTTTACCAAGTTCTTCAGGAAGCTTTTGTGTAGCATTTTTTAAGATTCCATCCTTTGCCAGTTGTTGAAGCGCTTGCTTTGTACTTTCCTCTAAAACATTCTCAGCAGTTGCAGAAGCAAGCTTTGAAGTTGCCCATTGCTGAACAACATCATCAACAGATGATCGCATCGCTGAGGCAACAGTATCTGCTGCTGCATTGCCGAGAGCGACCTGTCTTTCAGTTGAAACAAGTAATTTAGTAATTAAGGAACCGCCTTCTTTTCCTACGACTGATCCAGTAACTTGCATTGCTTCTTTGGCAACACTTTTATAAAGAAGTGGATTAATCATTGCACGTCCAGTTTGTAATGCAGCATTTGCCTGACCAAATGAATAAACCGTCATTGCTAGTTTTGCACCACCCCAGAGGAGCTTACTAAATCCTTCACTGAGCCTTGTATTATCACCACTTTTCCAAGCATCGATAAGTATTGAAAGCCCTTGATAGATATCAGTGACGCCAACTGTATTCCCAATTTTTTCGATACCCTTACAAAGGTTTTCCCATGCACCATTAAGATCTCCAGTAAATAGACATGCTATCGATTTACCAATATCAAACAAACCAAAGCCATCTATCAACGATATAACTGTGTCTTTGATAAAGTTAGAAACCTGAGGAACCAGACTTCCTAAGGATATTTTTATTCCAGACATATTGTCCCAGATCGTAGACCAAAAAGAAGGATCTGATTTTTCAATTTCTAAACAATTTTTGCCTGTAAGAGGGGGATACTGATTTGAAAGTGATAAAGATGAGTTAGCAGGGTTTATAACCTGTAGGTTTCCATTTACAGGATATTTAACTTCGTATTGTAGCGGGCTTTTAGGTGTATTAGGTAAGTTTGAAAATTGAATTGGTTGAGTGGCAACATTTGAAACATCAATGACATTAATGTCACTACTGTCTGCTTTTTTAAATTCGAGTTGTCCTGCCATAAAACCTCATCAACTATATATACATAGTTATGTTTTAAAGCCTAAAAATGTAACATATAATATTACCATCTAACTTATTGCAATTACTCATCTATTTGATCTTAGAGCGTGTATGAGAAAATCTTTTTTAAGCTTTATCGCTTCTAATTCAAGGCTATTCGAGATTCCACTTACTTTCCTTTCATATGCAATCAAAATTCTGGAAGTAGGTGGATGATCTTTCGTATCGAAACCAAATTCTTCAAGTACTTGTGGAAGTCTAAAATTCGAAAATCTATCACTCACAATTCGTTCTAGACTGAAACTTTTTTCGCGTATTACTGTTGGTTGTTCTTGCTTAGGGTTAAGAGAGACAAGCGTGGGCTCAAAACCTTCAATTTTTCTAATCGTAGGAACTGCAGATTGAAGTTCAAGAGCACGATAAATACCAAAGTGTTTAGCAAGCACTGCTCTTGCTCTATAAAAAGTTTCGATATTGAATCTGTATATTTTTCTGTTTTCCCATTCAAATGTAATTTCATCTCTATCTGTCTGAACAACCTTTTCACTAGTGCCATCATATTGACCCTTTTGATTTACTGGTATGAATTTCCCTCTTTGTGCCCAATCATGTCCCGATTCTTTCCTATCTTTTTCATATCCCATGAGCCACATGATCTCATCTTGATGAGCGTCCATGTATCGCATCTCACGTTTTAATGCGACACCCATACGTCGATAATCCTCTTCACCCGCATAGTATAAAAAAGCGGCAGCGAATTTTGGACGAAGCACAGGACTTCCATCAATGTTATATATGGGATTACCTGATTTATCTTTTACTTCAATCACCTCACCATAAAAAGTAGGCATGTTAATATACTTTGCCTCTTCCATATGAATGTCAGAAACAGCTTGCCATTCAAAAGAATAGTTATCTTTGCCGTCTCGACTTTTATATGCAGTTAAAGTATTTAACATTGGGATCGAAACACCTAATGCCGGCACAAACACATCCTTAAATGTATATTTAATGCTTCCCACTCGTGCTTCTGGTAAATTTTTATATCTTGGGTCATCAAGTGCTTGTATTGATTCAGCGTGATGTTCAGATGCAATACCATCACGAACAATGACTTCACTATCAAGTTCAAGTTTGGCGGTCCCTACTCGCGATCTAGTAGAAGATTCAGTAGTATCCAAATCAAAATTGTATGTCCCATTCTGAATATTTTCATTTATCCCGTCGCATTCATACCAACGACGAGTGAATTGGGCGTCTATGGCAGAATAAAGTGCAATTCCCCCTGTCTTCATAGCAGAGGTAACGACTCTCTGTTGTTTAAAAACAGTACCCCTATCCATCCAATATCCAAGTGTTCCAGCAATCTGCTGAACCACCCAGAAATGTTGACGAACACTCCCCTTACTTCCATTACCGCTCAGATCATGTTGGACTGCTAGGTTTATATCTATGAGTATATGTCCCGAAATTCTTGTTACAGCTGCAGAATATTGACTTTTTCCTCTGAGGTTATGGAATGAAACGAGTTGTCCATAATCAATAACTTCTTGTGGTGCGAAATCATTCAAACGTCTAAAGAGTATCTCCATCTCACTACGAAGACCCGGCGTATCTTTTACTTGATATCTAAATACAGCACTTCTCTCTGGTACTGCCTCAGGAAAATTTTTAAAGTGAGGACCGACTAGTGCTTGCGGGTTTGTCGCAACTAGAGAAGATCCAATGTTATTCTTCCTTAGGTCAGGGCGTGGCTTTTGTCTATCTTTTACTGGGCACCCAGCTGGGCTAAGAATTCTTCCATTAACGAGTGACATTGCGTAGTCACGCATGAGTTGAGAGTGTGTCAGCCCCTTACTATGATCAATCTTTCTAGAAATTTCTAAATTGATAGGTTCACCGCTGTGTGAAGGAACCTGAACAATTTCTATCATTTTTCCGGTCCCGCTTGGCGCATGGGTTGGAAGTCCGAATCCAGCTAACGCATTATCCCGTTGATAATCATAGACATTTTTTGCAAAACGATCTGAGACTTCATACGTATAAAGACCTAAATCAAACGAATCACCTGTTTGTGGATCTGTCATGAAAAATGGTTCATACAGACTTCTTCCACTACAATCCTTAAGGTAATCTTGACTCGCTTCTTCAGTAGTATATGGGAGCGCCATATCACTTTCACCCGAAGAATCAATTTTTGCAGACTGAAGAAAAAAAGTGATATCACTTACTGCTCGTTCACCTGTTTGCATGACTGCAACTTCTGAACTCTGTATTACAGACAATCCAGAAAGCTCTTCATGTGGTGCTAGTGCTTCAAGTGAATTTGCTAAGGATGCTACCATATCGCGAAAGACACTTCCCTTATCATATCCATTCGGGTATGGCTCACTCTTTGGCGTCAAGTAGGGCACTTCAACCATATGAAATTTTTCAGGATGGCCGACTATAGGATACCCTAAATAGTTGGATTGAATTACTGGCCCTCTTCCTTCTGGGGAATAATAATCTGGGCATATTTTGGAAAATTCTACATGGTGACGACCAAGACCATTTTCTAAAGTAATCGAATTTTTTTCATCATACTGCGCTTTTTTAGATTTAAAATCTTTTGCCTTAGTAACACAAAGAAAAAATTGCTTTGGCACTTCGGTAGCAAACTCATCAAAAAATGCACCTGTAATTACTCCGAGCCGCGGTGAAAAAGATTGGTCCTCGCCGTCATATTTATCTTCCTCACTCAAAAGTTCAGGATGTTTAGAAATAAGATGATTAAACGCACGTGGATCATTTTCACTTATAATTTGTAAAAATTGATGATGTGGATTTATAAATCCGTGATTAATGTATGCTTCTGCAAGAGAAGTAATCAAAGTCACGCGGTAGCCATTAGCAGTTTCAATTGAAATAACTGTATCTTCAATAGGTTGATGAAATCTCTTGAAGTGGGCAGGTGCCTCCTCTTTAGTAGTAGGATCTATTTTTGCGAGGTGTTCAATCATATAACCTGCTGACTTACTAGATCACTATTTCTTTTTACCGCCTTCTTTTTCACCCATCAGCCAATTTTCGTACGGGTGTCTCTTCTTAGCTATTCTTTGGGCAAATCCAGGTTGTCCATTGGCAGCATAGATACCGGTTCCTTGAATATTTTGGTCCATTTGTTTGTTTGCTGAAGACATCGCCATAACACCAAGTTGGTAGTTTAATGCATTGACCAGACCATGTCCTAATTCTATGACTTCATATATATTTCTAATATCTACTTTAATTGAGTGGGCATCAGATTGTTCTTTCTCCTCTTTATATTTCTGGTATATTGGCCAATATGCCTTTGGTACAAGAGTATAGAAACCAAGTTTTTTAGCATCTTTTTTGGGATTAAATAGATCTGAAGGCTTCTGGATAATTTTAGCCAACATTCTGTTGTTTATTATAGTATTGCCACTACTATCTTTCGAAGAAAATATTTTCTCAAATCCAGGGTCATCTAGTACAAGGGCGTTCCACTCACTATCAGACATACGTTTTTCATTAGTGATTGCTTGCTTTTCAAATTCGTTGAGTTTATCAGATGGCAAAACACTTTCAGGTGGAAATATTTCACCTAAGAGCAATGACATTCTCTTCTTACTATAAGATTTTTCATCAATAATTTGGCGAACCTGTTTCACAACCTCTGCATCACCATCATCATTTTCTTTTTCAAAAGAAAATTGCATATCAAATCGAATTTCACGCTTTGTACGAATAAGTTCTTTCGTAAGTAATGCTACATAATCTTCCCCAAGCTCTTCTCTATAGTCGAGCATGTACTGAATCATTGTTTCTTCTAAATGGTCAACACGTGCATTTAGTTTTAGATATCCTCGATAATCTGCTTGGATTCTAGTCGTATATGGAATATCGTAATATTGTACGATACGCCCATAGATTGAAATAATTCCATTTTCAATATTTTTGTTGAAAGACACTTCGGCTTTCGTTTGTAAGATTGAAGAGGCTGCACACGCAGCAAAAATCCAAGGGACAGCTGCAATAACAAAAGGAGCCGCAGCAATCGTGCCAATCCCGTACACCGCTGCACCAATTACCAAGAGGGGGACTGGTTCAGTTAGAAGGCTACCGTAGTGAGCTGACATCAAGCCAAGTTGACCTGTAGGACTCCTTAAGAATTCAGACCAATTGATATCACCAAATATTTTCCCTTTAGGATTAGCATTTTCCAGTGATTGTTCTTTCCTTTTATTAGATCGAAAATTTTCCATTTTATCGAGCATAGCTTTCGCTTCTAAATCAAATCCGAGTCGCTCTAATGCTGCCCTGTCTTCAATCTCTTTTTTATCGTATGTACCTTTCGTATGTATATTTATTAATGTATCTCTCGCAATTCCTAAGGTATTTATGATTAAATCTGCATCATCTCCAAGTGCTTTTTTAACACTTGGATTATTATACAGTGACATTTGTTGTTTATAAGTATTCTGAATATCGTCTAAAGAGACGTTTTTATAATATGATGTCCCCAAGATCCCATAGAGGTCAAAGAATGTTTTATTTTTCCAAAAAGTAAGAAATGCCTCATACACTTCTTTTTCTCTTCCTGTAAGATTTTTTAATTCCTTTCCACTTTTACCACTTAATAATCTGGTAGCTTCATCCATATCAGGACACTCTAATTTGCATGAATGAGCAAAACGCTTAGCACGTGCAGCCGGCATATCAATCGATTTCGCAAATAGCTGCAGCATTTTATTGATTTGCGCATCAGCATTTGGGGCATTAATGATGTTTGATGCTTGAGTAACTCTTTCTTTTAATAAAAGTAGCTGTGTTTTTTTTTCACCTGTCTCTGATGGAAGTAATTGATCTAGTTTTTTTTGCAGTTCGGAAATTTCATTCCGGATTTTTGGAATATCTACGTCGCCTTCAAATTCGTAAGCCGAAACTTTATCATCATTCGCTTGACTTTTTATTTTACCAGGTACGATGTCAATTCCAATAGATGTAAAAACTGACAAAGGATCATTATGAATGTCTTTTGTCATAGATTCTTGAAAATGAGACAGAATATCATCCATCGAAGTGTTGATATGCTTAACTTCCTGAATAAGGTCAGCGTAATTTATTTTTAATAGTGCTTTCATTGCACTAAAATCAGCACGAAGATCCCCCGTAGCTTTTAATTGCTGATCTAAATACTGCGATAATGCACGTTGCCCACTAGAAGAAAGATTAGTTGAAACCGCGCTCGTTGCGTCAGCTATGTTGGTAGAAAGCTGAATAATCCTTCTTTCAATTTCATCAAGCGTTGGTTCAAAATCCTCAAATTTAGATGAATCCCAACTTCCATCAACCCCTTTTCTTAGTGATAAATTGACAAGCGCATCAGGTCGTAACGAGTTACTACCTTGGTCGTAAATCTGGGTTAAAAGAGCTTGATGAGTTTCATGCAACTCTTGTTGCATTTGATATAATTTTGATGCTGCTTCAGCTTTATCTATTGTACCAGGGGCAGATTCAAATTGTTTTAATTGTTCAGTTAAGGTTGTTAATTCTCTTTTTTGGTCAGGATCAATAATTGTGGTTTGAAATTCCTCTAATAAACTAATCGATTGTACTAATGAATCATTATCAACAATTTTTAAATGATTGAGAGCATTTCTTACAGCAGGACTTTTGTTACTTTGACCAATGACGATATTGATGATTCCAATTGGACCATACAAATTACGTTCCTCATCCGGAATGCGTTGAAGTTCACTGGCGAACGCTTTTGCTGGCTCGACCTGCGCCTGGACCTCAGCACCTACTTGTTGAAATATGTTTCCCATCAATGGATTCGCCATAAGATTAACCTAATGAAATAGTTCGTAGTGAAAAGGAGAAAAGTAAACCTTTTGTCCTTAAATAGTTATGCTGAAAGAGAGAAATATGTATCTTTAAAAAAAGTAGAATTTTACCAATAGTTTCGGCTAGTTACGCATTACTTCAACGTTTCTAATAATCCTTGTTTAGTAATATAGATTGTTTTAGTTTTTTTAGTCTTTGGATTTACTAAATAGACAGCTAAATAGGCATCGCCTTCACTATCAATAAATGTAGTAAATTTTTCTCTGAGTTTAGCTTCAAGTTTAGCTCTTTTTTGTGAGTCGCTTAATTCACCACCATCAAGAACAATGTCACTGACCTTTGCGATACAGTAGTCCTTCCAGTCTCCTACAGTGGTAGGAATCATTCTCTTAAGGCCGTTGTCGTACACAAAAGAATTCTTAAGGAGGGCACTCGGTTCAATAAAACGATTAAATTCATAACTACGGCCTCGTGCCGGCAGTGATGTCATTACCTGTGCACCTGTTGTTAGATCCGAGACAACAGGCCACTGCATATATGCATCAGCAGGATTAAAGAAATACTTCTGCAAGACGCCGGATGTATTGACGCTTTTATAAATTTCAGTTTTTCCAAGTAATGTATCTATTGATGCAGTTTTTAGTTTCTCTTTGGCGCTATTGAAGTCGACAGAAGATGGTTGACCATTCCCGCTTGTATTAGAAGAGGCTTGACGAGCAGTAACTTCATGAATCGATGCTAAACAGAGGGCAAGCGACCCTCCAACCTGAAAAGAATTAGCAGCGACACTACCCTGCCCAACACCCAACTGCTGTTCAATTGCTTTCTCGGAAAGAGAAGTTCGATCACTTAGTTTTTTTAATTTTTCTGGATTCAAATTATTATTAGTGACACATTCATCCAGAATAGTTTTTGAAGCGATGATAACAGCGAGGTATCCTCTTTCTTTTAGAAAATCATTTAATGCGATATTTGTAGCAGTAATTTTTTGTATTGTTTGTGCATTAAGCGAAGTTCCCGCTGAAGCTAATGCTGCGTTTCGCTCTTTTAATAGTTCATTGTAACGATTTAATGCTGGTTCATATTCATCCACTTTAGCAAGCATTTCTTTTAATAAAGCGTTTCTAGTATCAGGGGTACCATTTATAATACGCGTCAGTAACTCTTCACGGGCTTCTAAAGTTGCTTGAATACGAGGCAATACAATCGCTTCCTGTTTAATAGCTGTAAGCATCTCATTAGAAAGTGCTTCATTAGGCTTTATTTCTTTGCCTCCTGGTGCGAGCAATTCACCAAGCAACTTAACTCCTTCTTGCGAAGGCATGCTTGCTCCACGAAGACCAGCACGAATTTTATCACGATCTACTTTCACATCAGAGAAGGCATAAGACTGTAGTGCAACACTTGCAGAAACTTCTGGTTCATTTTTTCTAGCAAGTTCATCTGGTGTCGGTAGACTTTGCTGTTCCATAATCTTATTACAACTGTATTTTTATCTAATATAATTTGAATTGAGATCCTAAACTAATTTATTTTGAAGGCTTTTTGTCTTCATCTTTTGGTCCTTGGTCGACACGTGCCATTGGAATATCTACTCGAGGTCGATTATCCGCCCCTGCTGGAAGACTTGCAGCACCTACACCATCTGTTCTAGTCTTTGCATCAGCACCGCCATAGGTAGCAAGTGGCGCACCAAGTCCATTCGCGGTTGCAAAATTATATCCTCCATCAAGACCCCATGTTGCCACCCCACCATTTGCTCCAGTGGCGAAGTTATTTTTGTACTCTGTATTTGCGTTACCTAATGCATTACCTAATTTCCAAGGCTCAGCTGAATCACGGAATGCTCCAAGCAATCTATTCTCGCCGTATGCTTGTCCGGCTGCATTAAACATTTGATTGTGGGTACCAAATATTCCCTTAGAATTATCACCCTGCCATGTTAAGTCTAAATATCGAGCTTGTTGATCCTTGCCAAGCTGTCCTGAACCAACAAGGTTTCCATATTCTGTATTAAACTGACCACTATTGTTGACGTTTGTGACTGCAAGTAATCCACTATTAGCAGCCTCTAGGAAGAAATTATTTTGTCCGTCTAGTGCACTATCCTGTGTCAATCCATTAACCATACTTGTTCCACGATTGGCTGCACCGCCAAGTAACTCACCATATGCACGAGCTCTTGCCATATCTTGATCAAGACCTCCAACTTGGGCTTGTGTCATTGCTTGAGAGTTGAGTGTCTTGGAATCAATAACAAACTGACCGGTTTTAGAATCAATATCTACACCGGTACCAAAGAAGTTGGCCATGCTATTACCAACCCATGCTTTACCATTGAAAAATCCTGCTCCAACAAACTGTTGTCCTGGCGTTGCTTGACCACCAGCTCCACCTCCTGCACCACTTGCTCCAACAAATCCACCAGATGAGTTATGATCTGCACCTTGTGGTGAAGATCTAACAACTCCCGTCGGATTACCTCCTTGTCCACCACCAGCACCACTACCGCTTGCGCCTCCGGCGGGTGCTCCACCTGAAATTCTAGCTGCATCTGCAGCCTGAAGTTTCCCTCTATCCATTGAATCACCGTTCCAGATTTCAGATTCAAGTAAACCTTGGGCAACAGCAGGGGTCATATGTAGATTACCTGGATTACCATTAACTACATTTTGTAAATCTCGCTTTGTAGGTAATCCCTGCCCGTTGTTTCGTACAGCCTGATTCGCTAAAAATGCAATTGCAGTATTTGGATTAGCCAGCATCGAAGCCATTTCAGTTTCATACTGAAGATTTCGTGATCCCAAACGTTGACCGACATCAACCATTCCCTGCATATTACGAAGACCAGTCGCTTGTGCACCCATTGCACCAACATTTAAATTATTTCTTGCAGCAGTATTTTGCGCGCCAAGTATCCCTTGACTAAAATCAAACTTCTCACCATTGGCAAGGGTACCTTGTTCGATTGCCTTTAATGCATATGCCCTATTTTGTAATGCTTGAGCTCGTTGCATATTTCCAGTCATGTTTGCTTGCATTGCGTCGCCAGCTTTCTTACCAACTTCATTAGCCATCCCTTGAAACGCCTGAGTAATACTCCCAGCCATACTAGCCTTAGCCCCAAGCACCAACTGCCCAGTAATCATCGGGACTGCAAAATACAGCGCAGCCATAATATAAATGTAATATGAATTCTGTAGATCCAGATCCATGTTTGAAAATAATGTCATGCTGCGATCAAGGAATGCGTAGGAATTCATTGAAAGTTTAAGATTCGCAGGATCTTTGAAACCAACTAACGCAAGTTTTGTTGCATCTGGAATTTTTGCACCTGCACCCGCCCCTTGCCAAACGGTCGTACCGAAGTCGAGCATCTGTGCAATAAACGGATTTAACTGGGTTGCCTTGGAAGAGTTACCAATCGTTGCCCAAACACTTCTTTCAAATAGTACAACAATTGCAAAACCTAGATCCCAAAGTTTTGCCCAAACCCAAAATGACGCCCAAGTAAAAATTATCTTACTGCACCGAGGAAGTAACATAACAGCACATGCAAATGGATATCCCAACGCGAGAAGATACAACAATAATCCCTGAAGATACGGCATCATCAATGCCCAGGAATAAATTTCACCAAATTTATTTCTTGAGCCTACGGTTTTTTGGTACATCTCAATTGCATTTTGTGCAGATTGCGCAGAAGTAAATCGTAATTTACGTACTGCTGCATTAGGAGCGAGTAAAAACTCGTTTTTAAACATATTAATCAATATAAGATTAATCATGAACTGTCGGCGGGCCTCGGGGGTTTCAACTTTCGGAGGATTTTTATCTTCTGCGATAATTTGCTTCCAACTTTTTGCTCCTGCAGTCGCTGGGAACAAAACTTCTTTCGGATACTTTCTTACATCCCAACCATTTAAGAAAGCATTATCAAATTGATCTGGATTCTCAACACCAACAGGTAATTGACGAACAAGTTGTGTGTATACACCTGCAGCTTCCCAGCGGAAACCTCGAACGATAATATCTAGTAAATGCCCGCATTGAATCTGTCCTGAACTTTGTAAAAGCTCATCTAAAGTGAGGAACTCAGCAACAGGAACAGGGGAACCGTTTGGCAAAATGACACCTTTAAAAAACTTTACTTCCTCCCCTACTCCATCTTTTGCAAGTAATGCATTTCTAAAACTACCCGGCTGAGGAATATCAATACCACCATTGTCCTTAGTAGCATAAAGAAGTCGTCGGATAGCTAATGGCGTAGTCGTTGTTCCATTCAATTTTCTATTAAATTCAGAATAGGTTTTATTAAGATCTGCTTGATACTGTTCAGCGGTCACCCCCCCTGACATAAAAACGCCTGGTGGTATCGTTCCATTGATACTTTGCGAAGCAGCCATATAACGTGATGCATCAATTCCACTTTGAAAACGATCTCCACAACTGCTCGCCATAAACGTAATAAAAGAGTCCCGCAGTTCAGGTGAACTCAACCTTGCTTGAGCGATTGTATCAAGCATCCCCCATTTTAAATTTGAAAGCAGATGCCAGCGACCACTAGTATCATTACCAGTTCCTGTGGAACTAGCACCAGATGTTGAACCTACCGACTGACCCTTATAGACACCCAGCCACTTGATGATTTCTTGAATTGTATCACTTACAACTCCGTCCAGCTGAGCGAATGCAAAAGAGATATTCACTGTTCCATTACCATTCACACCACCTGAAGGAGGGGCAAACCCATTAACGACTAACCCTTCACGTTCTGTAATGTTCATCGTTTTTAAACCAACTTCAGCTAGCTTCCAAACTTCTTGTTGTTCTTGCGGAACACCAGCTACTTTCCATGCTGTTCCCATCACCGGAGAAGTCGTTCCTAATAAAAAGTGGAAAAGTACTGGGCCCATAAAAAACCACACATACATTTTTGGCGGAGATCCCATCGCCATTCCAACCATGCCGCTTATAAGGGCAATCATATAAATAAAAACTGCGAACCGTTGAAACTCACCTGCACCCACAAAGTTCAGCATATCTGCATGAATCCAATAACCTTGTGTTGCAAATGCTGCAGTAACAGCATGAAAACTGGACCCTGGCATTAATTCAGAGTAACCATTATTCGCAAAAAGTCCCCCAAAGGCACCGTTGATTGCGTCTATAAGTCCCTGTAATATTCCAAACACTTCAATCCCTCTTATTCATACAATCAAATCATTATTATTTTGAAGCAGGTGCAATCCGCTCCTTAAGTACGTTTAAAAATTGTTGATAACTCGATGCAAAATACTGCGCTGTTTCACGACTACCGTAATTTGGCGCAACATCACGAAGTAGATTTATACCAGCTTGTTTTGCTTCGGATTCAAAATCACCACCGGAAAGATTTCCAAGTATTGCGTAACCAGTTGCTACACTTGTATTAACTTGATCACCTGCAATAATCGAAGCATACGTTAATGTTAACCAACGAACTCCTGCGACTCCATTACTAGCACCAGGCTTGTCAGAGAGAAGTCTTGAGACTGCTGTTTCGCCTTGTTCTAGTACCTTTGACTCAACCGGGGGTAATGTTGGATCCATCATATCGCACATTGAAGTACCACCATTCCCTCCTGGGAAAAGTATTTTTGCGTAAGTATAAATATTCTCTCCGACTACTCGATCAAAAGTTGAAAATGATGATGACAAAAGTTGCACTTCATTTCGAGTGATACGAATAGGCGACTCAACCTCTGATGGAGTCCAGAAAGCATCCGATGATGGTGGTGGTGGAGAATCTTCAGACCCTGAAGAAGGTGCTTGAATTCTGCAATACTTTGTTAATACTTTCCAAAGCGTATAGTAAGTATAGTGAGTTTTAAAAGCTGCGTACTGCTCAAAACCGGTTGCTCCTTTATCTTTAAAAATATCAGCTTTAAACTGCTTTACATTATTTGCTGTTACTGCAGATTGATAGCTAAAAAAAGGTTTAATTTTTCTGACTGCAGTTCTCATAAAGGAAGTATTTGGGGTACCTCCTTCTTGATACACGTATTGAACATCTCCAAAAAGATTACCCCAATCATAGGCTAATTGTGTTACAGCACGTTTAACCTCATCCGTTTTAAGAAAAGCACCAAGCGAAGCACTCACAAGAGTTGGTACAAAAAGTAGGTGTCTTAGTTTAATCTGATTAGTTTGTAGATCTTCCCCAGAAAAGATAGAACCAACTAAGCCTGCATTAAGCACATCTTCTTCTTTCCACTGGTTATTTCTAAAGACGCTTCGTTTGCCTTTAAAAGCAGGATGACTTGGGTGAAATTTGAATGATAAGGTGTCTGCTGCATTAGGATTTTCTAACTTTGTTACAGAAAGAAGAACTTTATCTTGTTGTTTCAAACATGATTCTTGCGCAGATGCATATGTATAGTTTTGACTAACAAGTACAGCCATACATCGACGATATGCTTCTGATAATTTTCTTCCACCTTCTCCTGAAGTATTAAATGCAAGTTGGGCATTTTGTTCTGCTTGATAACGTTGTTGACCAAAGCCCATAGCGAAAGAGAGTGACCGATCAAGTGCAGCGGCAGCTTGAGGGGATGCACTATTCCAAGACTGAAATGATAATGCTAAAGGTGAGAGCGCTTGCCCTCCTGCAGAAACACTTGCAGAAAGAACATCACCCATTTTTTTAGAATTCATTGTTTCTTTCAAAGCACCCATTGGTGATACAACAGCTATATTTGCATCAGCTGATAGCTGTTCAGAGAAAGACTCTATAGTGCATTTATCACCTTCGCATTCTTGATCTCTACGTGGATTACCCTGATTTGGAATATTTATGTTGACGTCATTTCCACCTGTATCTTGAAGATTTACCAGCGGAACACCTGCACTGCCAATGGGACCGTTTACATTGCCAGTCAATGCTGAAACTGCTGCACCTATTGCACCTATTGGAATCCCTTGCGCTTGGGCTGAAGAGGCAGCAAACACTGCAACAATAATAAAACTAAAAATAAATTTTCTAAATTTCATCGTATTACTTTCCCCCCATCATCTGCTTTAGTGTCATAGCAATTTCATCTGCATTAGATGATTCACTTACACGTACAACTTTATTTGTATTTTTTGTAAGTAATAAAACTGCAGGAAGACTTCCGCCGCTCATCGAGCCAAAAGTTTTTCCACCATTTTGAACTGGTATTGATATTCCACTTTTATCTGAAAATGAAAGTAATTCTGAAGTAGTAAGATTTAAACCACTTAGCGCAGAGAAAGTTACATTTGGATTCTGAGAAAACTTTTTATATAATTTTTCAACATCTTTTGCTCTTTCATAAGATGCATTTTGTGAGTTATCAAAAAAGAACAGAACAGATACTTCTCCTTTTGGATCAACTGGAATATCTGATTGATTTGAAACATCTCGAATTTGGCTACCCTCTTCTATTTGGGCTTCACGAATCATTCGTTGTGCTTTCGGATCAAGCCCTGCTACAGAAAGCTCTTTCTTACTCTCTGCAGAAAGTAAGTCATCTTCAAGAAGTTTTACATAAGGATTATCTTGAACATTTCCAGGACGAATTCCTTCACGCTCAACAGCTAACTCTTGCAGTTGAACAGTTCTGCCAACACGGTCAGACATGTTACGCATGTAGCGAACATATTGACGTGCATACTGGTAAGCTAGTTTATCGTTTCCAGAATCCATTGCAGCCATCATTCCTTTGAATGGAGTTGGCGCTTTGTCATCAGGGGTTAATGGAGATTCTTCGTTTGGATTTCCGTAGAATGCAAGTAACTGATCAGGTGATGCTTTTCTTGTGTCGAATGGTGGTTGTTTTGTTGCATCAAGTGGTTTGCCATTTTGGTTTTGCAATCCTACTTGTTGGATAAGTGGATCTTGGGTAGGACGATCTTTTTTCTCTTTATAAAAACCAACATCAGGTGATTCTGATTTTTCAGGCTCTTTTGCAAATACAGTGGTTGCTGCACCTTCATTGAACCAAACAGTTTCAGAAGGAAAAAATCCGTTCGTGTCTTTTTCGTTTTCAACGCCGTCTTTCCCGCGGGCTTCGCGGTATTCTGGAAGCTCTGCCTGGACGGTGGTGGTAGCGATCGAAAAAAACCCAGCAATAATCGCCAGGGCAATCGCCCTAACACATTGAAATTGCAGTGTATTTTTATATTTCTGCTCCATCCCTTTAAACCTATCGGCTAGTTTGGGGAAAAACTTCCGCTTTTCCTCTTAAGGTAATCAGGATAAGTGCTGGTTTTGCTTCACAAAAAAAGGGGATTCTTGTCTTTGTAACTTATTGTATTTATTCATGATATTAATTTTATTGAAATCATTTAAGGTGTCCACCTTTGGGAGTACTACTGTCCGGTAGAAAGTAATTGAAGACATTTTTAGTAACGCGAAGGTCGCGAAGTACGCGAAGGATTAGATGTAATCC
>JBIKWN010000058.1:0-15825 GCA_044356295.1 Bdellovibrionota bacterium
CTGTTCCATGATTTACTCAAGAGTATACCGACACCATCAAAAGAAATTTCTTTTGCTTCTTCGGTCGTTTCTCCAGAAATTGTTTCGACTTTTCCAAAAGAACCACAGACTTCCTTACAACGGCCCTCTAAGAAGTTCTTTATATTGAGTGCTCTTTTTTTGTTGTTAGGAATTTTTGCATCATGGTTCTTTTTTGTGCTTCCTGAACAAGGTGATTTTTCTGATTCTTTTTCAGAAACAAGTATGACGTCACTTGCCAATGTTTTAGAGCCCGAGCGAGACGACGTCTCAAATCTTGATGCATTAATGTACAATGTTCAAGAAGATGAGCAACGATCAATAAGTACGCCTGTGCCTCAGATTGTAGCAGCAGAGAAATTACAAGTTCCAACTGTAGTCCCAGCTCTCCCAAAAACACGTGCAACAATTGATACATCTGGCCCAGTTGAGCCACGTAAAGTTGAGGATTTATTTAATAGTAAGAATGCTTCCCGATATGAAGGTGATGCGCCGCGGGAAATTCGAGAAAGACAACCCGACCCTGAGCCACTTTCCAGACGAGATCCACCGTCTCGTCCTGGTCGGTTCGAAACTGGAATTCGGTATGAAATTATGATTAATACGAGCGTTTTCGATCGACCATCATTTACAGCTAAAGAAGTTGAAGAGCTGTATGTTGGTGATAAGGTTAGAGTTGAAGCTCGATTGGGAAGATGGTTAAAGGTGCGTTCTCGAAACGGAGAGCCTGGATATATTATGTCCCAGGATGCTCAGAAGCTTTTTGATTGAGAACTTAAGTGCCGTGATCCTGAGCGTGAGCCTGAGCGTAAACTTAAATTATTTGGGTCACGCTCAGGCCTACGCTCAAGGTCACGGGGTAGAACAGTAAAATTCTTAAGAAGCCATAACTTCTAAAATTAAGCGTTTTCATTGTGTTAAAAATATTTTTATCACCGTAAATCAAACTAATACTCTCTTCAAGGAATCTCTTTCACACGAAGTCCTGAATCTTTCAAAAGTATAAGCATCGATTCTTTATGTTTTTTATCACGTAGCTCTAATAAGAATTCAATTGAAACGTGCCCTGGAAGCTCAGTACAGATACGATCGTGAGAAACGTTAATGACATTTGCGCCAGCCTTCGATAAAAGATTAGTAATATAATTGAGCGAACCTGGACGATCAGGGACAGAGAATGAAAGTTTGCATGATCTACCTTTTCGAATGAGATCTCGAGTAAGTAAACGAGAGATCAGATCCATATCAATATTAGAACCACAGGTTACGGCAACCACATGTTTTGGAAGCTTTTTAATTTTATGTGACATGAGCGCTGCTATTGCCGCCGCACCAGCACCTTCAATTGCGGTTTTTTCAAGTTCTAAAAGCTTGATAATTGCATCACCAATCTCATCTTCATTGATAGTAACAATTTGATCGACATACTTTTTAATAATAGGAGCTGTACAGGTTCCGATTGTTTTTACTGCTATACCATCTGCAATTGAGCTCGGTGCAAACGGTGCAATTTTTACAGGGCTTTTTCTTGCATTGATAACCCATTCTGATTGAACACCGATAATTTTAATCTTTGGATCTGTTTCTTTTATAGCAGTTGCGATTCCTGAGATCAGTCCACCACCTCCAATAGGCACGATAATCGCGAGCGATTTTTTTTGTTCAGATGATAATTGAGAAAGAATTTCCAATCCGCAGCTTCCTTGCCCATTAATGATTCGTTCATCGTTGTATGCTGGTACAAAGGTAATTTTTAACTTCGCAGCAATAGTTGAAGCTTCTGTGTATGCTTCTTGGAAACTTGAGCCAAAGAGGGAAACTGAAGCTTTGTATTTCTCTGCATTTCTAATTTTCACCATTGGTGCCCACGTGGGCATGACTACACTGCATGGGATATTCATTTTCTGACAATAGTAAGCAAGTGCAACTGCATGGTTTCCAGCACTCGCAGCGATGACGCCTTTTTTTTTGTCGCTCGTAGTCAGGGAATTGAGGAAATTAATAACTCCTCTCTCTTTAAAAGAGCCAGTTCTTAGCTGGTTGTCCCATTTGATATAGATTTCTTTACCCAAATACTCAGAAAAAAAGTGTGAGTGCGTCAACGGAGTTGGATTCCAGAAAGTACGAATTATCTGAGTAGCTTTATCTATGGTCTTTACGGTAACTGGCATGACAGAATTCTATCCATGTCACGAGTGATTCCAACAGAGGTAACTATTAGAGAAGTCGGTCCCCGAGAAGGGCTACAAACCAGTAACCAGCCAATATCAGCAAAATCAATTCTTGAATTGATAACACTTTTGTCTGAATCAGGTATTTCAGAGGTTGAAGTGGCCTCTATGATTCGAAACGACAAAGTTCCATCTATGAATATAGCTGATGATATTTGTAAAGGGGTTTCTCAGGTATCAACATCTCGTTATTCAGCGCTGTACTTAAATGAGAAAGGGTTTCAGCGTGCATTGCAATTTCCTCAAATAAAAAACGGTGGCTGGATTCAAACAGCAGTGAGCGAAACGTTCCTGAGTAAGAATGCTAATACATCATTTGAGAAAAATCTTTCATCGATTGATTCGCTTGTGAACTCTTTTCAACATAATAACATACCGCTTGAAGGAGTGATGCTTTCTTGTGTGTTCGGGTGTCATTATGAGGGAAACATTTCGACTGACATTATCCTACAAAAGGTAAACAAAATTATTTCGACGTTACGAGAGCTGAAACAAGAGCTTCCTTTACTCGTGTTAGCTGATACTGCAGGACTTGGTTCACCTGATCGTATAACGGAGGTCATCACCGCTATTGGTCGTGCATATCCAAAAGTAAGACTTGGACTCCATCTTCATGATACTCGTGGTCTTGGGATTGCTAATGCGTATGCTGGGCTACAGTGTGGAGTTGATTACTTTGATTCTTCAGTAGCTGGTGTAGGTGGTTGCCCATTTATGACTGGCGCATCAGGTAATATAGCTACTGAAGAGCTTGTTTTTTTATGCCATGAATTAGGTATAAAAACAGGTGTTAACTTCGATCTCTTGTTGAAAGCTTCACGTTTTGCTGGAAAAATTTTCGGGTCTCAAGTTTCATCGAGATTATTAAAAGCATCCAAATAAAAATCCATTATGGATATCCACATTGAACATCTTTTCAAATCTTTTTCGGGAAAGGTCATTATTAATGACTTTTGTCGGCAGATATCTGGTGGTTCAATCACATTTATCACGGGTCCGTCAGGATGTGGCAAAACAACTCTTTTACGAATCATTGCTGGGCTCGAAAGTGCTGATGTTACCGTACCACCATGTCAGATATTATTTGGACAAAAGAACGTAACTCATATTCCCGTTCAAGAAAGAAATGTTGGTTTTGTTTTTCAAAACTACGCGTTGTGGCCACATATGACGGTATTTGAAAACGTTTCTTTCTCAATACGAGTAAAACGTTCACTCAACGATCAAGATGTATCTTCTGTAACCGACCTTTTGACTCAGCTGGGACTCGGCATGTTACTAAAGCGTTATCCTCATGAACTATCAGGTGGTCAGCAACAAAGGGTAGCTCTTGCTCGAACCGTTCTTGCCAAACCGAACGTATTACTACTCGATGAGCCTTTTTCTAATCTAGATGCAGCTATGCGAACAGATGCTAGAAATTTGATTAAAGAAATTCATAATCGCTTCTCTCTTACGACATTAATTGTGAGTCATGACAGTGAGGACAGAGATGCTCTTGCAACTGATGAGATTAAACTCAAAACGTTATGAAAAGTCGTTTTCGAACCGTTTTTCTGTTTGGAATTTTATTTTTTCTACTGTTATTTTTCCTTTATCCAGTAGTCCATATCCTTTTTCGTTCGTTTTTCATTGAGGGTGCTTTTCGGTTTTGGAACTTTTCACTCTTTTCCCTTGATACGGTCGGACAGAACGCACTTATTCAAAGTCTTCTCATAGCAGGTGCAGTAGCTATAGGGGCATCCGTCGTCGGTATAATTACAAGTGTTGTCATGTTTCGAATCTCTTTTTGGGGAAAGTCATTTGTCGACATCTGTTTTTTAGCTCCATTTTTCCTGCCACCTTTCATAGGACTTGTGGGGCTTAAGAGTCTTTTTAATCCGTTTGGATTATTTCCAGTACAACTATTTAGTGCCGGTTCATTTTGGGGGATTGTGATTCTCCAAGTCATCCACTGTTTTCCGCTTTGTTATCTTACTATTCGGAGTTCTCTCGAAAAAATTCCTGTTGATGCAATTGAATCAGCAAAAATTCTAGGAGCAGATTCTTATTCTATTATTTTTCGCATTATAGCACCGCTCTTGCTTCCTGCCGTCGCCTCTGGTGCAACTCTTAGTATCGTAGCAAGTCTTTCAGATGTGGGCACACCTCTTTTATTCGAATTCCGAAATCATATCGCTGTTCAAATATTTAATACTGTTTTTGAACTTCCCATCATGAGTAGTGGTTATGTCCTTGCTCTTATTTCTATGTTGATTATTTTACTTGTTTTTATCTGTAAGAATTATTTTGAAAAACTGCCAACCCATTTTGATACTCGTACTGCTCGACCATGGTCGCCAATAAAATCTCAAACGATACTTTCATATGTATCAATAATCCTCTGTTTCACTTTAGCTCTGATAAGCATTCTGCCACATCTTTCGCTTTTTCTTGTTTCTCTTTCAAAGACGTGGTTTATGTCGATTCTGCCAGAGCACTATTCCCTAGACGCCTTTATTCAAGCATGTATTCATCCACTTACGACAAGAAGTTTCTTTTATAGCTTTGGTTTGTCCTTTATTTCCTCTTGTTTTGTTGTCTGGATAAGTTTTTTTATTGCATTCTCTTCCCAGTGGTATCCAACTCGAATCGGTAAAGTTACAACTTTTTTAAGTCTTCTCCCATTAGCGATTCCTGGATTAATAATAGGATTTGGTATGGCTACTGGTTTTGCAGGAACATTGATCGATCCCAAAAATTCACCCACCATTCTTCTTATAGCGGCTTATGTTATTCGAAAACTTCCCTTCGCTGTTATTCTTTTAAGCTCAACGGTTAAACAAGTACCTAAAGTATATGAAGAAGCTGCGGTTGTGTGTGGAGCTTCGAATTTTAATGTTTTTCGATTCATATTATTCCCACTGTTTCGAAGTGTTCTTGGATCTATTTTTATAGTCGTATTTCTTTCATCACTTTTTGAGGTCAGTACAAGTTTATTATTACCGATGGAAGAAAAATATTTCCCTATTTCAAAAGCTTTATATGCCCTTCAAAGTCGACCCGATGGAGCAAGTCTTACTGCTGCCTATGCAACTATTGTAATGACAATTGTTATAGCAGGTTTTTATTTGACATCAATTTTTCAACGCCGCTCAATAGCCTCATTAATACGAGGGGTATCGTAATGAAAAATATTACAAATGTTTTCATTTCATATGTATTCTTTTTTTTATATTCATTTTTTGTTCAAGCAGAATCGTTAGTGATTGTAAGCCCACATTGGGATGGGTTTCGCAGAGAGTTTGAATGGGGATTTCAAGATTGGATTAAAAATAAAGGTATAAAAGACAGTGATGTTACATTTCGATGGCTTGACCTGGGCGGAGCTTCTGATATCGCAAAGACATTGATTGCCCGAAAAAATGCAGGTTCACCATTAGAAATTGATATTTTGTTTGGGGGCGGGGTTGATAGCTTTGAAAGTTTAAAAAGCAAAGGCCTGCTACTTTCATATGATTGCAAAGAGAGATCTTTGCAATCAATCCCACAATCAATAAATGGAAATCCACTCTATGATCCAGATGGATACTGGTATGGAGTCAATATTACGAGCTTTGGTTTTGCCATAAATAGAGAGCTCCTGAAGCGCTTAGATATTTTGGAGCCAAAACGTTTTGAAGATTTAGTTTCACCTCAATTTCGAACACTTATTGGATCAGCAGATCCACGTAAAAGTGGCAGTGTTCGATTTATCTATGAACTTATATTGCAACGATATGGTTGGGAACACGGATGGCAACTTTTATATCAGATAACTTCAAATATAAGATCGTTCAACAATAACTCTTCACAGTCACCTAAGGATTTATCCACAGGAGACGTAGCAATTGCATTTTTAATTGATTCATACGGTCTTGATGTAGAATCAAAATTTGGCAGCGACAAGATTCATTTTACCGTACCAGATGATCTGAGATCCTTTTTTGCCGATCCGGTTGCTATAGGCGTTGATGGAAAGAATCATGATTTAGCGAAATTGTTTGTTGATTTTTGTCTATCTCGTGAAGGTCAGAGGTTATTACTAAAAAATTCAGGATCAAGTAGCGGCCCTAAAAAATATACTTTAGCCAGATTACCTGTGGCACCAAACACCTACACTGAAACACCTCCCTCTGAAAAATCAAGGGCTGAAGATCCATTCTCGATGAACCAATCAAGTTTTTTATATGATGCAAAAACTGCAAAGCTTCGCTGGCAGGTTGTGACCAAACTATTAGGAGCGATACTTGTAGATAATAAAGATGCTTTAGCAAAGATGCGCTACGTGGACAAGATTGATCTGTCAAAATCTTTACCTCCTGTTTCTGAAGCTGAATTACATGCGCTAATCAATGAGCAGCAGGGTGGTTCTGCTGAAAACCTATTTACTCTAGAGAGTTCTATTTTAAAGATTCGAACTGATGCCCTTGAAAAATTAAAAATGCAGACTTATAAATAACAGTCGTATGAATAAATTCTACATTCCATTTCATGGTAAGAAGCCTGCTAAGCTTGAGATAAATGGTCATCGCTTGATGCTTTTAAGCCGTGATCCTGAACTTTTAGAAGATGCATTGGAGTCTGTTGGAGCAGATGCAGTGAAAGAAGTTAAGGTTGGCGATGGTGAAAAGGCAGAAGTCGAATTTTTCACAAAGCTTTCTGAAAAAAATCAAGCTGGCGTACTTGTTGTTTCATCCGATCTCACATTTTCAGATTTACAATTCAGCCTTCATCAAAATCTTCCTTGGGTTCAGTAAGGGTTACCCTTAGTCGTTTGGAAGTAATGAATCGTATTTTATTTTAGATAAAAACTCTTGAGGAAGTTGGCTAATTTTGGCTAATCCAATTTTCTTTAACTCATCTTCATCTGGATTTGATTCTCTGAGTTGTCTTGCTGAAAGTAGGTTCCATTCAGGTTCAACTGACCAAGAATGAGAAACTTCCCCCAGTTTGAGAAGTAAAGCCAATTTAGTGAAGCATAAATCAGTCACATCAAGTGATAAAGCATATACGCCATTTTCATTTTTAGTTCTTGCTGGATTGACAACAAGAACTTCTTTAATATTTTCTCCTAACGATCCTAAGGGTTTCCAATTAAGATAAGCATGCGCATGATTTAATATCAAACCACCTTCTGAGTCTTCAATGTAATCAATGTCTATAAGAATGCTCCCAAAAAAACAAAATTGCTCTTTTACTGCAGGGTATAATAGCTTTTGTGTTTCGTTGTCAGGATTTTTGGAATTGTTTAGTACAAGATTTACTATATGACGAGGTTGTTTTAAAACACTTTCAAGTCTAAGTAATGTATTTTCAAAAACTTCAGCACTTATTTTTGATTTTGAGTCTATCAAGTCAAATGATTCCGAGAACTGATGCACGAGTTCTAAGTTTTCATCGATGACTTCACAATATGTCTCAACTAGTTCCCTCTCTAAAAACTGACGTAATGCAGATATATATGCGGTTTGAAAAGCTTCCTCTGCAGGTAACTCTTCTGCAATAGAGTAGATATTAAACTCCACTTCCCATATATTAATGAAGTCAGTTGATTCTTTAATCTCTTCAAGATTATAACCAAATTCGAGTGCGATAGATTCAAGTGCTTCTTGATCTGTTGTATTGAGAGCTTGCCTTGGATCATTTAGTAATCCTATCACTAAATGAATAAGATTTACGTTGTGCTGATAACCAGCACCCAAATTACTTTCTCTTAAAAATCTTACATGTTCAGGATCTTGAGCAAAACCGTTCATGTGGGTGATATGCCTTTATTGGAGATAAATATACTTAAAAAAGTATCCATGAGGGATGTTCAAGGTTTCTAAAAAACAACCATGTAATCAGTTGAATATATGGAGTTTTATTTTTTACCGCAGGGGGACGCAGCAATGTCATTAAGTTAAGAACTTACGGCCGTGACCTTGAGCGTGTGCGTGAGCGTGACCCAAACAATTTAATGTCACGCTCACGCCTACGGTCATGGTCAACGGGTAGGAATGCCTTAACTTAATGACATTGGGGGGACGCAGAGGTCCGCTGAGGGGAATATGCATATATTTCAATGTTGTTAGATTGTTTTGATTTCCTCTGCGATACCCTGCGCGCCTCTGCGGTAAAAAATACAAAGGCTCAAACTATCAACTCATTTAAAGCATAAATAAATAAACCTCAATCAAAATGAAATTCAATCTTACCTGCAGCGCGTCTTGCTTTCTCTCTAGCCGCATCGAGTGTGGTATCTTTTGCAAGTATTACACCGAGCCGCCTAGAACCATCGATTGAAGGCTTACCAAATAATCGAAGTTGAGTATCGGGCTCAGCAAGTGCCTGACTAATCCCACTGAAAGAAATATTTTCACTTTTGCCTTTTGCTAACAGAGCAACAGAAGCAGAAGGACCAGTCTGTGTTATTAGTGGGATGGGTAGGCCAAGAATCGCCCGAACGTGCAGGGCAAACTCGGAAAGATCTTGAGAGATAAGCGTTACCAGTCCTGTATCATGCGGACGAGGTGAAACTTCACTAAAATAAATTTTATCTTGCTTCACAAATAACTCGACACCAAAAATTCCATACCCCCCGAGCGCGTCCGTTATTTTTTTAGCACAATCTTTAGAGGCAGCTAACGCTTTATCTGACATTGGATGGGGTTGCCATGATTCACGGTAGTCACCATCAATTTGAATATGACCAATTGGATCGCAAAACGAGGTGCCGCCTGCATGCCTCACTGTTAAAAGAGTAATTTCGTAATCAAAGTCGATAAAACCTTCAACGATTACTTTTCCTTCTCCGGTTCTGCCTCCTGTTTGCGCGTAATCCCAAGCTTTGTCGATATCGCCTGAGGTTTTAATAACACTTTGACCTTTTCCAGATGAACTCATTACTGGTTTAACAACACAAGGCGTTCCAATTTCTTCAACCGCTGCCAGGAATTCTTGTTTAGTTACAGCAAATCGGAAAGGCGATGTTGGTAGTCCTAACTCTTCTGCTGCGAGTTTACGAATTCCTTCACGATTCATTGTTAGATTGGCAGCTCTTGCTGTCGGAATAACGGTTTTTCCATTTTTCTCGAGAGCTATAAGTGTTTCAGTGTTAATCGCTTCAATTTCTGGAACGATAAAGTCTGGATTTTCTTTTTCGATTAGATTTTTTAATGCGTCAGGGTCGAGCATCGAGATTGTGTGACTTCTGTGTGCTACCTGCATCGCAGGTGCGTTGTCATATCTGTCGACTGCAATTACCTCAACACCGAGTCTTTGAAATTCAATTGCGACTTCTTTCCCAAGCTCTCCTGAGCCTAAGAGGAGTGCCTTAGTTGATGAAGGGGTGAGGGGGGTTCCTATTTTTGTCATGAGTCATTATAGCTTTCCAGCTAGATTTTTTTAAAGAGGGGGGTGAATTTAACCTCTTTCGAGAACAGTGTATTACTGATAATTTTCTTAAAGGTTTAAGTTGGTTTTACTAAGGATTCTTCTATGAAGGTTAAAAATATATTCAAATTTTTTTTGACTATAGCAATTGTTATATCTTCTTCTGATGCTATAGCGCTGACGATTGAGACTTTCGAAGCTAATACAAGATTAATATGTGACGAGGGAGATGTTCCTAAGTATACAATGACTACTTCTGCTGGTTCGTTAGGTGGAAAACAAACTTTGAGATGTGAAAAAACTACCCCAGGTCTTGGGTCTGAAGTCACAGCCAGATCTACAGGTTTTCAACTCTACAGGCACAGTCAAGAAAGTGGATCTGCAGGAGTTACAGAAATTGAGTGGGATGGTGATTCTATTTCTGCCCCTCCTGTTAACTATGATGGTTTAGCTTCTATCGATCTCATCCAAGATAGTGGCGACGCTATAAGAATTAACAATATGGTGTATGACTGTGCTGGTGTATCACCAAACGCAGTAATGTCTATTACTATTTATGATGCACGTGATCCAAATGGTGGAAGAAGAATCTCTTTTAACTACCAACTGCCATGTTGGACAACGTTTAATCCAGGAAATCCTCAACATGTAAAAGATCAATTGTATGGTTATAATGGTTCCTATAATCCCGATACAGGAATCTCACTAGTTTTCCCTTTTGCTGATTTTACCCAGGCTAATCCATCAACTCCTGCTGATATTAGAAAAGTTGGAGCGGTTAATATTACAATCACAGGTGTTTCCAATGATGCAGATATAAGTTTTGGAACAATAGGAACCAACGGTTCATGTTCTAACGTCCCAGATCCTGTTACAGGAGTAGCCTGTACTCCGACTCCAACCAGTACACCTACAAACACACCTACTAGCACTCCAACCAATACACCAACTGTAACCCCAACGAACACGCCAACGCTGACTCCTACGTCTACCCCAACTCCAACACCTACGAATACCCCAACGAACACACCAACGTTGACGCCAACCCCAACAAGTACTCCAACTGCTACTTTGACAAATACACCAACGGTAACTCCTACAAGTACTGTAACGAATACCCCTGAGGCAGTTTTAAGTTGTACAAGAGTTGCACCAACAGCTGAAATGAAAGCGATTGGTTCATCACTTTTAAAATCCACATCAACAATCAGCCGCATAATCAGAGCAGATGCATCGCGTGCAAAATCCGCTAAATCTTGTAATGGTAAAGTAAATCCAGCGAGACTCCTTTCGATCGTTCGTCAAACTGAGAAAAATATCCGTGATGAAATAAACTCTGAGATTTTGAAATCTATTGAAGTGTGTGGAGTAGATTGTGTTAAGGTCAGTTTCTTGACTGAGGTTTCTGTAGTTAGGAAGATGATCAAAAACTACGGAGCTGTCGCAGCTTCTAATGCAAAAAAAGTTGTTGCCTGTGCTAAATCCATTCGCGGCAACGGTTCAGGACCTAAGACGTCTTCACTGAGTTCGATAACCAGCGCCCTAAATCGACCGGTTAATGTTACCTGTAACATCTGTAAATAATCAGATAGACGCATCTATGAAGCTGTAGTATAAAAGTACTTTCAGCTTCATACTCTTTCAAATATGCGATTCTCTGTCCTTTCATCAGGCTCTAAAGCTAACTCTACATTTATTGATACTGGTAATGCCCGTATTTTGATTGATTGTGGACTTTCAGCCAAACAGTTAGAGATTCGATTGAATCAGCTTGGTGTTAATCCCGCCTCGATAGATGCAATCCTGGTTACTCACGAGCACTCGGATCATATTCATGGTGTTCCAACACTAAGCAAGCGTTATAAAATTCCTGTTTTTGCAAATTTCCAAACACTCAAACAGATACCAAAATCATTTCACTTTGAGCAATTCCAAAATGGAGTTGATTTTTGGGTTGGAGCAACTCGAATCACACCTTTTAGTATAACCCATGATGCAGTAGATCCCGTTGGGTTTTCATTGTTTTCTGAAGGCTTAAAATTTTCTCAGGCAACTGACCTTGGTCGAGTTACTCTTTTAGTTACAGAGCATCTGAAAGATTCTAATTTTATCGTGCTCGAATCAAATCACGATCAAGAGATGCTTCGTAACTGTGAATATCCTTGGGAGCTTAAATCAAGAATATCTTCCAGCTATGGTCATTTAAGTAACGATGATTCAACGGCTCTTTTAAAAGAGATTGCCCACAGCGATCTTCGACATGTGGTACTTGGTCATTTAAGCGAGCATAGTAACACTCCAAGCCTTGCCCTTCAGACACATCTGACGAATTTCGACTCTGAGACGCTAAAAGACCTACCATTTCAACTTCAGTGCGGATCTGTTCACCAAGCAACGCCATTTCTTGGTGTTGATCAACTTTGTCTGCAACTACTTGCTAGCTAAGTGCCGAAATTTCTACTTAGGATTTTCCAAAAACAGAAATAATTGGTATCTTTTAGTCGGAGAAACCTTAACATGATACCCCGCTATAGCCGCCCAGAAATGACCAAAATATGGAGTGATGAGAATCGCTTCAAAATCTGGCTTGAAGTTGAACTCACCGCACTAGAAAAAATGGCTGAGCTTGGACTTGCTCCAGAGTCCGCATATCTGAATGCTCGTAAACTTGCAAAATTTGATGCAAAACGAGTTCTTGAAATCGAAGACGAAGTAAAGCATGACGTTATCGCATTTCTTACAAATGTAGCTGAGTATGTTGGTGAGGATTCAAGATTTATTCACCGCGGAATGACTTCCAGTGATCTTTTAGATACTTCGTTTGCTCTTCAATTAAAACAATCTGGTGAGCTGATTTTAGCTTCACTAGAAAAAGTGATCGTTGCAACTCTTACCAGAGCTGAAGAGTACCGCTATACACCAACAATTGGACGTTCTCATGGAATACATGCAGAACCAACTACATTTGGATTAAAAGTCCTTTCATGGGCAGTTGAACTTACTCGTGCTAAAAAAAGAATTCAAAGTGCTTTGCACGAAGCGTGCGCAGGGAAAATATCAGGTCCTGTTGGTACATTTGCGCAGCTTCCTCCTGCAGTAGAAGAACATGTAATGAGTAAACTTGGTTTAGTTTGTGAACCAGTTGCTTCACAAATTGTACACCGTGACAGACACGCAAGTTTCTTTTCTGCACTTGCTCTTCTTGGAAGCTCAATTGAAAGGTTCGCTGTAGAGATTCGCCATCTTCAAAGAACAGAGGTTCGTGAAGTTGAAGAAAAATTTACAGCTGGACAGAAGGGTTCTTCTGCGATGCCGCATAAACGGAATCCAATTCTTTCTGAGAATTTAACTGGATTAGCAAGACTTCTTCGAGGGTATGTTGTTTCTGCAATGGAAAATATTGCTCTCTGGCATGAACGAGACATTAGTCACAGTTCAGTTGAGCGAGTCATTGCTCCTGATGCATGTATCGTTTCACACTTTATGCTACATCGTTTTCTTTCTTTGGTAGAGGGCATGGTTGTATACCCAAAACGTATGCAAGAGAATCTTGATTCATCACGTGGACTCATCTTTTCAGGCTCACTCCTTGTTGCACTTGTTGATGGTGGTATGGTTCGAGAAGATGCGTATAAAGAAGTCCAACTCCATGCGCTTGCTGCGTGGGACGGCGGAGACGACCTGAAAGGAAGGGCATTAAAAGCTGAAAAAATTCTTTCATTCTTATCTGTAGAAAAAATCAACGAGATATTCGATATCAAGCGGCATTTTCAACAGGTTGACTATATTTTTGAACGTTCATTAAAAGAGATAAATCATGGTTAAGATACAAGTACTCGTCCGATTAAAAAATGGTGTTCTTGATGTGCAAGGTAAAGCTATTGAAGGCGGATTAAAAGGTGTTGGCGTTGAAGGAATCTCTGGAATGAGAGTCGGCCGCCTTGTTGAGTTCGAAATTGATGCAAAAGATTTTGAATCTGCAAAACCATTAGCGGTGAAACTTTGTGATGATCTTTTAGCGAACCCAATTATTGAAAGTTACGAGATTAAAAGTATATGAAGATTGCTTGCCTAGTTTTTCCTGGAACGAATTGTGACCATGATGTTGAGCATGCTTTCGGAACGCTTTTAAAGGGAACCGTAACACCGGTTTGGCATCGTTCAAAAGATTTAGGAAATGCAGATCTTGTCGTTGTACCAGGCGGATTTTCATACGGTGATTACCTTAGAACAGGAGCATTAGCAAAAATATCTCCAGTCATGGAGTCTGTTATGAAATTTGCAAAAGCTGGTGGAAAAGTTATGGGAATCTGTAATGGTTTTCAGATTCTTTGTGAAGCTGGATTACTACCTGGCGTCCTTTTAACTAACGCAAGTTTGAAGTTTGCTTCTAAATTTATTCATATCAAAGTTCAAAGTAATAATAATTTCTTTACGAAAGATATGGCTGTTGGTTCTGTTATTCACTGTCCCGTTGCGCATTTTGATGGCAATTATTTTGCAGATGAGAAGACAGTTGAGGAATTAGAAAATAATAATCAAGTAGTTTTTAGTTACTGCAATGCATCAGGAAAAATAGATGCAGCAGATCCACAGATTAATTTTAATGGTTCAATTCATGCGATAGCAGGAATAAGTAATCGTGATGGTAATGTCGTAGGTTTCATGCCGCATCCTGAACGTGCTGTTGAAGAGATAGTTTCAAATGGGTGGGGTAATACTGCTGCTCCTCTGATCAATGCATTAGGGTAAGACTTGTTAGAAAAATCAAAACTTCAATGAAGGCCAATTCTGGTTCAGCGTGACGAAGAAGATAAGGGTTTGTTTTTTTTTGTTTATGAATCTCAGCAGAGTCAGTTTCGGTGAGTTTCTTTCTCTCACTCCTTTCGCGACAGAAGTACCAACCATACTACCATATTATTGACTCGTATGGTTAAGGGGTGTGTGCTGAAAGAAGTCTTACTTAATCAATTTACATTACTGAACTTCTCTCGTAGCGCACGCTGTTCAGCAAAGAGCTTGTCAGCAACCATGTAGGTTTCAACGTGATATTGCGATGTCAGCGGACGCAATTGTTCGAGGAGGGCTTCAAAGGATTCATCTTTTCGTCCATAAAGTTCTGTAAGAAGTTTATGAAGTTTTTGACTTTTAATATGCCCTTCACCTGTTACGATTGCTTTAACTAAGACATCATCTGGAAGTTTTTCTAAAGAAATATTGAGCGGTCCTTCGGTGCTCGTAATGAGGTGCTTAAGAACGCATTCTGATAATTTGGGATTATCACTAACAAGGCAGTTTTCGAGCTCTGGATGTAAAGGCGATCCATCCACTTTTTGTGCAAAGGCAATTCGAACAGTTAGATTATGAATTTTTTCATCACGAGACAAACTTAATGCTATGCTGATTTTCTCTTGCCCTCCTTTTGCACCATACACATCTTTTAAAAAGCCTCTTACATATTTTTGATCTAATTCAGTTTGGCCGTTCTCAACATAGTGGGTAAAAATTGCTTCTTGTAAATCTTTTAGAAGTGCCTCTTCTCTGGGTGCTAAGGGAGCTTTTCGATGTGCAAGTGAATGCGCGATTTTACAACCCAAAACGATATTGTGGCCATCATTAATATCTGCAATGAGAAATGGAATTGTTTCACTTGGATCAGCTTTACATTTATCAAACGCAGCTTGATCACGTGCTAATAGTAGAATTCTTTTTTCATCATCTCTTAGCCCCTTCAAGGCTGGATCTTTTCCATCTTCTTCGAACAGTGAAAGCATTTCCGGAAATGATAACTTGCTTACCTGTACTTTAGCTGAATTGATTCGTCCACACATATAACCTGTTTGCTCGTGAAAATAATAAACTTATTATTAATGATATGATGAACATACTTATCTATGTGCGATAGAAATAGCAGCAGATTATTGAAACAATCAGTTGGTAAAAGCCATATAATTTTAATAAGTTACGCTGTCCATTAACGAGCGGACAAAAAAATCCTAAAGAATTACTGTAAAATTGTTGGGAATAGCAAAATCAAAGTCTATTCAGTCAATAGTTGTTAGATATGAATTTTTTAGTACATGAGCTTAGTCAAAATGATTTTTTGCTTAAGCTGATTGAATCCTGTCTGCCCTAAGTTTGGATCTTTCAAAAAGTGTGAATATGTTCGTATTTACTTTCA
>JBIKWN010000098.1:0-4527 GCA_044356295.1 Bdellovibrionota bacterium
ACCGAAACTAAAAAACATTGTTGCATCTATTTCGGCTAATCTACCTACTTGAATAGCATAATCAGATTTTACGGCTGCTGGCAGGTCGTTACCATCAAAAACTCGGTCGCCACCAAAAATAAATTTCACAGCTTCTGAGTCTTCATTGCGTAATTGCTCCATAAGGATCCCTTTATGAGCAGTGCCTGCAGCAATCGTTGAAACTCCTTCTTGAGCAACTTCTATTTGAGGACAATGAACAGGAAGCTTTGGATTTATTTCTCGATCACAGTAATCCTTGAGCTCTTTTGCCATTTGAAACATAAGATCCCTATCAGCCTGGCATTCTGGTGCTGTTTTGAACTTCTCACGTGAATCAACATTAAGTTTACCCACGATAAAAAACATTAAAGAGACATTACCGTGCTCAAAATCTCCGTGAGTCTCATAACATCCTGGCTGCTTATCATGTTGAGTCTCTAATCTATCTTTAAATCTATTTGGTACATCATGAACATCGCATAACTTTTTCCACTGTTCGATTAACGAATCTGATGCCCAACGAGGGATTCCTTGTAAACAAGTTTTTGTATCTGTAAATATTGCATTGCCCCGAACATACTCACTTGAATCGAGCCCATAACGCCCCCATAAAAAAAGATTTTCAAGGAGCTCAAGTGGGAATCTCGATACACTTGGATCTGGATGAAGTCCAGAAGGATGCAAAAATCCCTCCTCTATATTTTTTAAAGCATCTCCAGAAATAAGATCGACCCTTCCAATGCTCAATAGATCAGCTAGGGCTTCTGCAACATTTGGAAAGGGTTCTTTTTTATTAGCAGCAATCACACCAAGCGTATCGGTGACATCTAAACAAACACGAAAACGATTACCTGATAACATTGACTGAATGGTTTCTAATCCAAAGTCAGTGAGGGCCGGAATAAACCCCTGCTCCTTTTCCCTAGAAAGCAATTTTTTTTGCCACTCTGTATAACATTTAGAATATTTTTCAATGATAAAAGGAGCATCACCACTAAAAGCTTCTCTAAATCCTTCACGAGCTTCTATTGGAAGTAGTAAATATCTATCTCCAATACTCGTCATCATTCGTATGGTTTGAGCTAAGTCCTGAGCAGAACTTGTATGACTATAATCATAAACTTGAGCATTACGGACAACTTTTGCAAATGCTTCTGGGGAGTGAATCCAACCATCATAATTATTATGGTTAAGAGTCCTTAGTTGAAATGGAGTAGTTAACTCGTTTCTGGCCAGAGATTCAGCGAGGGATACTAAAGACATACAATCTAATATTCTAAACAGATTTAGATTCTTATGCTAAAGAATCTCCGAAGAATCTATCTTTATGCTGTCACTGTGATGTCTTTTTATTGTCCCATCCTCCTTCAAAGAGCAGGGAATTGGATTCTCTGGGCAGTAGGGTTGACTTATAAGGGGGTATCTCTATAATAATATTTCACTTTTTTAAAAAGTTGCCCTTTTTGGGCCGATAGCTCAGTCGGTAGAGCATCTGGCTTTTAACCAGTTGGTCGATGGTTCGAATCCATCTCGGCTCATATTTTTTTGTTTGGTATCCTTAGTTATACCCAATTCAGAAATGCCCTTAAAATTAATCTGAAAAAACCATAACTTTTTCTCATCATTTCAGAATATCAAAAATCAATTGTAAACTTCCTTAGATTTACAAAAGTAATATTGTTATATTCTTGATATGCAATACAAAATTGAGACTGCCCCACCAGCATTTGGAAATTATAGTAACATTACTGACGATTCTTTTCGAAGATCAACTTCAACCTGGTTCTATTCCAATGCTCTGGTGTGAGACTGCTGATGATTTACTTAATCAGAAACCTATTGCAGGTCGTAGCCTTAAAGATGTCGTTCCAGGAGATACTGTTACAGAAGTCACAGGCGTGACTTCAGGCGGAACTATTCTTGTGAAAACAGCAAAATATCCAAATGGTGCATTACTGGTTCCTGCGTAATCTTACTAAATGACGATTTTTTACAACAATATAGACTTCAATTTCAGTTTTGAAGTGAACCTTGGCCACTCAATGCCGTCACAGTTTCAAAATAAAAATCATATTCTTTCTGTAGCTTAAGCCATTCAATCGGAGTCCGCCCAAACAAACGTGCAAGTTCTCGAGAGAAATCATCATCAATACTTCGTTTACAATCAAGGAAATCTTGGAATTCGCTTAACTCTACTTTAAGTGAAGCAGTGAGCCGTTCTATTGTTAGTTGGCGTTGGTTCATAATATCTGTTACTAATTTACCTGGATGATGAACTACTTTCTTTTTGGTTCTTCCTCGTTTTTGAGAGCTGTGTATAATAGGAGCAGGAACTTTTTCAAAAACATCAATAATAATTTCTTCAAAACTTTGAGCATCATTTTCAAAAAGTGCTACTAGAGTTTGTGATATATTTTTGAGTTCACGCATTGCAAACCCAGTATTGCCTTTAGGTTGCGCTAAAACTTTTGCCATCTCATCGATACGTTTTGACGCTTCCTGTAACAAAAACCTCATAGCCTTTCTGTTTTTAAGGAGGGTATCAGTTTTCTGGCGTTGTAATTTGACTAATTCTAAAAGTGTCGTTAATTCTGCAGAAGAATATGGTTCAGCAATAAAGCCAGCCACCCCATCTAAAAATAACGATGTCACTTTAGTCGAAGTATCAGAGCTTTGCTGCTCAATAGTCACAATAAATTCAGGACTCGTAACTCCTTTCTTCCCTTTTATGTCTTTTACTATAGACTTAAGTGTTTCTTCGCCGTAGTTAAATGAAAGTAAAACTACATCAACTGTATCACACAACTCCAGATGCTGGATCGCATCCTTACATGTTTGAAAAAGACTTAACTCTGCCTTATAAACACAATTTTTGATAACTTCTCGTAATCGCGACCTACTTGTAAGGTCGCTGTTTACAATCATCATCGAAAGCCCATCAAGTATCACAAGCGTTAGTATCCTTATTGGAAATAGATTTATTGCTTAAGATGATATCGGTATAGTTGTGATAAACAAAAGACTTTACGTTTAAAAAAAATCATAAATCTTAGCACTGATAAAGATTTTATCTATATCTAAAACTAATAATTTCACTATCAGCAAAATAACCAAAGAAAGAGCAAGGCTACTAAATTATTAAAGTAATTGGAGCAAATCCCGATAGATCCTGCCATACCAAGTATTGTTGAAGTCTTGATAATACCGGTAAACCATCATGGAGGAAGTAAAATGACAATAGGATCAGTCGACGGAGTTGGACCATCAATAGCTCAACCAGCACAACAGGAAGCATTCGTAGCACAAGCTGCAAAGGCGGCCCCTACACCACAAGCTGCACCAGAGGCTTCAGAATCAAGTAACAATGCTGCAGCAGAATTAGAGGGGAAAGGACAGCTGGTATCTGCTGTCGCTTAAATAAACAATCGCTCCTCTGAATAAGAGGAGCACACCCACTGAGACGATGTCATTAAGTTAAGGTATATCTACTCCGTGACCTTGAGCGTGAGCTTAAACTACGTGGGTCACGCTCACGCCTACGCTCAAGGTCACGGCACTGAAGTTCTTAACTTAATGAAATTGACCCACTGTGATCACTCAAATATTCGTTCATGTAATTGACGAGAGAGTATTCAACAATCAACTAGCAATAGATTGAAAAAAAACAAGAATCATTCTTGAAACTGTTTCATATTCGCCGTCATAGTGGTGATCTCCAGGTAATTTTCGTGTCTGAACCCCTGCTAAAGAATCCCTACAAACAGACTCGTCTTGATCTGAGCTAATAATACAAAGAATTGGTCTCGTAATTTTTTTTATCTGTGGTTTGAGAGGCATAGAGTCTCCCCCTGTTTCAACACCTAACCAATCTGCAATATGAACTTCAAAATCTGCTTCAAGACTTGGGTTTAATAATACAACCGATGAAATCTGTTTCTGCTGTTCAGGAGTAAGCCCAGCTACCATAAATGGTGCAGCATCAGCGCCTAATGAAAAACCAATAACTGCAACTTGTGGTACTGAGAACTCTTTCTTGGCAATATTAATTGTAGCATTAAGGGCATCAATGGATTCCTTAGCGTCTTTTTTAGACCAATAAAATTTTAATGCATCAAATCCAAGCACCGAATAGCCATTTTTGTTTAACTGCTTAGAAATCTCTATATCAATTTCTGCCCATCCCCCATCTCCAGATAAAAAAACTACTGCAAGCTGTTTTGTATGGTGCTTAGCTGGAAGAAATATCAACGGGAGTTCACTTACTGTTGATGGTTGAAATGCTGGGAAGAAATTATCTATATGCTCATGCTTTTTTCTTTGCTGTTCTTCAAATGAATCATTCGGATTCAAAAGTAGCGTAGGTGTACCATTATGATTACTATTAATTTCGATTCGCTTTAACGTTGGAATAATTCCTGCCGGATCATTGGCGCAAAGCTGGAGGGGAGCTTCATGAATAGGAATCCTATCAAGTAAAAGCTCACCTAAAAAATCTTTTGGATATTG
>JBIKWN010000012.1:0-51268 GCA_044356295.1 Bdellovibrionota bacterium
TTCCAATTCATCTTTCTCGCCAGTTATCTGAATAGGTCCACTCACGGTACCATTAAAAACAACAGGAGTAGGTGCCACTTCATCTTTAACACCTGTTATGTTAATTGGCCCAGTAGTTGTACCGGTAAACGTCACTGCTTTAGGAGGTAATTCATCTGATTGACCTTTTACTGTACCAGCTCCTGAAACTGTTCCAGTCGGAGTGAGAGTTGGTAAAACTGCTTCAGATGAAGTATTTGAAACTTTAATAGGTTTTGAATAGGTCAGACCCTGCTCATCAAGAGAAGGTGTAGAAACGCGAAACCGTACAGATCCTGCGGCTTGATCTTTAGTTTCAGGAGAAGCGGTTTGTTTGTTAAATGGATTTGTTGATTGATCAGCAAAGTTAAAACTAGCTGTAACGGGTTTAATATTCATTTTGCGTCCCTCCTTGAACTACTTAAATAAAGAGAAGGCATCGTTGCCACACAAGAACAACATCGACTAAACGTACTAAATCTTTAAATAAATTTTTTTAAAATGATAGGAAGATTTCGTAATTTATGATTTTAAAGAAAGTATAGATAGTTCAATAAAATAACAAGGATTGATTTTCAACAAGAGGGAAGGGTGAATTATTGAACAATAGTCTTCCAAGTGTTTGAGCTTGAATCCCAAACTTTAATAGTATTCCCACTGCTTTGTTTATCAAATATAAATGATTCAGAGACATCTGATAGGCTTTCTCCATTTGCTTTCAAAGTTCCTATATAGGGGGCTTCAACCAGCCATCCTTTAGAAGTACCTAGAAAACGTATAGTTGCATCAGCTTTCCCTTCGAAATAGCCACCAATGACAGTTCCTGCGTATCCCCCAAGTTTCATCAGATCGAGCGCACCTGATACACCGTGCCCAAGTACTGGATATTGAATTGTATTATTAATGAGTGAGACTCCAGCACAGTATCGTCCAACACTAATTCCTGTTCTCATTAACTGAATGTCTGAATTAATAACTTTAATCCCATGTACTCCTGCAAAAGGATCATGATCTTCATCACCAATTGCAACGCCAATTTTAGTACCAAAACTTCTAAAGTTTTCTAAGATTCCAACCTCACCGCCGGCATACAGAGATGAGTCTCCTGAAGAATGAGTTGCATAGACAACGCCGTATCCAACAGCAAGTTTTGTTCGATTCTTTTCTGCTTTTTGGAATAAGCTTTCATTGATTGAAATGTTACCAGCCTATATATTTTTTAAACTTGTACGAGATATGTGAGACATATCAAAACCAATCTGCTCAGGATTTTGTTCATTCATAATAATCCCAATATCTCGAATTTCTACGTTTGATATATATCGATTAGGTGCATCGGGAATGATTGCTGCTCTTCTAAATCCACTTTGTACTGTGCTTGAAAGGATTAGTAATGTTGATCCGATACCATCTCCAAAAATAGTTTGATCCGATCGAATAATAAGATCTGATTTGACGAGATAGGCGCCTTCAGGAATATGAACGTGAGTTGATGCATCAAGTGCATTCTGTATCGCTTGAGTACTGTCGAAGTCTGGGCAGTCATTTAATCTACAAGCCCCAAAATCGATTATATTTGCCCCGTCTTCTGAAGTTCCTCTGTCACCCTTGGGACCACTGTCTCCTTTATCTCCCTTTCGACCCTGTGCTTGTACTGAGACTTTGGTGCTAATTTCTTTGAGCTGAGACTCTAGAACCTTTACTCGACTAGAGAGTCCCCTAAGATTTTTTTCAAGGCTACGAACAGAATTTGTGCGTTGGGCAAAGCTATAATTTGTATTGAAAACGAGAGAAAGAATAAGAGCAGAAAATATGACAAAGATTTTTTTCACATTCTAAGATCGTCTTTTTTACTGCTAATGCTTCATGAAAAAAAGCTGGAAACTGCAATATAAGGTAGGTGGTATTAGACAGTACTAAAAATTCGTAGGAGACTAATAGCTATCAGGGCTTCCGCATACTTGTGATGTTTTTTGCTCTAAAAATCGAATTAGGTCAAGGAATATAGCGTGTCTAGGGTCGGATGGATCATTGAGGATTCCAAGGTTATTTTGGCGAGTATGTTCAAGCATAGAACTAAAGTAAAGACATTTTGCTCCATCACCAGCAGGACAATTTGCGGTGATGAGTCTCAATAAATTTTTTATATTTTCAAGATCTTGATTATTGTTGACTGTATTTTTCCCATCGTAGGTCGCCATTAATGTTAAACCAACCAAACATAAAGCCTCTTGTGAGGGCATCTTCAGATGTCTACTGATGCATTGTGCTAAACCTTGGTGATCGTTTTTATCGATGTGTGAACAGTTTTTTAGCAATTCTTCTTTTTGAATTTCCGAATAGCTATTTCCCCGAGATTGCCACCAGCTAAATATAATGTATCAGATGAATCAAAGCCGTATGCGCCACGAGGTTCTTTGTAATAATTAAAGGTGTTGGAATCACAGACTTTGTCATTTTTTGCGGAGGCAGACATATAGCGGTATTGATATGTTTGCTTTGGTAGCGCTGCATTCTTATTAAAGTACACAATTCTGTTACCTTTATCATTTTCGCCTTGTTCGAAAGCAATGATTTGATCTTTTTTATTCACACGCCATCCCCCTTTTCGCAGTGGTTTCTTGATCCCAGTAGAAAGATTGAATGTTTGAAACGAAGAATTTTGCGTTGATTTAGTGACAACTGTTGATCGACTTATATCAATGAAGTTTCCGTAGTAGATTGAATCGTTTAGAGGATAGGGGAAAAACATTTTCATTCCTGTTCCCGAAGAGGGGTTCATTTTAAGTGAATAGTAACCATCACTCATGGCATAGAGTACGGTTGATTGTACTGCAGCAAAATGATTAGTAGGGCTTATAGAATTATTTGATCTTTTTTCACTTGTATACTGCGGATCGGTTTGATCAATAAGCGTTGCAGTATTATCGTCATTGACTGCATATTCAAACAGTTCCGTTTGTACATCAGTATTCAATCCTGATTTAGTAAATACAACAACTTTTCCAAGAGACTCGTCGTAAGATGCTGTCACTATATCACCAGACATGATGACAGGTGCTGTCTTAACTGAAATACAAGATTGTACCAGTGAATTCAGATCTACCTGACAGAGTTTATCTAAATTCCATGCAAAACCTTTACTTCCATCAAATGAAATACCCGCATTGAGTATTCCTGAACTAAATTGAGTTCGCAAAGACTGTGCTGCAGCAAGAGGAAGTATCCGAGTAACTTTGCCATCCTTCAAGATTAAAAATCCAAAATAGTCCGACCCTCCATTTACACCGATTGCGATACTTCCATCAAGAAGATAGCGATTCCCGGATAGAATTATGGGTGATGGTGAATAGATTTTGTCCAAAGTATAGGTGGGATAATAGTCAGTAAGTTTGATGTTTGGTAACTTTTTAATAACTAATTTGCCTGGTGCTGCAATGCACTGCATACATACAAAAAAAGCAAAAAAAATCGTCGTCAATAATTTCATTCTGATATGCATAGCTTTCCCGTGGAGAAAATAAATTTTGCTTTTTACTTTAAGCATTATTTGTAACGACAGGCGTTGATAGTAACTTAATGTTTGGAAGCTTTTTTGAGATAACTAGGAGTAAAAAAATTGCTTAGGGTCTCTTTTTGAGAATTGTAAACCTATGAAAGAATAAGATTTTCTTAATGGATGGGCTTTACTGGCTCTTTGCCCTTTAGTTTGGGGAATCAAAGAACGAATGTTTTTGAATTTAATTTTTTAACGCAAGGTGACAGAGAGGTTCGCGGAAAAGAGACTAGTACAGGGTATTTCGCTTATTGTTGCTCTTCATTGTTAACCACGAAATGCAATGATTGACTAAAAAAGTTACCCCGTTCCGGTTGCTTTCTCAAAGGTGAGCGTCCCCAGAAAACTAAATTCGACTACTTAGTAAACAGATTCTTGAGAATTGACATTGGTGGGAATAGGAAGACGCCTCTTAGAACAATCAGTGCGTGATGGCATTCCACCGCAATCATCACAAATAAAATCGCCTACTGAGTCTGTAGGATATTCATTAATAACTTTACATTCATCCGATAGGGGAGATGTGGGAAAAAAACCAGGCTTGCATTTATAAATCTGATCGTCGTGCGCCGGCGGCGAATCATCAAAGTAATAGTCGTACCCTCCACAAGTAATTTTACCAGGTTTTGGGGAGGGTTTTAGATTTCGACACTCATCTAGTTTAGTTTTAACAAACTCACTACATGAAACATCTTCGAGAGCTGGCTCTGCAGCATCAATATTCGCAGTATATAGAGGTCTGCGCTGTGCAAAGGCATTTCCAAGAATTAACATAAAACTAGCGAAAAATACTGCTTTCGTTTGTAACTTCATGAATTTCCTAATATTATTAAATAAAATATAACCATATTCGTTGATACGGACTACTTCACATCCAACTCTGTCGGTGTATAGATTAAGAAACTTTAATACTTTTTAACAGAAATATTTTAGTAATCTAAAAAAAGAGGCCAAACCTTAAAAATTAGTCTCAAACAAAAGCCTAACAGCAGCATCAGGCTTAATAAACTCATTAAACCCAGTGCTTTGATCAAACATAAAGCTTTGATCAAAAACATTAAGCCCTTCAAGCAAGAACCGTCCACGCCGATTTGGTAAACGATACCCTAAGCCAACATTTGTAAACCATGCAGCATCTACTCCATCATTCATATCACTTCTATTAACCAGCGATTGCCTGCGCCAGCTTTCTTCTGCATACGCAAAAAATCCAGATGAGCCAAACCATCTGAGTGTTGCAGAAAGGGTGTCATCTTTGATGCTATCAGCAAACCCAGAATCAGAAGAACTATCCTGCGTTCGTCTGTGAGTAAACGTTATAGCAGAGGTATCAGAGATCTTTTGATTGATATAGTTTCTAAGAAGATGTTGATTACGATGATCAAGTGATCCACTATCTGCAGCAACATCGTAGCCACCACTTCCAGTCGATTGATCAAAGGTTAGATTTTCATTTATCGCCCAAAATGGACTAGATAGACGTCGGTATACATACTCGGAACCAACATAGGTTTTTCCTGGATCCTTCCAATCCACACCAAATCCGATATCTTTTGAAGTTGTACCACTAAAATCAGTAAATCGTTGTGGGAGCCCTGAAACAAAGGAAGGCTCAAGGGAAACAAAATCCTCAAGTGAACTTTTACGAAGTGACTCAGTATAACTTGCTCGAACCAAGGTGTTTTTGTATGCATCCCAAGCCGCACCAACTTTTGGACTAAACCTTCCACTACTTGCAGTCTCGTCAATAAACGGAGCAACTTCCGCTTTATCTGACTGCAGATCGGTTCGGACTAATCCTGTAGTTATATTAAAAGTGTCAGACACCTTGGTTCTAAGGTATGCATACGCGTCATGTCCAGTAAGGTTAGTGCTCGATGAATTGTTTAGTGAGGCACCTCCGGCTAAAACACCTAATGAATCATTGGTAACATCGGATTCTTCGCGGCGGTTTGGCACTTGATGAAGAAGTTGAGAACCAAACGTCCAAGAGAATCTATCACCCGAGGTCATATACTGTAATCCAGATCTATAGAGATTGGTTTGTTCATGAACAAGTTGATCAAGAGTGAGTGTGTCAAGATCCGAGAAACCATCTTCGCCAAGTAACTCAAACCCAACAGTGCGTTCAGTTGCAGATGAGCGAACTCTATCAAGTACTCTTTCAGCGCCAATATCTGCGATAAAAACTGCATCAGCATCCATTCTTTGTACGTATGAAAGGCTTGTTTTACCAACGGTTGTATTAATTTTATCTTCTTCAGAATTTAAGTCTTGATTATCAATAAAACGACCATTTCCTTCGAATAGTATTTTTTTAGAGAAATCAATTGCGTATTCAACTGAAGTGTTTAGCTCGGTATCACGAAGATACGTATTGGCACTTTTTGTACTGCCAGAGATTGCAGATGATGCTGAAAACTGCCAAGCCGTTTTTCCATTTTTACCAACAGTAATTGCAGAAGGAATATGATTTTCATTTCGACCATCATAACTGTATGCAAAACCACTTCGGGTATTATTCCCATCAAGCAGTGTGTCGTAAGCATTTAAAGATAACGCTGCATCAGTTGCAGTTTGCAGGTTCATCCCAACTGGAGCTAACAAACGAGATCGTCTGCGCTCAGATAGAGCAGTATCAGCAAAAAAGAACGTATCATATGACTCTGCAAGTAAACGGTATGCTGAATAATTCATTGGATCAGCTTGAACAGAACGAATTGCTTCAACTCGCGCAGCATCATTGAATCCAGTTTCTCGAAACGCACGACTCAATGCGGATGCTCTTACCGCAGAGTCTTGATCAAGAAGCATACGTGAGCGGTAAACAGCTTTGTTATCATTTTTTTCAATCGCTTTTTCAATATCATCAATGGCGCCAAGAGGATTGTTCTCTGCGATTTTTGCATAAGCTCGGTACAGGTGAGGGGTAGGGTCATTGCTATCAATACGCTCTGCTTCTGCGTATTCACGGTATGCTTCTTTATAGTTGTCGTTTTCGAAAGCAATTTTACCTAGGTAACTTCTAAAACTTGAGTTTCTTGGTTCTAGTGCAATTGCAGTTTCAAATGATTTTTTTGCAGATGTAAGATCTCTTGAACGTGAATATGCTAATCCCTGACCTAAATAGGCTTCACTAGTAGAGGGCGATGCCGCGATAACGGAATTAAAAGTGGAAAGAGCTTCATCTCCATTATCTTTCGCAAGTTCAATATATCCTTTGATCATTAATAGCGACGGTTCAGTACAAACAGAACCGCACGCTTTTTCAATATCAGCAGATGCAGCGTTTATTTTCCCGAAATAAAGATTAAGCTCCGCTGACCGTGCTAAAAGAAGTTGATTATCTGGATTAGCAATAAGAGCAGCATCAATCTCTTTTTTACTCTGTTCAAGTTTTCCTTCACTTTGAAAGTAATATGACCGAGCAAGCACTGCAGCACTACTTTTTGAGTCTGAAATTTTTTCTGACAAAAGTTTTGCTTTCTTTGAATCATTTTCAGAAAGTGCGAATAAGAGTTCCTGTGCATCAAGCGCTGGACTAGAAGTATTTTTTTGCACTAATGTCAGCGCTTTTCTGCCTGAGTCGATTGAGCCTTTTGAAAAATCACGTAAGGCGCCCTCTAAAATTTTTGCATCATTGCTATTTTTAGTAATCGATGAAGCTTCATCACTACTAATGATTCTTGGCATAGAGATCGTCCACTGGGCGAATGTATCACTTGATACCAGAAGGCTTTTTACTGGAGCACTTCCTTTATTTGTTGTTGCAACTTCGCCAGCTGCCAAAGATGCTAGACCAAATTTGTTTTTTGCATCTGCAGATCCTTCTACGACGGTAACTATGCTTTGCTGTGAAGAGGTAGTAACTTCGAGCTCAGTTCCTCGAACAGCTGCAGAGACAAGAGGAGTATTAATAAGGACATTATCGTCTGCGGCTCTGTTAAAGAAATGAAGTTTCCCTTGATTCAGGTTTAGGCTCTCTCCTTTAATTTCTAACGAAGATCCACTCGAAAGCCTCACAAAGTATCCGGACGTAAATCGAATAGCGACTCTGCCAGTGTCTCCAACATTAATAAGATCACCATCAAAAAGCTTCTGACTTTTTACGAGTTGTTTGACTGTTTGGGATCCATGCTCTTTATAGGAAGCAGTCCCCTCAATTGAAAATACCTCTGCTGCCATTGAGGGCACTTCTGCTACCGCAATGGAGACTACAATAAGTGAAGCAGTGATTGATGTTAAAAGGGAAATAAGCATGTTTTTTGAGCAATTCATAAAGCTGGATATACCAAATATTATTGATTCTAGCTCTCTATTTTTTTAACCTTCTGGATTTAAATTTTTATCATTAAAACAAGCTCCTTTTAGTATAGACAGCGACCTTGGTTTCTTGGTCATATACCGTATGCGATTTTTTAAGTCAGTAAACGCTGTTCATATTTTTGCGAGTCTTCTTGCCGCATTTTTAGCATCTGCAATTTTTGCGACTGGCTTTGGCGATCGTGTTGAGCTGTTTTTTCATGACACCTGGTACCAAGTTCGCGGAGCACGGACTGCTCCGAAAGATGTCGTAGTCGTAGCAATGGATGAGCTTAGTTACCGAAACCTTGGGGTGTCACTCAATAAAGCATGGCCCCGCGAACTTCATGCAAAACTTTTGGATAAGCTTGCTGAATACGGAGCAAAAAAAGTAGTTTTTGATATTCTTTTTTTAGATCCAGGCGCAGATCCTAAAGCAGATGAGCATCTTGCCTCTGCAATTTCAAAACTACCTGTAGCTCTTGGTGTTGAAACTGCGATTCAACAAGTTGGTGGAGCAGGGGGATCCTTCTCTCTTGAAGAACTGCTAGAACCATATGCACCTTTTAAAAAAGCTGCAAAACAATTAGCACTTGTTGCATTACCATCTGCTAGTGGATATATCCGCGGTTTTTTTAATCAACGAACTGAACGAACTCAAGGTATCCCATCTCTTGCTGAGGCTGGTGCGGATGTTTTACCCGATCAAAGTAATTTACCAACAAGGTATGATCTCATTAACTATTATGGTGGAGCCAGAACAATACCTACCTATTCTTTTTATCAGCTCCTTGAAGAAGAGATGCCTTTGGATAAATCGCTCTTCGAAGGAAAAACTGTTTTTGTTGGATTATCTCTTCGAACAGAAGTAGGCCCAGCGCAAAAAGATGTGTTTATGAATCCTGCGACAGGGGTTCCGATTTTTGGTGTAGAAGTACATGCTGTTGCAAGTGCAAATTTAAAGAGTGGCTCTTGGATTCGCAGGCTTTCACCAACAACTGAATATCTAATCCTTTCCCTCGCTACTGCCTTTGGATCCCTCATTATTCTGAGTGTTTCACCTGTTGTAGCTGGGGCTGTGACTGCTTCACTTGCACTTCTTTGGTCGATAATCGCCTACCTTTCATTTACACAGTTTTTCTTTTTATCTGGAGCGTTTGTTGTATTCATAACGCTTCCAGTCGTGTTTCTTATCGCAACATTTCGTTCATTCATTGTCGCAAGACGATCTGAATTAAAATTAAAATCTGCATTTGAACTTTATGTTGCACCAGAGATGGTCTCACAGCTTCAAAATGATCAGATGGGCACTAAACTTGGAGGTCAGAAAGTTTGGGCAACGGCGATGTTTACAGATATCGCAGGATTTACCGATATCACTGAAGAGCTTCCACCAGAAAAAGTTGTAGAGATGCTCAATGAGTATTTCTCTCAAATAATGGATGTCGTTTTCAAAAATAAGGGAACCCTTATTAAATTTATAGGGGACGCCGTATTTGTGATTTGGGGCGCCCCAGTACCTATGGATAATCATGCATCTCTTGCAATGAAAACTGCACAAGAGCTTCAAGATGTTCTTGCAAAATTTAATAGTTTGAAAAAATACCCTGAACTGAAAACAAGGATTGGAGTTAACACAGGACCGATGGTTGTTGGAAACCTAGGGTCAGATAGACGATTTGACTACACTGCAATAGGCGATTCGATTAACTTGGCAGCCCGTATTGAAGGGCTTAATAAAAAATTAGGTACAGATGTACTTTTTACCGAGGCTGTAAGGAAAGACTCAGGGCTCAATGAAGGGGTTTTGCCTCTTGGGGATTTCAAGGTTAAGGGGAAAAAAGAGGCTGTCCTTTTGTACTCCCATTTCGTTCCTGCTGTTTCTGAAGAGATCCGAGCCAAATTAGCCGAAGCTTTGAAGTTTTTTCAACGAGGAAGGGCTGAAAATGCATTAAAACTATTCGATGAACTGCCAAATGCTGATATAAGACTTAAGGAATTGTCTATATTCTACCGAAGCTATATTAATAAGGTTTCAGATAAGATGCTTGGCGAAGAATGGCGTGGTGAAGTTGAGCTTGATGAGAAATAAAAATTGAATCTTTATGACATTATATAAATTTACATACTATTCGAATATGAAAATGAAGAATTTCTCTGCATTAGTCGTACTAATGCTGCTTTTTGTTACCCAATCTTTTGCTGAAGTTAAACTGGGACAGATTGTTCAACAGACTTTAACAAAAAGTGGTGGTTTTACCTCTGATGATAGTACAAATCCAATCTTATCCCCTGATGCAAAACGGCTCACTTTTACTTCTAAAGAAAAAGATCTTATCGAGAATGATATAAATCTTGAGACTGCAGATATTTTTGTAAAGGATTTAACTAATTCTTCTCTTACAATACAGTCAAGAGATAATGCTGGTATTCAAGGGGATTACCTTAAACCTTCTTTAAACCAAGCAATATCATTTATTGGTCCAAATAATCAGTATGTCTTGGCGTTTCAGTCAGCGTCTGAAAATTTTCTTCCATCTGGATCTGGATCTAATCCAAACGGAGTACAGCACATTTTTGCCCGATTTAGTAATTCTAAAGGTTTTGAAACACAGCTTATATCTGTCGCAGCAAATTCAGTTCCCGGAAATGGAAATTCAAAACTTCCTTCAATTGGAATTTTTCCACAAGATAGGTTGTTAAGAATTGCTTTCCAAACTAATGCGGATAATATAGTTCCACCTGGTGTTGATCCTCAAGGTTTTTCAGAAATTCTATTAGCTGAAATTAAAGAGTCAGACGAACCCGGTACTAACCCTGCGATTAAAAGGATCTCAGAATCAAGTAGCGGTGAAGAGCCGAACGGTGAGTGTGTCAATCCGCAAGTGAGCACCGATGCCCAGTTTGTTGTATTTGTTTCTAATGCCACTAATTTAGTGTCTGAATCTAATAATCCCCAAAAGTACCAAGTATATTTATATAATGTAAAAACAGGTGCTTTAACACTCATCAGTAAAAGTAAGACTGGAGTAGCTGGAAGTGACGATAGCGGAATCGATCCTTGTTTAGATTGTAGTGACTTTAAAATTGGAGCAAGAGTAAGTTTTAATGGCAGATATGTTGTCTACGTAAGTCGTGCACCTAATATTACTGGTCTTTCTGGAAGTAATTTTGCAGTTGTTCGTTATGATGCAAAGTTAGGAGTTAATGAAGTTGTTAATCAAAATGAAAGTGGCGTGTTCTCTGATGGTAGTGTTAATAGTATCGGTATTTCTGGAGACGGCAGATATGTCGTTTTCTCGGATACATCGACAAACTTTCTGACGGATAATGGATCAGGTTTTCAAAATATCTACATCAAAGATATGGATACTGGACAACTACTCCCGGTATCAAGAGGATTCAATGTTCCTGCTGCTAATGGCAATAGTTTTGATCCTTCAATTGCACTTAATGGTTTCAATGGAACCAGTGGCTATATTGCATTTGCATCTAAAGCAAGAAACCTTACTACGTCTCCATTTGGTACTGGTACCCCGACAAATATATTCACGGTACCAATAACATTACCAAAACCTGAAATCGCAAACGGTTCACCAATTGATCTACCCCCTGAAGTAACAGTCATCAATAAAAGAATCAAAATTCAGATGCAACCCTTCACTATCCCAAACAGTCTAAGAGCCACATCAAAATCATCAGTAAAATATGATGTAACAATCATTCCACAAAGAGCAAGAAATGGCCCAAGAAGAAAAATCACTACCAAGCGTACAAGAGTTACTTCCCGAAACCTAAAACCAGGCACCTATACAACAACGTATAAAGCATCAGTCATTAAAAAAGGAAAAGTAAAAGCCAAGAGTGGTCAGAGTCCTAAAATACAATTTACTATAAGTTAGTTTTAACTGTAATTGAAATTCTATTTTTCTAGATCAACGACACTACCGAATTCATCGCGTGGTATCTTTTGAATATTACCCGCCATTGCATCTTTGATGAGGTTTCTTAAAACTTCACTTTCCTGAAGAGGCATTCCGGTTATAAAGGTACTTTCAGCACTAACTTGGATTGAAAGGTCATGGAGAGCATTCTTATCAAGTCTATCCTTTCCTTCACAGAGACGAGTAGCATTTCCAATTGAAACAGCTAGAAGCAACGCACCAGGATAATTAGGGGCAAGGCAAATATCAACAAGTAGTTCTTTAAATGGCACGCTATCTTTTTTATAAAAAAGCGAAGGATCTTGAGCATGAGTCCCCTCTAAACAATCTAATGCTCGTAATGCAATATCGGCTGATTCAATCGACGCAAAAACTTTTGTAAGTTCAGTTATACCATTTTGGAAAAGTGTCGGGTCTGGTGAATTGAGCTTGTGGTCAAAAATCAGACCAATTCTATCTGCTATGAGTCTAGATGGATCATTTCTGTCCTGTATCTTGGCGCAAGCCAGACTGAGCGAATGTTTAAAATGAGTACCAAATGATGACATTAAAGATTGGTATACAGTTATTACCTTAGAAAGTGACTTATTATTTTTGTACTCATTACTTGCTGTAACTACTTGTAATTCTTGGTTTTATTTTAGGTGTTTTAGATTTCCTATTCCCAAGATAATAAAAATTTTTTTTAGCCGTAAATATCATCACGAAATGCGTGTTGCTTGTATTTGGTTGGCGTGTTTTCTTTATCGGTATTTTTTCGAAAGCTCTTCACAGACTTCTTCGTGTGATGAATATTCCTTATTACCAAACTTAGTCTCACTTGATTCAAGTGAACATATAAAATACTCGTGTAAAAGATATTTTGCCTGCCCTTGAAAATGAAGCGATTTAAAGAACACATATTCTCTTGTATCTTCTCGAACCCCATATGGAAGTCCTTCTTTCCAAAAGATTTGCTTTGCATTCCTTTCTAAATTTGGAACAAAGGTATCATTTTCATTAAACATATTAATATTGTTATCATACATCGCTCCATCCGTGATTGTAGCGCTTTCCCCAACGTTGTATTGGGGTTTTTGACTCACAAAACTTTTTAGAAAATACATATCACATAACCCATACTCTGTATTTTCAGATTTCAGGATTCGATAGAACCAACCGAGTACCTCCTCAATCAAAGAATCATTTGTTCCATTATAAAAGCCCATCATATATTCACAGAAATTATCGAGCGCACTCATATTCTGCCAAAATGAATTATGCCCTGATTGGCCCAAAGAAAGAGTGAAATCACAGTTTTTAAATCTATGGAGAGAAGTCTCAACGTTTTCAAACAAAAGAACATCAGAATCAAGATGCACTAATTTTTTCAGCGACTTCTCACGTGCAAGTGCCCGCATTATTAACCATCGACTCATGCAGAATCTTTCATAGATGACATCAGTATGAGCTATATGCACGTATCGCTTTTCAAAACGATCAAGATCTTTTGAAAAATGAGAAAGATGAATGAATTCTACCAATTCACTCCAACTATCTTCAGGCGGAACATCAGAGATAAGAAAGATAGTCGAGTCAGGATTATAGCGTTTCGCCTGTCGAATACTAAAGTGAAGATACTTCGAAGATCCACGGTGAATAAAAATAATCGGTGCGTTCACAAGAACTTAAATAACAATTACAATTAGGTCATGTCAATCAAGGAAATTTGCTTTAGTAAATGAATTTGATCTACTATTTATCGACTCATTTTTATTCCCTGCTTGCAGCACGGTTTAACAATAAAAATTTCCCAGCCAGAATATAAAAAGACACATCAAAAACGTGTTACCTCTTTGTGTAACGAACGCGGTAAGAGGCTTCGTCTAAGCGTTTTTTTTTGGGGGGGGCGGGAGGCACAGATGGCTAGATATATTTAAACAAAACCTCGCCTCGTTCAATTCCAAGATCATTCACCTCACTCACTTTGATTCCTACTGACTCAGGAATATGAAAAGAATTGCTTACAAAAATGCTTTTTGCAGATTTTTCTTTTTTCACTTTTTCCCCAAGTTTTTGCATGACAGCAGGGGATAAGAATGCATAGATAATGTCAAAATTTGATAGCGAGATATTCCAAAAGCTTGCAAATTGAATCTGGACATTTTTCTTTGAGAAATTTCGAATTTTAGCAATCAAAAATGGTAGAACCGATATCTCATAACCAAAAAACTGATGTTCGGGAAATTTTGTTGCAAGTTTTGAAAGAAGCCTTCCATTCCCGCACCCAAGATCAACAAAAGTAGAAAATGCTGAATTAGAATTGAAAAGTTCTATTAAGGAATTATCTACTGAAACTGGAGTCGGATAGTAGGGAACATGTGTCCAAACTGCAGGAAGGTGTAAAGAGAAAAGAAAAATAAACACAGTAAAAAGTATCCACGGTGGCATTTCAATAACTGCTAAAAGATAAACTCCTAAAGGGATACAGAGTGATAAAATAGTAAATGGGAGTGGTGTACGAAATAAAAAACGACTGAGCGTCCCTGCAAAAACCGAGAGCGATACAACTAAAAAAAACTCAGAAAGTTGTAGCTGCTGAAGAAAAATACCAAGAATAAATGAAACACCAACCGACATTACAGAAAAGAGTAGGTTAAAAACAGGTAACCGGCGAGTTTGGCTCATCATAGATAGAAAGAGATTAAAAAAGTGATTTCGGAAATTTCTCTCGTGGATTTTTAGCGTAGTACCCTTCGAAAGCGCGAGCTAAGTCTTTAATGCCAACAGCATCAACGGTCTCAGGGCTTGTAATCATAAAACGGATAAACAAGTCTCCTCTAGATCCATCTTTAAGAAATCCGCCCTTACCCACAAATCTTAGTTCATCTCCACTTGAAGTTCCTGCAGGGATTTTAACGTTTATAGCTTCATCGACACCTGGAATGACAAATTGTCCACCGTGAAAACTTTCAGAGATAGTAATAGGCACCTCATACACTAATCCTTTTCTTTGTAATGACAGAAATGGATGTTGTGCTAAGCGAATAATAACGAGCCCAGCGCTGGAATCTGTCTGAGTTTGATTTAATGGGATTGTTGAACCATCACGCAGTCCAGCTGGAACCTGCAGCGATATTTTTTTAGTTGCTTTTCCATGGGGAATTTCAATAGTTTTTTTTACACCAAAGAGGGCATCTTTTATATCTATTGAGATCTCAAGAACGATGAACTCGTTTGGTATATTTTTTGGTTGTTTTGTAGAAACTAATTTTTTTGAGAAACCTTGTAAGTTAACCTTAATCTTATCGATCAATGACTGCCCGCGCTTTGCATTAACTCCCTGAGAACGAATACCTTTTGAATGGGCAGATTGATTTTGATAGGCAGTGGCAGCTTCAGGACGAGATTTTTTAGCTCTATGAGCCTGCTTCGTTGCACGCTGGAACTCTTGGTTATAGAAACTACTTCCTTCTAGTTCAGCATCATAGAGTTTGCGGGCAGACTCGTCAGATAAAACATTATATGCAGCAGATATTTTTTTGAATGTCTCCTCAGCTTGAGGTTTGTCTGGATTCAGATCTGGATGATACCGTCTTGCAAGTACCCTATAGGCACGCCGTATCTCTTCATGGCTCGAAGAAAAAGTGACTCCGAGCACTTGATAATGGTTGGCTGATTTCGTCATAAAAAGTTACAGTGTAATCTTGGAGTAAAGCTATGAATGTCGCAACGAATGATATTCTCGAAACCGCAGGTATTTTTGACGAATCCCTTGAGATTCAGATTGCAGATGCACTTGCCAAATTGCCACGTGAACTTTTGATGCATCAACCTGGGGTTATGCTTCCTGGGGTTGCAGTAAGACTTTTAAGCCTTTTGACGCCTCAAAAAGACGCGGCCTTTCTGACTATTGGCATTGAAAATGGATTTACTCAAGCTTTACTGAGCCTGCTTGGAGTACGATGTTTTTCAGTCGAAAGTGATGGCATGAAGGCGCAACAAGTCAGAAAGCTTCTAGATAAACATCCTGGACTGTCATCATCGCTTACGAAAGTTGGTCCTATCCAGAATGGCTGGGATGAATATCAGCCTTACGATGGGATACTTATCCTTGGTGTGCCTACTAAAATTGAAGCTTCGCTATTCGCGCAGCTTTCCATGAAGCATGGACGTTTAGCGTGTCTTGTTGGGGATGATTTCTCACAGACAGTAACGGTTTGGGAGAAGCATTTTGCAAAGATAAAAAAAGTTGAGTTTGAATTATTGCAGGGTTATGAATCTTAGGATTCTTCTTATCTTCTTACTGATATTTTTACTCAGTGGGTGCAGTTTTTTCTCATTGTCTAGCAAAGATAAAAATTATTACTTCAATCGTTCAAAAGAACTTCTTGAAGACAATGATGCTTCAGTGCAAATAGGAAAATTACTATGGCCAGTAGAATCTCATACTTTGAATTCAAAATACGGGCCAAGAAATGATTCTTTTCACGACGGAGTTGATATTAAGTCTCCATTTGTTGAACGAGTTCGAGCAGCCCACGACGGAGTTGTTATTCGCCAGGATAAAAAATTTCGTGGATATGGAAAGCTCTTAGTTCTGAAAGGTGATTCAATTGTTACCTTTTATGGTCACTTAGACGATTATGTTGTGTTGATGGGTGATACAGTCAAAAAAGGGCAAGTTATTGGCTTTGTCGGAAATACTGGGCACGCGACAGGCCCACATCTTCATTTTGAAACGAGAATATATGAACCCGAGAAAAACTGGTTTGCGATAGATCCCATGGTTTTTTTTCAAGAATGAAAAAAAGCTTGGGCAAAGTCACCTCCAAGGGTGTGAAATAATTTAGATTTCCCTCAGAGGCGCCAATCCCGTTATTTTTGAGCATTTAATTCCAAAAGTTAGCACTTTTTTCAAAAAATTAGTGTCCATTAATCTTAAATTTTTGTTAGCCTCATACCGTAAGCAGTAATGAGACCATAAATAGATGTATGTAGTCCCAAGCCATGGTTTATATGACCACTCACTCTCTCGACAAGAGATCAAGAGAATAATATGTGAGGGTGGGTCTATAGATGTCCCTCTTAAAGAGAAATTAGAGAGGCATGATTGTTTTGGACAACTTGATCGTCTCAAATCTTTAACAATTTTTTCACAAAAAAAATTAACGAATCAACCCGATCCACAATACAGAACTGTAGGGCGGAAAATTATCGAAGAATGTTTTGACTCTCAGGAGTCTCTTGAAGAATTCTTTGATCAAGTTTGTGATGATTTCAAGAGTGGCGTTGCCTTAGATGATACACATTTATTTGGAATGATTGTTCATGTACTCCTTGCTACATCATCGATTCATAGTGCAGATCAACTCGATGAGTTTATTGTTACTCGCTTTGGCGAGTCAAAGAATGATATTCCTGATTCACTCAACCATTTGATTAATGCAATGAAGCTGTTTGATTCAAGAGATGTTGGATTGACTGAAGGACGCTGTATTTTAGAATCCCTTACGTTGAAAGCGGTAAGGCTTAATGCAGTTGATGAATATGAACCCAATACATACTCAATTGATAGTTATATTGCACTTATTGAATCGTTTTTAGATCGATCACCCTCATCTGTTGATGTTATCTTCGATCAGATAACTACAATTTTAGAAATTCTGCCCTGTCGTGTTACCGATCTGCATAAATCCGAGATACCAGACCTCATTACATCGTTACTTGTAGGTATTGCAAAAACCTCTCACATAATGAGAGAGGATGTCTATAATTATCTTGATGCTCTGATTGCTGGTGAAGTGCAGTTTGAAGCTGAATTAGCAGGGTATGTATATGCCAAAATAGAGCGAGCAGTTCCAGGGCAGCAAACCTATATCTTCGATCGCCTTGAGGAGGGTTTTATAGGTGCCACAGATCATGATAAGGAATTCTGGACAATAGCTCTCGCAGAATTCTCATCGTATGAATTTTCTGCAGCCAGACGAAGTTTTGAGCTTATTAATAATTTCCTAGAAAAGTCATCAGTTTCTGCCCACGATGAGCCGGTGGGCTATGCTTCTGAAGCACTTGCAAAGATAATTAATTTTTTAGGAAGTGAAGAATTAATTAGAAACTCAGGTATTGGGGGGATTGCAGAACGCGTGGCGCTTCATACTGAGCCTAATTTTCAAACCACAAATCGACAGCTCATTACCTATGTTTCAAAAGTAATTGCTGCACTCGACCGGGATAACTACAAAAGCGTATTAGATGAAGTCGAAAAGTTTCTTCTTTCAATACAAGCCTCACCACTTTCTGAGGAGGCAAAAGAAGTACTGTTTGAGAGTCTTGATCGAGCAGCCGAATATTGTCCTGCCCTCGTGCATCGAGAGGTAGTTGAAAGAGTTCAGCAAGCAACTGGTAATGATTTTATTGAACCTGTTTTAGCAGAGCTTTATGGCTCTCTCCTGCAGGGAAGTTTATCTTCTTGTATTCCACCAGATAGCGATCAATTGATGATTGATTACTTGGAGCAATACGAGGGCTTAGATGATCTTTTGAAAAGCTACAAAGGGGCTGGTGCGCTTCACGAAGTAATCATTTCACAGATAGAATTCTTGAAATCACAATTAATAGATGGGCTTGAAGTGACCTTGAAAAGTTTCGATTTTTAATTCCATCTTCAAAAAAATGACCCACGAGATAGTATAGCAAATCAAAATGCAAGCATGGTACATTATGCCAATCGCATCTGCCCACATAGCTCAGTTGGATAGAGCACAAGTTTCCTAAACTTGGGGTCGTAGGTTCAATTCCTGCTGTGGGCGATTTGCTTTTGCGAAAGCAAAAGTGAAGCGAACTAAGGCAGGAATTGAACCAAAAGAACAAGGCAATTGCTGTACTCACATATCGGTGACGCTACCCGTTATCCTCACAAAAACGGGTAGCGTCACCGATATTTTCATTTTGAAATGCTGAAGGAAGATTTTATTGATTGGACTCCTGCGCCATTAGCTATCTAGTTGTGCCTCTGCAATAGGCTTAGTCAAGTCACGCGCTGTGTAACAAATACTGCTTACTTGATAATGATTAAAACTTAGAGCCGGCGCATCTGCCAATAAGACAGCAGATTTTCCTTTAACGTATTTTTCTGACAAATAAAGAGAGATATCCGGCCTATTCGTCTGAGCCCTACCGCTTCCATCGCCAACGATTAGAATCTTTGAGTATCCTGCATCGCTTGCCCAAGATTCTATATAATCTAAAAATCCTTCCACAAAAGTTCCTACATTATACTTTGTAATAGCACTTTGCAGTGGGTTTAGTCCTCTTACTAGAATTACCTTTTCATCCGTTCCCAGCACTTGCGCAGGGATCAGCAATGTCGCACCAAGTAATTTTGCATCAAGACTATCTAGGTTTTTTCCAAATAAGACTGGCACAATCGTCGGATTATTTGCCAAAATATTAGGCTGGCGTGACCAACAAGCATCGCAAATTTGGCCAGATGCTTCTCCTAAAACAGAACGATTTGGAATCGCCATAATAGTTTCTTGTTCTGACGAAGCTATTCCTTGATACCGTTTTAATTCATCTCGAAATATTTTTGTTGGGAAATAATGCTTTAATTCCTGACACTGCTTAGTCGAAAGCTTTGTCCCATCCATTTCAACTTTTTTTACACCCTCTTCAAGCACGTGGTGCTCTACAAACTCTAATACTGGGGCAAGTGTCGATATATCAATATTCCCCCCGACTAATTTCAAGACTGCTGGTTCACTATGATTAAGTTCTAAGGCAGATTTAAAGCACAACCTTCTTAATGGCGCAGCTATAGATGCTGCTTCGCGTTTAGAAAACTTATGACTAGACACCTTATGCAATAAATCGCAATGATCTTTGGACTTTTCTATAACTTTAATGGCGTCAGACAACATTCCCATCTGCTTGGTGATTGCTTTTACTTCTTCTTCCCGCGAAAGCTCTTTCTTTTTTGCTGTAAGCACTGATTCTATTTGCTTTAGCTCGAAAATTAGCTCGGCCTTTACTTCAGAAAATACCCTATCTGCGGAACGTTCTTCACACCATTGAATATCTTTTAGATACTCCGAAACCTTTAACGAGCAATCATGCGACATAGAAAAATTCTGCGCGCTTCGCTCATCTAATCTTGAAGCTAGGAAAGATCCTGGCTTCATATGATCAGGAACTGGAGCAATCTGCCCTTGCTGCGCAGAAAATTGAAAGCTATTTAAGAACGATTCAAAGTTTACATTCGTCTTCCATTGCGATTCGTGATAACGAGTAATCGCTGCAATTACTTCTAATTCTACCGGGGATGGCATGGAAAATTGACCGCTATTCACAAGCGCACCAAGAAGTGTGTTCATCGTAGTCTTTAATTCCGAAATCCCTTGCTTTCCACTTAGTGTTACAGAATCTCCGACCAATGACTTAGGGACCGCTCCTCCCATACTTAATGCGCGATAAGCCATAAACAACGAAGGATAAGGACTAACCCCAAAATCTCGGAAAAAATCTACGATAATAGGAACTTCAGATGGAGCCAATGCGATTTGCTGGTCGCGCAAAATACCACCAATTTGCTCAACTCCGTTAAATCCATCAAGAGTTCCAAATCCCGCATCTGCTATCTGACCCAACGATTGCATGACAACAGGTAGTTGTGATTGGTTAGATAGCAAATTTAGTGGGCCAGTAGCTAACTTTAAACCTTGATTTAATACTAGTGATGTCCTTGTTGCAGGTGCATCTTTTAAAAAGTCCGCCAAGACCTCTACTGATTCATCGTTATTGTACTCAAAGGGCAATCGAAATAATCCCGGGATAATTGACGCACCAAATGAAATATCTTTATTTATTAGTAGCGTTAATCGATTAGGAAGATTTCCATTTGTTTGCGCTTCTAAATACCAAGCGCAAAGTTGCACAGCTTCCTGTACTTCATTCCGTCTGTCTAAATTGGCTTCTAGGTCGGGACTAAAAAGTCTATTTCCACTGCTTCTAACCAGTTCACGGATCAAAGGAAATTCATCTAAATTAATTGAAGTCTTTAAATTAAGATGTGTTTCCAGCATAGATGTAATTACACCCAACATATCATGAGCCAACCGTACTTCTTGACCACAAACTTCTGCTGTATGACTTGCAATTTTCTTGACTTCTTCAAATCTTTGCAAATCCTCACTAATATATTTAGTCCAATATGCAGTTGATAACATCGCTTTTAAAAGCGTATCTTCCGCCGATTTAGAATTAATGCACTTATTGATTTCTTGAAGCAGTTCTTTTACTTCGCTAGCATTTGATGCTTTCTGATTTAATTGGCATTTAGAAATTCTATCTAAATCACCATCGCTCAGAACATCGACTTTTGTCGCAGCGTAAATGAAGGATCCACGTGTATTCCCCATTTCGTTTAGAACAATATTACGAGGACTAGACTTAATATCTGAATATTTAGGACTTCCTCTAGATATCTGCTTTAGCTCGTTATATTCTTCGATATGCTCTTTGACCAAATTTGTATTTCTTATTAAGTACAAGGCATCATAAATTCCACTTCCATACGTTTGCGAAATAGCTGACTTTACTTCTTCGTATAATTGACCATAGTTTACGGGATCTCTTCCAATTTCAATTATATCTTCACGTTCAACCGAACTTAAAAGATAATCTACCAAGTCATAACTTAGCTTCCAATCGCCTCTAGATTGTATCTTTAACTTTTTAAAAGTTGCGATTCCTATCGCTGCTTGTTCTGTTTCTTCTAGACTTAAGTCGACTAACTTTGATAACTGAACTAGCTCCTCTTTTTTGATTGATAAAGTTTCTACTATTTCATTCTCGGTATAGTTTGGCTTAAGTTCTGCGGTTGAAAGGGCTACGCAAGCAAGAAATTTCCTGTCGCTATCGACTAAGCTGGTATCACGCCTTAAAGCGGCAAGCAGATTTTCGACACCAGAAGACGGGTTTTTAATAACTGAACTAACAATGATGCTACGACTAGTGCCACTACCTTCGGGATTATCGGTGAAGGTATCTAAAAGGATATCTGCAACTTCTTCATTTAGACATAAGTCCCGACACAAATTCGTGGCTACTTTTTTCTCGTAACTACTCCCATTCTGCCTTATGTATAAAAGTGCTTTCCACTTAATATCTTCGCGTACGTAGTAGGATTCGGGGTTGGCATCAAGCAGTTTTTTGGCTTCTTTAAGTTCAGCGGGCCATGTTTCAACATCTACAGTCTCTATGTCATCAACTACATTATTGTTATGTGACCCGATTGCCTTTCTTATGTGCCAGTCAGCACCAGTTATCGATCCGTTCATCACCCTTGATACTTCACGTACAGTTTGTGGAGCCGCGATAAGTCTGCGATAAAATTCTTCCCTTCTAAGTTTGTTAGCAGGTAATGGATTTGACGAATCTAATGTTAAGTTAATTAAAAGATCTAATGCGATTCGATGTCCGCCCTCGCATGTACGAACCCCTGTTGTATCGTATCCTCGAAAAGCTGACATAACTTTATCAAATGATTCTCTTGCGTTACTTTCATGATACCCCAAATAAGGGGGTTCATACCTTACATTTGAATAAGATCGATTATCATCGATGTTGACCTCAGATCTTATTGATAGCAAATCTTCGGTATGCACAAAATTAAGCAATTCTTCTGCTAAACGTACCTCGTTAAAGGACCGAACATATACAGCACGTATCCATGATGCTGAAGGCAAGTGGTGCTGAAGTGATTCGATTTGACTAGGTATGACCTCACCCTCACTCATTGATACTAGCTCACTCATTACATCAGCGTACACTTCTGCAAGTCTAGCAGACAAAATTCGATGTTGATCGTATGCGCCACTAACAAATATTGCCCTCCAAGTAGGAACCTCCTGATCTAGGCGATTAATATAGATATGAATGCTGGGATCTAGAGCTTCGATATCCTTGTCAGGTAAGTCATAAGCAAATGATGCAAAGTACATAAAATATTCTACTGGCATCAATCCTTTGATAAATTCGGGCGTAATTTGGTGACCTTCTGGTAGTGGTGTTCGGTACTTATCCAAAAAGCTTTTCAACTGATCTTGAAGCTCTTGATCTAACTGCAGGCGATTTTCTGCACATAATTTAAATCCAGCTTTGGCAAAATTTTCAACACAATTTTCTTGTTCATATTCACTAATTTCATATCTGCTTTCACCTCTATTCGAATACAAAAGTTTTGAATGTGATAAGTCTTGAAGCTTATCTGCTAGCTCTTGCTTGTGACGAATAGAATCCTTATTCCTCCAAAAGCCAAGTACAGGTTTCTTTAATTCGCGTATCTCGTCCCATACTGCACACACTTTACTGACGACAGTACTTCTATCAACACCAAGATCGTTTAGCTGCTGGTCATACTGATCATGTGCTCGATTAGAAAGTTCAATTGTTACAGCATGCAGAAGTTGATTATCGTGAAGGGTAGCGGTTAAGCAGTCAAAATAATCATTTATTACATCAGAAAGTTGGTTGGTGGTTTCCCGACACGATAACTGCTCTATCATGCTGGTTAGGGTAAGCTTGTTTGCATCGATTGATTCAGTCAGTAACTTTTGCTTAACCTCCAATTCCAGATCATCCATGCTGCTGATAGATTGCAAGGAATAATCATCAAGCTTAAGTTTTTTAAGATCTGCTGCGCGTAAGTTGACTTGACTTGCAAATGAAGAAACGTCATTTGCAAGATTCTTGGCAGCGCTTTCAAGCTGCGCTGGGGTATGCTTCACCATTAAGGCACTATTCGAAGCGCATAATTGCTGAGCTATGGATGATTGCAAAGTGTTCGGCATGCAGTGATATATTCTATTTACTTCATACCATTATCGGACCATCTACCAGATTTGATTCGACTTTTTTACTACAATTTTACTTTAATCTATAGGCTAGAGTTCGCATACTTGTGCCTAACATATTGATATTACAGCGTTACCTTGCCTTGCTGAAGAAGATCTTGGTACAGGGTAACTTTCAATATGATTTAACCTACTAAAAGTATTATATAATCCGAGTTACCTTGTACCAATTATATTCTCTCCGAGTTACCTTGTACCAATTATATTCTTCCGCTAAATGGGGATCACCCCAGGTTTGTTTGACTCTTCTTCTGAGTTGCTAAAAATTTAGCTGAGAAGATGTAATCGTTACAGGGTAACTATTATTGGATAAGAGTTACATTGGATTACGATCTAACCGAAAGTTATCTTGTACCAATAAGAGTTTCGCCCAAAATAGAGGAAAGAAAAGTGGGCCTCATTGTGAAAAAGGCCCACTGAGTGAGCATTACTGCTTCTGGCACTGCTGCAGACGCCACGCTGTGCTACGTAGTCGCTTTTCAAACCGTGCATTTTTTTGTTTTAATTTTTTCAGTTGCTTTTTGAGTCCTTGATTTCGTTTATCAAGTACGTTGGCACGATGGGTAGCTTTTTGCAGTGCTGCCGAAGTTCCTTTAGTGCTGACCGATTCAACTTGGAATGGGCACTCTGCTGCTAAGGACTCTGTATCCTTTTGAACTTCAGATGACAGGGCATCGTACAGGTCACGACACTCATCGCTCATCGTGTTGCACTCGTCAGCTGGATCTGAGCTGCAGGTTAAGTCGCTTATAGCGCATTGCTTATCAAGTTCAATATAGCGGTCCGAAATACTCTGATTGAGGGTATCCCAGCGATTTTGACAGTCTTCGTTGTCAGCCATCGCAAGGCATGGCGCCATGCAACAGACCCCAACGAGGGTAATAATTTTTTTAAACATAATACTTTCCTTTGACGTTAAAATATGGGAAAATTTCCCATGCAAGGGAGGATGCCATAGCTTTTCTTGTCTCGTCAAGGGAAAATGGTACCTCGGTATAAAAATGTCTCAACGAAGTTTTCTTCCAGTTCTCCTTCGTCCATTCGCTCGATTCTTCTTGCGACGCGGTGTGGTGCTGTCTGAAGGGATTGATTCACTGAAGCACGCGCTGCTTGAAGCAGGTGCTGAGCTGCTTGAAAAAAACGGCGAAGCGCTCACGGCAAGTCGCTTGAGTGTTATGACAGGTGTGCACCGTAAAGACTGTGCTGCGTTTTTGAAAGGGAGTAAGCCCCAACGCGATGGAACCTCTTTGTTAATTCATGTCATCGGCGCGTGGCAAAGTAAGAAAAAATTTAAAGATAAAGATGGTGCGTTGCGTTCACTGACTTGTGGCAATGAGCGCAGTGAATTTGCCGAGCTTGTTCGCAGCTGTGGCTCTGATGTGCATCCTGCAACAGTTTTACGTGAACTTGAACGGCTTGGTATTGTATCCATACAAGATGCAATTGTTACACTCTTGAAAAAAGGATTTGTCACAACGGCAAATGATGAGCAAAGTGCAGGTTTAGTTGCCCGTGATATTGATGATTTGTTACTTTGTGCAGAAGAAAATATTACTGCCAGTGGCGTTAAGCCAAATCATCATACAACGACATCATATGATAATATTCCTGTTGAGTATCAAGCGACACTACAAGCGTGGATTCAAAAGGAAGCTGCCACGTTTCATGAGCGAATCCGTCAACATGTAGCATCGTATGACCGAGATCTAACAGAGCAAACATTAACCGATAAGAATCAAGGCACCGTGCGCTTTGTGTTTGGTTCATTCGCTCGTGTGAAACTAATTGATAAACAACAAAAAGAGAAAGACCAAGGGGATACACATGAAGCATCATAAGAGAAGCAATACCTTGTTGTGTGCGCTTTGCATTGCAGTCAATCTATTTTGTATAGGTTGTGGCGGAGGTTCCTCTGGTACAGGTGAAATCAACAGCACAGGCATTGTCATTGATGGAACGTGTCGCCCTGTTCAAGATCTGCCCCTTGATTCATTAGGTGTTGAAAGTATGCAGACAACAACTGCTGCTGATGGCTCGTTTGAGTTTAAGCCAGATAATCAAGGCACCGTATCGGTGCCGACGACTGCTCAAAATGAATCCATAAAAACGCCAGAACCAGTCTGTGTGGTGATTCAATACGAAGCAGGTCTGATCCAAGAGGTCTTTGTCTATCCCGCAGGCAGTACAGATCGTTGCTCTCTAGAATCAATTTTGATGAGTATTCCTAACGCCGTTGATGGCCGTTGTGGATAGGAAGCTTGCTTTTTCTATTGTACCGTTGGTGTTGTGATTTCAAGTCTGCTTGGATCAAACTCAGCAGCTTCAAGTTGAAATTGATTCTCATGGATAGTTGTTATGTAGAAGCCTAGTTGCGAAAAGAAACCTCCGATTTTAGAACTTTAAATAAAGAAGTTTTAAAGTTAACAAAAATCGGAGGAATCAAATGAACAACGAAAAAATATCGTATATTGGTGAAAAAGTCTTCATAGGAATGGATGTCCACAGGGATTTTTTTATGTTGAGTGCCGTATGTAAGGGGGTAGCCGTAAAGCGTTGCCGCATAGCACCCAGAGGAGAGGCAGTTTTGAATTTTATTGTGAAGTATTTCCAGGGTGCGCAAGTGAGTACCTGCTATGAAGCTGGATACAGTGGTTTTTGGTTGCATCGGTATTTAGTTGGAGAGAAATAATTTGGTACAAGGTAACTAGGATGATATAGTATCTTCAGTACTTTCAATCATATTGAAAGTTACCCTGTACCAAAAACCGTCATCGTTATCCCCAAAGTGCTTTTTCTAGAGCACTCCTTTAATATGTCATCTACTATGTCATCGCCACAAATGTAATGTTTATGGCAAAGTGACTTAGTCATGACTATTTTTCAATCCACGGGTTAAAGGACCCATTACTTTTGTCAAATTGTTCCCCGATAGCGCACGTTGATATTTCTGCATTTGGAAAAGAATTAGAAGCAATCCGTGACGAAGCTGTTTCCGCTATAGACGTCAACGACCTTAAGCATTTAAAGCGTGTGGAATGGTACGGCAGGTTTGCGACGATTTTTGGATACGCAACTGCATGGATAGCATTTAATCCAATTGCATCTTTCTTTATTAGCTTAGGCCATTTTACTCGATGGCTGGTAGCGCATCATGTTTCCCATCGTGGATATGATAAAGTTCCGGGTATGCCCGATAGGCTTACGAGTCGGTATTTTGCAAAAGGCTACAGAAGATTTCTAGATTGGTTTGATTGGATTCATCCGGCAGCATGGTATTACGAACATAATATTTTGCATCATTACCATACCGGCGAAGAAAAAGATCCTGATTTAGTCGAAAGATACACTGAGTACTTAAGAAACTTAAAAATCCCACTTTTCTTAAAGTACATAGCGATGGGAATAGCATCTATCTCTTGGAAGATTATTTATTACGCACCAAATACAATTAGTACACTTGATCCTGTGAATCATAAAAGACTTAAAGATGATCACTTAGTTTTTATTACTTTAAGAAATATTTTTGAATTAACGAATCCAGTTGTTAGAAGATTATGGACAAGCTGCTATTTGCCATACGGAGTTGTTCACTTTGTATTGATACCTTTATTATTTTTGCCACTAGGTAGTAATGCTGTTTTCTGGGTTTTTGTGAACAAAATACTTGCAGAGGCTATGACAAATTTTCATTCTTTTTTAGTTATCGGTCCAAATCATACTGCAGATGATCTTTATCGGTATCAATTTCATTATGACAACAAAGATCAGTTTTATGTTACTCAGATAATGGGTTCTGTTAACTATCGATGTGGTCACGAGATTCCTGACTACCTTTGTATTTGGGTTAATTACCAAATTGAGCATCATCTGTTTCCAGATCTACCGATGTTAAAATATCGAATGATCCAACCTAAAGTAAAAGCGCTTTGCCAGAAGTATAATGTTCCTTACCGTCAAGAAAGTGTATTTAAACGATTCCAAAGAATGCTTGCGGTTTGTGTAGGAACAGCTTCGATGAGGCAGCTGGAAGAGTTTCCGCAGACGTTGAATACGAACACTTCGATGGCGGCGAATTAACTTTATAAGAAAACGGTGAAGGAAGCGGTGGCGCTACTGCTCTATAGAAAAGGCGTTCATTCGTCTTCTCTCTGTCTTCCTCGTTAAATTTTAGGGGTACTATTGAGAGGAAAAATAACGCGAAGGACAGGAAGTACGCGAAGGGGTAATGAGAAATTTTTGATGTTTTCCACAGAGCAGTAGCGTCACCGTTAATTCCCGTTAATCTGTAACCCGACAACTTTCACTCACCGTTGGCAATTTAGCTGCGTCACTCAAGCTTTTACGGTACTGTTTTTTGATTGTTTTTAATGATTTTTTCCCAACAGCAATATTTGTTTTTGTTGGAAATGTTTTTGCTAAGCTTGTAACAATGTTGATTGCAACGCGATTTATTTTTGTTAATTCAGCTACATATGATTTTCTGGTTTTTGTATAATCACGACGTTTGCAGAGATTCTTTTTTGGGCAAGATAATCTGGTCGCATTCGGGAGGCTTGAGGCTATACGCGATATTTTATTGAAAGAACTGTTTACTTGTTTTTCTAACTTTGAAAGTGAGCTGATATATTTTGTTTTCTTGCTCGCAGACAGTTTTTCACTTGCTAAAATATTCCCATAAAATATTTGATCAATAACTGTATCTTTGAGAACTTTCGCAGATGATGTTGCTGTTACTTTTAATTTTACTTTGTTGCTAATTTTGCACCCTTTGTCATTGAAAGTAAGAGCAGTTGCTTCGATGTCAGGAGCAGTTGCAGAGCCGTTTTCTTCAAGAGTTACTGTGATCGTAGATTGATTTAAATCAAGTCCATCTGAGTTAAAGATAATAGAATATGTGCCTGCTGCTAGATTATCAAAACGATAACTACCATCGCTTCCGACTAGTACGGTTTGAATAGCTGTTTTGGAAGTTGAGCTTACTCCCTGTGGAGACGAGCTTGATGCTTTGCTTATTGAAGCAGAAGTGGCAGGACAAATTCCATTTAAAGGACACGAAATGTTGCCCGCTATATAATTACTTGGTGTTGGAGTCGGAGCAGGGGTAGCAGGACAAGCACCTGCTGTGACGTATAACTTGCCTGGGGCGTTATTTCGGGTATATGTTCCCATCGGTAGCGAGCCTTCTTTTCTAAATTCTAAAAGGCCAGGTCCGTTAGCAAAGCCTGAATAACTGGAAACAAAGGCTATGTGATATGGGAGTGAGGTGCTTGTTAATGCATATGCAGGAAATCCATAAATAGTTTGTGAAGGATAGCTTCCAACATACGGCTTGCTTGCACTGCTTCCATCACCAGTTACACAGATTCTATCAGGACGAGTCGGTATTGGTATCGGAGTAATGGTTGGAGTATTTGTTGGTAGTGGCGTTGGGGTCGGTGTTGGTGCGATTCCATTTAATGAAGATTGAGCATAAATATAAGTACCGTTAAAACGACTCCACATGGCGATCGAATTTGTTCCGGCTGCCGACATTGCAACTTGAGGATTTTCTGCATCGCGACCAGATGCTGAAATATTTTCTGCCGCTGACCAATTAGCTGTGGCTTCAAAAATTGATGCAAGTGATCCTTGAACAATATCGTTACTTCCATTAGAGCGAAGCCAAACAGCTACTGCCATCGTTCCATCTGAGGATAAAGCAATTTTATTTCGTGTTGCACTTTCACCTACAGCAGATAAATCACTGATAGTTGCATTCCATGTTGCTGTGTTTCCTGAAATTGTTGCAGATCGCGACTGTGCTATAGCAACGCTTCCATTACTGCGGGACCAGAAAGCAGTGGAGCTTGTACCATCTGCACTTAATCCAATGACAGGATGTGATGCATCTTGTCCTGATAATGAAAGATCCGTAACTGATCCCCAACTTGCAACTTTACCAATAATCGTTGCACTTTTTGATTGGACAATTTTATTGGTACTTCCATCTACTCTTAGCCATACTGCTGTTGCTTTGCTTCCATCGGTTGAGAGTTTGAAATCGGGAATAGTGCCGTCGCCACCTGCAGCAGACAGTTCTGTTGCCGTACTCCAATCTTGAGTATTACCTGTGATTATTGCAGAAGCACTTTGCACTCGCTGCGTTCCTGAGATAGGAAATTGCCATATTGCAGTGGCTAATGAGCCATCAGAAGAGATCTCAATTTTTGGATTATCGGCTGAAGCTCCAGAAGCAGAGCGGTCAGTGACGCTTCCCCAAGAAGGAGTTGTTCCTGTAATAGTTGCAGAAGCAGTACGTGCAATAAAATGACTTCCATCGTATCCAAGCCAAATTGCAGTTGCCTTTGAACCGTTAGAAGAGATCCGTACTTGAGAAAAATCTGGGAAACCAGCAGCAGAGATTGTGACTGCGGAGCCCCAAGTAGTTGAGCTGGGACTAATCTGAGCAATACGACTTTCTAGTGTGCTATCACTCATAAGATCGCTTGACCATAATGCAATTGCTGTTGAGCCATCAGCAGAAATTGCAATTCGTGGTGTTCTATTTACGGAACCAAAAGAGGAAAGATCAACTGGTGTCTCCCACGTAATGCTACTACCACTAATTCGTCCAGTAGCTCCTTGGATAAGAAATTGTCCACCATTGCCAATTCGCCATACAGCAACAGCACGAGTGCCATCAGCAGAAAATGCGACCTGTAGATTGTCAGCATTATCCGACGCAATTGAAGCATTTACTGGTGTAATCCACTCGGCTTGGCTCTCTAAACAGAGAGATAAAAATAAGCAAAGAATTAAAACAGTGAACCGAGTAGTGAAATGAACAAGAGCGTTTATCATGATGCGATTTTATGAGGATGGATACCTCGACGCTACCCGCTTTCTCTCTCTGAGGAAGAAGATATCATTGCTACAATGTAACTAGGATAAAGAAAATTAATGGTCGTGACTCCGTGCCAGTTAGGTGTCCATAACCCCTTTGAGAAGTTCATTTCTAAGGAACTAGAGGCACGTGGTGCTAAGACTGATCGCCTTTGACTACAAAAGAAGAAAGATAGTCACCAATGTCAAAGGACTTTTGACACAAAATTTACTTGAATTGGAATTATAAAAATCAATCAAAATTAAGCAGAGGCCCCTTCATGAGCAGACTGAGACTCATTATCAGATTCCAAAACCCAACGCGGTAAAGAATCTTTGAACGTACTCCATTCGTTTTCACCAAGCTTCATTTCATCGTCATTCAAAAGGCAGCTATCAAAAGAAGCTATAAGATCCTCTTTATCCATATCAATACCAATGACAACTATTTCTTGACGTCTATCGCCAAACCGAGGGTGCCAGTCTTTCAAAAATTCACTATCTTCCATGACTTCTGGTGGCCACATCTCTTTAGGCGATGCAGCAAGCCATTTACCAGCAGGCTCTGCTCGGCACGAACCACCTGCTTGTGACCAAATACCTGCCCAATCATTTCTCGAAGCTAACCAAAAAAATCCTTTTGATCGCAACACACCAGGCCACTCTGTTTTTGTAAGTTCGTTAAATCTCTCTGGATGAAAAGGTTTTCGAGCTCGATATACAAAACTTGAAATACCATATTCTTCTGTTTCTGGAATATGAATACCTGAAAGCTCTTTAGCCCATCCTGGTGCCTGAGATGCTTTTTCAAAATCAAAAAGTTTAGTGTTCAGTATTTCATGGAGATCAACTTTACCGAAACGACTATGAATAACTTTTGCATCTGCATTTAAAGCTTTGATAATTCCCTCAACTTTTCCAAGTTGATAGTCATCAACAAGGTCGCACTTGTTGAGAACGATGACGTTTGCGAACTCAATCTGTTCAGTAAGAAGATCGACAATTGTTCTATCATCTTGATCATTTTCGGCAAGCTTTGCTTCAACTAAGTCCTCGTGTGATTCATATAAAGTAAGGAAGTTAGCCGCATCAACCACTGTGACCATTGTATCGAGAGTTGAAACTTCAGAAAGATTTGCACCTTCTCCCATGTCATAGACAAAACTTGAAGCCACTGGCATTGGCTCGGATATTCCAGTTGATTCGATGAGCAAGTAGTCAAAACGACCTTCATTGGCAAGTTTGGATACTTCTTTCATTAAATCTTCACGGAGTGTGCAACAGATACACCCATTGGTCATCTCTACAAGTTTCTCTTCAGTACGACTCAGTGATGCCATGCCGCCTTTTACTAGCTCGGCATCAATATTAATTTCACTCATATCATTCACGATAACGGCTACTTTTAAACCTTCTCGATTACTCAGGATATGGTTGAGTAGGGTGGTCTTTCCAGCACCTAGAAATCCAGATAGGACCGTTGTGGGAAGTTTTTTCATAGTATAATTTATCTTAACGCAACTAGGTTGCATTATTGCCCTGTCGTCGTACTATGTCAATTGTTGATTCATATAGCTACAGAGATATTCAAAAATGATTAATGAATTTCTATAGATATACACCATAAAAAAACAACATAGATAGAACCCGGCTGGGGGGAATCTTCAACAAATTACTTTCTTTTTGGTAATTAAGAAGCTCTTTAGATATTCAAATATTCGGTGGATTCTGGAAGGTATTTTTTATAGCATATCTAAACGCAACCAAGTTGCGCTAATATAAAGTACTATGTGATACTCGTTGTTGCTCTTTTAAAGAAGTAGAACTGTATGGAAATTTTTACAAAACATATTTTTGATTTAGGACAAGCAAGAATGGAAGGACATAATGGCGCAAGCTGTATAACTCGTAAGGGGTGTGTTCATGACATGTTTCGTGGATTGTTAGCTCCTGAGGCTGATGGGATTAATGTAGAGTTTGTTGATCATGAAATTTCAGATTTTATGCAACGCCTCGGGTTTCATGTAAATGGCTCCCATACATTAGGAGAACTCCACTTTACTACAAGCGAACTTGACCCTTCAGCACCCTTTGTATCGGGGAATCTCTTATCCCGTAGACTCCAAGAATATTTTATAAGTCTGTATGATCCAACTCATGCTTCGGAACTTACCAGCGGGTCCTTATTGCAAGAGATGAGCTATCCGGCTAGTCCAGAGAGTGATAAAGAATATCGAAAACTTCTCGGGCATGATTTCTGCTTTTGGGCTTTAGCTTCAGCTAAGTTGATCGTTGATTGGTGCAGTAATCCGGATAATGTAGGTGATCGTTCGCAACAATTTCTTGATCAAATACGTGCCAATGGGCTAGTAGATCTGCTTAATTCTACATCACAAGCACTCGGAGTAATCGAAGAAGATGCAGGTGTTAGGTATGGGGAGTATGCAACATATTTAGAGACACTTCTTGGTCAAACTATAGATTGGGAAGCTGTTACAGATAACCTTACGCCGTTTGATTCGCAATCGGCATTTCAGCTCCTTACTATTCAACAACATGTTCGAACATTTTTAAATCACGAGTCTGTGAATGAATTAGCAGGAAAGATTTCTTCTTGGGTCGTAAATCGTCAGTAGAGTAGACGAATATGAGTACGCAAAGACAGACGGTCAATCAGACAGCTGGAGCTAAGGGATCTGTAGAAAATGAAAAGCCTGTTGTAGGAGATATTAAAACTAGTATAGATACTGGCCGCTTAGAATGTGGTTGTGTTGGTACGTGTAAATGTTCTGTGGGATTGAAGCCCTCAGACGTGCCCAAAAAAGTAAATCCATTACTAGGAAAGAAAGGTATATTTGAGAAAAAGGAATTCTCGGAAGAAATTCCCACTCTTAAGAGCGAAGAAGGTGAAATTGACGAAAAAGTAGTATCAAAAGATTTAAAGAAAGGAGGGGACCTTAAGACGGATGTAGATACAGGCCGTTTGGAGTGTGGGTGTGTTGGAACTTGTAAATGTAAAGAAGGTTTGAAACCTACTGATGTCCCTAAAAAAGAGAATCCATTACTTGGTAAAAAGGGATTATTCGGCAATAAAGAAGGCACAGAAACAGGAAAACAGGTTCAAGGTGAAGTCTCTGTTAAAGAATCGTTGTCTCAAGAACAGAAGGCAAAACAACATGAAGAGGAAACTCCTGTTTCAAAAAACACTCCATCTCAATATTCACCTGAAGCAGATCAGCACAATGACAATATTTCTAAAGTTCAAATAGAAGCACAGAATATACAAAAAGTGCCAAACGATTCCTTAGTGCAGGAAATCAAAACGTCATTACATGAGCCCTTAAAGCCAATCGAGCAATTGGCAACATCTCCTGGCGAGGATGTTTCTCTGCATCTAGATACGTTACGACAAAAAACTCAGGAGAATAAAAATACTTTTGAGGATCAACTTGTAAGGCGTCCAGAAGTTCTAGAATCTGCTGTAAAGCTAGACTCCAATACTTACTCGGAAAGACAATCGGCGAATCAGCAAATCAATAATGAACCTGTTGAAGGTTTGGCTCTAAAAATTACTACACCCAAAGAGCTAGAACTTGTTGCTCAATCCATTCGTGATAGTCAAATTATTGAGTCTCGAATTGGAATAGAAAAAACTGAAGAACTCGCAATGCGTACTGAGCAAATTGCAAGATCTATTCAAGAGCAAAAAAATCTACAGCATACATCTGAGAACGTCGTGACTAATCGTGAAGCAATTAAATTATTATTTCGCGATATTTCAAAATCGATAGGTACAGAGCCAACAGTAAGAATGATACGTGATGTTAACGCTAAAATGCTCACAGAACGATTACAGCAACTTGAAAATCAAAAAAATCCTCGTGTCGAAGAAAAGAGTTCTGGAAAGAGTAGTTCAACAACTTTACAAGAGCGAGCAAATAAAAATCTCTTAACTGAGCGAGTCATTATTAATGCTACTTCACAAGATTATATTCGACTTAGTCAGATGCTAAGAGTAACCCAAGCTTTAAACGCACAGAATAAAGGAACACAACTGCAACAATTAGCTAAGCAAGCTGAACAAATTGCAAGACAGATGCAACAACAGCGCAGTGCCCAAGCTGTTGAATCTAATCGAGAAGCGCAAAGAGCTCATTTGCAAGGGTTAGTTCGTGTTGTGGGTCGACATGAGGCACTTCGAATGCTTCGAGAGCTCAGTTTAATTGACCAACAACGAGATCAGGCAGCAAGAGTAAAAAATTTTCGTCCGGTGGAGTCCCTTAAGACACAAGAACAAACCAATCTTCGAATTCATCAAGTTAATCGGAATTTTAAATCATCTGATTTAATTCGTGCTGCACTTATGCTTAGAGCAAATGAAGCCTTGTCACGTAAGCATGCTGAACAGGCTATCTTACAGGTTTCAAAGCGGTTGGAGGAGTTAGCAAAACTTTTAAAGAATCAGACTACGAATGAAAAGTCTATATCAGAAAAACAGGTTCTTCGTGAGATTTTGAAGGACCTTCGCGAATCACTTGGAACAGTTGATGCTCAAAGAGTAATGGGAGAGATTATAAAAAATCTCCAAGTACGCCCTCGCGGTGAAACGATCAGCACTGTGGAAGCGGGACTCCAAAGAAGAGAACAAATTCGGACTGAACCTCAGCACATTGATAGAGCGCTTGGGTTGTTGAAGGGATATGTACCACAGTTACAAACTTTGCCGGTGGCATTACAACAAATCATTGCTGTTTATCTTATGCAGCAACTTGCTCAATATCGATCAGCACAAGACCTCTGTGCCATGATTGAAGAGATCAACTCTGAGTGGGCAGAACGTATGAAAGATATCGATATAGAGATGCTCTTACGTGCAGGTATTGATATTGTTTCTGATTCAGATAGCTACAAAAGGAAAACAAGACAACGAATCAGAAGTAGTGTTGATTTGATGAGCGATAAGAGGAGAAAAGTTCAATCAGCAACAAAACAATCACTTGGAGAAGGTATGACATCGGGGTCTAAGCTTTCTGCCCAAACTCAGAGTTCTAAGTCTCAAGTGAAAGCTGATACAAATGGTCCTATCGCAGAGTTAATAATCACGCGCGTTAAATCGGATGATAAGCCTAAAATTGAGGAAGCTGAAAAGGATAATGTTATTCATCCGATTCCTTAGGCTTCTTATCATCACTTTTAACCCTAGAAATTATCAACTCAGCGATAGGTGAGCTAGTTTCAGCTTTAACATTTTGTCCAATTTTTGCTGCATTCTTCGAAGTAGCAGTAATGCCTTCTGTGGCAACCTGTTTTTTACCGCTACCGATGACTCGTCTTTTATCTGAAATATCTTGTGGAATTGACCTACTTACGACACGTCGCTTTCTGCGTGGATTTCCTGCATCGGAATCTGCTACTTCAATACCAGCTCTAAGCAGCATTTCAATATCTTTTTCTTTGAGCATTGCGGCCCATTCAGCATTAACTTCTTCTACCATCGCGATTAAATCTTGAGCAGTTCTGTATTGTGCAATTTGTTGCATTAGATAGACCGCAATTAAACGTTGTAGCGCGTTCGGCAACGAGCTCATCTGAAGATTATTTAATCGCATTGCAGATAAAATTCGTTCTGTTCTTTCAACACTAACTCTTACTTCTAACTGTCTTGCCTGCAAAGATCTGTCGTTTAAATTGTTTCTGAGTTGGATATCACGGTAGAGTTGCTTTATTAATTTATCACCATCTTTTCCGAGGCTTTCCCTGATTTCTTTTATAAGAGCTTTGAATTTTTGTCTGTCGAGCTTCGTTGGATCTTGGACAAGTTGTTCAAGGCGTTTGCTTAGATTTTGGATAGTTTCAATGCCATATTTTTTAGTAAGTGCTTCATTTGTACGAAGCATTTGCGTTAGTCGACTGATATCTTTTTGATTGGCTGCAACAGCGACTCGGCTAGCAATTTGTCTACTGATTTGTTCTGTTACTACTGGTGATTGCGTTTGTTTGATGCTTCGCTCTACTGTTGTGCTATCCGTTGTCATTTGAGATTGGCGTAATGTACGCAGCAATTTGAGAGCATCTTCTCTTCCGGTGGTATTCATTAACTCTCTAATAACAATTCTAGTTAATTGCTTATCGGATAAGCTTCGATCCTGTAATCGATTAGAGTCAATCATCTTAGGGATTTGTTCTAGGCGTTTAATAAGAGCTTCAGTTTGTGTTTTGCCAATTCTATCTACTAATTGCCTGCTATTACGCAATAATTCAGCCAGCCTAGTAATGTCTTGTGGGTTGAGGTTCGCAGTGGGACGGTTGATGTTTCGTACAGTCAGTTGATCTTCTTTTTGGACGGTAAGACTTTGAGCTTTGACGCGATCTCTCTCTACTGGTTGAGAACTAACTTGAATTTTTTTACTTAACTCATTTGGTACCGAAGAAGTGCGTAGATTTTTATTACTAGTACTCTCAAGCACTTTAAAGGAACTACTCAGTGATTCTCTTGCAACTTGTGCTCTGATTTCTAATGACCTTTCTGTTGTTCGGTCAATTTGAAGTTGATCTCTAAGTTCTTCTCCTAAATTTTCAATTTTAGTTATTAACTGACTGGTTTTAGCTGTGTAAATATCTTTTGAAGTCGATTGTCCTTGTAGTGAAGTCCCTACCATTTGTGATAAAGGATCATTGTTATGAAGAGAAGCTTGTTGTGTTTGCACAGCTTGATTAGTTATTACTGTCTCGGTAGGTCGTCTATCAACTTCAACTTGAATCCGTTGAGAAAGGTTCGATGCTAAGTTTTCTGGGGTGTTCTCAACAATTTCTGTTTGAAGTCTGGTATTTATCCCTTCAGATGTTGAAGCTGTTTTTAGATCTAAAACTTCACGACTTGCTATTGTAGCTTGATCTCCCTGTATTGGCTGCACAGGTGCTTGAACTGTTTCGTAAGAAGATGCAGAGCGGACTGGATTATTCAGATCAACTTTGTTATCTGAGATAGTGGGTGGATTTGATTCAGCTGGTTGAACAGGTTGCTTTAGTTGGGTTTGCTCTGGAACAGGTGTTACGGTATCTCCATTTGAATTTAATTCTACTTTCAAAGCACCACTAGTAGAGCTGCTTGCAGTAATGGATTCAGGATTTTGTTGTAACTGTTCACCAATTTGTTTACCAATTTCTAAAATTTGATCTCTGTTGATAGCTTCTCGATTTGTATCCGGATTGCCACCAATGTGCGCATTTGGATCTTGAGAACCAAGCGCCATCCGTGTCGCATCAGTTTGGCTATCATAAAAAGATTTGAATTTAGCAGGGTCATCTAGAATTTCTTGATAATTTCGTCGAGTTTCCTCTGGAATGGATTTGTCAGTAATAATTTTTTCCATACCTGCGCGCACAGACTCAGGTAAACAGCAGTCAAGAATTTTTGTTGCCGAGGCTGTTTGAAGATTCTGACTGATAGTTGGATTTTCATCGATTACTTCGAGTAGCGACTCTGTGGGTGAGCGTCTACCTTGCCTCCCAGCGGAAGGTGACGGTACGGTTGGAGTTGTAGCTTCAGCCGCTTCTGCTGAATTAAGTTCTTGACGAGGCTGGGCTGTAACTCTCATCGAAGAGCCTTACCTTTAATGAGCGCTATGCATATTTGGATTCTCACGAAGCGCTTGTGATATTTGAGCCCATGTCGCAAGGCGCTTGTCTAATGGAAATTTAGCAATGAGTGAATCAATATTTTTTGCTGCACGTTCCAGTAACTCTTTAGAGATATCTTCCTGTTCAATTGCTGAATTTATAATGTATCGAAAAACTTCTCGTTCAATAGGAGTTACTTCAACATCATCATTAATTGCAAGTCTTGATGAACTTGCTATACCTTCTAGTAAAGTAGTTGCAGGGCGTCTCTCACTGAGCGGCTTAGAAGATAACTGTAAAAACTCAGGGTCATTGTTAATCATTCTACTAATTTGTGGCTGATACAGAACACGAGACGCTGCATAACCAACAGTAATTGCATAATCACTTGCATTGTTCGATTGTTTTACTTGATCGGTTTGAATTATTTCTAGTAGATTGGTACGAACTCGCATGTGTTCATAGACAAGTTCAGAAACGGCGAACCCTAGATCCTCTAGTGCTTGTTTATCTTCAATCCCGCGAGCAAAAGGAAGTATATTTAATAGTTCATCTAAATTTCTATCCTCTGGGTAAGAAAGCAGTACTTCTTTGTAAGTATGCATTGCTTCAAATATCTGTTCACGTGTCGGATAGTTGGCTCGAATTGCATTGATGGTATCTTCTGTTAAATCAACCATGCCGATTTTTGAAGCAAGCTGGACTAGTGACAACTCTTTAAAAAAGCGGTTAGTCGATGAGATACAAAGAAAGTTTCGTCCATCAAATAAGGTTGATGCCTCAGCTCGAGCAGATTTTACAAGCTGTAAACCTGAATCCGTTCTTATAATGTCAATATCATACCCACCGATGGCTCCCTTCGCGCGTGCAACAGGTTTTGCATCCCCTTCAACAGAAAGTGAGTCTAGTCTTTTAACCAATTCTTCAGGAGTCAGCGCCGGACTTAAAAATAACAATACCTCAGTAAAGTTTTGTACATCCATAGTTCTACTCATTTCATATCGACCTGCTTTTGCATCATTTGCACTCCCAAAACCTAAGCTACCCTTTGATGGCTTTGATGAACCGATTTGAACAACGGGGCTTTGGGGCTTTTGCCACAGGCGTGAAGCGGATTCCCAAACTTTTAGTAACGGCTCTGTTGCTCCATTATCAAAAAGGACTTCAGGTTTATCAGTTACATCAGATGTTGCGCTTGTAACAAATGCTTGGACTTTGTCGAGTTTCTCTTGAATTGCAGGGTCATTCGAATCAACATGCGAAACTAACACAGTCGATGACGCACGAGCATGACGCCATTGATGAGATTGGAATGCATTCAACTGTTCAGGTGAAACGACAGCAACAACTGCTGGGTTGTATCCTTGCGCCTTTAGCGTGCGTGCAAGTTCTGCTGCATCAGAATATCCTGATTGTTCAATCAGAAAAAAATTTCTACCACTTGTTTTTAATCTCTTTAATTCATCAAGTACCTGTTTATTTGCAGCACAACAAGCGCATCCTTCGATTCCAACAGTATCGGTAATTTCTTTAGGCAGTCTATCAAGGTCAACTCTTGGGGAAGCGCCTTGAATCTCAGTTACTATGACTCCTGTATTTTTTGCTTCCTTACCTAAACCTTTAAGTACTCTAATCACACGTTCAGTTTTGCCGCAGCCTCGAACACCAGCAAAAATTAAAATTCGATTATCATCTGATGATAATGGGAATATTGACGGAGATTGAAATGTACCTACTGAAGCACTAGGTGTAACTTTCGGGGCATACGATGGAGAGATTTCAGACATAAGTCTCTGTTTAATTTATTCAAATCTTGGTTAGACTTTTTTATTTTAAATCTAAATCTTGAATAGAAGAATGCGGCGAAATGTCGCACCTATGAGTACTCATAAAGTCTTAGTGCGGCACATTGCCGCATTGATTCAACGGGGAGAATTGGTATTTTATCAACTGTAATTTTAAATAAACGAAATTGTAGTATTAAAATCATGCAACCAGAACAAGAACCTCAAGTAATTTCTGCTGACACGTTAAGAACAGCCACTTTCAACCGAGCTGAGATAAAAAAAGAGAATGCATGGGATAAATTTGGTGTAGGAGTCTCTGCTGCCTGTACTATTAAGTGTGTTGGACTTCCACTTATAACAGCAGCGCTTCCTTCTTTAGGAGCACTATCTGCATTTTCTCATTCACCTGCTGCCCATTGGGGGGTATTTGCTCTTGCAGCGCCTGGTGCTGCACAACTTTTTCATGATGGGGGAAAGAATGAAAGACGTTTTTCTAATGCAAGTTTTGCATCATTTGGATTAACGCTTATGGCGATGGGTGCAATTGGTCATACTATTTTACATGGATCTGGTCACGACCATACTGGGCATGGGGATATGTCAGAGATGAATCATGATATGGGTTCTAAGATGGGCGGCACTGATCACTCTATGCACAACATGGACCATTCTGGCATGGATCATTCTATGCATGATATGAAATCCGAGGTCCAGCAACCAGCAGCAGTTGTGTTTGATCCCGCCGCTGCAGGTCAGAAGGCAATTGGAGATATATCTCACTATAGTTTTTTAATAGGTGGTCTGATTCTTGGAGTGGGACACTTGAGGAGATTTTTTTATAATAGAAAACAACAGTAATTTCTTGATTGAATTTTCTGAACAAAGTGGGAAGTTTTTGGTTACAACTTCTGCCCTTGAATAAAAAGGCTTTTATCAATTTTAGAAAAAATCATTTGATAAAATTCAGGATCTAACATTTGCTCAACTGAACCTATTCCGCCCAGATTATTTAAGACTTTACGTTGAAAAATCAGTCTCACTTGAGTTTTGTTTTCATTTACAGTCACATTGCCAGAACAATCTACAATTGATGCTTTATCAAACCTAGGTTGATCATTCCAAGCACCAAAGCCTCCTCGATTACCTGCACCGAATCCTCCCAAAAACATTCCTCCTGTTCTATCAGGATCCAAGTCGGATTCTCTTGTAGCTTGAACAAAACCTAAATCTTTATCAGCATTTTTTACAATAAATCCTTCATCTTGTAGTGCATTAATGACAGCTCTCATTGCTTCTATAGGAGACCTTGAAGCATATGTTCTAGTTTGAATTTGACGAAGTTGTAATTGTGTTAACGGTGGCTGCGGCGGAGGTAACATGCAGCCCAATAAAGAAATACTTAAAATAATTACAGTAAGAAAACGAAAAATAGTTCGATTCATATTTTTTTTAATTAACTAGAACTTTGTTGAATGATAATTAACATCACTCACGCGATCGTTTCTATCAAACTTTATTACAACTGTAAGTGTTTTTTGAGTTGTAGCAGATGCTCCGGCAGCACTATCAGAATTTCCTAGAATTAAAAAAAGTCCTCCTCCATCACGTGAGTAGCTAGCTTCAGTAGCAATCTTATCGTACACCCAAGTTTGAGCATCTCCGTTATCTTTAGTAACTATGTTAGGAGACCCAAGTGCACTTGCTACATCAGAAGCACTCATTCCTTTGCGGATGTCTCTTTGAACGACCCCAACTGTTAAATTCCGGTCAGCAGAAGAATGGAGATCCCGCGCATGTTTCCATGCAGGAGTAGTACAACCAGCAAAAGTTACCACGATTAAAAGAGCTGTTATAATTTTGTTCATCTTAGGAATTCTGAACTGGATTTGTGAAGTGCACAATAACCAGCAGAATGTAATATTAATCATTTTGGCTATTGATTTAGTAGTCGTAACTTTATTTTGATTCGCCAAGAAAATAACTTGTTCAGGCTGTAAGATCTTTGCTGCACGGGTAGGCGGGTAGAAAAATTCAAATCACCAACTGACACCAATTTTAGTTTGAGTGCATGGCAATCCAGTGAGGAAGACCCATCAGCAAAGAATTACAGGGCGATGTAAATAAAAAGAGGAGGGTATAGAACCCTCCTCTTTTAGAACCAACTACTTGTGAGAACTAGAGTGTTCTACCGTCACAGTACCCACGGCGCTTAACGTTTGCGCAGGCTCCAGCATTAGGGACATAGACACATGTGTTTTTCCCTACATGTACATACGCGCCACCTTTCGTAGCTTTTCTTGCAGTGGTACTCGAACAGTTGAACTTATACCGTGCTAAACACTCACCTCGACTAGATGCACATCCCAAACGGGGACCGCTTGAGCAAACCGCCTTTCCTGACTTGTTATAAATTGTCGCACGGCCAAGGGTGAATGGATTTTTTCCATTGGTTGCAATGATTGTTGGGTTAAGAACAAATCCGGATACCGGACAGTTAAGGCTTGAACATGCTCGCTGAACCTGGTTATTTTTCCATTGAATCAATGCACCTAATGACCTGCCGCTTATATTTCCAACCTTTTTACAAACAGCTGGTTGAGCATTCGCTACATCCGCCATTCCTGCTGTAAGTGTTAAAACGAGAAAAGCCAATTTTAAGAGTTTTTTCATACTATCTATATCTATTAAATTTATGTCATTAAGGGAGGGTTAACTTAAATGCTGGGACCCTTAATCCGTGCATTTACTATTCAAGGTATACTAGTATTGAATTTCTAACTAGTACTAAAATGATAAAAATTATCAGAATATATGCGATTTTCGCCAGTTTTTTGGGTTTTTTAGGATGTGCCGAACAATCTTCCCCCGTGGGACGAGATGTCCCAAACAGCGTTTTTAGGCTAACCACCTTAGATGATGAAGATAATGAAAGAAGCTGCACAGCAACTTTTTTAGGAGGGCGCGCCTTTCTCACTGCTGGGCACTGTTTTGACGAATTTGTGTTTAGTGCTCATATCCTTGTAGGCAAAAAATCCCTACCGGTAATTGACGCCAAAGTTCATCCGGACTACCACCTGGAAAACGACAGATCATTATTCGACGTTTCCGTTTTCTTTGTACACGAAGACAGCTCGCTTCTAGACCTCCAACCAGTGTCTTTTAAAAGTGCTTCTGCGACCCCAGCTGACAGCTACACATTTTTTGGATTTGGGCGAACCAATCCAGACGATCCCATGAGCGGTGGGGTTCTTAAAACTGGCCCTATAAAAATCGAAGGGGAAGATCAGAACTTCTTCTATTCACACCCGTCGGATGCGAATATCTTAACCTGTTACGGAGACTCCGGGGGGCCGCTCGTTGATGAATGTGGACAAGGCTGCAACGTGATCGCCATCCTTTCTGCAGGAACGGAGGAATTAACCTGCAGCAAAAAAGAGCGTTCTACCTATGTAAAGATTAGTAATCCTTTCGTGTTGAACTTTATTGAGACTGCGATAAAGAGTTCTCTAAACAACACTTCAAAATGAATCTCGAAAGATGCACTTATACAAAGAGTGTTAATTGGAGCCTTCGGTTAAAAGGATGAAAACTGCTCGATTCATACGAATTTGATTAAGTCTTTACCGTAGGTTTTTTAGGAAGGATACTTCTGAAGTGTTAAAACAATATCAACAAGATTTCTTAGACAATCTTTATTCATCGATACTACACTTTTGGAATCCAACTCGAACACGTCTAGAAAATTCAGATGAAATAAGTAAAATAAAAATCTATTTATCAATCAAAGTATGGGCAATTAGAAATCACTCTAGAATTACTCATTTTTTAAATTATTTCGATACGAATCAAGAGGTGTCCTTAAAGGTTATACAGCTCTTAAATGAAATTAAAATTACTGAGTCAGGCTTATCGTATGTTGAAAATTCTTTTGATTCATTCCACTCCGAGATTTACCGATGGATTGAACAAATATCTGATGCTGTTCCTCGTGCCTTAGTACTAGAAGAGAAAATAGATCAGCTAAAAAACGTATCGATACTAACAGATGTAATTATTAACATCGCACAAAATAAAGATCTTCGTAGAGAAATCTTTTTAATCAAAAAGTCGATAGCTGAATATGATGCTAAGGTAACTTTAGATATTAAAAATATTTTTAAATTGACTGAAAGCGAACATAAAAAACTGGAAATCATTTTATCTGTTCTAAATAATGGGAGAGAAAAGCTTACTTATTTAAATGAGACCAATATTCTTGAACGATTATATGGGACTCATTGCTCTGTAGCGAATAAATATTTTCTTGAAAGCATAGATTCAGATTTAACTGAGAGTGCTCCTTTCAGCTCAATGATGAAAATATTAGACTTCGCTAAAAGTTATCAATTTGAAAATATTTTAGATGTAGGCTCAGGAAATGGAACGCTATGTATTTTATTGAGCAATATATTAGGTATACCTATTAGTGGAGTTGAAATTAATCCCTCACTTTCTTCCATTAGCAAAACCGCAAACTCTGATTTAAATTCAGGAGTCAATTTCATTAATGAAGATATTAAGAATGTTGATATTGATAGCTTTAGAGAAATAATACTTTTTTCTTCATTATCAGGTGAGCCATTAATGAATTTACTTACAAGAATCAAAGAATCTAAAACGATAAAGCTATTTTTATCAGTCGGATATGTAAACAATATTGTATATAAATTCTTTCAAGATTCTGCATGGTGTATGCAAACGAAACAGCCTAAAGAAGAGTTGGATATCTTGATATTTACAGCTCAATAATCTTGCTAATAAATTTTTTATAACGACAGATTAACGCGTATCCCTTATTCATCCGACTCCTCCTTAGGTTTCTTATCTTCACTCTTCACCCTAGAAGTTATTAATTTAGCAACTGGTGAACTCGTTTCGGCTTTAATATTTTGTCCTATTTTTGCTGCATATTTCGAAATAGAAAACTACCGTACATTGGTAGTCATTTATGTATAGCGTCACTTTTATCTTCAAGGAATTCCAACTTCAAAAACTGCGGCGCTATCCCTTTCATAGTTGCGCCGCAGTTATAAAAAATCTTGCCTCCATACTGATATTCACTAAACCTAGTATGGGTAAGCCCAATGACAATTCTTTTTGATTGCTCCCAATCATCTAGGAAATTGGTGCTAAGAAAAGTAGCAACTTCACGTGTTACTTTGTGCGCGGGATGGGCGATTGCTGCGATTGCTCCAGAGATACCAATCTCTGATGCTAGTTTATATAAAGATAGTTCTAGCTCACTTCGATTTCGACCATGGAGTGAACCTAGGTTTTCTAATGAACGAATGCGCGTATCGCCATGATGAAATAACGTATCGTGTAGTCTGAATGTATTCGCATGAATAAAAAGATTCTTGAATCGGTACGAGGCTTCAATGAGGTACTACAAAACGGAACTTTCCTCTTCGTGATTACCAAGTACATGATGAACTTCTTTTCCATTCGCACTTATGAGTAACTCTTCATATACAGGAATGGCTAAAGATAAAATCTGTTCAGGTGATTTATGATTTGAAAGACCATCTATGATATCACCTGGGAGAACGATTATATCAGCTAACTGAAATAGCTCAAGTAATGTGTCTTTGTGTTCTGAATAATTCGATAAACTAGATCCTAAATGGATATCACTGGCTACAAGGGCAGTTCCAGCTTTGAAGTTTGATGTTTTAGAATTAAAGGTTAAAGAGCCGTTTTGATCATAAAAAGTCTGCCGTTGTGTTTTATGGTAAACATTTAGTTGGTCTATCAATAAATTCATTTTGTAATTTTGCAATATTACTATGTAATTATTATTAAAATATAGGACAAATTTTACATTTGAAGCGTAGATAAATGGGTACACCATTTCATTCAGGAAAAATCAACGACGCTGTTGATCCATTTTTTACTGAAGAATTAATTCGAGTTCCTTTTGAATGTACATTGCCTAATATTATTCAACTTCTCTCTATCTGTTCTACAGGATTATCACGCGATTACTTAAACAAAGTAACTACACTAGCTACAGAAGTGACAAAAATCTTCTCTGAGGATTCATACTGGGAGCGTCTGGAATCGATTCCTAACTATTCCGCGCGTGAACGTCAATTGATACAGCAGTATTTTCCTGAACAAGATACAGCAGTAGTAATTTCGATGTTGGAAGAGAGCTATCCCGAATATAAACTTTCAAAAGAGGCTGCAGATAAAATGGTAGCAAGGCTCAAAAAAAACACCTGAAGATTATGCACGAGAGATTGTGACATACAGAGAAGCTTTAGCTGGTTCGGAGTGGGCATTTGATAAAGATCCACTCATTTCTCAATTACCAATCGGATATTACCGTGGGGATGACTTCTATATTGAAATGTTTATTCAGAACCGTGCCATTATGTTATTAAAACTTGCAGAATTATTTTGTGATTCCAAACAGCAGGCGGTTAATGTGCTCAGTGCTGGTATGAAAGATATTTGCGAATGAAGCTATAGCTTATTTAAAAATCAAATTTTGGTGGGTAGTAGAGAACTGATTGTTTTTTAGTAATTTTTGGAGCAGGTAGTGCCCAGCTACGTAATGGGACCTCTTTCGTTCCAACTTGAGAATCTTTGGCAAGGTGGCTTAATTCCTGACGAATCTTTAGAGCTTTTTCAGATTGAATATTAGATTGTAAAAATCGATCGAAAGAAACATACGCAGCTTTTAAATTAGAAAATAAAATTTCACTTTTAGTCTGTTGAGTCTCTTTGGTAACGTTATCAAAATCAGCAAAAATATAATCAAGTTGATGATTTCGCGTATCCCATAGATAAAACTGTGCATCATTTGCAATTCGAATATGTTGATTTGCTGCTCTTGTTACATCAGTAATTAAATTATCCCAGAGCGTAATAAGGTTTGGAACCTCTTCAAGAAGAGGATGCCCCCACAGTGTTACAGAACATCGAGCGGGATTGTTAGGACCTACACAAATCAATGTCTCAGATCCCAGAAAGGGCATTAGGATTGATCGTGCTTCTGGAATTAACAGGTACACAGAAGGAACTTTTAATCCTAAATCTTTAAGCATGTTGTATCCTGCAACCGCTAAGAATGGCTCGTATTCCTCAAAACAGTTGTCTGGAGCATGAAATCTTTTGACGACAGCGGGCAATGTTTGGTCACCAAAATCAATCTCTAGAAGTGTCGCAACAGCAAAACTTCCACACCCAAGTTCGGGTTTTATCTGACGCGCTGTAATAGCAGGAGAATCAATATCAGGCATCCCACAGTATCCCATCTATTGAGATCCTAATAAAGAATCTTTAGTGCCTGCCGATACTGATTTCAAATAGATGATTGAAATCAAGTGATAACTAAATTGTTACCGTGATGTCATATCGATATTTTGTGTATACATTTAAAGCTATTCAGAATAATCTCTCGGATTCTATTAATTATTATTTTTGGAGAATTTCGTGAGAAAAATTATAGCTCTTTTAATCATATCTGCAGTCTTATCTTCATGTACTAGCAAGGCAGGTCCATTTGTTACTAACATTAGCAGTGATGGCGCAGGGGGGATTGTTGTTGAAAAATGTATGGTGTCACTCCAACGTCAAATCAACACAATGGAAAATTCAGATTGTACAAATTCTAATATCAAGTTATCTGGAAAGTAGTATTCAAAGGGACAAGAAAAATCCTGCTGTTAAACAGGGCGTATGATTTGATGGTAGTTTCATCAATAATTCGCCTTGTTCCCGCAGCATACCTATTAGCCTTCTTTGTCAGCGCCCAACCATCCCAGTAAGATGATTAATAACAATAAAGTGACAAACGCTTCCGCTTAGAACACACAGATGCCAAAGATTATGGCCATCGATATGCCAATTCCACTTTGATCGAGAATCGAGAATGAAAATCACCGATCCAAAAGAATAAAAAAGCGCGCCACCAATGAGCCAAGGAATAAAAGTTAAAGGCACATTTGACGAAATTGGAACAATCGCTAGGATGAAAAGCCATCCCATCAAAAGATAAACAGTCACGTGATTAATCTTTGAAAACAGACCACCATAAATCACACTTGCTATCCCGATCAGTGCCAACATCCATTCAGTACCTAACATAATCCAACCAAGTGTTCCCTTAATCATAAGAAAACAGACGGGCGTATAGGTTCCTGCAATAAGTAGAAAAATTGCACAGTAATCAAACTGTTCTAAAAAGTGAGCAACTCTGGGGGAGCAGTGGATTCCATGATTCAGTGCACTAGCAAGATAAAGCAAAATCAAACTCGTGCCATAAACAGCACTGACAATAAGCATTGTATTGTTGTTACCGGATGCTTTCACAAGACTCATCAGTCCGGCGATTGAGAGTAAAAACCCTACTAAGTGTGAAAGTGCTGGAAAGGGTTCTTTGATATATTTTTGCATATACCACTCACAGGGTACTCCCATCGAACACAACTAACCACCCATAGTATCAGAGGAAAAGCAGATATTTTTGACTAGCTCGATGCATTGAGGATAATTAGGACTATCAGGGACAATTTAAATGCTTCAGAAACTCCGCCACGGGCGATCCCCAATTGTATTTCATCCGCAACAACGAGAGCTCAGTTATGAGCTTTTGAGGTGTGCTGTCGGAGCTACAAAACCGTTACTCGACAGGATTGAAGTTTCAAAACAGCGAAGAATCGATTCGTTTTTTTCTGATTTTCAAACTCATCTTAAACAAAACGGACAAACCTGGTTCGTCAAAAATCCAGATTCTGCTAAAGGGGCTCTTTTATCAATTATTGAAACCCTTTTACCCGTACGTTGGAGTGAGGCAAAACAGCTACCAAAACCTGTTAATACCAAACAAGTTGCTGGACTTGAAGAGATCGAATTATCTTATACACTTCGCAAATTTTGTGTATGGTATTTAAATGGTCAGCTCCCTGAAAAAAACGATTATTTTTTATCAGCACTAAAGAGTTGGACAACAAAAATTCAAAGTGAAGGAATTCAAAATTATAAAGCTTTGAATGAAATACGTCAGCAATCAAACGAACATGGGATTAAACTTATCCATCCCGCTTTTGCATTAACATTTACAGCGATAAACATTTTGCACGACTTACAACGACTCAGTGGAGTTGAAAAAAATGCTGAAACAAGAGCACGTACAGGTTATGCACTTGAGTGTTACCGATATTATTCGTTAGTGTCTGAAGGAATTCCAGTTGCTTTACTTGAATATCAATCAAAAAAAGGGAGCAATAATCAAGATTACCGTGAATTTAAAAAATATCTTTATTCTGAAAAATTTCCCCTTGATATTTTGTCGAAGCAATTAGGAATAGATGAATCTGCCCCGAGTGCACTTCCGAGGAGCGAGCTAAGAGTTCTTGCGCCAAAAATAGAAAGAGTTCTGAAAGTAGTAAAACGAGAATTAGATCGGGGCAGAATACCCTTTATTTCTTGCCATATTAATCTTGTCCGAGAAGTATTAGCACTCTATTTGAAAAATGAAGGTTTGAACGCAAAACTTGTAATGATAGATGCAACACACAATCATCTTACCCGTGAAAATGCTTGGAAAGAGATCGGTAAAGATAATGCTATAGTCGTACTTGCAGGCGAAGTGACAGCGCCAACAGTTATTAATCATGTAAAACCGATTACCGTTATTCCTATAACACAGCATCCCGTTCCATTAACTGATTATCCGTTTGTCTTATCATTAAGAGAAGGTGGGGGAGACGTAAAAGTTGTTCCAATTATTGGAAACTATTCACCTGACGCTGCCAGAAGAAAAAGAGTCAAACCAAAAGATTTCGCCGTAAAAGAATACAAGAGATTATCAATTGCAATGACATCGTTTCTTGATGGGGATGAAGCTTTCAAACAGCAAGCAATGGAAGATTTTATCAGTGATTTTGAATCTGTGCTAAAAAAAGCACAGCGAAAAAAAGACAATAATGAATTCACCAATGGATTAGTTGAAATGATTCAAAATAGATTATCTTCAGCGCGCCAACATTACGGCTCAGATCATCTCCCCTTATTAAATTTTTCTATCGAATGTAAGAATCGAACGAATGGAAAATTCGGTGCTGTCTATCAGGAATTATTGAACATAACTTAATCGCTTCAAGAAGCATCGACTGGATCTAAAAGTATCATTATCCATTGATTTGCCGCTTCTTTCTGAAGCAATATTAGAATTTTGGTTACAACTAAACTTCCAAACAGATTTAAATGTATTAGGTACGAAAGCTGTATTTTTATCTTGGAATTCTTTCAATCGTTCCCAATCACTTATAAAAGGATACTGAGCACTTCCAATCAAAAACTGCAGAGAACCTCTCATAGGACTTTCCAGTTTTGAGGTTACAAGTTGTAAAGGTGCCTCACGATCTTTTTTTGGAATAAACGTTGCAATCGTAAGTAATTTTTTTAAAGAGTACATACTCAATACTGAACGAGTTGAGGTAACATCAAACGTGGCATAAACTGTAAAAAGAAAGATCAAAAGGCACATACACCCTTCAAGCCATTTTCTGTGATCAAATATTTTGATTAAGAATATCGAAAAAAAGAGAGAAAAAAGAGCAGGAACTACTCCTAGAAGTGGGTAGAGGTAATATGTTCTTTTGGTATCAAGAGAAAAGTATAAAAGTGCAGCAAATGCTGCAAACGAGAACAAACTTGCAAAGAAGAAAGTAAGAACAAGTTTGTGCGATCGAAGCATGAGAAGAGATTGGATAGAAACTATGATAATAAAAACAAACCCAGATAGCTTGACAAGTCTTGGTAACTTTTGAAGCAACAACAGAAGCCCATTTTGTTCTTGAGCATATGTAAGGAGAAATCCCCGTAATGAAAACTCTGCAGCTATATTTTTTGTTGTAGAAGAAATGTGGGGAATAAGAGTTCTTATAATATTTTGTTCAATAAAAAACTCGTAGTAGATAGTCGGCGCCCACAACAAAAAAAGTAATGCGAATAAAAACACGGAGCTAGCATTTTGATACCTATAATCTGATTCACGCACGATTTGATTGTTCAACCGAGCAATCAAAAAACATACCCAAAAACAAGCAAGCATTGGCAATGAACCATAATGAATCTGGATCATGAATGATGAGGTAATCAAAGCTTTTAACACTGCCCCTGGTTTTTTCTGTAAAACCCCTATCAGTGAATGCAGAAGCAGTGGGGTAAAGAAAAGAAAAAAATGAGGCTGCCAAAAATACCTGAATAGTTCAATTGAAGGTTTGGTTATAAGAG
>JBIKWN010000100.1:0-4428 GCA_044356295.1 Bdellovibrionota bacterium
TTTTCTCAAGTCACTTACAGATCCAAATATTTGGGAGGCTGGAAATGTGGAGGAAGGCACGGGAATATCTTTATTGAATTTTTTTGACGCTGGGTCAGGTAATATAGCACTTAACAGTGACGGCTCAATAACTGGAGGCTCGGTCATAACGATTGGAAGTTCAAACTTAGGCTATGACGTTCAATTTGATCTCGGTTCAATTTTATTTAAGAGCACGGCTTGGAACATAGGCACCAATAATACAGGTTCTAGCCCTTTTGAATTGATGTCAATTTACACTCAAGCAGAAGCAAGAAAGGCTCTGGACTATTCAGAGTCACTTCGACAAGATTTACTGACATTAAGAGCATCACTAGGAGCATCTCAAAGCAGATTTAAAACAGCTGGTTCAAATCTTCAACAGATGCGAGAAAACTTTATCGCTTCTGAATCAAGAATTCGTGATGTTGATATTGGAGAAGAAACAAGTAATTTAGTGAGAAATCAGATTCTACAACAATCAACAGCTTCTCTTCTTGCCCAAGCAAATCAGATCCCTGCTCTAGCACTTGTATTATTGAGAGGTTAAAGAGTTTAGAAATGCGGGTTAAAATATTCCAACTTTTTTATTTGCTCATATTTGTTTTGTTTACGGGCTGTGAGAACTCAAGCAGAGTGCCTGAACATATCCAAACTTTGCAAAGGGGCACAGCGCACGAAAAATCAGAGGCTGCAATGTCATTAGGTAGGATCGGATCTCCTAAAGCTGTTCCAGCAGTTGGAATACTTATAAGGCTCTTAGAAGATAAAAATACAGGGGTTCAAAGCGCTGCAGCGTATGCACTTCGGAAAATCGATACACCTTTGGCAAAGCAAGCATTGAAAGACAAAAGCACCTTTAAGCGTTAGCGGCAACCTATTTCTTTGCTGCAATATCCAAAGAAACAACAAAGTCACTCATCTTTGAGCCGGTTGGAAGGCATGCCATTAAATCTTTATATAAAGGATCTTCCCAATTCATCATTGCATCGATGTATTCTGGTTTTGAGGTTAAAGAAATTTCACTAAATCCGGCATTTTTCAACATCGCTTCAATATCAGTAACAAGCGAAGCTCCAGCGACACACCCGACTAATGCTTCGACATCGTTTATAATTTTACCTGGAAGGGGTTTTAAAAGGGCTAAATCAGAAATCGCAATACGTCCACCATCTTTAAGAACGCGAGCCATTTCATTCCATGCTTGTTGTTTTTCAGGAGAAAGATTTATCACACAGTTTGAAATAACAACATCAACAGAGGAATCTGCTACAGGAAGATGTTCAATTTCACCAAGCCTAAATTCAACATTATTAAGTTTCGAACGCTCATTATAGAAAGCTATGTTTTTTCGAGCTTTTGATATCATATCCGGCGTCATATCGACCCCAATGACACGACCTCTTGCACCTACTTTTGGACCAGCTATAAAGCAGTCGAAACCACCGCCAGATCCAAGATCTATGACAACGTCACCATCTTTGAGATTTGCAATCGCAGTAGGATTACCACAAGAAAGACCCATATTTGAACCATCTGGGACATTTGTTACCTCTTCCATAGAATACCCAATCGCTTCAGCTAGGGCATCTGGTGAGAACGTAGCCGGTCCGCAGCATCCACCTCCACCACAACAGCTTGATGCGGTCTCAGCATTTTTTACGGCATTCCAAGAACCAGCTTTAGCAATCTGGGAATATCCTTCGCGTACTTTGTCTCGAGTCTCTTCAATATTTTTTGTATTCATAAAATGTCTCTTTTTAATACTTATTTAATTATAAATTGCAGGTCGTGTATTTACTTCGAATACATATCTTCACATGAGCTTCCCGCCATTAATTCCTTTCTTTCCCAATTTTTTTTCGATACGCTAATCAAGCAACGAAATAAACTTACAAAAAATCAAAAAGTCCTATGAGAATTATAAAAATCCAAATATTACTCACTTTATTAATTATAAGTGTAACTGCTCACGCCCAAACAAAGATCCTTCGCTCACAATATTTAGTTGAGCCCTTTGTGTATGACCAAGATACTATAGCACTTCCATATGGATTTAATAATAAGCGTCAGATGGCTGCTGTCATTTCGGGGAGCAATGGCGGGGTTTTTTATAGGCATGCAGCCCTCGTCTCATCGAATTCTGTAAATGACATTCACACAATAAATTCTTCCATCAGCGACCTTAGCCTCCCGTACAAACACCATAGTGTGAATGACAAAGGAGAAGTAGGTGGGATTCTTTATAACAATGCAGTGAATAAATTTCACTACTTCAAGTACACACCCACAACTGGCATGGTTGATTTAGGAAATCCATTCGACCCTAGTGATACTGATCAATTCTTCGGTACTTCCGTTACTGGAATAAACAATAATGGTCAAATGGTTTTATATGGTATCAATGAAACTACGAATGAATTACTGATTTACTGTTATCAATGTAGTAACTCCCAAATACTTACTGGGCTGTATCCCCTTTCGCTAAACGATAGGGAGGAGATTTTGGTGAAGAGACCTGGCGACGGATTCTTTGCTCTTATACGTGCAGATGGAACGATAATTAAAGATTTGAGCTCCCAAATTCCATTTAGTAGTGAAATTGAATTTGGCTATGTTAATAAAAATTCAAATATTGTTGCTAACTACGTAACTTCAGAGGGCTCAAGCGAAGCTAGATTTATTACAAATAATGGGTCATTTGATATAAGAGGTTTAAATGCAGGTGATGACGTTATCATCACTGGATTGAATGACAAAGACCAGGTTGTTGGATTTTCAGCTCTAAATTATAATTCTGGTGAAAGTGATGAACATTCTGAACGGGCATTCATCTGGGACCAAAAACACGGAACAAGGGCACTCAATAGTCTTATCCCAAAAAATCTAAAGATTATATTAAATCAAGCAATTACTAATAATAATGGAGATCTCCTAGCAATTGACGCTACAAACAATTCCCCCGAGAATCCTTATGCTGATCATTATATACTGACCCCCAACCTACAGACTGTTGAAACTACTAGTATAAAACCTGCTAGAAAAAGCTGAAATTGCTTCTCTCTTAGCAATTAACAAAGTGGGAAATAGAATCTGTGATTCTAGGGGATGCTCTCCACTATGACTTGTGTGAATTTTCTAAATCTAAATTTGAGAAAGTTGTTTCAGCTTCAGGTCTCATAGCAGTTGTTCATGTCCTTTTGCATTGAGGAATTGCAACTGTCAAAATTATGAGATGAGTTTACGAGATTCACCTCAGTTTCTTCTAATTTAACTTCAAAGTAGAAATTACTACTTTTATGATGAGAAAAATAATTGTAAAAATTCCGATTAATACGAACATAAAGTAAGACTTACTATTACCTTTAAATGTAAGTTTGGAGTTCCCAGCATTGCCAAAATAAAACATTTGCATATGCGGACTTGTTACATAAATTGTACCTTGTTCAGATTGCCAGTCCGAATCATACCCTTTCCGGATGATTATTGAACGTGGATGTGGTGTTGAAATTTCTATTAACTCATCTTGTGATTGAGCATTTAGAGAGTGATCATCAGCAACTTTCCATTTTATCAAATTTCCAGAGATATAGTTAAATAAGAGAACTGTGCTCTCACGTTCTTTATAGTTGAAGGTTTTAATTAGTCCTATATCTATTTGACATTGATTTAGTATTATCGAAGTATCTTTCCGCTCAACATCGCTTCCTCCAGCCAAAATTACTAAAGAAATTTTATCTTTTAAGTTACAAACATCTCTTAATTTTTCATTAAGGGTCATATTTGGTTGGTAGATAATAGGGAATTGGGCAAGCGTTGGTTGAAGAAAATGACTCAAAGAAAACTGCTTAAACAACTTCTCTCCTTCTAACGAAATAAAATAAGCAGGTTTATAATTAGCATTATCTACAATCTTACGAGCTCCTTTTATCTGCCATATTTCCCAGCGGTTAAGGTGTTTCATAATCAACTCTGCTTGATCGGTAGTTCTTAATAACGCTCTAAGCTGAAAACTTTCTGCTACAACAATTGAGACTCCAAACATTTGCAAATGCGACACCCATAAAGGAGGTGTTCCAAAAAAGAAATTTGAATTTCTTAAAAGTGAATTATTTGGCGACCAACAGAATTGCTCTGAAATATTACATACCAATGATTGAATGAGCGAACCTGAAGGAGCAGATTCTGAGTAAAGACCCATTAACGAGGGTATTTTCAAACTGCTTAGTTTTGCGGGAATCGCATGAACAGATCCTATTATCGGTCTTTCTAAACTACTTGTAGCTTCAAAAAAAACCCTTCCAGGATACAAATCATAATTCTGCTTTATAGATGTTACAATTGAATCTGATATAGTTTTTTCTTCTGTATTATCTCCATAAGATATAACTCTTTTGTATTTATACAAAG
>JBIKWN010000101.1:0-4421 GCA_044356295.1 Bdellovibrionota bacterium
GTTTAGTAGTAGACAGTAAATGAGTAGTAGTAAATGCCGAGTTCTAAGATCGGATAAAATTTTTTTGTCTCTGGGGCTTGATTATTCTCATGACAGGAAAGCACGAAGGCGAAAAGATTGAAAAAAAGAGAGGTAATCTAAGAAAAAATCGCAAACCAATCGTTAAGAATTAAGCTTTAGAAGAATATTAAAAAAAAGCAGAGCGCAAACATTCACTTCTTTAAAATCCCGCCGACTGCACTTTTAGATTGGTATTGTTGGAGATCGATAATGATTAAATTTGCACTTTCTCTTCTTCTGGCAGCAACTTTTTCTACTTCTATTGCGGTTGCACAGGAGAACGACGACCCATCGGATGATGTAGATGAAACAGCAAATAGTTTACTCATTCGGAGCGCAAGCTTCGCACTGGTAGAACGAGCGGATCTGAAATGTGACTGTAGTAGCCTTCTGAAATATGAAAAATGTGTAAATAGATTGGTCAAGGAAAATCTTGCCGCATATAAAGCTTCTGCAAAATTTCTCAAAGTATCAAAACAAATAAAACAAGAGATTATTTTAACGCAACAAGATCTTAGACAAGGCTGCGAAGACCTACTAAACGGTGACAATAGCGATGAGGATCCCGACGAAAATTTAAATTAATCGCAACACACAGAAAAACATTGAAGAAATTTTCGCCTGCTACCGACCTACATTGGTGAGTCGATCACGTCTTTTATCAAGTATAAAATTCGTGTACTTTGAAAAATCTATACTATGTTTGTTACAGCAGAAGAAACCAATCACTTACAAGAGTATGCACACCGCTCGAACAATGCGTTTTCGCGTTTTGTAGAACTTACCTCTCTTGCCAGTAGCGAGACCTTAATTAGCACTTCAGATAATCTTTTCTCTGAAACTGATCATAAAGATTGTGTCTATCAAATTTTAGACGGCAATGCCTCTCTAGCCCGAAATCATTCAAGTATCATTACTTTTGAACAAGGTGATCTTATTGGTATTGAAGAATGCTTTACTGCTCCGCTTGGAGCGTATGTTCTAAATTTTGCAGTTCGAGCAAAAAGATTTGAATGTTGTGATATTAAAAATGCAATTTCATCTTCTGCTGAAGCTGCTGCTGCTTGGGTAGAGTGCATTACACTGCGAAGTGCTGCGTTTGGATTTGCACTTGTTCAAACAAACTCAGGCGAAAAGGTTTTTGAACCTACGATTACAACTTATTTCCCAGGAGATGTAATTATTGAACAGAACTCATTGGGGACCGATGTTTTTACCCTACTTTCTGGTCACGCTAACGTTATGGTTAACGGCGTTCAAGTTGGTGAGATCTTTGCTGATGAAATATTTGGAGCACTTGCTGCTCTTTCTAATCAACCACGTACTGCAACTGTAGTAGCTGATAAAAAATCAATGGTGCTTTCAATTTCAAAGGATCAGTTTTCAGAATTAATTGAAGCTCGTCCAAATACTGTTAAAAAGTTAGTGGAAGACATGGCTCGAACAATTGTTGCTCTCAATAGTAAAGTTGTAGCGATGTCTGAAAAATCTCCTGACGAAAAGATCTTTAGATAAGATAAATTCCTTACATCTTATCTAAAATTTACAGCTTAATCGTTGAGATTGAGCTCTTCTATTTCAAGACTTCCTTGTTTTACAATTCGACTCAATTAAATTGCACTCTGCGCATCTTTGCTCTGATTTTCTTTTGTTGTAATACCAAGAATTGTATATTCCTTTTCACCTGTCTGGGTGAGGAAAATTCGATATCCACCATCAAGTTTTAACTCAAGAACTCCAGTTGATCGGAAATGATGCAGAATTGCAGGACGATGCCCTAGTTCGTTCAGTGAAAGATTGTCGATTCTTCTCTTAATTGCTTCTTCGTGAGATTTAGATAACCCCGAAGAGGCTTTGAAAAAGGCATGATCTGCTGTTTCTTGCTCATTCATAGGGATTTTCTATATTTATTTGATTAGCAAAGAATTCGCTAAGATACTTGTCAATGTGCTTCATTCAGAACGAACATCACAAGAACCCCTTTCAGATCACCTACTCACACCAATCGATCCAAAAACCCAAGAAACCATCTCTGGTTTTATAAAAAAAATCGTAGAACTCTTTGATGATTCTTTTCTCTGGGAATCAGAGCAAGTTGGCGCAACATGTTTACACATGAAAAATATTTATACTCAGTTAGAAGAAGCTGTAAAAACTGCTTCACAAGAGTCCCCTTTATTAGAGCTTCAACAATTTGAAAAACGGAGAGTGTGTTGGAGTTATATTGGTTCTGATATTTTACAACTTTGGGATGCTGCTACGAACGACTATGGAATTTCTATCTGGACTGAAGGGATATCAGGGATTGCATGGCTTATTGAAAGTGGGTTTAAGATCAGTACAACGTCTCCGCGCCCTGGAGACATTGCTGTTTACTACAAAAACATAACTGACGATATCACTGTATGCCCAATCCACTATGCAATCGTGGATGAAACAAATTCCGACGGACAGATCTTTTGTACTTCAAAATGGGATCATGGACCACTGGTCTATAATGAAATCAGTATGGTTCCTAAAGAGTACGGCGAGAAAGTTGTCTTTTTAACTTGTGATTAAAATCAAAAATCAAAGATATCGAGAAAATCTTTCATCTTGCTCTTTTTTGAATGTTTTTTGCGGTAGTAATCGTCGTATTCGTGGTCTGGTTTAATATAACTTTTTTGAGGTTGTTGGTATTTACTGTGATCTTGATAAGGAGGTTTATTACTTTGTTGCTCTTTTGCAAACTGAACATATTCAGTGCGCTCTTCCTGATGTGCTTCTTGAATGGCAAGCAAAAGCTTTTCAAGCTCACCTCTATCAAACCAAACCCCGCCTGAGACTGGACACCTGTCTATCTCTATTCCATTTCTAACAATTTGCTGCATCGGTGTGGTGCCGTCGATTGGACTAACTAATAGTGGCATATCAAAAGTACTCCTTAAAAAATATAATAAAAAAATATTATACGTTGCTAAAGATGAGCACCATCATTTGATAGTTGATAATCGATAATAAATTTCTATTCATTGGCACATGAAAAGCTATAAGAATCTAATAACCTGCAGATTTTTCACTACTCACAAACTAAAAAAAAATTTCAATTTATTTATAAGTAAAAAAATCGAGAAAAAGATCTTTACTCTTCTAGGCCTGATAAAGCTTCGGCTGATGAGTTCTCTCGTTTGCAGCAATTGTCATGACTGAACTACAAGCTAGTTCTATACAAAGAAGATCACGTGGCCCAAGCTTTACTCGTCGACGTTCTTCTTCAGTTCGCCCAGTAACAATTCTGAGCCAACTTGTTTCATCGCCTGCAAGTTTACCTTGCGTGCCGCGAGGCTTATCACGATACAGCTTAATTAATACATCTGAGTTTTCTTGATCTTCTGAAGCTCCTGATTGAACGTGAGCACCTTGTAAGATGATATTTTCATCAAGGCTTTCAACACCGTAAAGAAATGCACGAGTCGTTGCCCAAAGCCCACCTACTGCATCAAGTGGAATTAATAGGTTAAGAAATCCTGGATTGTCTGCACTCTCTACCCCTTCAACTATTGGTAAGTAGTAAAAACGCAAACCTTCACTTTCTGGAATAAGTTGTAGTCGACCGAATGATTTTGAAATGGAAAAAGTAACGCCCCCGAAATACATAAGCAGAAAAACCTTTTATAGATACGCTGAAAAAGCTTAGATAAAACGGATAAACCATACCCTATGTATCCAAGAAATCAAATAAAATCACCGTTTTTTTTGCTGTAAATGGCTTAATTTAGGGGTTTATGACCTTAAAATTTCAGCCGTGCAACGATTTTGAGTGATTAAAACCAGGATTTTGATGCCCTTTTTGGAGGTAAGGCTTCCTAAATCTGAGACCCTGATTGGTCCGTGTCTTTACGTTAAGAACCTTCTCCCCCGTGACCGTGAGCGTAGGCCTGAGCGTGACCAAAATAATTTAAGGTCACGCTCAAGCCTACGCTCACGGTCACGGGGGAGAAGGATAAAATATCTTAAATTAATAATATTGCCCCGATTGGGTGGCGATGATGTATTAAATATGGACTATTTTTTCTTTTTATCTTCAGGGACAACCATCACAGAGCCAGCTGGTTTTCTTTTATTAGCAGCAAAGCCAAGTTTAAAGCCACCTTTTTTCACCTCTTCATTTTCTACTACAGCGGAAGGAATTGGAGTTGTTTGAGGATCAGGCACAGTCGTTTTTACAGTTGCATTTTTTGTTTCAGTAACTGGTATACGAACCACTGAATCAGGTTTTTTATTCTTTGATGCTTGCAGCGTTGACTTAATTGCTTCGGTTAGAGGATCAGGTCCAGTTGGGAGATATGTTTTTTTCTTTCCGAATAATTCTCGTGTTTCTT
>JBIKWN010000060.1:0-15103 GCA_044356295.1 Bdellovibrionota bacterium
CTTTATGAGGGAAGCCCAGGATTTGGAAGCTTTTCTTATAGATTGAGGTTCCAAGGCGCAGGGGATAAGCGTTGATGTTGATTCAGGGCTAGAGTTATTAGTCGACTGTTTCTTTTGAACAGATCTAGTCCTAGAGGAGTAAGCGCCGTAATACCGAGTAGTAGATTCCCATTTATTAGGAATGTGGGCAGTAACCCTAGCTAAGAATTCTAGAGCAGAAAATTCGTGGGGCTTTGGGTCTTTCTCTGTTACGTAAGTAACAATGTCGTCATCAATCTGGATTTTAGAATTAGCAACAGGTCCTCTATCAATGTATCGAGCAAGAAACAGTCGAAATGAGTCATCGGTTGGGTCGACTCTTTCCCCCATCCAACCGCTAAAGCCAGTATGTTTTTGAGACATTAAGTAATCAATATTATCTTGAGTGATAAGTTCTATATGAAGAAGTGATTTTAGAACTTTGTGGGTGAATAGTTCTTGTAGTGATCTATTATCAATAGCTGGTAATTCATAAAAGGTATCACCATCGAAAGTTCCTGAAGTAACAATTCCATGAATATGGGGGTTAAAGTTTAGGGATTCACCAGCAGTTTGAAATGTCAGAGCAGCTCCAGGAATCCCAGCACCTACTATTTTGTATAGCTCTAGCAGAGTCTCCCAAGCTGATTTAAATAAGATACTTCCAAGTGAGCGATTGTACTTAAAGAAGACTCTTATTCGCTTAGGGAGTGAAAACACAACGTGCCGATGAGCTACTGGCTTTAGGATTTCAGAGTGTAAGTGCTCTGCAAATATTAGAGCTCGTTTGGTGTCACAAGAAGGACAGATTCCGCGTCGCTTACAAGAGAAAGCAACGACTGTGTTGTATTTGCAAGAATCACAAAGGATTCTTGCGCAGCCATGCACTAGAATACCGCAGTTTAGATATTTATCTATGGCATCGAGGACTTCGAATCTAAGGGAGCCAAATTTTTGTTGAAAGTTATGCTCCCACTGGTATTCTAGGTTTTGTCGTTCTTGATAGGCAATACGATACAAGCTTGAAGTTTCAGGGTATCTTCGCTTGTAGTGGTAGGATTTTGATTTAGTTGATTCCCATGAGTAAGCTTGCACTCATAGTAATTCGTGGAAATTTAATTAGAGTTTCTTGGTGTTTTAAAATGATCGTGATAAGAGTATTTAAACTTGGCGCTCTGGCCCTGCGGTCGCCTGGTTGGCGGACCGGTTGAACTCATAATTTGACGGATGGCATCGAATGCGATTTTAAGGCGACGCCTTGCTCAGTAAACGCGTAGAGAAGACTATTTTAAGAAAACAGAATCTGACGTATTCTTTGCATCAGAAAAATTGCTGCAACAATACCTTGAAGACACTCGACCAAAGCCAACATCCGCTCAGAAAAAATCAAAGTGAGCACCTGCGTCAATTCGCGCAACGTCTTAAGCAAGTCGGTGCTGCGCCGTTTGTATTGTTTATGCTTGAAGCTCATTAGTCAAACAGAATTTAATTTCTGCTAAATATATTTTCGTGTGAAAAACTTAATCTGATTAGGTTTGGGAGCTAAAAAATGAGAGCATCTTAAGAGAATATATCCTTCATCTGGATGATTTTACTAAAATAACCCTTTGCAAGAAGATCGGCGGTCACCCCGTTTGGCGCAATTAAAACCCTATCAATTGAAAAATTCTTAAAGGTATTATGAATTGAGAGCCTTGATATTTTTTCATCAACTTCGGTAACCACATCGAGCCCAATCTTTTGCTCTTTGTATTTTATTTCACATATAGTTAAAACTTTATCTTTTCTCTTGTACATCAGATCAATCTGTAGTCCTTGACCTAATTCTTCTTTTACGTAATAGGGACCAACGTCGTATTTTACGCTCGAAAAGCCCAGTATCTCTGCGATTTTTCTCTGAAAGGTAAGGCAGTATTTTTCTAAAGTGTATCCGAGGTGCTGTCTATAGTGATCATAGCTTATACATTCTTGAGGAGCCTTGGTGTAATCGCCTCTGAGAATCTTTTCAAGATTTGGCTTTATGAACTTATAGTAGAACATCAGATAGTAATCACTTATAAAGTACTTTTCATCACGTTTTGAAATCTGATATTTAAGAGGTGAATATCTTCCAATAAATCCACACAAGATAAGATCATTAAAAATCTTTGTATTTGTACCTCCTGCCGAAAACTTTCCCTTTGTTTGAAGTTCATTCTTATTTTTTGAACCGTACTTACCTAAAATTTCAATAACTTTATGATAGTTTTCATTCTTTGCAAGACTACTTACAAAAACTCTCTCAGCCTCATTTGTAAAATATCCTCCTTGTCGTACTGCATTACTCAACAAGGATAGATAGACCGAGCTTTCTGTGGATAAGTATTTTAAATACTCAGGTATGCCACCGGCTAACAAATATGCATCAAGAACTTCACCAAAAGATTTTTCTGGGCCCAAAATTTGATGTGCGGCATGAATCGAGAGTTCGTTCACTGGAAACTCATACTGTGACCGGTTATAGAGTGCACTCGACTTCATAACTTTGTTAATCAAAAACGAAGGGGAAGATCCACAAAGAATTAGTATGAGCTTGTTATTTTTCTGCCAAAAATTATCCCAGACATATTTCAAATCTGTTACAAGATTGTCTTTGTAATCAGCCATCCACTGGATCTCTTCGAGATAGAGTGTGACTTCTTTATCTTCCAAGTATTTATTTACAACGAGAAAAGTTTCTCTCCAATTTTTAGTTTTTATTTTTGAGATATTTTTATCCCCAACTTGTTCTGCGAGTTGATCGAGAAAATTTTCGCGTTGAAACCGTTCTCTTTTATTTTCAATACCTTCAATTTTCAGTAAGTTTCTATTCCCAAAAGCATGATGAATAAGTGTCGTTTTTCCCACGCGGCGCCTTCCATACACTACAATAATTTTTGCAAAGGGTTCCTGAGCTATAGATTGCAATCGTGTAGTTTCGTCCTCTCTACCACGTATTTTATTGTCCATATCTAATATTATATATGCAATATGGACAAAATACAATATTAATTATTGTCTGTATTTAGACAAGAAAATTCAAAACCCGAACCCGATTCAAAATCCGAATCCTCGCCAATCGAAGCCATTGAGTTTGTAAAATTGATATAAAAGTCTTTGAGTTGAGTCAGGAATCATCATATTAGCTGAGCAAATAGATTTTAGTTGAATATTTTAAAAAGTGTAATCAAGGTATAAGTTATTGAACTTTGGTAGTTAGATCGATTCTAGGGTAGGAGATACCGAGTTGGCGATTGTAGAAGCCAAGATTGATATCAAAAAAGTCACTCTTCAAAGGGGGCAAGAGTAGGTTCACTACTAGGAGGGGCGTTAGACTTAATTGGTTTAAGGGGTAGTCCAACTGGGAATACCAAGATTTTTAAGAAGCCTGTTAACTTCTTTAGAATCAGTAATAAAAGAAACAACCCGCATAGTGGCACTACACTTTGGACAAATCAGCGGGTCGACTTCGAATACGCGCTTAATAAGGGCAGCCCAGGATTTAGAAGCTTTTCTCATTGATTGAGGCTCCAAGGAGCAGGGGATAATAGTAGTTGCTGATTCGGAATCAGAATTATCAATCGATTTCTTCTTCTGCACAGATCTAGTCCTAGAGGAATAGGCACCATAATACCTAGTAGTGGATTCCCACTTGTTTGGAATATGGGCAGTAACTCTAGCTAAGAATTCCAAAGCAGAAAATTCGTATGTCTTCGGGTCCTTCTCAGTAAGGTAAGTAACAATATCGTCATCAATCTGTATTTTAGAATTAGCAACAGGTCCTCTATCGATGTATCTAGCAAGAAAAAGCCTAAATGATTCATCAGTTGGGTCGACTCTTTCCCCCATCCACCCACTAAAGCCTGTGTGCTTTTGCGACATTAGATAATCAATATTATCTTGAGTAATGAGCTCTTTTTGGAAAAGTGCTTTTAGAACTTTGTGGGTGAATAGTTCTTGTAGTGATTGATTATCGATAGCTGGCAATTCATAGAAGCTATCCCCGTCAAAAGTACCTGAAGTAACAATACCGTGAATGTGAGGGTTAAAGTTTAGGGATTCACCGGCAGTTTGAAATGTCAGAGCAGCTCCAGGAATCCCAGCGCCAACTATTTGGTATAACTCTAGCAGAGTTTCCCAAGCAGATTTAAATAAGATACTTCCAAGTTTTCTGTTGTACTTAAAGAACACTCTAATTCGCTTAGGTAGTGAAAACACAACGTGCCGATGAGCTACTGGCTTTAGGATTTCAGAGTGTAAGTGCTCTGCAAATATTAATGCTCTTTTTGTATCACAAGATGGGCAAATTCCACGTCGCTTACAAGAGAAAGCAACAACTGAACTATGTTTACACGCATCGCAAAGTATCCTAGCGCAGCCATGCACTAGAATACCGCAGTTGAGATATTTATCGATTGCATCTAAGACTTCAAATCGAAGGGCGCCAAACTTTTGTTGAAAGTGTAGTTCCCACTGGTATTCTAGGTTTTGACGTTCTTGATAGGCGATACGATACAAGCTTGAAGTTTCAGGAGATCTTCGCTTGTAGTGGTACGATTTTGATTTAGCTGTTGTCCATGAGTGTTCTCGCACTCATAGTTATTCGTTGAAATGTAATTAGAGTTTCTTAGTTCAACGTATGAGTTTATATTGGGGCGTCAACAGGGGGAGTCCAAGCTGTTGAAACGGTCATTAAAAGTTTTCCAAGTAATGCACCAGGTACGGTGATTGTTCAACATATGCCCCCTGGATTTACAAAATCGTCATATCCAACGGCATAACGTATATCTAAAGAGTAAGTATTCGCCATTCGCCCACACGCTGCAGGCTATAACAGACTACGAGCTCAAAAGATTTTCTAGATTTTCATCAGATTGCATCTCATGGCCAACAAACTTTTTATAAGCATTCATATAATTAATAAACGCTTCGTATGGACTTTCATATGGGCTGAAGTATGCATGCACATCTCCATCAGCAAACCATTTAGTACACATATAGTAAAAATGATCAGAGGTTAATAATTTTCTCCAGATATCTAGTACTACACTATTATCCTGATGTCGCAACGTTGCTCCGAGGTTAAATGCTCTTGATAGGGAACTCTGCTGCATATTGTTGCCCTGCCAAGCAGTCAGATCTCTATCCTCATCAGCCCAAGAGGTCAGTCTATGAAAAGGAAGATCACTTACAGGTTTATAACTCTGTATAACCTCGGATGGAGTTTTAAAATCCCAATCAGGATGACGAAGAATTTCTTCGGGAAGATAATCAAGGAATTCAAAGATCCCTGTGCTTTCCCATTGATGCTCTCCAAAAGTCTCATAATCCATAAAGAGGTTCACAACTTCACCGTTGCCATTTATATTATGAACCCATGATGCAAATATATCTGCTGTTAAAGGATAGCTTTCCCAGTTCCTATTAGAAAATCTAAAGGCGATATCGTCTGAAAGTCTGTAATTTTTCAATAAGAGCTTTAACTGACGATCGCCAGATTGAGTCCCAGGTACAGAATATAAAAAATTAGGGGACCTCCAGCCAAGGATATCGTCAGCTCCCTCAGCAATGACTGCATCAAATCCAAGCTCATTAACCATGCGTCCAATCTCATCAGAGTAGATAAGCTCAGTATTGCGAAAAACACGCGGTCTCTGGCCAAACAAAGACAGAGTGATGTCACTGTGCTTCTTTACTTGAACTTGAAACTCATATGGATCGTATACTGAGGCTAGTGAGTGGTAATACGTTTCACTAAGAAACTCAACACATCCTGTTTTGGACAGCTCGATAAAAGAAGCAAGAGTCTCTGGAGAATACATATCCATCTGCTCTAATGCAGTTCCAGTGATAGAGTAGCTGATTTTAAATCTGCCCTGATTTTTATCGATAAGTTCGAGCATTTTTCGATTAGTCGGCAGATAACATTTCTCTGCAACTTTTCGAAATATCGCGCCATTTTTAGCATCATCAAAATACGACGAGCTACTATTTTGATTAAATACCGTGTGAGAAGAGAGTCTAAAGGGTTGGTGAACCTGAAAATAAAAACAGACTGATGGCATATTAGTTCCTGATAAATTCACTATAAAGATTTACTGTATGAGAGGCTGCAACGTCCCAATGAACTCGTTTTATCTCTTCTCGAGCCATTGTGATCATATCCTCCCTCAGTTCTGTATGTTTAAGAGTATTAATGATGAGATCTGCGAGACGATCGATGTCCCAAAAATCAACTTTTAATACATTTTTTAGAACTTCTGAGACGCCAGATTGCTTAGAGATAATTACGGGCGTATCAAAGGATATGGCCTCAAGGGCAGAGAGCCCAAACGGCTCTGAAACAGATGGCATTACATAGAGATCAGCAGCGGCAAACATCTCCTCAAACTGTGTTCCACTTAAAAACCCTGGAAAGCGAAAGTTTTTTTCCATTCCTAATTCCTGCACCCGTGCGATTAATTGAGGTAGCATGTCACCAGTTCCTGCCATTACAAATGCAGCATCGGGAATATGTTCGATAACCTTCGATGCAGCTTCTACTAGATAGTCAGGACCCTTTTGAAAGGTCATCCTTCCTAGAAAAAGAACAATCTTACCAGGACATCCAAGGCCGGTCTTATATTGGTTAGTGACCTTACGGGGGTAGATCCCGTTATGAATGACAGTAATCTTTTCGTTGGGAATACCATGCTGAGCCTGAATTATTGAGCGGGTATAATGGCTGACTGCAATAATTTTATCTGCTTTCTCTAGCCCATGTTTTTCGATTGCATGTATCTGATTATTTACCTGTTGACCACTTCTGTCGTATTCAAGGCTGTGAATATGGACTACAAGAGGCTTTCCAGTTAGATTTTTTAAAGCAATAGCAGCAGGAAATGTCATCCAGTCATGCGCATGGATGATATCACCCTTGAAATCGTTAAAGAGAGAGATAGCTGCAGCTGCAAATTTTTCAACTACTTCGAAGATATTGCTACCATAATGTCCATGGGTAGTATCAGTGCCTTTTTGAGCGAGATACTGATTAGCACTCAAGACTAACTGTTTGCGGTATTGATGGGAATCAAGAGGGCACTCCTTATCAAATGCATCTACACATAAAAGATTGAGAGAATCAGTATAATTTTTTTGTGAGGTATCTTTGGCGTAGGCACCAAATTGAATTAATTCTTTGGTTGCTTGCAAAGATGATGGAGAGAGATGAGAAGGGGTATCTTTAGAAGATTTATCAGAAACGTCTGTTTCAATATTGATTGATTTTTGTGATTCTGAGAATGCACTCTCTATCTTCATGTAAGGCGCATTTTCACCACCATATAAATGTGGCAATAAGAAAGAGATATTAATATTTTTTCTTGATAGGCCCTGTGCAAGTCCTTCACAAGCTGTTCCTAAACCGCCACTAATGTGAGGGGGAAACTCCCAACTTAGCATTAATATCTTCAAATACCCTCCATAGTTTAGGGCATACATAGCACTTACTAATCTAAATTTATAGTAGCACTGAGATTGTCGTTATGTAATATTTATCAATAATATGAAATAGTTAAGCGAAAGAGCGTAAAATAAAAATGATCAAAAGAGTTAGTATTTCGTTAGTGATTCTAGTAAGACAGCATACTAGAACAGGTAATTTATGATTCTGGTAGGAGATATCGGTGGTACTAAGATTCGTTTAGCGGTTTTTTCTCGGGTACAAGGTGCACTTGTTCGACAAAACGTCGAAAAATTTGACAGTAAAGCATCTTCTGGGCTCACTGAAGTAATCAATAACTATATTAGAAAGTATGATTTTTCACCTGAAAGAGCATGTTTTGGAGTTCCAGGTCCCGTAATCAATGGCGTGGCGCAGGTAACAAATCTTCCCTGGATCGTAAGTGAACACTCGCTACTTCAAGAGACAAGAATACCATCAGTAAAAGTTGTTAACGATCTACAAGCTACCGCAGCAGCTATCCCTTACCTAGTTGACGAAGACATTGAGGTGCTTCACCCAGGTAAAGGTAAAATTAAATCATTTTCTAACATATATGGATTGATTGCTCCGGGGACAGGACTCGGTCAGGGGTTTCTTTTGACTAATGCAGACACAATCATCCCTTTTGCATCTGAAGGAGGACACACAGATTTTGCACCCATAAACGAAGAGCAGATTGCACTTTTAAAGTATCTACAAACTCGCTACGAGCATGTAAGTTACGAAAGAATATTGTGTGGCCCCGGTATAGTAAATATTTTTGAATTCTTAAAGGATACCGGTACTTTTTCTGTGCCAGCTGATTTACTCGAAAGATTACACAAAGGTGATACAGATCCAGCCGCGGTAATATCAGCGAGTGGCATTAAAAATGAATATGAAATAACGTCTCGAGCTCTTGATATATTTGCATCAGTCCTTGGCGCGCAGGCAGGCAATCTTGTTCTGACTATGTTAACAACAGGAGGAATATTTCTTGGTGGCGGTATACCCCAGCGCATAATAGAAAAATTGCGAGATGGAACGGTTGTTAAGAGTTACTTAAGTAAAGGAAGATTATCGCCTGTTGTTGCATCAACACAATTAGCTGTCATTAAAGATGATAGTGCCGCACTTTTAGGGGCGGCTCATATCGCTGAAACACTTTAAAATACAAACACTATGACAGCTGAAAAAAAACGACTTTCAGATCCCTTGTGGAAGTACTGGGGACCATACCTGTCTGACCGGCAGTGGGGAACAGTTCGCGAAGATTATAGTCCTGATGGTTCAGCATGGGGATACCTCACTCATGATATGGCCCGAAGTAAAGCCTATCGTTGGGGAGAGGATGGCATTGGTGGCATCAGTGATAGTAAGCAGCGACTCTGTTTTTCACTGTCGACTTGGAATGGTTTAGATAGGCTACTGAAAGAGAGATTGTTTGGACTCGGTGGTAATGAAGGAAATCATGGAGAGGACGTAAAGGAATACTATGCATACTTAGATAGTACTCCCACACATTCCTACATGAAGATGTTGTACAAATATCCTCAACGAGAATTTCCCTATCAAACTTTGATTGAGGAGAATCGAAAGCGCACCAAGAAGGACCCTGAATTTGAGATCTTTGACACTGGTATTTTTAATGATGACCGCTACTTCGATATATATATTGAGTACGCTAAGGCTTCTCCAGAAGATATTCTTATCAAGATTTCAGCTATTAATCGTGGTCCTGCAGAAGCACCAATTCATCTTATTCCTCAGATCTGGTTTAGGAATACATGGGCTTGGGATCTGTCTCGTCAAAAACCAAATATTGCTCTATCTCCTGATAATCATCTGATCCTTTCACATGCAAAGCTTGCGACCTATACTTTGCATTATGAAGACTCGCCACAACCACTCTTCTGTGAAAATGAGACAAATTCAACTCGTCTCTTTGGGGTGCATAACGCACAGGGAACTTTTAAAGATGGCATCAATGACTATATTGTCTCGGGTAGAACTGAGGCAATAAACGCTAGTCAATCTGGAACAAAGTCAGCGTTGCATTTTCAAAGTGTAGTGAAGCCTGGTGAAACATTTTCTGTAAGGCTTCGTCTTACCGCAGATGAGACCACCAATCCTTTTGGGGATTGGGATTCAATATTCTCAAATAGGATTATTGAAGCAGACAATTATTACAAAGATATACAGGCTGATATTACAACCCCCGATGCTCGTCTCATACAACGACAGGCATTTGCTGGTATGCTTTGGAGTAAACAGTTCTATTATTATGATGTTCACCAATGGCTGAATGGAGATCCTTCTCAACCAGAACCTCCCAGCTCTCGTCACACTGGGCGTAATATCAACTGGGAGCATGTTAGAAATGCAGATATAATTTCAATGCCGGATACATGGGAGTATCCGTGGTTTGCTGCCTGGGATCTTGCATTTCATTGCATCCCCCTTTCGATGATCGATCCAGACTTTGCTAAGGAGCAGTTACTGTTACTGACAAAAGATTGGTATATGCATCCCAATGGCCAACTTCCAGCATATGAGTGGGCATTTGGCGATGTAAATCCACCAGTGCATGCATGGGCAACATGGCGTGTTTATAAAATCGATCGCAAAGGCTCTAATGGAAAAGGGGATCTAGAATTTCTTGAAAAGGTTTTTGTAAAGCTTCTGATAAATTTTACTTGGTGGATTAATCAAAAAGATAAGAGTGGAAATAATCTCTTCCAGGGTGGATTTCTTGGACTAGATAATATCGGGGTCTTTGATAGAAGTGCTGAACTGCCCACAGGAGGCTTCTTACAGCAAGCTGATGCGACTGCATGGATGGCTATGTACTGCCTCAATATGATGACAATCGCGCTAGAACTTTCTCTTGAAAAACCTGTCTATCAAGACCTTGCAAGTAAATTCTTTGAGCACTTCCTCTATATTGCAGAAGCCATGGTTAATATTGGGGGTACCGGAGTAAGACTTTGGAACGATGAAGATCAGTTCTACTACGACGTCTTACAGCTCCCCAATGGTCAGATGAAAACGTTAAAGATTCGATCCCTTGTAGGACTGATTCCACTCTTTGCTGTTGAAACACTAGACCCAGAGATGCTCGAAAAACTTCCAAAATTTAATGAACGGCTGCAATGGTTTTTAAAATATAGACCTCATCTAGCCTCTTTGGTTTCATCTTGGGAAGAGCCCGGACGGGGAAAACGACGTCTTCTTTCATTGCTGCGTGGACAAAGAGTTGAAGCACTACTGCGAAGGTTGCTCGATGAGGAAGAGTTCTTGTCTGATTATGGAGTTCGCGCACTATCAAAGTTCCATCAAAATCACCCATATGTTTTAAAAACAGATAAAGGAATCTTTACCGTTAATTACCAACCTGCTGAATCAGATACAGAGTTTTTTGGTGGCAACTCTAATTGGAGAGGACCTATCTGGTTTCCTACAAATTTTCTGATTATAGAATCTCTTCAGAAATTTCATCACTACTACGGAGAAAATTTTACATTCGAATATCCAGTTGGTTCTGGAAAGATGTTGACACTCGATCAAGTTGCTCAGGAGCTTTCTTTACGTCTTACGAAGATATTTCTGAGGGATAGCGATGGAAGACGTCCAGTCTTTGGAAGCAATCAGAAACTTCAGAATGATTTACATTTTAGAGATCACATTCTTTTTTTCGAATACTTTCATGGTGATAATGGATCTGGAATAGGAGCATCGCACCAAACAGGATGGACAGGTCTTATTGCAAAATTACTCCAGCCGCGCCGAGATGAGAGTGCTGTTATTGACGAACATAAATAAAGTAAAGAGTATTACACCATGCTTGATACTGAGTGGCTTGAGACAAATGGATTAGGTGGTTGGGCATCATCGAGTGTTTCAGGAGCTTTAACCAGAAGCTACCATGGATTATTGGTTGATGGCTCTGAGTTTCCTCAACATAGATATGTGATGCTCTCGAAGTTTGATGAAACTATTGTCATAAATGGTAAAAGATACGAGCTTGGATGCAATCAATTTTCAGATGCGATTTCGCCAGAGGGATTTCTATACATACAATCTTTTACACAAGAAATTTATCCTATATACGTGTATGCAGTAGCTGGTGTCACTTTAAAAAAAGAGATCCTAGGGATTCATGGGTACAATACTACACTTGTTCGCTATTCAGTTATTTCTGCTCCGTGCTCTTTTAGTCTTGAATATGAGCCGTTTATCGCCGCCCGAGAACATCATACTGTCGTTCGGGCAAATAATCTATTTCGCACTCAGAGTTCATTTGAGGATGCAACACTCTACTGCAAACCGTATGAAAATATTCCTCCACTTTTTATAAAGATACCAGGTGCTTCGTATGAACACTGCCCAAAGTGGTATTTGAATTTTGAGTATCTCCATGAATATAAAAGGGGGCTAGCGTACCAAGAGGATCTGATGCGTCTTGGTCGCTTTACAGTTTCAGTTAAAGAGAATGCAACAATTCTCGTTTCAGCTTCTACCTCTGATCTACATAAAGAAGATCTTCAACTGTTATGGGATCAAGAAATTGCACGTAGATATAACCTTTTTGATAGAGCTCTTGCTAAGACTTCCAGAGAAAAAATACTGATTCGAGCTGCAGATCAATTTATTGTCCGCCGTAAAGATGCTCTTACATCAATTGTTGCTGGGTATCCCTGGTTTACCGATTGGGGTAGAGACACGATGATCGCTTTACCTGGTCTGTGTCTAACCACAGGTCGTGCAGAAGAAGCCAGAGAAATTTTACTAGCCTACGCAAGCTATATGAGCTTTGGGATGATACCAAATCGTTTCGTCGATGGTTCAGGGGAGGCCGAGTATGGTTCAGTAGATGCAACATTATGGTGGATTATTGCCTGTTATAAATATTTTCAAGCAACTAGTGACATGCCTTTCCTATATAATATTATTGATAAGATAGAAGAAGCTATCTCGTGGTATAAAAAAGGAACTCGCTATCAGATTAAGGGAAACAGCTTAGACCTTATAGAAGCAGGAGATCCAACAACACAATTAACATGGATGGACGCACGAGTTAGAGAATATCCTGAAACTCCTCGAAATGGTTTGTCCGTCGAAGTAAATGGTCTGTGGATTAATGCACTTTTTATCTATGCGCATTTCTTACAGCAAAAAAATCAGGTACAGCGTGCAAATGAGTTTCAAGAACGTGCACTAAAAGCACGGCATAATTTTATTCACACCTTTTGGGACCATGAAAATAGTATTCTCTTTGATTATATCAATGGTGATTATACTGATAGATCGATACGTCCTAACCAACTTATCGCAATCTCTCTTCCTTTTGAAGTAGTTCCGAATGAGTATGCCGAAAAAATTCTTGTATCGATTGAAGAACAGCTCCTTACCCAAAAAGGAATACGTACATTATCACCGAAGGATTCTCGATACAGATCTCGTTATTGCGGAAACGTCATGCAACGTGATTCTGCATATCATCAAGGCACAGTATGGCCGTGGTTATTAGGGCCATATATTTCAACTCTTATCAGAGTAAGGGGTCAAAAAGGTAGAGAGCAGGCGAGTGCTATCCTCAATGAATTTTTAGATAACGAATATCTTAATGAAGGATGTGTAGGCACGGTATCTGAAATATTTGATGGGGATGCACCGCACAAAGCGAGAGGTTGCCCTGCACAGGCCTGGAGCGTCGGAGAAATTTTAGTTGCTCTCATGCAGACCTATGTAAGTGACGACAGAGCAAAGCGACAGCTTGTATAAGAATATTTTCTTAGAACTAAGCTAAATTTCTTAGATGAATTGCATTGTGCATTGCTTAGTAATGTGAGCTTTAGCAGTCACTCGTTGTTAGCTTATGAACCACAAGAGCGTACTAAAAACCTGAAACTTCTGCGGATCTTATGCATCATAGGAATCCTAGGTTAAGCAGGTTATGGATATCTCAGGGCTAGATGCACTACAGTTTGAGGTCGTTGTTGATGGCTCCGAATATCGCACGCTCATGGCACAGCTCACAAGCAAGAGCTCACAAAAGCGAACCCCTAAAAAACCGCTCACTGCTCAAATTGAACTGCAGCTCACAACTAATGCCTATTCGCTTATCTCAGTAGGACGGCATCGTTTACCCCAAACGATCACTGTTGAACCTGGGAATCCAACTCATGCAAGTCTTTCTCGTTTACTGGCACACTCTGCGCAAACACACGTTGTCACAGAGATCCGATCGCTGCTTGAGCAGATCGTAGAAAAAATAGTTGAAAAAGATCAAACACAACAAGAGATCCCTATTAAAATCTTTAAGAGAGATCTGAAACTTCACAGAAGGAGTGAAGAAGATAAAAGAACGGTTCTATCAGTCGCTCTTTCACCAGATGCGCTTACAACTATTTCGCTTGATTATGATGACGCACCGACACTTGAAGTCAAGACGCCGTATGATGTTGCAACTTTCAATCTTCACCAAGAGATACTTTGTGCAGGAACACGAATCGCAAAGCGACCCTGGGTTATCATTGAAGGAAACTACGTCACACTTCACGGTGCAATAAAACTTCCCTGTATCGAACAGGTTAAAGCAGAGCTTTGCATACTGTGGGGTGAATACGATTCAATATCATCATCATGGAAACATGAGCAGCTTGGACTTATAGATCTATCATCACCTCAAAGCTTCCTTATACATCATGAATTGCACGTCCCAACACAGGGCGCCTATGGGATGACCTTATACATTCAGCTTGAAGGATCACATGAAGCAGTATGGCTCGGTGCGCCACGTGTTGATGATGTAACCTTTACGATACACAGCGATGACGTCACACAGTCTACTGCACAATGGAATGATCACGTAAAAGCTGCCCAGCGCATGAAACAGATGCTTTTGAATGCAGTAGAATCGAATCATAACGTTGATGGCACAATTTCAAAGATTAAAAAGAGTACTCCTGATATCAATATTGGCGAGCTTATAAACACCGTATGTTCAGAGTATCAAGCAACGACACAGCAAGGGATTGCAGAAGTGTTGCAAACACTGACTGCCAACAGCAAAACACTAACGAAACATTTGGATACCTTCGGTATAGGAGAAGTAGTGCTTGCATCACCAGAAGGGCCTCATGCAAGCGCTGGTGGACTTGCTCAAGTGATCTCTGGACTGGTTCCTGAACTCACACAGGCGGGATTACATGTAACAGTGATTGCCCCACTCTTCGCTCATGAAAATGGAAGTCGACATAAGTCAGCTCGCTTCGTCCTTGATGAAGGCATACGCATCGGCTCTGAGGTCCATAAGCCTCGCTATATCGGCTCTATTGGTGTTCAGCTAGGACCAACCTATGCATTGGGCACCAATCATCATCGCCGCCAAGCAACCACGATTCCGTTAAAAGTGTATGAAATCAGATCAAAAAACCTTCGCATGGTGCTGCTAGGAAATAGCTCTATTTTTGATAAGCTCTATCAACCAGTTTATGCAGATGAGCTGCTTCGGCGAACGGTAGTCTTCTCACGTGCTGTGCTTGAGGTTATCTCACAAGAACACTTTGGCATCAGACCATCGCTCATTATTTCGAATGATTG
>JBIKWN010000013.1:0-50489 GCA_044356295.1 Bdellovibrionota bacterium
GAAAACACACCTTTTACAAGTGAAATGGATAAAGCTTCACTTGCAAGCCCTTCGATACTAGGTGTCGTTGAAGATAAATCAGCACCACGAAAAGTATTTGAACCAGGGCACCCCGATGCAGATAAGGAAGGTTATGTTGCGTATCCGAATATAAACGTTGTTACAACAATGACTGATTTAATGTCTGCAAGCCGATTATATCAAGCAAATGTAACAGCACTTGAAACAGCCCGTGATATTTCAAGTGAAGCATTAAGAATTTCACAGAGAACGTAACAATTTTGTATCAAAGACGTAACAAGGTAATAAGGAAAAACTTAAAATGAGCATACAAAAAATCGGAAATCCATTCGCAGCGTATGAAAAGATACAAGGCATCACAAATCCCGAATCGAATCAGCAGGTAAAGCCAACAAAACAAGGTGGTGGTTTTGGTGATATGTTGTCGAATGCGATCAAAGAAGTCGATACATTACAAAAAACTGCTGATACGCAGATGGAGCAGATGATTTTAGGAACAAATTCAAATCCGCATGAAGCAATGATTGCTCTTGAAAAAGCAGATGTTGCATTTCAGTTAATGAACTCAGTTCGTGCGAAAATTGTTCGTGCTTATGAAGAAGTCATGAGAGCTCAGGTGTAGTAAACAGCTAAATTTTGATTTAACTAAGGAAGGTTATTCGTCGTGGCAACAACAATGGACCCCAGTGCAGTACTTGCACAATTGACTGAAGGATTTGTAAAACTTCCACTTCTACAAAAAATTATTTTCCCACTTTTGATTATCGGATCTGTGGCAGGGATAGTTTTTGTATCAAAATGGGCGAATCAACCTGATTATGTAGTCTTGTATAGCGATCTTAAACCTACTGATGCTTCAGCAGTTGTTGAAAAATTAAAAAGTCAAAAAATTAAATATGAAATTCGTGGTGATGGATCCACGGTTGCGATTTCTCCTCCTGAAATGGTGCATGAACTTCGAATGAGCCTCGCTTCTGAAGGAGTTCCAAAAGGTGGTACAATAGGATTTGAATTATTTGATCAGTCGCAACTTGGTGCGACTACGTTCGTTGAAAAGTTAAAATTTATTCGGGGACTACAAGGGGAGCTTGAAAGAACAATTACCTCTCTTGAGTCTGTAGCTTCTGCAAGAGTACATATTACTCAACCAGAAAAAACAGTTTTTGCAAAAAATGCTGCTAAACCTACAGCATCAGTTATGCTTCGCCAACGTGCAGGTGGTGAGCTTGATAAAAAACAGATTAAAGGAATTCAAAATCTTGTCGCAGGTAGTGTTGAAGGTCTTGAAAAAGAAAATGTCACCATTATTGATGTATATGGAAATCTATTAACTCCGAAAGAAGAAGGAGAAGATATGATGGGGCAAGAAGCAACAAGACTTCAGTACCAAACTGAAGTTGAGCGTGGATATGTACAGCGCATTGAGCAGATGCTTCAAAAAATCTTAGGTCCTGGTAAAGTAATCGCACGCGTAACTGCTGATATGGATTTCACTTCAACCGAGCGTGAAGAGGAAAGCTATGATCCAGGTGGGCAAGTCATCCGTTCTGAGCGTTTAGTAGATCAAGGAACGAGTGGTGTTGGGCAACAACGAGGTGGTGTTCCTGGTGTTGTATCGAATATTTCAAATGATCCTGCACTTCTTGCACCTCCGGGTGGTTCTGCTTCTATCGAAGGTAATAAAGAACAGGTTAAGAACTATGAAGTATCACGTGCCGTTACTAAAAGTTCACTCGCACGCGGAAAGCTTTTAAAACTCTCTGTTGCAGTATTAGTTGACGGAACGTATGAGGCGGCTCAAGGAGCTACTCCTCCTGATGCTGAAACAGAAACTCCGAAAATATTTAAACCGCTTGATCCAGATACTGTTTCTAGAATTGAATCAGTGGTTAAGAGTGCAGTCGGTTACGATACTTCGCGAGGGGATAGTATCACTGTTGAAAATATTCCTTTCTTTGCACCTGACGAAGGAATTGCGAAGGCAATGGATAAAAAAGCAACGTTTGACCTCGTGTTTAACGGTATTTCAAAAGCAGTGCCTGTACTTTTTGTTCTCTTGTTCTTCTTTGTAATCGTTAGGCCTTTAGTTCGTTTCTTAGTGACGCCAACTGAAGCAGAAGTTGATCTATCTCGATTACTTCCGACTGGTATTAAAGAACTTGAAGCAGAACTTGAATCCGAGCGTTCGAAACCTCAACTACCTTCACTTGAGCCAAGAATTGATCTTGAGCAGTTGGAAGAGTTGATGGCAGAGAACTCAAGAATTGTTAAAGAAAATCCACAACAAGCAGCACTTCTCATCCGTTATTGGTTAAATGATGGACGTCTGTAAGAGTAAAAAACTAGTTAAGGAAATCTTTTCATATGACTTCTACCGCTGATTATAGAGAAACCCCCTACGAGGATGCAGCGTTTGAAATTGTAGGTCCACCTCCAGGTCCAGAAGAGTTTGTACCGCTAAAAATTGAGACAATGCAACGAACTCAGCGTATGACTGATGAGATGTTTCAAGATTTTGGAGGTAATCGTGCCGAAACTGATGCAATTTGGCATTTACCTAAAACTGTTGGATATATCTCTGAAGATAAAAAGAAAGTTGAAGAACTTAAATTGCAACAACAGCAAGATGAGATTCAGCAAAGAATTGATGCTGCAAGAGCTGAAGGGTTTCAAGCTGGTACGGAGCAAGCAACAGCAGAACTTAGTTTAGAAATGAATGAAAAATTCATGACTATTGAACAACATGTTTCTGGAATTTTGGCTGATTATAAAAAACAGGTTGAAGAAACCGTTATTGCAATTGAGAAGCAAGCAATCATCTTAGCAACACAGCTTACTGAAAAAATTCTTCCCGATGCAGTCGAAATTAATCCTGAATATTTAATTCCAATAATTCAAGAAGCTCTTCAACTTTCTGGCGGAGCAATCATTAAACAAGTTCGCGTAAGCCCTCAAGATTTAGAATTTATTCAAGTGGTAGGATTAACCCAATCATTAAAACAGTTTGACGGAACATGGGCTTTTGTTGCTGATGAAACAGTTCGAGCTGGCTGTGTTGTTGAAACAAGTGCCGGAGTTGTTGAATACGATTTAGATAAAGCGTGGGAACGTACAAAGAATAAAATACTATCAGTAGTAAAATGAGTTTAGGATTTTTTGAACAAGCCTCTGCATCAGCACTGCTCGCAAGTAATTATGAGTTGCGTGGCACTGTATCTGATGTGACTGGACTTATCGTTGAGGGGAATGGCCCATTTGTTCCAGTTGGATCAACTGTAACGATTCGTTCAGGCTATGAAGAAACGCCTGCACAGGTTGTAGGATTTCGAAAAGATACAGTACTTCTTATGCCTTTCGGAGAGATCCAAGGACTCGCACCAGGAGCTACTATTGTTGCAACGTCTGCACGGAGCGAAGTGTTAGTGAGTGATGCAATGCTTGGAAGAGTGCTTGATCCATTTGGAAATCCAATTGATGGACCACCACTACCAATTACTGGAACATTAGTACCGTTATACCGAGATCCACCCAATCCAGTGACAAGAGCGCGAGTACATGAACCGTTTGATGTTGGAGTCAGAACGATTAATAGTTTGCTCACCATTGGTTGTGGTCAGCGAGTAGGAATTATGGCGGGTTCCGGTGTGGGTAAATCAACCCTGTTAGGCATGATTGCAAAAAACTCTGCAAGTGACATAAATGTTATTACACTTGTTGGAGAGCGAGGAAGAGAAGTTAGAGAATTTATTGAACGAGATCTTGGACCAGAAGGACTTGCACGATCCATTGTTATCGTAGCTACTGGTAATCAGTCTGCATTATTAAGAATTCGGGCGGCATATTTAGGGACTGCCATTGCTGAGCATTTTAGAGATCAAGGAAAAAAAGTTGTTTTAATGATGGATTCAGTTACACGTTTTGCAATGGCACAACGTGAAATTGGTCTTGCTGTTGGTGAACCACCGAGTACAAAGGGATACACACCTTCAGTATTTTCTTTGCTTCCAAAATTACTTGAACGAGCAGGTACTTCATCTGGAACCGGATCTATTACAGGGCTCTATACAGTGCTTGTTGAAGGTGATGATATGAATGAGCCGATCGCAGATGCGACTCGTGGTATCTTGGATGGACATATAGTTTTAAGTCGAAGGCTCGCTGGTCGCGGGCATTATCCAGCAATCGAAATTTTAGAAAGTGTATCTCGGGTCATGCAAGATATTGTACCACCAGAGCTGATACCTATTGCATCTCGTGCGCGAGATATCCTTGCAACATACAGAGATACTGAAGACCTTATTACGATAGGTGCTTATAAGCCAGGACAAAATCCTCGTGTTGATTATGCTGTTCAACGAATTGAAAAGTTAACAGAGTTCTTGAAGCAAAAAAGTATTGAAAAAGCGGCACTCATTGAGAGTTGGCAAGAATTAGCTCAAATAGTTGCGGAAGGGACCCAGTGAACAAGGGTTAAAGGCTCACAATGAAAAAGTTTAAATTTCGCCTTGAAAAGATTCTTCAGTACCGAGATAGCCTAAAGCAAGAGCGACTCCGCGAGTTACAATTAGCGAATGAAAAGCTTAGAACAGCAGAAGTTCGACTTGAAGAGCTTAAAACAGAATTTGAAAATAACCATTATTCAGATGGGCAAATTTTGCAGGTAGAAGAAGTTTACATCCGATCTGCCTACTCGGAGCGTCTAAAACAAGAGATAAGTCGCCAGCATACACATATTGATGAATGCAAGGCTGATGTTGAGCAGGCTCGAAATATATATATTGAAGCTTCACGGGAAGCAGAAGTATTAGTGAAGTTAAAAGATAAGAAGCAAGAAGCTTTTAATGAGTATGTAGCAAAGCAGGAAGAGATCTTCCTAGATGAATTGGTAACACAAAGAATTGGGATTCAAAAATGAGCAAGAAAAAAACGATGAGTAGAGAAGAAGCGGTTGAACTTTATAATGATCTGCAAAATTCTATGAACGCAATCATGCAAGGAAAAGCACCTGCAAAAGTAGTCAAACCAAAAAGTGAATATTTTAAAACAGCAGCCAAAAGTGTGAATAAAAATGTTTCTGGTGTTGTTAATTCTCTAGAAGGTGAGGGAGGTGTTACTACTTCATTTACAGGACCTCGTTCAAAAGACAGAGGTGTAATTGGAGCTATAACATTTTTACTTTTTTGTGGGATGTTTAAACTCGGTGTTGCTGTTATTGAATATACTGGAGTGATGAGTCCAACTCCTGCTGAAGCAGCAATGGCAACAGGGATTAGTAATCCAACTGCGACTCGTCAAATTATTGCAACACCTCAAAATGGTTTAAGTCCTGAAGATATTAAGATTCTTACTGCACTTGATTCAAAAAGAGTTGAGCTTGAAGAGCGTTCAAAACGTCTCGATTCTAGAGAAAATGATATATCGAAGCGTGACAAAGATTTTGTTTTAAAGTTATCTGAAATTCGTGAGTTAACAGAGAAACTTAAACTAGAGCGTGATAAAGGTATGAAAAAAGATCAAGGACAACTTGATCAGCTTGCAAATGTCTATGGTTCGATGGCACCTCAAGAAGCTGCAAAACTCATTGAGCAACTTGATGTGACGATTGCTTTGCCACTTCTCCAACGTATGCCAGAGAAGCGTATGGGATTAATTTTACCGATGATGTCTGCCGAGAAAGCACTTATCATTACTAAACTTTTAAGTGGTCAACGGTAATAGTGCCTCAACTACCAGGGGCACATTTCATTGAGTGCAACTCAAACTTTTTTATAGAAATTTTGAATAGTTTGTGTTGATTCAAAGGTTCTATCAAGGTCATTAACAAATCGAGCTTTGCTTGAGTACTTAAATCCAGTGATATAGCTGTTGTAAGATTTTGAAGACTTTGGATCTAATGAAAGTGAAGAATTTGTTTGGATATCTGCAATTTTACTTCCGACCTCTTGAGATAAATTACCTCTGCCTCGTTTGTAATCATCAATGTGTTTCTCAACTTCAATGAGTTGCGGGCGTTTGTTAAGGACTTTTGAAAGACCAGTGACGGAGCTGCTAGAAAAACCCAGTAGTGTTTTTATATCAGGTGTAATCTTCATTGCTCTGCCTTGAGCTCTACTAAAATCTGCTTCATGCAAATTGAACTAAGATTAAAGTCGGCATTTTTTGCTGTTGGATTGAGCTAAAAATGAATCTAGGTAATATTCGTATAAAATAGTGAAAAAGGACTTTCAGGTGCACAGCACTCGGAAAGATAACCAAAGTGACTGCCTTTGTGGATGATTAGCATAATTTAACCAAATTTGAGAATCTATCGAACGAAATGATGCAACCAAATCTGTCTTCACAATTAGTAACACTTGCCTGCAGAAATAGCCTCGATATTGTTGCGGCATCTTATCAGCATGCTCCTCACTCATCACGAGCAGTGCTGCTTACGCATGGTATGTTCTCATCTCAAACCTCTGGGACAATTCAAGCAATCACTCCGATTTTATGGAACTTGGCGAATTCAACACTTATTATCGATCTTTATGCGCATGGGAAAAGCTCCGGTGAGTTACAGAGCATGACAGCATCAAAAATAATTGAATCAGTAACAACAGGGATAGATTTTTTAATTTCAAAAGGGCACAAAAAAATTACTCTTTTCGGGTCAAGTATGAGTGGCTTTGCATGCATTGAAGCAGCCAATCTCTATCCTGAATTCGTAGAGAAAGTAATCCTCAAAAGCCCTGTTGTTGATTATCAAGATCTTTATCGGCGGCGTCTGGGGGAAGAGGGTCTGGCAAAATGGAAAACAGAAGGAAGCTTAAAACTTTTTGATCATCGAATAGACGATACCGTTGATATCCCATTTACTTTTTTTCAAAGTTTTCAAGATTATCCTTTTGCAGCACAGCTACTGCCTGAAGACAGACCAGTACATATTGTTCATGGAACTAACGATGAAGTTGTTCCAATTGAGCATGTTGAATATTCAATACCGCTTAAAGCGCAAACTTGGAGTATTCGTCGCATACAAGAGGCGAATCATGAATATATGAACAGAGAGCATCGGAAAGAACTGTATGAAGTCCTTACTCAGATGTTTAGCGATATTTGAATATAAATCTTTCTCTGAGCACTCTTAATCTGCTAAAGACAACTGCTTTTGATCTTCTTCTAATGTAGGGAGCGTAATTGTAAAACTTGTACCATTATTAATTTCACTTTCAAGAGCAATAGTTCCACCATGTGCCAAGATTATATGCTTCACTAAAGCAAGTCCGAGTCCACTTCCAGCACCACCTTTCCTCATTCTTCCATGATCAATTCTATAAAATCTCTCAAATATTCTTGATTGATGTGAGATTGGAATGCCTGGACCATTATCCTCTACGATAAGTTGAATCTGTTGATGGATAGTTGGTTTTGCCGAGATTTTGACGAGCGAACCTTCATGAGAATGTTTAATAGCATTTTCACAAAGATTCATAAGAGCTTGGTGGAGGAGCACTCGATTCGCATACATGTGCTGTGTGCTTACTTTCGATTCAATTTGACTACCGTGTTCTTTTGCAATGTTTGAGCAGTCTTGAACGATACTTTTTAACAAGTCATTAACAGAGATGTATTCTTTCTTTAATCCTTCATCGGTAAGTTCGATTTCAGTTAATAGTGAAATCATGTCAAAAATTTCAGTGATTCTGTCACTTTGACGCGACGCTGCATCCAAAAATTCCCTGCGTTCTTTTGATTTAATTTGCGGGTATGCCTTTAATGTTTCCACGCAACCTTTAATAGTTGTCAACGGAGTCTTTATTTCATGTGCAAGATTAGCAACAAATTCTGTTCGTATAGTTTCAAGACGCGCTGTGCGAGTTATATCTGTTAAAGCGCAAAAAATAGTATCACGATCTTCTTGTTTAGAGATACTAAGTGTAATTCCTGAAATGAGGATTTTGTCTCTCTGGAACTTGATGTTTGAAATTTTATTGAGCAAATCATTTAGTATGAGTTGTGGATTTTTTTCGAAAGAACTTTTCTGAATTTTTTCTACGATTGATTTAAAAGAATTATTGGCAAATAAGATCTTAGATGGTTTTTTGATAACAAGGACACCTTGCTGGAGCGAGCTTTCTATAAATGAAAAAAGAGCTTTTTCGAGCTCAGGGTTCATACAGCTTCCCTCAGTCGGTAGCCAATACCACGTATCGTTTCAATCAGTTCTGCATGCGTACCGAGTTTTTTTCTCAACATTTTAATTTGAGCATCAATAGAACGATCAGTTACTGCATGTTGAGTGCCATGAATTGAGTCTACAATCTGATAACGAGAAAAAATTCTACCTTTCTTATTAGTAAGCAACGTAAGAATCTTAAACTCTGTAGATGTCAGAATTAGTTTTTGACCAGCAATACGTGCTTCATAGTTTTCTGAGTCAATTGTTATTAGGTCTTTGTGTTCTGCTGCTTTTTTATTTTGAGAAGATAGTTTTTGTTTTGATCCTTTAGCATTAGTATTTCTTCGAAGAATACTTCTAATCCTTGCTATAAGAACTTTTGGATTAAAGGGTTTGCAGATGAAATCATCCGCTCCGATTTCGAGTCCTGCGACTATGTCGGTATCATCACTTTTTGCTGAGACTATAATAACTGGAATTGCTGACTTATGTATTCTGTGAAGTTCTTTGATGAACTCGAAACCATCCATCTCAGGTAACATTAAGTCTAAGATTATAAGAGCAGGATTAATTTTCGTAAGAATTTCAAAAGCTTTTTCAGCTGAGTCTGCTGCTTCTACAACAAAACCATCTTTTTGAAGATTAAACGTTACTAGTTTTCTAATGTCTTCCTCGTCTTCTATAAGAAGGATAGATTGTCCTCGTGGCATAGAGTTACGTATCAAACAAAAATTTGGCTGATACATAACTTAACTAGTTTCGATTATCAATTTAAAAATGCACTTATGTAGCAGTTTTTTCATCCTGTTAGTCTCCTAAAGTCACTAGGATTTCCATCCTGACGAGTTACAGCAATACCGCGCTGGAAGAGGATAAAATTTTCAATAGAACCATATGTTTGTATAAGTTGTAGATATGCCGCATTGCTTGATAACAGTTCTTTTTGTTCTTCAACATACAGATTTGTGATATTAGTGAGTGAAATTCCAGTTTTCGAATTTAAGTGTACGACCCCGTTTGCTTTTACTGTATCTGCATATCCAAGGTGATACTCAAATCCTGATTGTCCTGCGTTTGCACCAAATATTGCTGTAATTAACCCGTTTGCATTAGTAATTGAGAGTGTATGAAAGTGTGCAAATACGAATACATGGAAATCCTCAAGTGTAGCGCCTAGGCTATGGGTCCATTTTTCATTTCCATCAATTGGTGTGGTCAGTTTGGAGCCTTTAGCCATTGCTCCAGTGTAGTGTTGAGAACCAACTACAAATCCAGTTGAATCCCGAAAATCGAGGATACTTGTAGAGTAGTCTACTGAAGTTCCCTCACGATCAATAAACATTCTTGGATATGAAACAAGTTTCTCTGCTTCGTCTCTTCCACAAAGACCTGAATAAAAATTCTTAATCTGTTGATACAGTGGGTCTAAGAACCAAATACCTTGGCCTCCTTTATGAGATTGTGAGTTTGTTTCATGATTTCCAACGTTAATTGTGAATCGGGGTAATACAAAATCGGGATTGTTGGCTTTATTTATGCGAATAATCTCAAGTATTTCATTCAGTAATAATCCAACGAATTTTTGTTGATCTTCGATTGAAGGTATTGCTCCAACTTCAGCCTGCTGCCTCCCGTAATTTTGACCTTGCAAGACATCACCGTTGATTACAATCTCTTTATATCCCGATGCAATTGCCCACACTAATCCATCAAACCAACTTTTTGCATCTGCAGTAGGAGATCCTGTCTGCCAATCACTTGTAAAATAGATTCCAACATCTTTTTCTTGAAGTCCTTTGTTTCTATTTTCAATAAGTGTTTTCTCAATTTTTTCATTCCAAACTTTCACAGTATAACAACCTGTTTTTTTCCCGTTGTGAATACCACCGCTTACTGCAACTGCACTTGCACCATTGACTCTTCTTCTTGAATAATTTCTCCTTCTTTCTGGAGATGGTTCAACATCAAATAAGAGAGACATATCCTCAGGAAGTTCTTGAAGTGTTCCAGAACTCACAAGGAGTGTGCCAATTGGATTTGATTTTGTAGGTTCTGTAATTTGTACAAATGCTTGCCCGGAACCTCCGGTAAAAATAACATCGTAGGTTTCTTCACCAGCAAGGCCAAGGCTTTTAATAACCCCATTCGTGTAGTCATTTGGGTTATTAGGTTCTCCTCTTCCAAATTTAGCTTGAGATTTAAGAAGTACCTTTAGTTTTGTTTCACCATCTGCGTCAATGATATTAAGTTTCGCACCATCCCGAGCTATAATTGTTTCTGCATCAATTTCTTCACTTACCGGGAATATGACGTGTAATAGTTTATTTATATAGTTGTCGCAGTCTACCATTTCATTCAAAAATGAGTCATAAATAATTTTTATCTCAGTCTTTGATTGTTCTATTGCATTGATACCGTTTTGAATAAGTATTGAACTCATATCTCGAACAATCTCGAATTCGTTCATATTGATTTCAATAGCTTCGTTAATTTCTTTTTCAGAAAACCACATTCGCCCCAATTTTATAGAAAGTGGGAACATTACTTTTACGATAAACTCTAAGTCCTCTTCGTGAATTTTGGCATTTTTCATCCTTGCCGTATGGATCCCTTGATTATTAAGTCGGCTGAGTGCTTCATCAATGGTCTCTTCATCAAACCGTGGATTTCCGCGCTCAACTTGCTTATCACGTACCATTTGTATGTCTGCCTGAATTTTTGCAGAATCAATTTCTGCCCTACCTATTAAATTAATACACGGACGAGCAATTGTTTTACTAATAAATTCATATAAGAGTGAAATTTGTTCACTCAGATCCCTATAGTCACTAAATCCCTTTTGGATAGGATGTACTGATGAACGTTGTAATCGAGGAACAGCAGCACTATCACCTTGTAAGCTGTTTGCCAGAAGAACGAATGAATCAGGAGTTTCATGAATACTTTGTAATACGCCTTGTAAAACTTTTTCATTTAAGAATCCACTTCCGAATCGCAGTTCATTTAATAGGATTGTTGGAGGAAGACTTCCATCTTGTGTTTGCAGATTATACGAAGGCACTTCAAATCTTTTTCTGTTCAATTCTAGAGCAGCGATATATCTATCAAAGGAAGATATAGATGGATCAGGATTGATGAGTGAGAGTCGTTTGGCTGCTTCTCGAACACCTCGAATTCCGAGTCCAAAGTCAGTTGCAATGGGAGTCGGTAAATATCCTTCTTCAAATCTTTGAACGAGCCCACTATCTTCAAGATACCGAAGTGCCAGTACGACAAGAGATGCACGTACACCACTGTCTTTAGCAATACGTTTCACTCGCAATCTATCGAGTAATGAAGGGATACCTTCAGAACGAGTATCTGAAATACCCAAAGGACGGATTTTTTTTGAATAGCGAAGTTGGAATTCTTTTTGTAGTGCAACTCCTAGTTTCTCTCGAAGGCGGGAGGGCACCAATTGCTCAAAAGTATTCCTGTCGAGGTTTCCGTGGGCAAATGATAAAAGAGTACGACCTTCATCAACATAATTTTCTTGGATAATTTCTCCTTTCGTAAGGTCCGTGATTGTTTGTTTGAATTCAGGAAATTGTTTTAGGAAAATATCTTTATCAAAAGTTGCCTTCTGAGAGAGTTCTGTCAGAACTTGGTTAGGAATTGTTTTTAGGAATGCGTTTTCAGCTTTACGAATTTCTTGTGCAATGACAATGTGCTGTTCATTCAGCGCAACAAAGTCAGCCCTTGTAATAGAATCAGTTTTAAGGAGTTTATTTGTATTTTGTTCATTTGCAAATTCCAATAATTTATTGTCGAGTTGTCTTAAGTTGTGGAGTTTGTCGATGCTGGTCGCGGTTCCATTCTCTTGAACATCTTCCCGGATTGCTATTAGTTCAAAGCCAATTTCTTTTAATAACTTGACTGTTGCAGGATTGATTTTCTTTGGTTTGATATTCCCACTAACAAAAAGTTTTTCATAAAATCTATAGACTAAGCTTTCGAGAAACTGACGATTATCTTGATTTTCTTCAATAATACTTTGTATCTTTTCTATATTGAAATTATCCTGTTCTGCCTCAGTTTGTGGGATAATATCTTTGGCATGTCGAATTAATTGAAAAGCAAGGGAATTTGAAAATAAGTCAAAGTCCTCCTCTAGAGTATGGTCAGTGATTTTTAGCTCTTGAGGAATCAACTGTTCTACCAGTGGGAGTCTGAATTCTATATCTTCATTATTCGATAATAATTCAAGAAATGTTTGCATAATTTGTTTATCCTATTTTTTTATTTTTCGAGTAAGTCTTCGAGAATATTTTGAGTTGTCGTTACAGTTCCTTCAAAAGCGTTTTCATTTTCAATAGAAATAATTTCTGGGGTTATCAAATGTAGTTCACTTGCTGTGAACATTTCTTCTACCGAATCACAATCGAGCTCAATGAAGCGATCCATTAAAAGATCAATAAGGGTACCGAGTAGAGGAAAGATTTGTTTTTGTGGATATGCCATAAAAATTTGGCACATTAAACGAACCTATTGTGAACGGTTGATGATTTTTATGTGAATAATTAAAAATCTAGAAAATCTTAGTGAGCTCGTAATAAAGGGAAGAGATATATATGCAAAAAATCCCTATTTTTTGCATAAAAAACAACGCTAACCTAATGATATTAATAGAAAAAATAGAATATTTCTTATGACTCTTTGGACATAAAATCCTCAATAACATCAATGGTATGTCATCAATCAACCCAGAATCTTTAAATATACGCAGGGATATAGCTGTTCCTACTGTATGTGTTGCTGACGAAAAAGGTGAGTTCTATCTGCCAAATACCCCAACTTTTAAAGGGTATATCCATGACAAAAGAGGTGAAAGGGTTATCTGCGTTGAAATTAACGATGTATATGATGACCAGTCAAATTCAAAAAAGAACGTAATTATCACTGTCCCTAATCGGGGAGCAACCGCGAGTGTATCTCCAGGTGAACATTCTGTTATTACCTATACAAAGACCATTGATTTAGAGCAATTATCTGTAATCGATTATGAATTGCTTATTCGAATGAGCGAAATATTTTCAACAGTAGATGAGCATGACAATACTACTTGGTCAGTAATTGTAAAGCCTAATCGATTACTGGCATTTTTACAGAGCGTCGATTTGCTTGAACAAGTAGATGTTAAAGGATCTTTTGCAACTGGCTATCAACATGATAGCGCGCTTGATTTGGAATCTCTAATACTCACTGAAGATGCAACAACGATCAAAGATCCTCTCACTGGTCTTTATGGAAAAGGTCGATTAATTAGTGATGTCATGCTGGATGATCCAGTGATACAAGCAATCAAGAACCCCTGTATGCTTTCAATCGATATAGCAGGTATGGGGATTGCAAATTCAGCCCTTGGTAAAGAAGCTGTCGATGAATATGTTCGAGGTTTTGCTGAGATTTTAAAAGAGCGATTTGGTGATTCCTGTTGTTTTAGAGTTGGAGGAGATGAATTTGTCGTAATCACAAGTGCTGAAAATAAGAAGAGACTTAAAAAAGAATTATTATCTCTTAAAAATGAATTAAAGAAGTATCGTGAAAGTTTTTACAAGAAATATGAAGTTGATGTCACTAAAGCACAGCATGAATTCCGATTTAGAGCTTGTGTAGATGAACTCTTAAATGAATTTAAAAGAGAATATAGAGAAGTTCTTGTTCCAAGATCCAGCAAACAAATATCAAAACAAAATAAAATCACGGAGTTTTTTAATAAAAAACAATTCAAAGAAAGTGAAATTAATCTGCATGACGAGGAAGACCCTTATGAAGCCATGAGAATTCACATTGAAAAATTATTCGAATCATTTTTGCAGGAAAATTATTACCAAGAAGCTGAAGGTTTTGATTTAAATGAAATGGTAATATCTGTTAGTAAAAGTAAAATGAATAAAGATATAGTATCTAATGTTCTTGTGCTTGGTGAATATGTAGCACCTATTGTGCTCAATAGTGATAAAGGTGTTTCTTTATTCGACATTCATGTAGGCCTTACTTTTGGTGATAAAGGTATTCAAAAGGCAAAATCAAATCCAAGTCTTTCTTATATTCCTAAACGAGCTAACAAAAAAGAAAATCCAATAATGAGGAAAGCACTTGAAGAGCAGATAGAATCGGTCAATATGCTCATGGTGAGCGATAGGTCAAATAAGAGTAATACATCTATGGATTCTCAGCTCGCTCATATCAATTCTTGGGGTAATGCAATGAAGGACTATTCGCTTCAGGGTAAGGCTCTTCGTTATGAAATGATTAAAGACAGAACTCTTGGTGAAATATTTCAGGTTTCTAATGAGAGGCAAACGTATGTATTTCAGTTAGATAAAGAAGGATTTGGCATTGATAATAAGGTTCATGGCTCTGAACGCGCAGATAAAATGTTAGAAATTATGATTGATGCAGTGAAGAGGTATACTGGAGATTGCATGGTGATCAGGGATAAAGGTGGAAGATTAACGTTCTTTGTTAATGCTCCTTTAGTTACACAAGAGCAGGAAGAGAAATTAATCAAAGCACAGGAAGCTCAAAAGAAAATATCCACAGGTTTTAAGTTAAGTGAAAACGAACTTATTGATTCACAATATGTTCATCCTCTCGTTGAAGAGTTAAAAACAATCGCTTATTACAGTGCCCGTGAATATTTAGGTTATTTAGAAGGGATAAAAAGAACTGTATTGCAACATGCATTTAAAAATCAACGTTTCCTTGATTTTAAGAAACCAGAGGTTCTTGATAACAAAATAGTCCGCTTATTCCATGGGATGCAGCATCTATCGCCAGAGATGAGTATTCAAGATTTATTTGATTCGATGCCTTTAAATCTTTCGAAATTACCCACAGAGTGGGAGGAAAAGCCAAAATATGCTGTGGTAGGTGTTCGGGGATAGTGAAGAATTGGTCACACCTATTATTTAACAGCAGAATAGCACTGGTTTGTGTAAATTCTAATTTAAAACAATTTCTGCTACTATCTTCCGACTATGGCAGAATACATCTATACAATGCACCGAGTATCAAAAACCTACTCTGGTGGTAAACAAGTTTTAAAAGACATTTCACTTTCATATTTCTATGGTGCAAAAATTGGGGTCCTTGGACTGAATGGTTCTGGTAAATCAACATTACTAAAAATCATGGCAGGGTTGGACACTGAATTCTCAGGTGAAGCGAAACCTGCAGAAGGTGTTACTATCGGATACTTACCCCAAGAGCCCCAACTTGATCCAACAAAGACAGTCAAAGAAAACGTGATGATGGGACTTGGGGATATTGTAAAATATCTTGCACGGTTCGAAGAGATCTCGGGTTTAATGGCAGACCCAGATTTAGATCCAAATAAAATGGATAAACTATTATCTGAACAATCCGAACTCCAAGATAAAATTGATGCCGAGAACGGATGGGATCTTGATCATACATTAGAACTTGCAATGGATGCACTTCGCTGCCCGCCTTCTGAATGGGAAGTTACTAATCTTTCTGGTGGTGAAAAAAGAAGAGTTGCACTTTGCAAGCTCCTTCTTCAAAAACCAGATATACTTTTACTTGATGAGCCTACAAACCATTTAGATGCTGAGTCTGTTTTGTGGTTAGAGCAGTATTTGAATAAGTATGAAGGAACAGTAATTGCTGTAACGCACGATCGGTACTTTCTTGATAATTCAGCAGAATGGATTCTTGAATTAGATAGAGGTCATGGTATCCCTTGGAAGGGTAACTATTCATCTTGGCTTGATCAAAAGAAGAAGCGACTAGAACAAGAAGAAAAATCAGAAGCAAAGAAACAGAAAACGTTGGAGCGAGAACTTGAGTGGATTCAAGCGTCACCAAAAGCACGTCAAGCTAAAAGCAAAGCTCGTGTTAATGCATATGAAGCTCTTGTTAATTCTATTACTCCAGAGAAGATTGACGATATGGAGATCTTTATTCCTGCATCGCAACGGCTCGGGGATGTTGTTATAAAAGGCGACAATATAACAAAATCATTTGGTGATAAGTTGCTCTTTGAAAATTTCACTTTCGAGATCCCACCTGGTGGAATTGTTGGAATAATTGGTCCAAACGGAGCAGGTAAAACAACTCTTTTTAGAATGATTTCTGGACAAGAAAAACCTGATTCAGGAACTATTACCATTGGTTCAACTGTACAACTTGCTTATGTGGATCAAAGTCGTGACTCTTTAAAAGACGATCGATTTGTATGGGAAGAGATAGCAGATGGGCCAAATGAATTTATTAAGCTTGGTAACAAAGAGATTAATTCACGTGCCTATGCCGCAAGGTTTAATTTCACTGGATCTGATCAACAGAAAAAAGTAGGGGTGCTCTCTGGTGGAGAACGGAACCGTGTTCACATGGCAAAAGTTCTTAAAAATGGCGGAAACGTTTTGCTACTAGATGAACCTACAAATGACCTCGATATTAATACACTTCGTGCTTTAGAAGACGCGCTGCTTGAGTATGCAGGGTGTGCAGTTGTTATCAGCCACGATAGATGGTTTTTGAATAGAATTTGCACACACATTATGGCATTCGAAGGCGATTCATCAGTGGTTTTCTGTCAAGGTAACTTTGATGACTATGAAGAAGATAAAAAGAAACGACTTGGCGCTGATGCAGCTCAGCCGAAACGAATTAAATTTAGGAAGATGACTCGGTGATCGGAATACTTGGTGGTGGTCAACTTGCGAAAATGCTTGTTGAGGCTTCTGAGAAGCTTGGAATAACTGTTGCAGTGTATTCGGATTCGAAAGAATGTCCGGCTTATTATGCAAATGTCAAACAGGAGTTTAAGCCAACTATCATCGTTGGTGGTGTTGATAGAGCAAGTTATCGATCTTTTCTATCTCAATGCTCAACGGTAATTTTTGAAAGCGAATTCATTGATACCAAAGAGCTTGAAGCTGCCGCTGAAAGTTTACAGGTGACTTTTTTGCCACCTCTTTCAGTGATGGCAAGATTTCAAGATAAATTAGAACAGAAAAATATCTGTAAGGAATATAATCTTCCTACTGCCCCATGGATTGTTGTTGATAAAGATAATATTGAAAGCTCAATTGAAAAAATTTGTAATGAATTCTCTGGACGAGCTGTCTTTAAATGGTCTCGACTTGGATATGATGGAAAAGGTAATTTTTTTCTAAAAGATATCTCTTTACAGAAAACCGATTTACTTTCGTTTATTACTTCGGGGATGAAAGCGGGTGGACAAATCTATGCTGAAAAGCTTGTTCCATTTACTCGTGAACTTGCAATTGTTTGCAGCCGTAGCATTGATGGATCAATTGTTGATTATCCCGTCATTTGGTCAGAGCAAGAAAATGGGATTTGTTTGAATGTAAGAGGGCCCGCAACAGCGTTTGGTGTTTCAAATGATGTGGTTGAAAGTCTAAAAAATATAGGCAAAACAATAGGCGAAAAGGGAGCTATCGTTGGAACCTACGCAGTCGAAGCCTTTGAAGTAAATGATACCGTCATGATTAATGAGATTGCTCCTCGTGTACATAATACTGGGCACTATACACAGAAAGGATGTAAAGTATCGCAGTTTGAAAATCATATGAGAGCTGTATCTGATGATTCCCTAGAGGAACCACAGCCTGCTCATTACTTTGGTATGAGGAATATTTTAGGGCCAAGTAGTATCTCTAAAGATGATGTTGAGCCGCCTCAGAATGGGCAAGAACTATATCTCCATTGGTATCATAAAAAAGGCACACGCCCTGGTCGAAAATTAGGTCATATTAATATAGTCGCTTCTTCAAAAGAGCAGCTTGAAGAAAGATTCACAAAAGCATTACAGTTAGAAAAGAAATGGACTGAGTCACTATGAAGAAAATAAAAAAAACGAGCAGCGTACAGGTCGGAATTATCATGGGGAGCGACTCAGACTTATCGATCATGAAAGATGCGGCTGCAATGCTTAAAGAGTTCGGTATTAATTATGAAATGAAAGTTGTCTCTGCACACAGGACGCCAGAGATGATGATTGAATACGGTAAAACAGCACGAAGCCGTGGTTTGAAAGTCATTATTGCAGGAGCTGGTGGAGCAGCGCACTTACCAGGAATGATAGCTTCAATGACAGAGCTTCCGGTTATTGGTGTTCCCGTTCCGCTGAAATATCTTGATGGACAAGATTCACTTTTATCAATTGTTCAAATGCCGAAAGGTGTTCCCGTTGCAACGGTTGCAATTGGAAATGCGGCTAATGCAGGGATTTTGGCTGCTCAAATTATCGGTACAAGTAGCGATCCTAAAATTTTGGATAAAGTAAGAAGCTACAAAAATTCATTAGATAAACTTATAAAAAATAAAAAAATCTAACCGATTTCTTCTACCTGCATCCCAACGGTATCAGACAAAAGCTGTATTTGGTCTGAATTGAAAGGATGTAGTTTGAACGCAAGAATAGCTATCATATTGGTTCTACAAGTTTTTTTCTGTTTTTTTAGTGAGGCAACAGAACTCTCTTGCCAACCTACAAAGACACCGATTCCGGTTAAAACCTGTACTTCCATTCCATCTATAAAAACTCCGACACCGACCCCAAGTAGGACTCCAACCGCTACAGCTTCTGCTAATCTAATAAAAAAACTCCTCCTAACTTCGATGTGTTCTGATGATCCTTCAAAATCTAGAATGTGGCGTGTTAGAAATAGTAATAATGAAATTATAAAATTTTCTTGGGATGTATTTGGAACATCAATTAATGATAAGAGCTTAGCAACTATTCGAGATAGTTTTTTTTCAACTCCAACACAAGGTGGTCCCAATACGGTAAGAATTTTTGTGGATGGAATTCAGCAAGATGTTAAAGCAAGCGGAGGCACAGCTTGTCCAACTCCTACACCAACAATTACGCCTACTGCTACACGAACAAAAACAGCAACAAATACACCAACTCAAACATCAACGCGGACTCCAACGGCAACCTATACACCGACAGCAACATCTACTAATACTCCAACCTCAACACCAATTTCGACTTACACTGCGAGTCCAACTGCAACTCCTACCGAAACATCTACACCGACACCTTCACCAACGGCTACCGCTACTTTGACCTTTACGGCAACTATTACCTCAACAAATACTCCTAACCAAACGATGACAGCATCGCCTACTCCATCGCCAACAGAAACACCAGAAAATACTCCTACAACTTTACCATCAATGACTCCAACACCTCTTCCTCAAATCACGATGACACAAACTCCAGTTCTTACGATTACCCCAGAGACCGTAACTAATAATTGTGAAAATCAAGATAATTCTGATGTATTAGAAAATTCGGATACTGCTGCATTCGTTCAGATGAAAAATGCAAACCGCATAGTATTACTCGCCAGAAAAGTGTTCGGTAAAAGAGCTTTAATCAAAGAAGAAAAGCAGATTAAAAAACTTTACACCGATGCATGGGTTCTTATCTGGTCATTGCCTTCTGTGACACTTCAATGTCAGATTCCTCTGAGTTGCGCAGTGGAAAGTTTCGAAAGCCAGGCAGGTATCATTGAGTCAGCTTCCCATCAACTGAGAGCCATATCGAATAAAATTGTCCGATTAGCAGAAAAAAATAAAAGCTTTAAAAATAAAAACAAAAAATTGATTTTGAAAATAAAAGCTCAAATAAAATCAAGCTGGACTCATTCTATAACAGCACAAGTAAATCTTCCTAAGAAGGGATCAACTTGTCAGAAGTGAATTGATTTATTTCTCAGATAATTCCAACCAGCGAGCCATCATCTCATTCATAGAAGCAGTAACTTTATCGAAATCTGCTTGAAGTTCGAGCAGCTTATTTAAATGGGTAGCGTTTTCAGGCAAATGCAGTGCTGCTTGGAGAGTAGCAATTTTCGCCTCTGACGTTTGAATCTTTCTTTCTAAACTCTGCAACTCTTTTTTCTCATTAAATGTGAGTGTGCTTTTAGCTTGAGTTTGCTTTGATTCGTTCCCCGATTGAATAGATGGATTCTTTTTTGCAGTTTTCGATGATTCGTCCCACTCAATTTCAAATTGTGCATAATCTGCTAATCGTACAACTTCAGCATTTGGTAGAAATCCAACAACTTCGGTGCAGACGCGTGCCATCATATATCTATCATGTGAGACAATAATTATAGCACCAGGATATTCAATGAAACTTTGTTCAAGAATTTCTAGGGTTTGAATATCTAAATCGTTGGTAGGTTCATCAAAAACGAGAATGTCAGATTCAAGCAGAGATACTTTTGCAAGAAGTAATCTTGCTTGCTCGCCACCTGAAAGTTCACTTACTCTGCTCGCAAGCTGATCGCTATGAAATAGAAATCTTCTAGCCCATGTTACCACGTGAATTTCACGATTTTGAAATACAACAGCATCAGAGTCGGGTGCTAAAGTTTGTTTAACTGTCATTTCAGGATTCAATGTTTCTCGCATTTGACCAAAGAAATTAATTTTCAAATTTGATGCGCGAAGCACTCTCCCTTGAAGTACAGGAATGTCTCCGAGAAGAGTTTTTAGTAATGTAGTCTTGCCTGCACCATTTGCACCGACAATTCCAATTCGACTTCCAGGATAAATCGTAAGTGATAAATCTTTCCAAAGTTTTTTTTCAGGATAGCCACCAGAAGTATCTTCAAGTTTGATAAGCTCTTTTGTTTTTCTTCCAGAAGCTGCAAATCCTAACTCAGCTGCTTGCCGCTCAAACTGCATTTTGTTCAGATCATCAATCATACGATGTGCTTCATCGATTCGGGATTTTGATTTGGTTGTTCGAGCTTTTACTCCAGCGCGGAGCCATTCTACTTCTCTTCGAACTTTATTAGAGAGTGATGCTTTATGAGATCGAAGTGCTGATAGCGTTTCTTCACGTTTTTCCACTAATGCGCTGTATCCTCCGGGGGCAGATACGTAACCGCCAGGAAGTCTTGAATCAAGTTCAATAGTTCTAGCCGCAACACGTTCAACAAAAAATCGATCGTGACTTACAAATAAACAAGCGCCAGAGAAAGCTGTGAGTTGATCTTCTAACCAAAGAATTCCTGGTATGTCGAGGTGATTTGTTGGCTCATCGAGAAGTAAAAGATCAGGCTTAGCTGCCAAACCTTCAAGTATTTTTAATCGTTTTCTCCAACCTCCAGAAAAAACTTCGATTGGAGAATCCAGATCTGTAAATCCAGCTTTTTCTAAAAGACGTCTTGCTTCAAAATCTGCAAGACCATGTCCAGCATTCATCATGATTGAAAGAGGGGTATCATCTTGCTCAAAACGATCGAGCTGTTTTACATAGGAAATTAAGAGGTCTCGTCTTTTAACAATTTCACCGGAGTCAGGGGTTTCTAAGCCAGCGATCATTTTCAGTAACGTGGATTTTCCTGATCCATTTTGACCTAATAATGCAACGCGTTCATCATCGTTTAAAACAAGTGTTACTTCAGAGAAGAGAGGCTTAATTCCAAAATCTTTTCCAATATTATTTATACTTACAAGGGTCACTCTATATTCTCTACATACATAATTTCACACGCGCCGTCGCCAGTATCTGTTCGGGTCAAAGAAGTATTCCAAGACCATCCATCTGCTTTAGTTAGATTCACTAACTTTCCCTCTAACAAAACAATATCGTTTGGTTTTACTTCAAAAAGCTTTCGCTTAATTGTCGTTGATGCAGGAATAAGATGCATATTAGCCGAACGCAGTAAGATCGTAGGGATGGGAAGAGGTAACGTACGTACATCAGAGACCCAAAACGAATAATTGCGATAGCCGTGTCCGAGGGGAATCTTACTAAAATTTGCAGAGTCTGACATCTCTTTCCAGCCTAAAGTTAAGTCAATTGGTGAAATATCTGCACCAGGAGACCAATAATAGGTGTCAGTCAAAAGAACTCGTGCTTTCACCCGATATTCTGCTACAGGGTTCATCGTATAACCCTTCAGATTGAGTGCAGTAGCACTTGGTAGAATCCGTTGAAATGGTTCATTTTCAACAACAATGCCAGGTTTTGGTACTGATTTAGTGCTATCGATAATTAGATGTAGGGAATACATCAAAATAAAAACGATAGTTATAGAAATTATTTTTTTCAATTCAGAGAGACGTTGTCAGTTAGTGCAACGCTACGGTTGCTTCGATCGTTCCATATAAACCAATCAGAGCGTGACGTCCTTTTTGTTCGTATCTTTTAGGAATGAGAATTTTAAATCCTCGAGCCGTTTCAGGGGTACGATTTGAAACATAAGATAAAATTACAGGGATACCAGCATCTTCAAGTCTTGTGATTACTTCATCACAAGAAATCTCTGATTCCGATCTGAAAATAGTATGATACTGTTCCATACGTATAGTGAATCAGATGCCTCTTCTTTCGACAATTACCAAAGTTATTGAGCAGTTTCGCCCCGATGCTTCAGTTGACAGTTACGTACCCCTATCGATTGGGCATATTCACAAGACCTATATTGTTGAGATAACTGATAAAACAAACAGGAAGAAGGTGTTGTTGCAGGAGTTTTCAACCGATGTTTTCCCGTCTCCTGATATTGTTTCTCAAAATATATCAATCATAACTGAACATCTAAAAAAGAGTTCTTATCCGTTCGAGATATCGATACCACTACGAACTGTTGATAATCAATATTATGTAAAGATTGATTATCAAAATAAAGAAAAGTATTGGCGTTGTCTCACGTATATTTCTGACGGAATTACCTATTCGCTCGCGCCATCAGTTACTTTTGTTGAATCAGCAGTACATGGTTTTGCATTGTTTCAAGAAAGTCTTGCAACGATTAACACTGCATTAATTCAAGCTCCAATAAATGGATTTATGGATAATCCTGCTCGCTATGCGAGTTTGCAAAAAGCAATCAGTGAGGATAATGCTTCCCGCAAACATTTAGTGATGGATCTAGTTCAAAAAATTGAAGATCATAAATCTCTTTTTACCTTAATCTCTGATCTTTATTCTGACCCTCTCTATCGGTGCCGTGTAACGCACGGAGATATGAAGCTTAATAATATTTTATTTAAAAGCAATTCATCTGAAGTAAAAGCTGTCATCGACCTTGATACTTGTATGGTTGGAGACTATCTTTTTGATTATGGTGATTTTATGAGAATTGCTTGTTCAGAAGCTTCTGAAGATGAAAAAGACCATAATAAAATTCAAGTGAATGTAGACGCAGTTGAAGCAACTTTTAGAGGTATAAAGAGAGCACACATAGACCTTTGTCAATCTGAAATGGCAGCACTCAGTCGATGTGGAGCCTCGTTAGCCCTTACCGTTGGTACAAGATTTCTGACTGACTATTTGAATGGAGACAGGTACTTTAACGTCTCATATGAAGATCATAATCTTATTAGAGCCTGGAATCAGGTCGTTTTGGCTGAACGATTCTTGGAGAAAAAAAATATAATTACAGCATTACAAAGAAAAGTTTTTTATGAATAGTATGACAATGTTCTTTTTATTTTTGGTTCTATTTACTGGTTGTTATCAGAGTGTATCAACGACATCCATTAATTCTTTTGAAACATGTATGGATGCCGGAGGTACTTTTTTGAAAAGTCTTCCAGCTAAATGTATCTATCGGGATAAAACATATACAAAGATCAAATAATAACTATTATGGATCCTAAACCCGCACCATGTGCTGTGATTACAGGCGCTTCTTCAGGAATTGGTGAAGCAATTGCCTATGAACTGCATAGACGTGGATATGACATTCATGTTGTAGCACGAAGAGGTGAGCGTTTAGCAGAACTATGTAGGACATGTAACCAGCTTCGTCCTGATTCGGCGTCTATGATGGTACTCGATCTTGCCAAATCCGAAGAGTGTCGCCATCTTGAAATATTTTTAGAAACTCACCCTATAGATCTTCTTGTCAATAATGTAGGAAGAGGAAGTTATCAAAATTTTGAATTACTAAACCGTGATCTTGAAACTGAAATGGTCATCTTAAATACTATTGTTCCACTTCGATTAGCACATGCAGTGATTCCTTCAATGAAGGTGCGTGCGAAAAATGTAAAAAATACAGGAATTATTTTCCTCTCATCGATCGCTGGTTTTCAACCCCTGCCATTTATGTCCACGTATGCAGCTACTAAATCATTTAATTTATCTCAGTCTTTGTCATTAAGAGAGGAACTTCGACCATTTGGCGTTCATGTAACTGCAGTTTGCCCAGGTCCAGTAGCAACGGAATTCGGTAAAGTTGCTGGTGCTCCGATGGCAGATATGAAGCTCAATTCAGATTCTGCTGAATTTATTGCTCAAACTGCTATTGATGGTTTCGAAAAAAACGTATCTGTAGTGGTTCCAGGAATAAAAGCAAAGTTTATGGTACTTGCTTCTATGATTGTTCCTACTTTTATTTCTACGAGACTTGTACGGATGGTGATTGAGCCTAAAAAATTAAAAAATTAGGAATTTTTTATCTAAATTCCGTGACCGTGGGCGTGGGCGTGAGCGATAAATTGTTCGCTCACGCCTACGCTCAGGGTCACGGTCACGGAGTAACCACTCGATAATCCTGGTGGATCCACGACCTAATAATCCTCCCCTTCGCGTACTTCGCGACCTTCGCGTTACAAAATCCACCAAAAAACCAAGCAATATCAATAAGTTAACCCCACATACCTAAAACACAAACTCAATCTGAATCAACTCACCCCCAAAACCAGATAAGGGGTATATGAACCCAAAACGTGCCCGAAAATGGACTGAATACCAATACCCATTCGCTTTTAGACAAGCAGTGATGTCAGAGATGAATAATGTATTAAAAGCACCTGATGTTCTTAACGAAAATTACCGAGTTGTGCGTGTTCCAAGCCTTCATGAAAGAATTACTTCAATTCAACAGATAGAATCAGGCGAATTTTATAAAAAACAAAGAAAACTTTTGTTTTGTCTTTTCTTAAGTTTCCTTATGACTTCAGCAATACTTTTTTCGACAACTAAAACCTCTCACATATTATCTGAGAAGGTAAGTTCTGCTGTATTTAAAGTTCTCAATAACTTCAAAGGTGACTTTAATAAAGCGATTGATGGAGTATCAACATTTAGTAAAAGTACTGGATACTAGTTACAGACATCACATCATCACCAGCAGCGTCAGCAGAACCAGACATTCCCCCAAGTACTGGCGATAATCATAAGATAGCAGTAGTCTTAATTTGACAAAGATTACTTCTTAAAAGATTAGCACGATGCAAAATAAACCTACCGCTGCCTTTGCAGCACAGTCATCTACTACACCATTAGCACCTTTTCCAATCAAAAGGCGCGATGTCCTCTCAAATGATGTGGCAATTAAAATACTTTATTGCGGAGTATGTCACTCAGATATACATCAAGCACGTAATGAATGGGGAGGTTCTCAGTATCCCATTGTTCCCGGTCATGAAATCGTAGGTACCGTAACTGCAGTCGGCGAGAACGTAACAAAATATAAAGTAGGGGATACCGTTGGTGTCGGCTGCCTTGTTAATTCATGCCGTGATTGTTCTGAGTGTAACGAAGGATTAGAGCAATTTTGTGCAGGAGGAGTGTTTACTTACAATAGCACTGACAAAGATGGAACAATTACCTTCGGTGGATACTCAACGAATGTTGTTGTCGATCAAAACTTTGTTGTTTCAATTAAATCATCACTTCCATTATCGGAAATTGCTCCACTTCTTTGCGCAGGGATTACGACATATTCCCCATTAAAGCATTGGAACGTTAAAAAAGGTTCTAAAGTTGCTGTCATGGGGCTCGGTGGACTAGGTCATATGGCTGTAAAAATTGCTCATGCAATGGGTGCAGAAGTTACTGTTTTAAGTTCATCTGATAAAAAACGCGAAGACGCAGTGCGCCTTGGTGCACATGCCTATGCTGTAACCAGCGTTGAGCAAACATTTGAAAAATATGCAGGGTACTTTGACTTGATACTAAACTCAGTTTCAGGTGCGATTGGCTTAGAACAGTATCTTTCACTGTTACGTCGAGATGGAACGATGGTACTTTTAGGCGTACCGGAGCAACCAGGAACGTTACACCCATTTCCTCTTATCATGAAGCGTCGGAATCTTGCAGGTTCATTGATTGGTGGTATAGCAGAGACGCAAGAGATGCTTGATTTTTGTGCCACACATAATATTGGATCAGATGTAGAAGTGATTCCGATGAACTATATTAATGAGGCATACGAACGAATGATTAAGGGTGATGTTCGGTACCGATTTGTTATCGATATGAGCACTCTATCCTAGATATGCTTGTTTAATCGAATCATCTGAAAGCAATTCTTTACCTGTTCCTAATTTTATAATCTCACCAAGTGAGAGCACATAAGCACGGTGACAAAGAGATAGTGCAATATTAGCGTTTTGCTCAACGAGTAAAATTGACATTCCGTTTTTGTTAAGCATGAGTAGTGATTCAAAAATCTTTTCGATAACTTTTGGCGCAACGCCCATTGATGGTTCATCGAGGAGTAGTAATGATGGGTCGCTCATTAACGCTCGTGAAAGTGCAAGCATCTGCTGCTCACCACCAGAAAGCAGACCACCGAGTTGATGACGTCGTTCAGCGAGGATCGGAAAAAGTTCGAAAGCTTCCTCAATACGTTCCTTAATAATCTGTGGATTATCTATGATGAATCCACCAAGCTCTAAGTTTTCAAGTACTGTCATGCGAGCAAAGATTTTTCTTCCTTCTGGCACGTGAGCGATGCCTTTGGAGGGGAGTTCATCAGCAGAAAGATTTGAAATAACAGATTCGTCCCAAAGTATTTTTCCACCGTGTAGTGCAATCATTCGGGATATTGTTCTGAGTAATGTTGTCTTTCCTGCTCCATTGGCTCCGATAACTGTTACAATTTCTTGCTTAGAAACAGTCAGGGATACATTCTTTAAGATAGCTTCTTTACCATATCCAGAATATACATCTTGAAGAATGAGTGAAGTCATGACTGATGAGCCTCCTTATCAGTACTGGTCCCAAGATACGCATCAATCACTTTTTGATTATTTTGAATTTCTGCAGGTGTTCCTTCAGCGATTTTCTTACCATTTTGTAAAACGATAATTCTATCTGAAATTGCCATAACAACTTTCATATGATGTTCAATCAGCACGACTGCAATATTTTGATTTTTTATATTTTGTATAAGGTCTGCTAGTTGTTTCCCTTCGCTTGGATTTAATCCCGCAGCTGGCTCATCGAGTAAAAGTACTTTGGGATTAGTGGCAAGAGCGCGTGCGATTTCTACTCTTCGCCGTTCACCGTATGAAAGGCTTGAAGCATTTTGATTTCTTTTTTCAAAAAGACCAACATTTTTTAATAATGCTTCTACTTTTATTGTGTCATGTTGGGTGATATTTTTTTCAAAAAGAAATGGGAAGAAGGCTCCGATAATTGAGGGGCTTTGTTGGCTCCTCATACCTAATAATACATTTTCAAAAACTGTCATTGATGAAAACAAACGAATATTTTGAAATGTTCGTGCTAGCCCAGCTTGACTACAGACTGGAGGACAGAAAAGAAAGTCTTCTTCAATTTTCTGTATTGCAAAAAATGCAATGATTAACGTAACAGTAAAGCAAAGTATAAAGGGAGTTGGTTCAGAAGTAACAGTTTGTAATATACCTTTAATAATCCACGACCAATCATACGCTTCGCCGTATACATAATGGAGATTAATAGTCTGTTCCCAAAGCGAATTTATAAAGATTAACGTAGTAATAAGAATGCCGACAAATATTGAACAGAGTAAGAGTGTTAGAAATGAGGAATAACCTTTTTTTACAGTGCTGCCGGAAACGAGCACTTGTCCAGAGGTAGGTTCATAGATACCGGTAATCGCGTTAAAAAGAGATGTTTTTCCTGCACCATTAGGACCTATAATTGATAACACTTCATTTGAAAAAGCTTTTAGATCCACATCTTCAACGGCAGTTAATCCACCAAATTTTAAGGTAACTTTTTCAGTAGTAAGTATTGGGGTGCTTGATGTCATGTCGCAGACTTCCTGTATTTAAACTGCATAACAATGACTAATGCCAATCCAAAAATCATATATTTGTAATTATTTGGAGAGGCAAAAACAGAAGATGAAAGAGTCCCATTTGCCCCTTGTAAAAGTGAGGCAATTTTGACAAGAACAATTGAATTTAATCCAACCATAATCAGAGCTCCAATCAGAACTCCAAAAAGATCACCAAGTCCTCCAACAATGACTATACACAGTGCGAGTGCTGATACATTGAAATCAAAATTCCCTGGTTCTCCACTTGAGCCTAAAAAACTTGCCCACAAAGCTCCTGCAATTGCTGCTAGCGCAGCACTTAACATGAAACTTATTGTTTTAATTTTAAATGGTGTGAATCCCAAGGAACTAGCAGCAAGTTCATCATCACGAATAGCTTTTAATGATCGACCAAGCCTTGAGACTTCAATCTGTTTTGCTATAAAAAAAATGACCGCTGTAATTGCTAATAAAAGATAGTACCACCTCATAGGCTCAGAGGAAGAAACACTCAATCCAAAAAAATCGGGTGAAGGAAGTGGATTGATACCCTGAGTTCCTTTTGTAATGCCATCGAGGTTTCTTAATATATCTTGAACGATTTCTCCAAACCCAAGAGTTACGATTGCAAGATAGTCTCCACGAAGGCGAAGGGTTGGAAGTCCAAGTGCGAGTCCTGCAAAGCTTCCGATAATAATTGCAACAAATAGTCCTCCAAAAAAAGAAAGCTGAAAGGGATAGATCGCACTTGTAGAAATTGCATATGAGTAACTACCAAGAGCCATAAATCCTGCAACCCCTAAGCTGAGTAATCCTGTAAATCCAGAAAGAATATGGAGTGAGATTCCCAAAATTGAAAATATGAATATATTTTTTAATGGTTCAGTAATCTCAGATAGCGTAGGAAAGAATATTGAAAAAAGAGGCAGTGCTATCAGAATTGCAAGTGCAATAAGAAGTTTTCTATCTGAAGGATTAACATGCATCATTAAACTTTATCGTGAATTTTTCTTCCAAGAATTCCTTGAGGTCGAAAGATAAGTGTTGCCATTAACAAGGAAAAGACTACTGCGTTTGTCCACTCAGTTGCGATAAATTGATCGCTCATTGAACGAATAATACCTATCATGATGCCTCCAAGCACTGCTCCTGGAAGGCTTCCAATGCCACCAAGTACAGCAGCCGAGAAAGCATCAATACCAACACGAAAACCCATCTGAAAAAAAACTGTGTTGTTATAAAGGCAGTACATGAGTGCTGCAATCCCAGCAAGAAATCCTCCAACAAAAAAAGTTTGAGCAGTGACTCTCTCTACGTTAATTCCCATTAGCTGCGCAGTGGATCTATCCTCAGCAAGGGCTCGCATAGCTTTACCCGTTTTTGTTTTCTTTACCCAATAGGTAAGAGCTACCATCAGCGGAATTGTAACTGCGGCGATGATAACTTCTCGAAGGGTAAGGAGGATCGATGAATCTCCCAGTAGATTTTCAAATGATAGCAAAGCAGGGAAATCTTTAGGGGAAGCAGCGGATCGCCCAAATGAAAAAACTTCCATAGGAAGTCCACCCCAAAAAAGACCAATATTAATTAATATAAACGAAACGCCGATTGCAGAAACAAGGGGAGCAAGACGAGGAGCGTTTCTTAAAGGACGATACGCAAATCGGTTTATTATGCAGTTCACAGTCCCGCAGAAAATACCAGAAACAAGGGCACACAGCGTAATAGTAAAGAGACAACTCATCATGGAGGAATCAGCAGTCGACCCAAGTAATCCAAGTATCGTAAGACACACATAACTGCCCAACATAAAAAGATCACCATGAGCAAAATTTATAAGCTCAAGTATGCCGTATACCATAGTATAACCGAGGGCTATCAGCGCAATGATCATTCCATTTGATAATCCAATGATTATTTGTTGTAAGATTATTTCAAAAGTTGACATTTCAATGAATGATACAGAAATTAATTAAGTGAGGATAAGAACGCATAACGACCACTGCGAACAATATTCCCAGACATAATAGTTGAAGTTGTATCACCATGAGCATCGAATGACCATCTGCCCAGAATTCCATCAAAGTTCGTCGTCTGTGCTATCGCTTCACGAATTTTCTTTCTATCATTCGATTTTGTTTTCTCGATTGCATCAAGTACTACCATAGTTGTTTCATATGCATACGAAGCATACGATTCGGGTTCAGTATTGTATTTTTCTTTGAAATTTTTATAAAAAAGGGCACCTTTTCCAGTGAGTTTATCAGAGGGAAGTCCTCCAAAAGTTATATAAACATTACCTTCACTATTTTCTTTTCCAGCAGCATCGATGAAGGCTTGTTCAAAGCAACCATCAGGAGCCATAAACTTTGCCTTTACACCAACCATTCGTAGGTCTTTTACTATTTGTCCACCATTGGTCTGTGTGGTACCACCAAAGTAAACAAGGTCAGGACCAGTCGCTTTAATTTTTGTTGCAAGGGATCGGTAGTTTGATGCTTTGGGGTCAATGCCTTCATTACCTAAAACAGTCAGACCAATTTCTTTGGAAGTTTTATCAAATATTGAAGCGATCCCTTTTCCGTATAATTCTTTATCATGAAGAACATACACTTTTGTGGCACCTAAATTTTTTGCCCAGCGAGCGCCTACCGAGCCCTGAAGATCATCGGCTGGAACGAGTCGAAAAAAACTTGGGACTCCTGATGGTTGGTATATTTTTGGTTCATTTGCTTCACCAAGTCCTGGTTTTGTAAGACCAGGCCACGTTGAAAAACCTAATTGTGATATCGAGACTGCATTGTATTTTGGTAGAGAAATTTTTGTTGCACCGGAATTATAGCCAATAGCTGCTACAATAGTTGGATCTTTAATTGCTTTTTCGGCATTGGCTGACTCAATAGCAGGATCCCAATTGCCGCGTTCAGGGGAAGAGTTATCCCAATCTTCATACACAATATCATGTCCTCCTGCTTTACCATGTCGCTCATCAATAGCCATACGTATTGCATTTACCATAGCTGAGGTTTGAGTATTGGCGCTGCCGGTTCTGGGTAATGAAGAGATGATTTTAATAGTCTCAGCACAAGAATAGGTGACACCGAGTGAACACGACAAAATTACCCCTAAAAGACTGGATAAAAATGACGAAAAAGAGAGAGATAAAATACGTAGATTCATAGCGGTTGAGTATAGGAAACTATACACTTGAGTTCCACTATGAATTTACTTTTGTTTTATCCTGATGAAATCCAATCTGAGGGGGTCGCCACTGTAACCGGACCTCGTGCTGTGAATATTATCAAGCAACATGAGATAACTAAGACAGGAATATCTTTAAAAGCTGGTGTTCGAGGCGGGCGGATTGGCAAAGCCCTTGTTACGACATTTGATATCAATGTCGTTGGACACGAAAAAATTGACTTTCAAACCTCTTTCACTAAAGAACCACCACAGCGAAATGACATTGAGGTAATTATTGGACTACCTCGTCCACAAACAGTCAAAAAAATTATTCAAGTAGCAACCAGCTTTGGAATTGCTTCGATTCACTTTGTTCCTTTTGAAAAAACTATTAAGTCATATCAATCTTCGAAAATTTGGACGAGCGAAAATATTGAAAATGAGATTACGGAATCACTTCAGCAAGTATGTGATACATGTGCCCCAAATTTGTTTCGTTATTCTACATTAAAAGAATTTTATTCTGATTTTGTAGATCCTCTTCCAACATTTTGGCAACAAACCGTTGTGTTTGATTCTCGAGGTGCAATAAATACGAATCAACATTCAACTTTTAAATATCTAATGTTTGGTCCGGAATCGGGATTTTCAGATTCAGAATTAGAGTTATTTTCTAACCGAGCTGTAACTCTTGCATCACTCGGTCAACGAATGCTTCGACTCGAGCATGCTTTATGTGCAAGTTTGCAAACATACTCGAATACCAATCATTCTACCCAGCTCAATTTCTAGCTTTTGAGATGATCATTTTTGCAAGGGTTTCTCCTGCAAGAAAAGCGCCTTCTATCGAGCTTGTTTCTGTATAATCCCCACCTAAAAAAATCGACTCTGATAAGGCTTTTGTTCTATGCCAAGGAGTTAATGCACCTGCAGGCTGAGCAGGCAAAGCGTCATATATAGTTTGAAAATCGAGTAGTTTCCAGTCGAGTGTTGGCTGACCAAAAAATGAAAAAAGCTCTAATTTTACTTTCTCAATAATTTCATTCTTTGAAAGAGTGCACGATGAATTGATAGTGATAGATATGAGGGATCTATGATCTGGAGAATATGAAGGTTGAATATTTGAGATAGGACAGAGATGAAGGACGATACCGAAAGGATCAGGATTTAAAAAAATCATTTTTTCTTTATACGGGGGGTGCTCTGAAGTAAAATGTATCGTAGTCGTTTTTTTGAAATCAGCGATTAATGGAATTTTTCTTTGAAGAAGTGTTGAAGCACTGCGAGCATCTGTAGCAATGACGATTGCATCAGCATTTAATGTTTCCCCGTGCTCGGTTGTAATGGACTTATTTGTTAGTGAAAGAATTTTTGTGTCTAAAAAAAGTTTATGTGAAGGAATGGTTTGTGATAATTCCAAGGGGATCGCTTTCATACCATCTTTTGGTAAACAAGCATTTCCAGTAACGAAGTTTCTAAATGTAAAATCAAAAAACTTTGATGATGTTGAAAGCGTTTCATCGAGAAAGACACCACCAAAGAATGGACGAAAGAAACTTTGTATTGCTGACTCAGAAAGACCTAACTGCTGTAACAGATCAGATGTTGTTATTTCAGATAGCGAATCTCGACCGATCTGATTTCCCCCAAAGATACTTTTTAGGATCATTTTTAAAATGATCAGTTTATCGGTCACCGAAAAAAATGGTGCTTTGAGAGTAGAAAAAAATAGTTCTGGATGTTTTACAGGATTGCCGATTTTGTGATTTTTAATCCACGCACCTGATTCAAAGTTACAGAGTTTTAATTTCTCATAACTGATGAATTTAGATGGTGTTTTATAGCTATCAAAGAAAACTTGAAACCCGTTATCTATTTGAAATCCTTCAATTTTTTTAGTTTTAATTCGACCGCCAGTTTCATTACTACACTCAAAAATACGGTAGTCGATATGAGCTTTTTCTAGCTCTACTGCTGCGGCGAGCCCAGTGATGCCGGCTCCTATAATAATTACTGTTGGATTCATACGATATTTTAAAGATAAATATTCTCTATTTGCAACATTTATGTTACTTTTGTGGGGTATTTAAGTTTAAATCAAATATATGGTTGAAAGCCAAATAAAAACCTTCCAAAAACTTCTTCTAGAATCCCTCTTGAAAGGAGACTCGCAAGCAGTTGGTAACATCTTGGATGAGTCTCTCGATTCTGAAATATCATTGCAAACACTTTATGTGGATATCTTGCCTGGAGTTCAATGCGCAATTGGAGATATGTGGATAAATGGAAAGATATCAATTGCTGAAGAGCATCGTGCCACTCAAATCGTACTCGAACATCTCCCGCGTATTCGTCAAAATATTCGTCCAAGAAAACCGTTGGGAGTAAAAGCTGTTATCGCATCTCTGCCAGGTGATCAACATTTTCTGGGAGGAAGAATTATTAGCGATCTTTTGATTCTTGATGGGTGGGAGGTTGATTTTCTCGGAGCGGATACACCAATAGATGACATAGTGAATCATGCAAAAAATGTGAATGCTACATTAGTAGGTTTGTCACTTTCTGATTCAAGTTACTTAACGACAGCGCGAGAAGTGATTTTAAAATTAAAAGCATCAATGCAAGATATAAAAATAATAGTTGGAGGAAGAGGAGTTATGAAAAAAGAAGAAGCAAATACTATTGGAGCTGACGTGATAGTGTCAGATGGTTCACAAACAATTAATGAGGCAAGAAAGATTGCCGGAATTGAAGGATCTGCCAATGCCCTTTACCAAACCCTTGGGGAAATTGGCGCCAAAATTCATCATTACCGTAAATCTCAAAAGATGTCTCAAGAAAAACTATCGGCAGGTTCTGGGCTTGATAGGGCTTACATCAGTTCAGTAGAGAATGGTAAGCAAAATGTAACTATCGGAGCTTTGCTTAAACTGGCTGATGCATTAGGTGTCGATTTATCCGATCTTATCAATCATAATACTCAACAGAAAACTACAAGTTTAAACGCATAAGTATTTTGTAATGTATTTTGTTGATGTATTTATAGAGGTCGCCATCGGCGCGTCGCTACTCATGTTTGTTGGATGGGTTAGTGCTGTCATCCGCGGCCGCGCCGAAATTGTTGATGTTTTGTGGAGTCTCGGTACTGGGGCGGCAGGAGTTTGGTTTGCCTACCGATTAGATGGAGACGAGAATAGACGACTTCTTCTTGCAGCATTAACTGGATTATGGGGAATGCGATTAGGGATCCATTTGATTCAAGATAGACTCCTTGCTCCACATGAAGACGGCAGGTACCAAGATCTAAGAAGATCATGGGGGAGTGCTACAAACAAAAATCTTTTTATTTTTTTCCAACTACAGGCTTTCTTAATTCCATTTCTTGGTACTGCCGCATTTGCAGTCGCTTCAAATCAGCGTCCTATTTACTGGTATGATTATCTATCCATTATTATTGCTATTATTGCTCTTACTGGGGAAGCAATTGCAGATAGTCAATTGAGTACTTATAAAAAAACAGCTAAGCCAGGTGGTATTTGTGATGTAGGTTTGTGGAGTTGGACAAGACATCCGAACTATTTTTTTGAATGGATGTATTGGATGAGTTTCCCAATTCTTGCTTGGGGAGGAGACTATTTCTGGTTTGTTATTTTATCCCCACTACTGATTTTTTATCTTATTAATTATGTTACTGGGATTCCTCCTACAGAAGCCCGAATGCTCGAACGCCGAGGAGAGCCATTTCTTGCATATCAAAAAAGAGTGAGCGCTTTTTGGCCTCGACCTCCTAAGAAAATTTTATAACTTTTGTTTTGCTCGAATAGTAATAAAGGTATAGTAAATCATGCTTGAAACAATTGTTGAATCAAACCTAGTACCAGATTTCCTTATAAGAAAAACAATACATAAGTTCTGTAAAGAAAGACTTGATCAGCAATTATCGCTGATTGAAAAATCGGGATACGATGAAAAGAGATCTTTTGTTCGTTCTCTTTCAGAAAGTCCTATAGCTATAGTTCCAGAAAAGGCTAACGAGCAGCACTATGAAGTACCCGCTTCATTCTATGATCTCTGTCTAGGTAAAAGAAAAAAATATAGCTCATGCTACTACGATGAATCAGTTCGCTCACTTGATGAAGCAGAAGAACGAATGCTCGCGCTTTATTTTGAGAGAGCAGAATTTCAAGATGGACAATCAATCCTTGAACTTGGATGTGGTTGGGGATCCTTAACATTATATCTTGCTGAGCGTTTACCAAATGCTTCAATTACTGGTGTTTCGAATTCACGTTCACAGAAAGAGTATATATTGTCTGAGGCAAATAAACGTGGGTTATCAAATGTCTCAATTATAACATGCGATATGAATGAGTTTTCGATCGAGAAAAAATTCGATCGAATTATTTCTATTGAAATGTTCGAACACATGAGGAATTGGGATAAGCTTTTTCAGCGAGTGTCGAGTTGGCTCAACGACGACGGCAAGTTCTTTATGCATATTTTTACCCATCGAACGTTTGCTTATCCTTATGAAGATAAAGGTGCTTCAGATTGGATGTCTCGATATTTTTTTAGTGGCGGGATGATGCCTTCTGATGATCTGCCACTTTATTTCCAAGATCACCTTTCTATTGATGACCATTGGATGCTTTCTGGAACTCATTATGAAAAAACTGCGAGGGACTGGCTCGATAAACTTGATGCTAACCAAAAGAAAGCTATAGATTTATTTGAGCAAACATATGGCAAAGGTCAAGGAACCAAGTGGTATGTTCGCTGGAGACTTTTCTTCATGGCGTGCGAAGAGCTCTTTGGGTTTGATGATGGTAAAGAATGGGGTGTTTCTCACTACCGATTTACAAAACGAAGAGTCAATTAGTACGTGAATCAAAAAGAAAAAATAGCAATCATTGGTAGTGGTGTTGCTGGAATTGTTTCAGCTTATTTACTGCAAGATATTGCAGAAGTGACACTTTTTGAAAAAGATTCTCGCATTGGAGGTCATACCAGTACAGTTTTAGTTGATCAACCAAACGGTTCGCAAATTCCAATTGATACTGGGTTTATTGTTTGTAATGACAAAACGTACCCAAATTTTCATCAGTTCCTAGAACGTCTTTCGGTACCTTGGCGTTATGCTGATATGTCATTTAGCGTCGTAGATGAAAAATCAAATTTACAGTACGGCAGTAAAAATCTTGATACAATTTTTGCGGATAGAAAAAATCTTTACTCTAAAAGCTTTTGGCGTTTTTTAGTCGGAATACAGTCTTTTTGGAATCAGGCTAACAAAGATGTTTTGAATGAATCGGTGCATCATCTTCCTTTACGTGAGTATTTAAAAAAACTAAATACTCCAGATGAAGTCATTCAAAATTTCATCCTCCCAATCTCAGCAGCAATTTGGTCAACCCCTGATAAGCTCATGCTGGAATTCCCAGTTGGAATTTTTTTAAAATTTTATGCTAATCACGGCTTATTGAGTGTCTTTAATCAGCCTAGGTGGCAGACAGTCGCAGGTGCGAGTCATCAATATCTTTTGGCATTTCAAAGACAATTTAAAGGAAATATTTTTGTTAATGCTCAGATTCAGTCAATTAAAAGAGATGAAACTTGTATCACTATCAAAACTAATAATGATGTGATGTTATTTGATCGGGTAGTTATTGCAACGCATGCAGATCAAGTTCTTGATCTGCTTTCGAACCCAACCACTGAGGAACAAGAACTTTTCTCGGTATGGAAGTATTTGAAAAATCACACAATACTGCACACGGATGACAGTTTACTTCCATCAAATAAACGAGCGTGGGCATCATGGAACTATAGAAGGGAACTTTGCGAAGACGGTAGTCGTCCTTTGTCGATTAGTTATCATATGAATTGTTTGCAGGGTCTTAATACTGAAAAGCAGTACCTTGTTACCTTAAATTCCAGAAAAAATATTGCCCCCGAAAATATCATCAAAGAATTTCACTATACGCATCCACATTTTACAGTTGAATCAATGGAAACGCAGTCAAAGATTAAACAAATCTCTGGAAAAGATAGAATATATTTTGCAGGTAGTTATCTTCGTTTTGGATTTCATGAAGATGCAGTGATGAGTGCAGTTGGTGTTGGAGAACAATTTGGAGTGAAGCTCTAATGGATGACCGTAACGTTAAAATAATACATCCTGATGGACTCTTTTACAGCGGAACTGTGGTGCATGGGCGACGTCAGCCCGTTGAACATTCATTTAGTTATCCCGCTGCATGGTATGCATTTAATGTAGATTCGTTATCCAATTTGGATACAAGCCTTGCCTTTTTTGGGCATAACCGATTTCAAGTCACCTCTCTTTCAGATATCGATTACATGAAAGAAGAAGGTGGAACTATTCGCTCAAAGGTTGAACGACTTATCGAAGAATATGGAATTACCAAGAAACCTACAGCGATATATTTAATTACGACTCCCAAAATTTTCGGATATGTATTTAACCCAGTTAGTTTTTACTACCTTTATGATGACTCTATTCATCAAGTTTCATCATTAGAAGAGGCAACGCCTTACTGTTATCTTGCAGAGATAAATAATACTTACGAAGAAAGAACTATTTATGTATTCCCTTACACTTCTGCAAAAGTAAAAGATGGTACTTCAAGCTTCACTGTAAAAAAGCATTTTCATGTGTCTCCATTTTATGATGAAACAGGGGATTATCATGTTCACTTTAGTCCACTAGGACAGTCGCTTGATATTCGTTTTAACTTACACCGAGAAAACGAAAAGCCATTTGTTGCTCGAATGTGGGGGAATGGGGAATCGCTTGACCAGATTTCACATGGACAAAAGTTATTAAAATTTGGCGTTACTATGGTAATGACCCTTCCTCGAATATATATTCAAGCTCTACGTCTTTTATTTCAAAAGAAATTACCAGTTTTTAAGAAACCGAATCCTTTGATACCTATGGAAACAAAAAAAACAGTCACCCTCCGCGCAAAACCATATACGTGGTTTGATGGATTATGTCGGTCATTAGTCAAACCAGTACTACAAAAGCTTCGAGTTCATCAGCTTCGCTTTATTTATCCTGATGGGTCGACTGAGTATTTTGGAGATGCAAACTCACATGTTATCGGTGAAATTCACATCAAAAGTTTCAAATTTTTCTGGAAGCTAATTCACTCTGGAGGTATCGGCTTCGGAGAATCCTTTGTTGATGGAGATTGGGTTACTCCTGATCTAACACTCTGCATGAGGGTTATTCTTGATAATGACCGATATATGCACGAATCGAAATTTAATCTTTTAAAACCAGTTCGTTGGTTTCATCGAGTCATGCATCGGCTTCGTAAAAATTCAAAAGATAATAGTCAGAAAAATATCTCTGATCATTACGATCTTGGTAATGATATGTTCTCGCTTTTCCTTGATGAGAGTATGGTATATTCCTCTGGTGTATTTTCAAAAAATGGGTCAAGCCTCAATGAAGCTCAATTACATAAGCTTAATCTAATATTAAAAAAAGCACAGGTTCGCCCTGGTGATAGAGTATTGGAAATTGGTTGTGGATGGGGTGAGTTAGCAGCTGTTGCAGCCAAAGAGTTTGGAGCCCATGTAACTGGAATTACTCTTTCAACTGAACAGAAAAAAATTGCAGAAGACAAAATGGCTTCTCGCGGTGTCACTGATAGCGTTCAAATACAGCTTCGTGATTACCGAGACGTCGTCGGAGAATTTGACCGTATTGTTTCAGTCGAAATGATTGAAGCAGTTGGAAAACACTACCTTGGTTCATTTTTTGAAACAATCGACAGAGTGTTATCTCCGAACGGTATATGTGTTCTGCAAGTGATTGCTTACTCTGACCCTTATTATAAAGAATATCTGGGAAGACAAGATTGGATCCAGAAACATATATTTCCTGGCAGTCACCTCCCATCACTAACTGCGCTCACCAACGCAATGACCAAGCACTCTAATCTTGTTGTTGATTCAATTGAAAACTATGCAAAAGATTATGCATTAACGTTAGCTGAATGGAGAAAGAATTTTAATCTTAAATCCAAAGAGCTAGAAGCTATCGGTTACGATGCTAGGTTTCAAAGAGCATGGAATTTTTATCTTTCATCCTGTGAAGCTGAATTTTTAACCCGTTGGTTAAGTCTGTATCAAATTGTTCTGACCCGACCTAATAATTCTGATTTTTCTGTGAATGATGGGGATGTGAAAGATGCGAACACATCTGAACAAGAACGGAAAGATTATGTTCATTAATAACGGTTAGGGTAGTGGCAATGCTATTAATTTAAGAACTTAAGTACCGTGACCTTGAGCGTAGGCCTGAGCGTGACCAAAATAATTTAAGGTCACGCTCAGGCCTACGCTCAAGGTCACGGGGTAGAAATACCTTAACTTAATGACATTGGGGAATAAAAGTGGCTATCCTAGCTACTATAGTTCTGGATTATATCAATAAAACGCCCAGTAACTTTATCCCAACCGCCATGTTGGAAAATATAACTTCTGCCACGACCCGATAATGTTTTAAACATTTCTTGATTTGAAAGAAGCGTATGAGCAGTTTCAGCAAATTTAATTAAATATTCTTTGGATCCAACCGGCTCAGAGATTAAAATTCCCCTTTCTCCAATTGTCTCGGGTAATCCACCTGAATTTGATGCAATAACTGCACATCCAGCAGCCTGAGCTTCAAGAGCAACAATACAAGAGGTTTCAACAAATTGATTTGGATAAAAAAGAATAGATGATTTCATCATCTCACGAGCTAATTGACTTTGAATGCAATTGCCATGAAGGACTACAGATTTATTCTGTGACATTTTATTTTTTAAAGCTTCAAACTGTGCCACTAATGGACCAGAAAACTTTTGTTTATCATCATAAACATCAAATCCTCCAAAGACATGAAATTCTGCTTTTGGCTCGAGTTTTTGAAGTAGTTGAAATGCAATAAATGCAAGATGTAACCCTCGATTGGGGGAGGAAGCATAAAATAATCGATTCGGGAAACGCTCTTCAGTACCAGAAAAGTTTTTTAAATTTACTCCATTTCCTATAAAGAAGATTTTATTTCGAGGATATCCGCTTTCTTTGCTCAAAACTTCTGCTTGCCACTGACTAACGCAAAAAATCCCATCAAGGGCAACGATCATCCTATGGTCACCGATTCCAAAATTAACATATTGCTCAGGTCCATCACCGGTAAGCAAAAATACTTTTTTTGATGGTAATCGGAATCGAGCAGGGCGGTAATCTTTAACTAAGACAAGAGCATCGAATGGTTTACATGAGTGAATCGATTGTAGAGGACGATAGGTTGGAAGGTTAGCTGCCGTGACTTCAGTGTCCGAATCATAGTATTTTGTGAATACCTCAACCTCGTATCCTTTAAGGGCAAGTTCATTGGCAAGATAGATAATACCAGTCTCTGTGCCCCCAAGAGGTCGTTCCTCTAGGCTTTTTCCATTAAATGGAAGGCAACTTTCACAAAAAAATCCAATACGCTGATGTTTCACAATTGGTTACTATAGGTTAGTGAGTTCAAAAATTCTGTTTCTACAACATCGCTATTTTAATCGAGCTGGCACTGAAGAGCATAGCCGTCTTTTATCAAAAGGGCTTGCTAGTAATTTTGATATTTCTATCCTTGCTATTGAGCCACTTCAAAATGGAAGGAGTGAGATAGTTCTTATTAAAAATGAGACAGTCACCAGCAGATGGGCTGTTCCGACATTAGCCTTTCCTGAAACGCCTACGGAACATGCTGTGTATGAAACAATTCTTAATGAAGTACTCTCTGTAGAAGCACCTGACCTCATTCATATTCATCATCTTATGAATTGGCCAATAAAAATTGCTGAAGAATTACAAGCTCATTCGATACCTCTGGCTTATACACTTCACGATTATTATGCCATGAGTCCTGAATACACATTTCAATCTGGTGCTGTGCCATTGCACACTGAGTATTATCAACAGCGATTTGATTACTTTAAGCAATTACTGAGTTCGATATCGCTTATTGCACCCTCACCATTTGTAGCCGAAATGTATAAAAAAACATTTGGCGTTTCTGCTTTAGTTGTCCCACATGGAATTGCACCTATTTTAGAATCTGTAAGTAGTTCAGATAAAAATCTAAAAGATAGCGAACCTTCATTTGGATATATTGGTTCTCTGCTTCCTCAGAAGGGTTTTGATATTTTAATTCGAGCATTTCAGCACTACCGAAAGCAGGGTGGCTTGATGAACATGCATATTTTTGGTGGGGTAGTTCCAATTCAAGTCAAAGGGATCACGTTTTATGATGCTTATGACGCAAAAGATCTTCATTCAATTATGAAACAGTTTACAGTTGGTATTATCCCATCACGATTTCCTGAAACTTTTTGTTTAACCCTATCTGAGCTTTGGGCTGCGGGAAAATATGTCATTGCTAGCAACCAGGGGGCGTTATTCGAGCGGATTGAGAGTGAAGGAAAACAAGCAGGAGTTACTTATGACTCGAATAGTATTCTTTCACTAGCCGATGCTATGAAAAAAACAGAATTAGAGAAGCCTTGGCTATCGTTTAAAACTACTCCAGTGCGTACAGACCAACAGATGTGCGAAGATTACAGGCAATTATATCATGACATTCTCAATCGTTCAGATCGTACAACTTGATGAGACCGGAGACTCTAAGTACCGTATGGAGTGGCCTGCTCAAAGTCTGGCACTGCAAGATCCAGAGCTCTCAGTAATCAATGTACATTCCCAAGCAAAAGAGCGGTATGAATTAGCTGAAAAAGCAGATCTTCTCGTTTTATTTAATACAAATGATATCGATCTTATTCCAATAATCGAACGACGCAAAAAAAATGGGCTTAAAACAATCTGCGAACTTAATGATAATTTCTATGAACCACAGCTTTGGTCTCCAATAGCAAAAGAATGGACATCGAATCATTTACGGGCAACGTATGAGCTATTCTTAAGAAATGCTGATCAGATCATGGTTACAGGTGAAGGGTTGTTAAATCTTTTTTCAAAACATACTACAACCCCAATTACTATTATCGAAAATAATTTACCTGATTCGAGTTTGTCACTTGAGGATCTACTTTCGAAGAAGAAAAAAAGAAGTTTTGGTTGGGCAGGTTCTCTTGGGCATATAGCTGATATTTTATCAGTCGCACCGCGTATTAAAAATTATTTATTGTTAGATAAAGATGCAACTTTTCATGTCATGGGTAATGAATCGCTTGCTTCTAATCTTCATCTATCAGAACGGTACTTCTATACTGCTTGGGGAAGGATGGATCAGTACTTTGATTTTTGGAGGTCGATAGAAGTTGGAATTATCCCGCTCCTTAATACTCCATATAATCAATGTCGAAGTGATATTAAATTACTAGAGATGGTTTACTCAGGGACTGTTCCAATTGTGCCGCATGATCTTCCCTATCTTTCACTGATTGAGCGATTTAATATTCCTTCCTACCGAGATTTAAATGAGCTATCCGTAAAAATCCAAGAAGTGATTGAATTGCCAGATTCAGAAAAGAAAGAAATTCTTTCTAGTTTCTTTAAGTATATTCAAGACCACAGATTACAGTCGAATAATAAAAAAAGACTCGAGTTTTACCGTAAAAACCTCCCTCAAAATCCATCCAGACAATTATCAAACCACTCAACTGGATATTCATTTTTTATTGGTTCTGAAAATACTAGTCCGAATTATGTTAATCAGATTGCGCAGTGTAATGCTCTGGTAAAAGCCCAACGAGTTGAAGAAGCATTGCAGCTTCTCCAGAATTTTATTCATGAATCACCACAACATTCAGAGTATGCCGTAAGCTATGCGTATATCTTAGCGAGAGTAAATCCAACTCTTGCTGATATATTTGTGAGTGAATGTGTAGATCTATTTGAAAATGATATTCGCTTCCGTGCTTTATCATTAGTGTTGAGTGATAGTATTGAATTGGCTTCGTATCGAATACGATCGGTTATCAGTTACTTAGCGGTTAAGGATAAGTTATTTCAACGTGCTGCGTATCAGAGTATTAAACGATCCATCATTAGTTTGCTCGAAAAAATGCCCCAACTTATTGATATTATTGAAGAAATCTTGCTTCTCTATCCTTTCTCATATCAGCTTCGTTTTAAACTTGCAGAGCAGTATGAAAAACTAGACAGGGTGAAAGAAGCCAGAGCTCACTTCGATGCTTTACGTAAAGCGAAAGAGCAATTTGAAGATGGTGCAAATGAAATTGCAGAATATGATCTAGGATATATCACGGCATGGAGTAATACCTTAGATGCCAGGTATTCGATGAAGCGTTAGTACGAATTATGGCGACGATATCATTATGCATGATTGTTAAAGATGAAGCCCACTGTATAGAGCAGTGTATAAAAAGTGTTGCGTCTATTGTTGATGAAATCATAGTTGCAGATACAGGTTCAAAAGATGGGACAGGCGATATCGCACGTCAGCATGGAGCACAGGTATTTGATTTTACATGGATTGATGATTTTGCAGCCGCACGTAATGCAACTATATCAAGAGCTACGAAAGAGTGGATTTTAATCCTTGATGCAGATGAAGTAATTGCCGAATCTGATCTTACTGCACTAAAAAATCTGACAAACAATAGATTGATTTGTTCTGAATTTTTGCAACGTCACTATACCAATGATGTACGACTCAGTGATTTTTCTCCTTGTCGTGGTGAGTTTCCTGAACTTGAAAAACAGTATGCTGGTTACTTCGAAAGTAACTGTGTAAGACTTTTCCCGCACCGTGATGGACTCGAGTATCGAAACAGAATCCATGAATTAGTTGAACCTTCAATCTATGAATTAAAAAAACATCAGATTCAAAGAACCCCAATTCGTATTCACCACTACGGTCACACGCCAGAGGTTCAAGCCCTCAAGAAAAAAGGGTTACTGTATACTCCGCTCGGACAGAAAAAAACATCAGATGATCCAACTGACTGGAAGGCATTTTATGAATTAGGTGTCGAAAGAAATGTTAACGCAAAGTCTATCTCGGATAGAGAAGAAAGTGTTAAAGCGTTCTATCGATCGATTGAGTTAAATCCTCACTATGTCCCAACATGGACAAATCTTGGGTATGTTTTAATGGAGATGGGGCGCTTTGAAGAATCGCTCACCGCTTTTAAAGAAGCATTAAAAAGAGAACCTCAAAATTCAGATGCATATTGTAATATTGGTGTTATTGGACTTCGAACTGGTGATTTAAAGCTCGCTGAACGAGCTACGCTTTCTGCAATTCAAATAAATCCTAAATATGTAAATGCTCTTAGAAATCTTGTAAAAATATACAGCCAGTCCAACCGAATGTCAGAGGCAGCACTTGTTTGTCGTTATATTCTTTCTTTGATACCAAAATATGCTCCAGCCTTAGCTGATTTAGGGGCACTCTACCTACAACAAAGAGATTTTACGGTATGTGAAAAATATCTTTTACAAAGTCATGCTCTTGAAGAGAAAAATGTCGAGACGCTCTATAACCTCGGTCAAATGTATCGTCTTCAACAGAAATTTACAGAATCAAAAACTTATTTTTCAAAGATTCTCTCAGTAGCTCCTGAATTTGTGCTTCCTCCAGAGGTCAAAGCATTTATTGGCAGTATGTAATAACTCTTTCCGCTACGTGATCCCAAGTATTTTGAATACCTTCAACAAGTGCTTTTTGAGAAAGAGATGACCATTGCTCTTCACGTAACATGAGATCGCAGATTGTTGTAATAAATCTTTCAATGACTTCAGGTGAGATTATTTCTGCATCTGTAAGAATGACGCCACCATTACCTACTGTCTCGGGCAGTGCACCAAGACTGTTTGTTACAGGTACAGTTCCTGAAGCTTTTGCTTCCATAATAGAAATACAACTTGTCTCGGCGAATGTGCATGGATACGCATAAATTCCAGATTGCAGCATCTCTTTAGCAAGTTCCGCTTGTAAGATATTACCTTTCCAGATAACACCATCAATTTTTTCTAGTTGCTGCCTAATAATTTCAAGTTCTTCAAGTTGCTTATGTGGGATCGCACCAGCACCTTGATAAACGGTATAACCACTACAAACGCAAAATTCTGCATCTGGTATTTTGACTTTAATGCCTTTGAAAATTTCAATCAGATGAACAAGTCCACGGTACGGTGTTGAAGAATAAATAAGTCTTTTTCGACTATTTTTTCTTTCATCACTTTGAAAAAGCGAAGGATGAATCCCATTTCGAATTACAAATGTTTTCTCTTTTGGAAAACCAGATAGTTCACACATCGTTTTTTTATGCCATTCACTCACACAAAGAAGTCCATCGAGACGATTGGCGATTCGTTTATCACCTAACCCAACGGTTTGTGGTTGGTCATAAGAATCTCCTGTCCAAAGGAAACGTTTCTTTGCAGGTATCTCAGAGAAAATACTTTGCCAGTCTCTGACTCCGATTAAAATATCGATTTCTCCAAGAAAGAAAACAGCTCTCAGTGGAATATATAAAGGTTCCGTAAGGGGTGGGTTTTCAAACGAAGAAACCACAAAAACGTCATGCCCTGCGGAGCTAAGTGCTTCCGCTAACCGAATCACACCAGTTTCTGTCCCACCAAGAGGGCGTTCATCGAGAGTTTTTCCATGAAAGGGCAGGCAGTTAGTCGGTAAGAAAACAATTCGCATCGCAGCTTTATACTACGAGTTTTATTAGGGTTCGTGCAATTACCTTGTCAGCTGCCCTTGCAGATCGAAATCAAGTTATTAACTTTCTGCTTAGCAAGCAGATTTATAGCTTGCATCAGGAATATCATTGAGGAGTCTTCTCATGTTTGAGTAAACACTTCTTCCTTCTCTTTCAAGACGTTTCGATTGAGCTACTGGAGTTTTTGCTTTAGTCGCTTTTCGAATTTGTCTCATGACTCGAAGTACGACTTCAAGCTGTTTGTCGATTGCTCCGAATACTTTTGATTTTGTATTACCAAGCGAAGCTTGATTCGTACATCCAGTTGCACATGTGTAAACTGTTTGTGGAATCTCAGTCATGATAGCTCCCCAACTTGCTACATATGCTGCTCGTGCATCTCTATTAGCTTTTAAGATAAAAGCTTTATTCGCTTTCGTAGAGCGAGCATATTTTTTGAATACTTTAAGACCGCTATTCACTTTCTTAACAAGTTGATCTGCTAAGATATCTGAAGAAGCCAATGCTCCACCAACATTTAAAGGTAAGCATACATTTGTAGGTGTATTTGTTGGTGTTGGTGTAGGCGTTCCTTCTTGTCCACCTGGAGTTGGAGTAGAAGTTGGTGTGTTTGTCGCGGTTGAAGTAGGAGTGTTAGTCCTTGTTGGCGTCACTGTTGGGGTATTCGTCGCAGTCGGCGTTACTGTGGGTGTATTTGTTGGAGTCTGTGTTCCAGTTGGAGTGCTCGTTGCCGTATGAGTAGGCGTTGAAGTTGGGGTATTTGTTCTTGTCGGCGTAACTGTCGGGGTATTCGTATTGGTTGGTGTTACGGTTGGAGTATTAGTTCTAGTAGGGGTAATAGTTGGAGTATTGGTATTTGTCGGAGTTACCGTTGGTGTATTAGTTTTAGTCGGAGTTACTGTCGGGGTATTCGTACTGGTAGGAGTATTAGTTCTAGTTGGTGTAACAGTCGGGGTATTGGTATTCGTAGGTGTTACGGTTGGAGTATTAGTTCTAGTAGGTGTAATAGTAGGAGTATTGGTATTAGTTGGAGTAACTGTCGGAGTATTGGTATTCGTAGGAGTGTTTGTAGGGGTATTGGTAGGAGTATGCGTTGGTGTTGGAGTATTAGTAGGAGTATTAGTAGGAGTGTTTGTTGGAGTAGGAGTAGGACAAGCGATAGGCTTACAAGTTCCGCCATTTACAGCGGTATCACAAGTAGCGCCACAAGAACCAGGGAATTGATCTTGTTTACACTCGATGAATTTTTGAGTTCTTTGGTTAATAGTATTGAAAGTGTCTGTTAAGTTAGCAGTATTGGAAGTAAAGAAATAAGTCCCAGTACTGTCATTAGGAGAAGCGATCTGATCACGAAGGAAGTCTCTACCTTTATCGAGTTCAGTCTGAGTACAAGAGCAAGTAGCATCGTTTAAGTAGACAGCAAAGACTTTCATACCGTTAGTGATAGCGGTGTCTCTGCGGTTTTTAGCTTCAATACGAGCATCTTCACAATCGCAAGGATTAGTACAAACTTGACCATTTAAGAGCTGGTTAGGACGCCCCGTACTAACAACGATAGTGTAGTTAGGAGTTTGCGGGTCACCGTATCCAGAATTGTAAGCAGAAGAGATATGTCTATCAGATATTTCTAAAGCACCAGCAAGAGGAGCAGTACCACAAGTGTATGGGAACTGGTTAGACAGAGCGTGAGAGGCGCGGTAAGTATTTGTCGATGTGTGCTCAGCACCACCATTAGAACCGAAGTCTTTTCTAAGGAAGCCATCATAATCCCAAGCAGTAGGAGGAGCAGGGAAGTTACAACCATTACTTGCAGCACTCCATCCTGGATGAGAAGCGTTACAAGTAGTACTTCCTGGAATAGAAGCACCGTTTGGATAGAAGACACCATTAAGGAGTGAGCTAAAGCGAGCGTAGTCTTTAAGGAGTGGTTTAGCAAAACCAACTGGCCATCCAGTAGAGTTACATGCAGATGATGTACCGTAGTAGTAACCACCGACAGCGATTTGTGATCGTTCACGAAGAGCAGATTGATTCACTGCAAATTGCACAACAGCAGAGCGTTCAGCGATAGAGGAATTAGGAGAGACGCATGCTGAGTTATCAAGCATAAAAGAGATATCGCCTCGAGAGATCTGTCCGCAAACACCAACACCAGTTACATCACAACGAGGTCCAGGAAGAATCTTTGCCTCTCCACAGATATTATCGGTACCACAACATGTTCCACATGCTGAAGTATCAACATCAGAGAGTCCGACCTGGATGTAACTTGAAGAAGATGTATCAGTAGCAACAACACCACTTAATGTATAAGAGAAATTTCTACAGGTTGTACCAGATAAACCTTCCCAAACAATTCCAAGTACACCGTTTGTATGGTTTCTTCTGATAGTAACTGAAGTAGATGGTGAAGTACTTACAACGTTAAATGCAGGAAAACAGCTTGGTACTCCAAGTGAAAACACACTAATGTTTCCAGCACCACTTGCTCCTGGGCATGCTTGGTAACTAAATGTGGTGTTAGCTCCCGATGCACTCGATCCTAAAAAACTTACGTTCCACCCGTCGATGTTCACACTCTGTGCATGGGCTGCGACTGAAATAAGGAACACCAATACTGATGTAAAAAGAATTCTAAGAGTAGTCAGTGAGGTTTGCATGAAATTAACCGAAAAATAAAGTCCCATACTTGTAATGGGTAAATTTCGTAGGAAGTAACATAAAAAGCATAAAGAAAGCCCCCAAGATATCAATACCTTAGGGGCTTTCTTTTTGAGCTGCCTATTTTTTAGCAGGCATTTCTGTAACCAGCATCAGGGACGTCGTTTAGGAGGCGTCGCATGTTTGTTGAGATACTTCTTCCTTCACGCTCAAGTCTATCTGCTTGTGTACGTGGAGTTTTCGATTTGATGCGTCTCTTAATTTCACGAGTTGTTCTTAAGATAACTTCAAGTTGTCCATTAATACCGCTAAAGATTGTTGTCTTCGCGCTAAATACTGTTTGTTGTCCAGTACAACCTGATGGGCAGTTGTAAACAGTTGCAGGAAGTAATCCAAAGATATCTCCCCATGTTTTTACGTAAGCACTTTTTGCATCAGCGCGAGCTTTCTTGATGAAAGCTAATACTTTTTTATTTTTAGGAAATGCTTTTTGAAGTATTCGAGTTGCGCTAACAACTTTCTTATTCAACTGATCAGATTGTATATCTGTAGTTGCAAGAGCCCCATCAATTTTTATTGGAACGCACTCAGATTGTCCACCAGGTGTTGGTGTTGCAGTTGGTGTGTTCGTTGACGTAGGCGTAGGAGTTACCGTTGGAGTTTGCGTACTAGTAGGAGTATTTGTCGGAGTCGGTGTACGTGTTGGTGTATTTGTTGGCGTATTTGTTGGAGTTGGTGTTCTCGTAGGAGTCACCGTAGGAGTATTAGTATTAGTTGGAGTAACAGTCGGAGTATTAGTTCTAGTAGGTGTTACTGTAGGAGTATTTGTCGGTGTACTAGTAGGCGTACTCGTTGGCGTATTAGTATGTGTCGGAGTAGGCGTAGGTGTAATAGTAGGACAAACGATAGGCTTACAAGTTCCACCATTTACAGCAGTATCACAAGTAGCACCGCAAGAGCCCGGGAATTGATCTTGTTTACACTCGATGAATTGTTGAGTTCTTTGGTTAATAGTATCGAAAGTACTTGTTAAGTTAGCAGTATTGGAAGTAAAGAAATAAGTACCAGTAGCATCATCAGGAGAAGCGATTTGGAAACGAAGGAAGTCTCTACCTTTATCGAGTTCAGTCTGAGTACAAGAACAAGTAGCATCGTTTAAGTAGACAGCAAAGACTTTCATACCGTTAGAGATAGCAGTGTCTCTGCGGTTTTTAGCTTCAATACGAGCCTCTTCACAATCGCACGGGTTAGAACAAGCTACACCATTTAAAAGTTGGTTAGGACGCCCCGTGCTAACAACGATAGTGTAGTTAGGAGTTTGCGGGTCACCGTATCCAGAATTGTAAGCAGAAGAGATATGTCTATCAGATATTTCTAAAGCACCAGCAAGAGGAGCAGTACCACAAGTGTATGGGAACTGGTTAGACAGAGCGTGAGAAGCGCGGTAAGTATTTGTAGATGTATGTTCAGCACCACCATTAGAACCGAAATCTTTTCTAAGGAAACCATCATAATCCCAAGCAGTAGGAGGAGATGGGAAGTTACAACCATTACTTGCAGCACTCCATCCTGGATGAGAAGAGTTACAAGTAGTACTTCCTGGGATAGAAGCACCGTTTGGATAGAAGACACCATTAAGGAGTGAGCTAAAGCGAGCGTAGTCTTTAAGGAGTGGTTTAGCAAAACCAACTG
>JBIKWN010000062.1:0-14903 GCA_044356295.1 Bdellovibrionota bacterium
GCCAAGGATCGTACTTGTCGAAAAAGAACCAACGATTGAAACTGTTACAGTTCTTGTTCCTAAAAGAGATATTCGCTTAGGAGAAAAACTATCTCCAGAAGATTTCACGCTTACAGTAAAGCCAAAGCTTCTTGTACCTCAAAACTTTCTTTCTCGATTTGAGCAGTTAAACAATACTCAAAGCCGCTCGTTTTTGATTAAAGGAAGTCCTGTAACAGCACAAATGCTCAATAATCCTAAAAATTTAAACCCAGTTATCTCAAGTATTGAAAACGGGTATCGAGCCGTATCGATTTTAGTAAACGCAACGAGTGCTGTTGAAGGTTGGGCTTCTGCTGGTGCTTTCGTTGATGTTCATTGGGTTACAAACTCTTTCGGCGATTATACAGTTAATTTACTCGCTCAAAATGCAAAGATTATCTCTGCAGAGCGACAAGTTGAACCAAACGCAAAAAATGGATCGAAATCTTCTGCTGCTCCTAACACCGCTGTAATTCCAACTACAATTACTCTCCTTGTAACAGACCGTGATGCTCAAAAAATTAGTCTCGCTTCAACTGGTGGTGAACTAAAACTTCATCTCAGAGGAATGGAAGATGCAAATAAAGCTGCTGATTCTACGGTGCTTACAATGAACGACCTATTAGGTGGAAGTAATCCTAGCAATCTTCCACGTGGAGTTATCCGTGTGCGTGATGACAAAGGTGTACTGAAAGAATTCTCGCTCAAAGGCGGTGAAATAGTATCTCGAAAAATAGCGTGAATATCCTCATGCTTAGACTGCCAATAGAGAGGCAATTTATTCCTATTTAGGTACGCCTAAGATGAGTCGAAGAGGTCAGTATGAAAAGCATATTGATAATTGACGACTGCCAAGAATACCGTGAAACAACTGCAAATATACTTCTTGATGCGGGCTACGATGTTTGGGAAGCAACATGTCCTAAGGAAGCATTTGAAATACTCCACCGTGAATCATTTAATCTGATTGTTTGTGATCTACACATGCCGTTTGCAACAGATGAAAGTAAAAATGATTTTGTTGAAAGCTATGAAGTAGGAGTAAGAACAGTGCGAGAACTAAGAGACGTATTCCCTGATATTCCAGTAATTGCATTAAGCAACACTTCGCAAGCAGACTTAAAACGCATTGCAAAATTCATGGAATCAGTTCCTACGTATTCGAAACCGATCTACACCCAAGAATATCTAGACCTCGTGGGGATGCATATTGAAAACCCAAGTGCTACTCTGCTTCAATAGTAATGTCATTAAGTTAAGAACTTAAGTACCGTGACCTTGAGCCTGAGCTTGACCCAAATAGTTTCAGCTCAAGCTCAGGCCTACGCTCAAGGTCACGGAGTAGAAATACCTTAACTGAGTGACATTGGCTTCAGTAGTTCCACTCTAACCAGAGAAGCGCCATAATAATGCCGTGGCTTACTACGACATTATTATAATTGGAGCTGGTTTCTCAGGTTGCTCCGCTGCATACACGCTCAGCAGAACTGGAAAATCGATTGCAATCATTGATGCAGGTGACGTTGCCTCTGGTGCATCAGGTAACGAGATGGCCCATGTGGTTCCTTATATTACTTCCCCAAATTTTGTTGGGCATGAACTCTACAATAAAGGATTTCAATACACTGGAGTTCTTCTTGAAGCACTCCATCGTAAAGGGCAACTCCCCTCTTTTCGTATTGAGGAATCAGTGCAATTCGCTATTAATGACAGACCAAAACGGATGATTGAACGACTGCGGTCAGGAGATCTGAATTGTGAAGAAGTCTCACTTCATAAGGCTAACGGTGGACATCCTTGGATTGATATCCTCAGTGATAGCTGCCAAGCGCTCTATCCAAAAACTTTCGTACTTGATCCACGTGAATTCTGTAAAGCATTACTAAACGAGTCCACCATAGATTTTATTCCTTACACTAAAATTGAAAAATTCAACGAAAATCCAAAAGATAATTTAATTACTCTATCCACTAACGATGAAATTTTGCAGTGTAAAACATTAATCCTGGCAAATGCAGCTGATATCAATCAACTTCAAGAATCAATTAAATTGAAAATTGTTCAGGGACAAGTTTGTGTAGGTCATCCTCGTGGCGACTTAGAGCAAATCACCCTGCCACTTTGCTTTAACGGATATTACCTCCCATCAAAAAATAAAAATCAGCTATCTCTACTCGGAGCTACCTATGAACACAGAAACTTTCAAACTGAACCAACAGAAGAGAACAATAATAAAATAATTCATAATCTTTCATTACTTTTTAGAAATAACATTCCCGATGGAAAAGTGCTGTTTGATCCAATACGCTCAAGAATCTCAAACCGCGCAGTTACAAAAGATCACCTGCCTCTTTGCGGAAAAATATCTGAAAACATTTATATTCTTGCAGGTCACGGTTCTCGTGGGCTGCATACTGCACCAATTGGCGCAGAGCTTCTTTACTTTTTGATCTCGGGCAAAATCATCGACCAAGATCTCCAACTTTCAGAGGACTTGTTGTTACGATTTGCTTCACTGCTATCTCCTAGCCGGGCTACGGCTGCCATAGATATATTAAGCACCAGAAGTTCTAACTAATTTCGTTTAAAATTTGTCTCACTTGGTCAGATTGATTCAAAGTGTAAAGATGAATTCCTGGAGCTCCTCCCGACAAAAGCTCTCGACACATCTGAATTGCATATTCAGTTCCAAACTCAACAACAGCCTGAGGTTTATCTTTAATTTTTTCTAGTTTTTTATGGAGCGAAACTGGAATTGTTGCACCGCACATATCAGTGAATTTTTTTAATTGATTATAATCACGAATCGGCATCACGCCTGGGACTATCGGCACGACGATTCCGACCTTTCTGCATTCTTGCACAAAGCTAAAATAGACTTCTGGATTAAAAAAAAGCTGCGTTAAAATTACCTGCGCGCCTTTATCAACTTTTTCTTTTAAATATTTAAAATCATCATTCCGACTTATCGTATCTCGATGCCCTTCTGGATACCCTGCAGCACAGATAGAAAATTTAAATTCAGTATTGATAAACTCAATCAGATCTCTTGCACAAGAAAATCCATCAGGATGAGTGATGAAATTAGCTTGTGCGCCACCTGCAGGATCTCCTCTTAAAGCCAACACATCTTGAATTCCTTCATGTTCAAGAGCCTTAAGAATCGTACGAAGGTCCTCTCGACTATGATCAACACAGGTAAGATGACACAGAGCCCTAGCCTTCAATTTTTGATGTATAAACGCAGCTAACTCCTGAGTGAAGGATCTCGTTGACCCCCCGGCACCGTACGTCACAGTCATGTAAGCAACATCAAATTCTGCCAAATCTGCAATCAGATCCTTAGTTTTTGATAGATTTTCAGCTTTTTTCGGGGGGAAAAATTCAAGTGAGATAACAGGCGTACTGGTCTCTGCTGAATCTTTGTATAATTGGGTTAGGGTTACTCTAGACATCAAAGACGAAATATAGCGTTTTTAAGCGGTTATGGGCACTGTGAAAATCATCACATATTTAGATACAGATCCGAAAGAAATCATCTAATCTGTACGATGATTCTTACATGTCTGAAGAACAACAAGAGCCCCAAAAGAAAAAAAGAAGTCTTACTGAATTAACCCTCGGGTGGATAGCTGACAGACTTCGAAAATCTGACGAACTAAAGCAATCGATTGAATCAGGAAATTATTCAGTTGATTCGAAGAAAATTGCCCAAAGTATCGTCAGTAAGGAATAATGAAATGGATAAAATTGCCCTCATCACCTTTTTTGTATCGATGCACTGTGCTCTTTGGACTCACATTAGCTGGATGCGTGAACAACAGAGATTGGTATTCCAACGACTTCGATCCTAGACCGCCACAGTGGGGATACCAAGATAACTCTTACTGGAATAGACAACCTACGTATCAGGAGTCAATTAGAAACGATGCAATAGATGCAGCTAACGATATCTCTCATAGAAGACCCGACAATCACCATAATTCTCATTGGAACGGTAACAGCTCTTTATCACACTCAGATAGCTCCTGGCTTTCTGGGACCCATAATGATAGACCAAGAAATCAAGATAGTAATAGTTGGCGGGGTAGATAATCGAGGCAAATAAGGCAAAAGTGGGGCGCCGGAAGATCCTTCTCCAACAGACCCCACCTAAAACAAGAGGGAAACCAAATAAAACCTAATCGAACAAGACACAGTGTTAGGGAGGCGGCTGGTTCTGTAAAGATAGAAAATCACTAGAATTTTTACTTTTTTGTAATTTTTGGTTTGACAAAACTAGCCTTAGTCCCGGACACTAAAGAGGAAGTGAAACGCAGCGAAGAGCCTCCCCCCCAATTTTCCCTACTACCTAACTGATGGACGCACTGATTGATACCCTCAATGTGTTGGTGCCTGTGCTGTTTTTAGTTCTGCTAAACGGCTATTTTGTTGCATGCGAGTTTGCTCTTGTACGAAGTTTAGGCTCTAAACTTCGTGGTACTGAACTAAAAGATAAGTTTGGCACCCGCCCTGCTTTAAAGCTTTTAGATACACTGGATGAAAGTATCTCAACGACACAGCTAGGGATTACCGTCGCAAGTCTGGTGCTTGGATGGTTCGGAGAAAAAAACCTGCACCGCCTTTTTTCAGAGTCCCTACATTTCTGGGGGGTGTCAATGAGCGAGACTACCTCTCATGCTTTCTCAACTATTGCAGCACTCACATTAGTAACTTTTATGCATGTAGTACTCGGTGAACTAGTCGCTAAAAGTATTGCACTACGTTACCCCGAAACAACACTTCGAATCATTGCGCCAACGATGATCGGATTTCAAAAATTATTCACTCCTTTTGTTTATTTAATGAATGGAAGTGCAAATATGTTCCTCGGACTGTTCGGCATTAAAGCCGAACTTGAAGGAGAGCGTGTTCATAGTACCGGTGAACTTGCCATGCTTATTGCAAAAAGTGGTGAAAAAGGGGTTCTTGATAAAGATGAAGAAGAGATGCTTCAAGGTATTTTCCATTTCTCTGAAACAATTGCTCGTGAAGTTATGACGCCGCGAACTGATCTTGTAACGATTCCAGTCCGTTCAACTTTTCAAGAAACAATTCAAATTATTAGTAGTTCAGGTTTTTCAAGGTTCCCCGTTATCGATGGAAGCATTGATAAAGTTATCGGTGTAGTTTTGTCCCGAGATCTTTTGCCAGCCGTTGAGCGTTATGTAGGACCAAGCGCAAAAAAATTCAGTATTAAAGACATAATGCGTGAGCCTTATTTTATTCCGGGAACAAAATCTATTAATGAACTTCTAAAGGAGTTTAAACAACGCAAACTTCATATGGCGATTGTTCTTGATGAGCATGGCGGTATTGATGGTGCTGTGACATTAGAGGATCTGATTGAAGAGATCGTTGGTGATATTTTCGATGAATCTGATGCTGTTGAGAATGATATCTTCGTTGACGAAGGAAGTGGCGATATCATCGTAGATGGCGGAGTTTCGGTTGATGACATTAATGAGCAGTTTCAGCTCTCTATCCCTGATGGAGAATACGATACAATAGCTGGATTTGTTATGTCATCCCTTGGAAGAGTTCCCAAACAGGGAGAGCATATCGCTATAAGTAATACAGGTCTTCCAATCCTTGATAACTCTGATATCGAAGTCTCTAATGATCAAGCAGGTTCTATTACTGCAAATGGCGATACGATTACTTCGGCTGGAACATATTCTGTTTTTGATGAGGGGAATTTCAATTTACTTCAACCAGCAGCAATTTTTACTGTTGAGTCAGTCACTGGAAACAGAATTGATTCAATAAGAATACAACAAACTCCTACTGCTCAAGACGAGCCATCTGAGTAACACTATCATTGTAGTCCTCAGAAGAATTCTCTTCAAAAATAAGGTTATTGAGAGAATAGAGAATACTATTCACCGTCATTCCAAAGATATCTTTGCTGTCCCCAGACTTCACAACAACACTTAAGACCCGCTCCTCTTTAATTAACCTCAATAAATCGTACCAAGAGATAGAAGCCTCAACTGGAATAAACGATCGTGTGACCAACGAAGATATCGGTAGTGTCAATGCTTCTTCCCTTTCCTCTCGTGCGATCCGTTCAACAGGTTCTCTGCGGAGGACTCCTACTACCGCTCCATTCTCAGAATACACTACTGCATCATTATGATGAGAATTCATATCAGCAAATATAGCGAACGCTTCTCTCACAGAGATTGTCTCGCGAAAAATAATTGATTCGAAACTAATGCCATCAATTATAGAAGATGATGCAATACTTGCATTTAAAAAATCAGGGGATTGAAAAATACTCAATAAACGTGTTCGGGCAGAATAGAGCTGTACCATAAAAAATACTTCACTCAAGTGATAGAGGTTTCTTCCGGGAAGTATCACACAGAATAGAATGATCTGGTTGTTTTATTTTTCAGAGGCAAATATTACCGAAAAAAAGAACCGTTTTTAAAGAAAAAAATCAATGATTTCAACTAAATAGACCTACTCTATTGAAATTATTGCGGCTATTTTCAATTTTTAGCATCAAAAACTACTAAGAAGTAAAAAAATGTTTATATGGTAACTACCATGAAAATATCAAAAGACAGAAATAACTCATCGTTGATAACTATAGTGCTTAAAGATGGCGCTTCATTCAAAGAAGCAGCCAGCAATTCATTAAGCCAAGGTGCGAATCGTATTGAACTTGTCGGCGGTGCCCACATCAGAGAAAGCCTGATGGAACATGTGCTTGCTGAAATTGCGATACAAGGAAGCCTTCCGTTAGCAATGAGATTTATCACCTCACTTCCAGAAATAGATCAAAGTGATGAAACTCTTATCGCCGAAGCATTCGCACTGCTTGCAAGAAATTTCGCAGATAATACATTACTTATTGAAGAATCAAATCTATCATTCGAAGCAGATAACGCAGCACGCGCTGAAGCATTAAAAGCTTTTATTGCGATACTTCCTATTGAAGAATTGTTCCCTCATCATGCATGGGCAACATTTCAATCGGAATCACTTGCAGCTTGCTACCACGTTCTTGCGGCATATTTTATTAAACTACAAGATTTTGCTTCTGCTGAAGATTGCCTTAAGCAAAGTGAGCCACTTGAAACATCGCCTCGTGCTCTTGCACTTCGTGCGATTATTTCAAGAAGCCACGGTGAAACACTTGGAGCTGTTGCTCATATGGTTTCATCGCTTCAACATTATGAACAAAGAAAAGAGCCTTCTTCTGAACATTACGTAACGTTCCAACCGAAAGATATTGAAGTTGTAAATGTAAATCTTAAAGACGGCCTTGAAGCGCTCAATAGAAAAGATAATGAAGCTGCGTTCAATAAGTTCTCTGAAGCAGTATTTAATTTTGATGAGTTCTTTGAGTCGCTTAATCTAGCTTCTCAATAAGAACCGTTAAAGAAAGATTTTTTTCTTTATACAAGCCATTTCGATTGCTGCAAGCATTGCTTCCCGTCCTTTGTTAGCTTCGCCTGCAAGCCCTCTTTCTTCTGCTTGTTCAGTGTTATGAGCCATGACAACACCAAATCCGATCGGTAACCGATAGGTTAAAGCTAATTGAGAAATCTTGTCAGTCACATCAGTGCAGAGCTTATCAAAGTGAGGCGTTGCTCCTTCAATGATAACACCAACAGTGACAATAAAATCATACTGAGCGTTGTTTTGTAGCCCTTTATCGAGGCTCCACTGACATGCCAGAGGGATTTCAAATGCCCCAGGCACCCGTATGATTTCTAAATTTAAATCCTCTCCACCTAGTGTTAAAAAGGTAAGTCTGGCTTCATTAACTAACGTGTCAGTCAGATATTCATTCCAACGAGAACCAATGATTACTCCACGAAGCCCTTTTGCAGAAAGATCTGAGGGCGCCGCCCCCTGTGCGTGTTTCATAAAGAAATTCCTTTAATTAAACAGATGACCTAGTTTTGATTTTTTAACAGCAATATATTCTGAAGAATATGTATTCTCTTGTACAACAAGTGGAATACGTTCAGCTATATTAATACTACTATGAGTAAGCACTTCTAATTTTTCAGGGTTATTCGTGAGTAATTTTATCGATGAAACTTGTAAAGAATTAAGCATTCCAACAGCTACTTGAAAATCTCTTTCATCAGCAGCAAAACCTAGATGTTCGTTTGCTTCTACAGTATCAAGCCCTGTATCTTGCAGCGCATACGCTTTCAGTTTATTTGCTAATCCAATTCCTCTGCCCTCTTGACGAAGGTACAAAACGACTCCAGCTTTTTCAGATACAATTCTTCGAAGACTTTCCTGTAATTGGTCACCGCAATCACAACGAAGAGAACCAAAAACATCTCCCGTTAAACATTCGGAATGAATTCTAACAAGAACATCTTTTACTTGAGAGATATCCCCGTATACAACCGAGAAATGTTCACGATTAGTTGCATCATCACGAAACACTGTAATTTCGAAATTGCCGAGTTCAAGCTCAGCTGGATAACTGGTCACTTTTCTAACTAATGCTTCCCCAGTAATTCGAGCTTTTATTACTTCTTCGACACTGGTTATTAAAAGATTATTCTGGTTAGCAAACTCAATAAGCCCGTCACCTCGAAGCATCGTTCCATCTTCAGCTAAAATTTCACAGATAATGCTCGATGGATATAACCCAGAAAGACGAGCCAAATCATACGATCCTTCAGTCTGTCCTTGACGACCTAGTACTCCAGCTGCATTAGCAACAAGAGGAAATACAGACCCGGGCGAAACGAAATCCTCAGGCTTTGAATGAGGGTCGAGTAACGATTTCATAGTGAGTGAGCGGTTTTTAGGGAGCGCTCCGGCATTTGCAGTAGTTATGTGATCGATAGAAACAGTAAACGGGGTATGAAAAGGAGAATTATTATTCTCAGCTTGTGGTGGAAGTTGTAACTTTGATGCCTGCTCTGCTGACATCGTAACACAGATAAGTCCCCTTCCCTTTGATGCCATATATTGAATTGCTTCAGGAGTTACAAATTCAGTAGCCAGGCAAAGGTCCCCTTCATTCTCACGATTCTGGTCATCAACCATGATAACCATTTTACCATTTCGATATGCTTCGAGAACTTTGGTGAATGGAGCTATCGGTAATGTTTCAATTGACTTTGTCATAATTAATTACCGCTGACTGGTACACGTGATAAATAATTGACGACGTACCGTGCTACAGTATCGACTTCAATATTTACTCTGTCTCCAATTTTTAACTCACCGAGGTTTGTAACGTGAGCTGTATGAGGAATGATATAGACTTCAAAATAATCATCGCCTACTTGTCCAACAGTGAGTGATACCCCGTTTATAGTAATCGATCCTTTTTGCGCGATGAACGCCCTCCACTCGGTGGCGATCTGGAACCGTAATTGTATTGATACTCCATCTTCACGTTTATCAAGAAGCACTGCCGTATCATCAATGTGACCAGTTACGAAATGCCCATCCATTCTTGTTGTTGGGGTCACCGATCGTTCAAAGTTTACGCGACTATTTTCGAGAAGTTCGCCAAGATTTGTTTTTCGAAGGGTTTCGTTGATTGCATCAAATGAAAGAATCGACTTCACATCGGGAGTTGACGTTTTTTTAGTGACAGTGAGGCAGACTCCGTTAATTGCAATGGATGCACCGATGATGACTTGAGATTCTGGGAAAGGGAATTCAATATCAAATGCAGCACCATCATCAGATTGATTGATGGTTTTTATAATAGCGATTGATTCGATGATTCCTGAGAACATATGATTTTTCGATTCATTTTTTAGATGATTTCTAGAGGTATCTTACTAAAAAATTACAAATAAACTAACCATTCCCATTATATCGAATAATGTTGTGTATTAAAAATCTCAACAATTAAGCCCTATCTTGGGCTACTAAATCCTACTCTATCTTTCCACTCCAAAGCTCTTCAAGAAACACTTCAACAGGCATAATTTCTACACCGTCATCATTGATGCGTCTTGCGGACTCTTGGCATACGACGATTTTTCTTTTTAGATCAATCTCCTGATCTAAAACCAACAGAGCTTTCGTATCTTTTTTTGAAATACGAGAGGAATTTTTAACTTCTATTCCAATTTTTTGATTCAGAACAAAATCAACTTCAATCTTTGAATACGTTCTCCAGTAGGTAACTTCGAGGTCACGTTTTTGATAATCACGGTATGCGCATAATTCATTACAAATATAATGTTCAAGTGCCGAACCAATTGCATCCTGACTCAGTTGCGTCAGAGAACGTTTTAATAATCCATTTACAATTCCAATATCAAAAAAATAAAATTTTGATGTTGTTGTTACTTTTCTAGATGTCGTTTTTAAAAGAGGCGGAAGTTCTATACCTAGTAGCGTTTCATGGCATACTTGAAAATATTCCCGAACTACCTTTGGATTAATCCCTAATTCTTGTCCGATCCCTGTATAATTTATCTGAGTTCCGCTTGCGCGGGCTGCAAAATCTAAGAAGCGTGAAAATCCTTCGAGCTTTCTTGATTCAAACTCACCTTGAATTTCTTCCTTAAGATAATCTCCAACATAGGCTTGCATATCTTCATAAGGTATAGGTGAATCAAGCAACGATGGCACACCACCTAGGAGTAACCTTTTTTCTAATGGTACAGTTGATTTTACTTCAGGATATACCAATGGATGAAAGTGTACTGTGAGGGCTCGCCCCGCTAATAAATTTGTTGCACCACGTCTTAATTTACGAATACTACTTCCAGTTAATATAAATCGAAGATTTTTATTGGCTTCAATCATTAAGTGAACTTCATCAAGGAGGGCAGGAACTTTTTGGATTTCATCTATTATTATTAATTTTTCATCAGGACGAAGTCTTTGACGAATAAGCTCAGGGGATGATGTGAGCTCACGGTAGGTTTGACTATTTAGTAAATCGTAATAAACGGCATCAGGAAAATTTACCCTAAGGTACGTACTTTTACCTGTTCGTCTTGGACCAAATAAAAATATTGAGCGGTGTAATAAAAGTTCTGAAAAATTCAGTATTCTCGAGTACATATAGATATGATGCAGATATTCGCGAAAATCTGCAATATTTATTCCAAAATTCGCGAAAACAATCTAAATTCACCCTTTTTAGGTCAAATATGATTTAACGTGATTGATTTTTTCGCTCAAGCCTACGCTAAAGGTCATGGCTAGGGGTTGAATAAGATTTAAGAAAGATTAGTTTTTAGGAAGATCCTTCAAAGTCTCAACAAACTGGTTGAGATCCGAGAACTCTCGGTACACAGAGGCAAAACGCACATAAGCAATCTTATCAAGATCTTTAAGCGACTCGATAACAAGCTCCCCTATCACCTGGCTTTGAATTTCTTTTTCTTGCATCTCGGAAAGTTTGAGCTCGATTGCATCTACAGTTTGATCAATATGTTCAATACTAACTGGTCGTTTCTCACAGGCTCTGATTAATCCGAGTCTGATTTTAGTTCTATCAAATGGCTGTCTTCGATCATCTTTTTTAATCACCATTGGAAGAGATAGTTCTATTCTTTCAAAAGTAGTGAAACGATTTTGGCACTGCTGACATTCACGGCGACGACGAATCGAACCCCCGTCAGCACGTGAATCAATTACCGAAGATTTATCTGAACCACACTTCAGACAACGCATATATTTACTTTACTAGACGGTGTCGATACAGAGGAAATCCAGACGATAACTCTTTCACCTGAGCATGAACCTCAGCAAGCTTGTTATCATCATTTCGATTTACTACTGCATCATGAATTAGTTTTGCAACAATTTTCATTTCAGATACTCCCATGCCTCTCGTTGTAAGAGCTGGAGTTCCAAGTCTAAAACCAGAACATATCGTTGCAGGTTGAGGATCATAAGGAATCGTATTTTTATTTCCTGAGATATGAACTTTATCCATACACGCTTGCACTTCTTTACCAGTTGCATTCATTGGACGAAGATCAACCAATACAAGATGTGAATCTGTACCACCGGATACTACCGAAAATCCAAGGTTAATAAGCTCTGCAGAAAGTGCTTGGGCATTTAGAATTACATTTTTTGAGTATGTCTTAAATTCAGGAAGTGAAGCTTCCTTAAATGCAACTGCTTTTGCAGCAATTGTGTGCATGTGTGGTCCGCCTTGAAGTCCAGGGAAAACAGATTTATTGACTGCTTTTGCATGAACTTCTCTGCCCATGATAAGTCCAGAACGTGGACCACGAAGAGACTTATGAGTCGTTGTTGTAACGATATCAGCATAAGGCGCAGGAGTAGGATACTCGCCTGCAGCAATCAATCCTGCATAGTGCGCAACATCTGCTAAGAGGAACGCCCCTACTTCATCGGCAACACGGCGAAACATTTCAAAATCAATTTTTCTAGAGTATGCAGATGCTCCAGCAATAATAAGTTTCGGACGGTGCTCTTTTGCAAGATTCATCACTTCATCTGGATCGATTAGATGGGAATCCGGAGTAACACTGTAAGCAACGACTTTATAATAACGACCTGAAAAATTTGCGGGATGTCCATGTGTTAAGTGACCACCGTGATCAAGACGAAGTCCCATGATAGTGTCACCGTGATTTATCAAAGCATCAAAGACTGCTTCATTTGCAGTTGCACCAGAATGTGGCTGCACATTCGCAAACTCGACATTAAACAATTTCTTTGCACGGTCGCGGGCGATGTCTTCAACCGTATCAACGACTTGGCATCCACCGTAATATCTTTTTCCAGGTAAGCCTTCAGCGTATTTGTTTGTTAACACAGAGCCGTTTGCTTCAAGTATCGCTTCAGAAACAAAATTTTCAGAGGGGATCATTTCGAGACCAAATTCTTGGCGCTCGGTTTCATTGTTTATTAGGGTTGCGATTTCGGGATCAAACTGTGAAAGAGAAAGTGTACTTACCATATAGTTTAATAATATGGCTCAGAGGCTAAAAAGTAAATTTTAGTATTCTCGGGTAAAGTTACGAAAAATTTTAATATCAATAAAAAAGACCCACTTCGCTGCGTGAGCAAAGTGGGTCTTCAATAAAAGGACGATTAATCCTTATCCTTGCTTACCAACAACGTATTTAGTTACGTCATCAACAGTTTGGATTTTTTCAGCATCTTCATCAGGAATTTCAAGATCAAATTCCTCTTCGAGTGCCATGATTAATTCAACGATATCAAGTGAATCCGCGCCAAGGTCTTCGATAAATGAAGCGGCAGGGATAACTTCGTCCGCGTTTACGCCGAGTTGTTCAACGATAATGCTTTTTACTCGTCCGGCGGTTTCTTCAGCAGATGCCATGTGTACTATTCTCCTAATTTCTTTATTTATATGTTCGTAAGGAGCGCAAAGGGTATACTTTTGGGTTGGGTCTGGTCAATGGGTTAAGTATTTTAATAGTAAATACAACAGCTTAGCCTCATAACGAATAACAATAATCTTCGACAATTACAAAAAAAATAATGGAGTTAAGTCATGTCATAGCCCGTGACCGTGAGCTTAGGCGTGAGCGTGACCAAAAAAATATCAGCTCACGCCTACCTCACAGGAACCATCAAATCCTCTAAAAAGAACGCACTCAACCCAAGCTTCCCATCCAACCCCGCCTTAGCATAAATAGCCGCAGCTTGTTGTCTTACAGTCTTTTCAGCCGTTCCTCGAAGGGTCGCAATCTCTTTATGTGACAGCCCCTTTAGAATCAACAGCGCAATATCTTTCTCAGCCGCCGAAAATCCCCATTTCTGAAACTGCTTATCTATGACATCGGAAAGCCCCTTAAGGTAACTCTCTGCCTGTAATCGCCAAACTTCCTTCTCTTGTCTCAACGCTTCGAGGTCGGTTTTCAACTGCACCTGAACCTGACCCGATTTTTGAAATATCATATTCAAAATGTAGAACGAGGGTGTAATCGCTAAAAAGAAAGCTAACAGCTCACTTATGATATGAAAAAGAGAGGCTCCTTCATTAAGATCAGAGCAGATATCAATTGCCAAGAGAGTAGCAATCAACCCTAAAACAAGTGCAATTTTTTTTTCAAACATAAATTTTTTATATTTATAAGTCACTGATATTAAATCATAAATTAAGACATCGGGCATATGCTGGATTTTTATATTCCCCAATAATGCCTATATCTGTAGTACTCTGAACAATAAAATTTTCAGAGTTTAACTTTTTTTATTTTGGTAATGTATGAACAAAAAAAATGTCCTTTTTATTGCTGCAGCTGCCCTTCTTTTTGCTTCACCTGTTTTAACCTTAGCTGATTCAAATTCTGAAAGGGCTACTAGATCCTTTAGGACAATTCGCTCAGAACTGAAAAAACTGAAAAAACTTGCACGCAAAAAAGGAGTAAGCCAAAAACTTGCTGCACTAGGTGCGAGCGCACGGGAGCTGAAAGATAGCGATAACGATGACCTTCCAGATATTTTAGAGGGCGTTCAAAATACAAACGCTTGTTCTAGTGATAGTGATGATGATGGTATCTCTGATGGAGATGAATCTGATTCAGGAAGTAATCCGAATAATGACTCATCCGGTGAAATAGAACTAACTTCTACTATCTCAGCATTAACTTCTAGTACTATTACAGTTGGCAATTATACATGTACTGCAAATGAGTCAACAGTATACCGCGATGGAAGTTCTCTCAGTTTCTATGCTGTTGGTAATAAAGTTGAAATCAAATGTAGAAAGTCTGGCGGGATCCTTTATCTGACTCGAATTAAATTGGAAGACTAGGTATCGTTTGACTGACTTAAGTGAGAGCACTTATTTCAGTTAGATTTTGTAACGCGAAGGTCGCGAAGTACGCGAAGGAATAAATTTAATCCTTCGCGTACTTCGCGACCATAGC
>JBIKWN010000014.1:0-49534 GCA_044356295.1 Bdellovibrionota bacterium
GAAGTACGCGAAGGATTTAATTTAGTCCTTCGCGTACTTCGCGACCTTCGCGTTACATAAAGATAGAGTTATTCAGTGTCTGCTTTCTTAGCTTTCTTCTTAGCAGGAGCCTTCTTCACAACTTCTTTTTTCTCCTTAACAGGCTTGGCCTCTTTTGGAGCGGCAGCTTTTTTAGCACCACCTTTTTTCTTTCTACCACCAGCAGCAGCACGAGATTCAATTAACGCCAATGCTTCAACAATGGTGAACTGCTCAATATCAACGCCTTCTGGAAGTGTTGCATTCGTTTCACCGTCAGTGACGTAATCTCCGTACTTACCAGATTTGATAACAATTTTCTTCTTTGACTGATTATCAACGCCAAGCTCTTTAATAATCTTTGATTGTTGCACTGTTCTGCCACCACGGGTTTTTTGGCGAGAGAAAAGATCAATTGCTTGCTCCAACGTCAAAGCTAATGGTGGAAACTCTTCCATTGGAATGGTTCTGTTATCTTTTCCGCACTTCACGTAAGGACCGTAACGACCATTGGAAAGAATAATCTCTTCTCCAAGCTCCGGATGATTTCCTAAAGATTTTGGAAGCTCTAAAAGTTTTTTTGCAATCTCAAAAGTAACTTCATCTGGTTTTTGATTTGGAAGAAGTGAGGACATCTTTGGTTTTTCTTCGCCTTCAACCATATCACCGAGTTGCAAGTAAGGACCGAATCGACCTTTTTTAAGATATGCAGGTTTACCATCAATTTCACCAAGACTTTGAGGTCCTTTTTTTGCATCTTCAAGAACTTTAATCGCGACACTTAAATTCAACTCATCAGGAGCAATAGAATCAGGAACGCTTGCTCGATTTTCGCCATCTGTAATAAATGGTCCAAATCGACCAATTCTGATTTCAACAGTTCTTCCGTCTTCGCTCTGTCCTAGGGGAAGTCCATTTACTTCGCGTGGATCAATAGTTTTCTCACCGTTTTCCACCATTGCCTGAAGCCCTGGATGACCGTTTCCGAAATAGAATTTTCTAAGGTAACTAATATTTTCTGCTTCACCACGAGCAATAGCATCAAGATCATCTTCAAGCTTAGCAGTAAACTCGTAATCCATAAGATTCGTAAAGTTTTTCTCCATGAGACCAGTGAGCGCTTGCGCAAGGAATGTGGGAATAAGAGCAGTGCCTTTCTTAAAGGCATAAGAACGAGAGAGAACAACATCAACAATAGTTGCCCAAGTACTAGGTCGTCCAATACCGAGTCGTTCTAATTCTTTAATTAAACTTCCTTCAGTAAACCTTGCAGGTGGTTGAGTATCGTGACCAATTGCATCAAGTTTTTCAGTCTTTAACGATTCGCCTTCAACCATCTTTGGAAGAATTCTTTCTTGATCTGCAAGCTCTGCATCAGGATCGTCGAATCCTTCAACATATGCTCGTAAGAATCCAGGAAATTCAATAGTTTTTCCTGATGCTCTAAACCGTGTGCTATCAAGTTCAATACTTACAACAACACGTGTTCCTGTTGCATCTTTCATCTGACAAGCAAGCATTCGCTTCCAAATTAAGTCGTACAGTTTGAAAGCTTCAATTCCAAGTTTTGCTTTTACTGTATCAGGATGTGTGAAATCACTTCCAGCAGGCCGAACAGCTTCGTGCGCTTCTTGAGCGTTTTTTACTTTAGTTTTATAGATGCGAGGCTCTGTTGGTATAAATTCCTTACCGAATTCTCTGGTAATTAAATTTCGTGATCCATTGATTGCTTCCTCAGAAAGATTCGTCGAATCTGTTCTCATGTAAGTAATGTAACCGTTTTCATACAACATCTGCGCAACTTGCATTGTCCGTCTTGCAGCGAATCCAAGTTTTCTACTTGCTTCTTGTTGAAGGGTACTTGTAGTAAACGGTGGAGAAGGTTTTTGCGAATACGGCTTTGTCTCAATCTGAGAAACTTGCGGTGTTGCCTTAAGAAGTCTGTCTCGAAGTTTTATCGCATCTTCATTTTTTAAATGAACAATGTCGTCATTATCTTTTAGAAGCCCAGTATTTGCGTCAAAATCTTTTCCAGTTGCAACACGTTTACCTGAAACGTGCGTTAATTCTGCTTCAAAACTTTCAACGTTTTGTTGTTTCGAAATTGTTTCAAATTGTGCTTTTAGATCCCAGAAATTTGCAGTTTTAAACCGCATTCTTTCTCGTTCACGATCAACTAAAAGCTTCATTGCAACGCTTTGTACTCGTCCTGCGGAAAGTCTTGGACCCATCTTCTTCCAAAGAAGAGGACTTACACTGTACCCATACAGTCTATCGATTATACGTCTTGTCTCTTGAGCTCTTACAAGATTCGTGTCGATCTCTCTTGTTGATCTTAGTGATTCCTGAATCGCACTTTTAGTAATCTCATGAAAAACCAAACGTTTTACCGGCACCTTAGGTTGTAAAACTTCAAGCAAGTGCCAACTAATTGATTCCCCTTCTCTATCTTCATCCGTTGCGAGCAAGATTTCGTCAGCGTCTTTCATGGCTCGTTGTAGTTCTTTAACACGCTTTTCTTTTTCTGAAGGAATAATATAGAGCGGATCAAAATCCTTATCGACGTTTATACCAAGTCGGGTCCATTTCTCTTTCTTGATAGCGAGTGGAATTTCAGAGGCATTACCTGGAAGATCACGTACATGACCATAAGAGGCCATGACTTCGTAATCACTACCTAAGAATTTCTCAATTGTTCGAGCCTTTGTTGGAGACTCCACGATGACTAAGGTCTTTACCATATGCTGCTTCTACGACTGGGTTCCCTAAACTTTTTTCCTGTAACCTCTAATAATAAGGACAAAAATAGATGAAAATTTCGGTTCGAGGATACATTAAAAATCGAGGCGCGCAAGGAAGTTTACCTAACTACCTGTTATTACTAATTTTTCTATAGTAATACTGCTGCCAATCCTAATAACAAACCCATGCTAACAATATCAGTGGCTGTTGTGAGAAATATACTAGAAGCAGTTGCAGGATCTGCACCAAGTCGCTTTAAGGTCATTGGGACTAATGCTCCAGATAAGCCACTAATCATACAACTTGCTACCATTGCTACCAGTACAATTGAAGCTAACATTGCTGCATCTTCACTTCCCTGACTCTGAGCAAGGAAGTACATAACGAAACCTGCTATCAAACCGACAAAAAATCCATTTAACAAACCGAGCAATAATTCTTTTAGAATAATTTTTGTCTTAGATATCTGTGTGAAATCTCCAAGAGTAAGACCTCGGATAGTTACAGCAAGCGCTTGTGATCCAGTATTACCTGATTGTCCTGCAAGCACAGGAAGAAACGAAGCCAGGATAACATATTTATCAATCGTGCCCTGAAAAATGCTAACAATTGCGCCAGCAGCAAAAGCAGTAGCGAGATTAATTTGCAACCAGGGATGACGATAACGAAAACTTGTTAACCACGCGGTATAGAGTCGTTCTTCCTTACCGACACCCACCATACTTCCCGCTTGCGCACTGAGCTCAACTGCTTGTTCTTCAAAGAGCTTACTTCCACGAAGCTCACCCACAAGTTGACCTGATGCATCGCAAACTGGATAGACAGGAAAATGTCTAACAATAGCTTCTTTCATTGCATCAAGAATTGAAGAAGATTCAAAAAGAAAAAAGGGATTTTTTAACATTACCTGCGAAACTACTGTCGATGGATCGTTAAAAAGAAGGTCTCGCATTGTAATGATACCCTCTAATTTATTCTGGTCATTTACAATAAAACCATAGGTAACAAAATCATTTTGAATGATTCCGTGTAGAGCCTCCGTAATTTGCTTTACTGTAGAATTGAGGTCAAAAACGGCTACCGGTGTAACCATCAGTGAGGCAACAGTATCATGAGAGGATTTTATTTGCTCTTTCATTACTTAGAAGTATATATAGTTATAACTGTATGGCTCAAAAAATGTAATTACCGATTTTTATTCTAAAAAAGTAAGCTATGAATCGCAATGATGCCCAAAAACTCCTAGAAGAATATGTCAGCTCCGAGAGCCTCAGAGGGCACTGCAAAGGTGTTGCGGTCTGTATGGAATGGCAAGCTAAAAAACATTCGCTTTCTCAAGCTGATATAGATAGATGGTATGTTGCAGGACTGCTCCACGATTTTGATTACGAAAAATATCCTGATCCCACTCCGCCTGACGGACATCCATTTAAAGGTGTCACTATCTTAAAAGAGTTGGGGCTCGATGATGAATCATTACAAGCGATTTTAGGACACGCTCTTTATACCAATACTCCAAGAACAACGTTAATGGCAAAAACTCTTTTTGCTGTTGATGAACTGAGTGGTCTTGTCACTGCTTGTATTTGGGTTCGTCCAGATAAAAGCTATCAATCACTTGAAGTTTCATCAGTAAGAAAAAAGTTTAAAGACAAAGCATTTGCTCGTGGATGTAATAGAGACGAAATAAAACTTGCTGCAGAAGAGCTTGGCATTGAGTTAGAAAATCTTATGCAAGAAGTTATCACTGCACTAAAAGAAGCGAATAGTAATTAAGCTGCGATAGCGTTATTTGAGCGTGCTCGTTTAAGATAAACTGCTAAAAGAGTAATCACTGTTGGTGTCATCCCTGGGATCCTCATTGCTTGCCCAAGAGAATGTGGTCTCATTTTCTTTAATTTTTCTCTTGCCTCAATTCGAAGTGACGGTATCGAATCATAACAAAAATCATCTGGAATAGTTTCTTGCTCATGTTTTTTAAGCTTAAGAATCTCTTCATCTTGCTTGCGAAGGTATCCTTCAAATTTCAATTCTGTTTGCATTGCAGTAACAAGCTCATCAGGAACTTTCTCGTCTGAGAATGGAACTTTCTTTAAGATATCTTCTAAGTTCATTTCGGGGCGACGAGTAAGTGTCGAAACTAATATCGAATCTTTGAGCTCTGCACTTCCTAAGGTTCGAAGCCATTCATTCACATCATCAGTAGGTTTGATTCTAAAAGAGTGCGCCCACTTATTAAGGGATCGGAACTGCGTTGATTTCTGCTGATACCTACTTTTTTGCTGATCAGAATAAAGCCCTAAAGATTCAGCTTTACCACCTAATCGTAGCAACGCATTATCTTCACGAAGTACTAATCGATATTCAGCTCTTGATGTAAACATTCTATAAGGCTCATCCACTCCATTGGTGATTAGATCATCGATCATTACACCGATATAAGCATCCCCTCGAGAAAGTAAAAACTCATCTTTATTTTGGATTTTCAATGCAGCATTAGCTCCGGCAATTAATCCTTGAGCAGCAGCTTCTTCATAACCAGACGTACCATTAATTTGTCCAGCTAAAAATAAGTTAGAAATTAATTTAGTTTCAAGAGTTGGCTTTAACCCTCGTGGATCAATGAAATCATACTCTACTGCGTAGCCTGCCTTGATAATCTTTGCATTTTCTAACCCAGGAATCATTGCAAGAAATTTCTCTTGCACATCGTACGGCAAGCTTGTTGATATTCCATTTGGGTACACGATATCAGAATCGTATCCTTCAGGTTCCAGGAAAATATTGTGTGAATTTTTATCAGCAAATCGAAAAACTTTATCTTCAATTGATGGACAATACCGTGGACCACCAGATGTAATTTGTCCGTTAAACATTGGACTTTGATCTTTGTTTGCACGAATCAGATCATGTACTGCTTGATTTGTGCGAGTAACCCAACATGAGATCTGCTTCTGATGAATAGCATCAGTCATAAATGAAAATGGTTTCGGAGGTGTGTCGCCAGGTTGCTCAGTTGTTTTTGAAAAATCAATTGTTGATAGTTTAATACGAGGAGGCGTTCCTGTTTTTAAACGACCTAATTCAAAACCTAGATTCTTCAACGAATCACTTAGGTTATTAGAAGCTCTATCGTCAACTCTTCCACCACATGTTTGAACAACACCAGTATGCATGAGCCCACGAAGAAATGTTCCTGAAGTCAGTACAACAGAGTGAGCGTCGACTAACGATCCATCAGCAAGTGTTACGCCTACTACTTCCTGATTACCATTTGTCCTAATCGAACTGACTTCACCTTCAATAATTGAAATATTAGAAAATGAATCAATATGTTTTTGAACTTCTTTTTTATACAGATCTCTGTCTGCTTGTACTCTTGATGCTCGGACTGCAGAACCGCGACTTTCATTGAGAGTTCGAAACTGAATACCCGTTTTATCAATCGCCTGAGCCATGATACCGCCGAGTGCATCCACCTCTTTTACAAGCTGGCCCTTACCAAGTCCGCCAATGGCAGGATTGCAAGACATCTGTCCAATCCCATCCCGAGTAAAGGTGACCAGACAAACCGAAGCTCCAAGGCGTGCAGCTGCCGCAGCTGCCTCTGAGCCAGCATGACCACCGCCTATTACTAAAACATCAAAAATCATATCTAGGTTGGGAGTATACCAGAGAGATTAATTCATGTATCGCCGGGGAGGAGCAAAATATTAACTAGAGACCATCTAGCACCCCCGTGACCGTGACCCTGAGCGTGAGCGTGACCGGTCCTTCGCTCACGCCTACGCTCACGGTCAAGGTCACGGGACACCATCTTAGTTACACTGTTTTACAGGAGCTAACTAATGAAATTAGAATGATCATTCTAAAGACCTAACTCTCTGATTTTACTCAATTAACCACTTCAAACACTTAAATTAAAGTCGTTTCATGCGAATATCACTGCACTTGGGGAATCTAAACTGACGATTACTATTACACGCGACCAAGGGCTTAAGAACCCTCGGTAGCAAAAAGGTGATTTGTTAAAAATGAATACTCGATGCCCTCAAAATATACCGGTAGTTTTTCGAAGTAGAAAAACATCCCTACCAGTCTCTGTTCTTCGAAGGATTGGTCTCTCTGCTCGAGAGGCTACATCACTAGGAATGATCTCTGTGGTAACAGCACTCTCCTCAATATATTTTCTATTAAACATATACATTACCCCTGAGCCCTATTCAGTAACTAACTCACTTGCAAATATTCGGACTATCATGACAAAACTGGAACAACATCAGTTTGTGTCACGACTCAATTCTATTGAGAAATATGCAGTGGCAAATAAAGTTCATTTTGTATCTTCATTAATCAACAGAAATAACAGACTACGTAATAATGAAGTAGCTATTTCAATTGTTACAGAAAGTTTACGAGCAGATGTTGATCCTTTACTGATCGCCGCAATAATAAAATCCGAAAGCACTTTTAAAGTAAATGCAGTCTCTGTAAAAGGGGCTCGAGGACTTATGCAGCTTATGCCTGATACTGCCCGCTTTGCAGAAGCACGACTCCTCAAACCTGATTGGCAACGGGTTGGAACAGATATTCATAAAATTGATTACAATATATCTTTAGGAATTTCATATTTAAAACATCTTGAAGATTCATTTAATGGCAATCGTGAACTTGCACTGATTGCTTATAATTGGGGTCCTGGAAATTTAAAAAATGCTCTTAAAAATAAATCTCATATTCCTGAAAGTACAAAATCATACGCGAGAAAAATTATTAGAACTCATCAGCGTTGGCAGGGTGAAATGAAGGTTCTTGCTCTTGTTGGTAGTCAAGAACAGCCTAGGAAAATACCTACGTAAAGCCAAAATTGCTTTTCTAGTACCAGATGCCCCAGTATGCTTCTGGATATTTCGTTAATTGAAATTGATTAAGTGATGGAAAAAATCGTTTAGCCTTAGCCATCCATATATGTTGCAAATCAGTCCTACCGATAAAGACAGGGCTCCTTCCTGTTTTAATTGCTAAATTGACTACTTGTGAAATTTGTTGAGGAAATCTTGAGAGCTCAATATAGACAACTGCTTGATCAGGGTCTCCGTAAAGAGATTGAAAATAATATCCACCCCAATCAGTGACAACGTATAATTTCGTCTTGGCAACGAATTGAGTATTAAGAACTTCATTAATTTCAGTAAGGCTCCACTCATTTTCTGTTCTAATTTTTACCTGTGTTAAGGTGTAATAAAAAGTACTCTGAATTAAAATCAAAGTTAAAAGCATCACATAGCGAAAATACTTTTGCGCTTTACTATTCTGTTTGTACGTTAGTAAGTTCAACGTTAAGAGCGCTGTGAGAGGAACAAATATAAAGGCTAAATGATGAGCACTATTACATAGTTTGTTATTACCTATCAGAATATAAATAAGTAACACTGAAATACATAAAGCAATATTGGCAAAAAAAGTGCCTTTGGAGCGAAGCGAACCGAGACAGATCACTGACAATGTGCAGATCCAAAAGATATAAGTCATTACTTGTAACGATCTATCGGTTATATAATGCCTCATCGCAAAATGAGGAATGTTAACAAGGAATTCAAGAACTTCTGCTCTTGTCCATAACTCGTTGAAACCTACACTTTTATTGAGAGCGACTATGAAAGTAAACCAAGGGGTTCCTGTTGTATCGCGTGCAGTAAAAACTATCAAAATAAAAATAGCCGCAGTTATCAATGATACAAAAAGTGATTTAATATAATCTTTAAAAAAATCATCTTTTTGTTGATGAATTTTTATAAGAAGAAACCACCATATCAACATAAATGGGGTGAGTACGAAAAAGAAGGGCTTATTCCAAAAGGCGACAAATCCCATAAAACCGACAAGACAATCAGAAAACAGGTTTCTTTTTTTTCTGACTAAGAGATACGGCAGAGTGAACGCTGCAAAAAACTGAAAGCCAATTGGACCCGTATCTAAGATAACCGTATAGCTCAGTGGAAACATCCATGTTACTAAAACAAGCGTTAAAGGGAGACGAATTTTCAAGCCTCTCGATATTCCGTAAGCAATTCCTACTAAAGAAAAGACACCAAGTATTCTTGCAGAATGATAACTTTGCCAAATATAAAAAAGAGGTGCGTACAGTAAGGATGGCATACTTCCAATATAAGGGTATGACCGAAGTGGCAATGAAAAACCAAAGATACTTAGGTAAATATCATTACAGGGTGCTTGAAAGGTATTGAGACTATTTGCAGGATAAAAAAGACATGCAAGTGCATGATAATGAACAAACTCATCCATATCCGGAGGTACTATTATTAATAAGAACAGAATGGGCACAAATGCAAATAATACTAAGAGAAGATCTTTAATATTCTTATTACTGGTGTCGGACATAACTATTTTTTATTAACTTTTAGAAGTGAACATGCTCTTTCGCCCGTTGGCAGATCTATTGTTTTTAAAACTCTCGCATAGCCAGAAGCAATTTCATAATCTACTGGTGGAATTCCTGGTCGATTATGATGGAGAATATATACATCGATATCATTCTTATGTTGAGTAACAAAAGTGTATGGGCCGAACTCTGGACGTTTTGTTAAAAAACCTCCATTGATAAGCCTCTCATTCTGTAAGGATAAAATTGGAGGATACGTAATCTGCATTACTGTTGAACCAATTGGCATCAAATCTGGAAAATCATGCATCAAAGCAGGGATGCAAACACCCCAGTAATCCCTTGTAAAATCATCTTTTCCTACACTGCCTATAAGTGGACTTTTATAGACATAGGAATATTGTTGCCATTGTCCGTATGAAATAAAAGCTGTTGAAAATAACAATATGATTCCTATCAATTGTGTTTTTTTATGATAATACGACCAACCGAGAGCTGAAAAAATTAGAAGCGGAGTAAAAAGAAAGAATATATGTCTATCCTCATCATAGAGCTGCGGATGCATAATTAGCACCGATGCGAGCGATGCAATAAACCAGCACGCTAGCCAAAGGGGGAAAGATATTTTCTGTATACTAAAGGAAAATGGAAATAAGTTTCTCCAATTTTTTAAATAGCCAAATAATCCTAGGATAATACAGATAAAACAAACTGGTGTGATACTTATCGGAAGCCAAAGAAGAGGATACCAAAAAGGAACATTACTATCTTGCCAAAACAAACCAAGAACCCTAACCGGAATTGGGGCGACAAAATTTTTAAAGATTGAAAAACTCTCGATATATCCATTAAATCCATGGATCCAAAGCGCTGGCCAGAAAGAAAAAGTAAAAACAAAAAAAGTCAAAGGTACGAGGAATATTGGGATCAGATCAAAAAATGCAAACTGCTTCTTAAGAGCTCTTTCGAGAGCGTAATAAATTATACAACCATAAAAAATACCAATTGGAAAAAGCATTGGTGCACGAATTAAATAGGGGATACTCATTAGACACGTTAGTGTTGTGGTAGAAATTATAACGCTTGTTAGTCTTTTCTGTTGTAGGAATGAAAAAAGTTTTCCTAATCCTATCCAAGAAGCAATTGAGCAGATAAAAAAACTGATTGCCATTGGGGCATCTGAAATATTTATAAGACTATGCCCACCGAGACGAATATACGAAAGCACCATACCTACAGCGATCCATGCAACAGAGGTTTGATAACCTGTTTTTTTAATTGATAACCAAATAAAAAATAAGCTGCACGGAAATAATGCAAATGTAGATGCATGCCTTACCCATGTCGGATCTTTTAAAAATGGGAAAATAGTATAGGCAATAATACCAATACAAAGCTGCCAAAATGGCCCGTACCATTCAAGAAGAGGAGTAATAAATTCCTTCCTTCCATCCATTGGTAAGCCAAATTGAAAAAGAATGTAATTTCCCCTATCAAGCTGATCGGTACTATCCCAAGTACCAACGCCAACATGGGTAAAAAGAAATCCAAAGAGAAGCGATATAAAAATTACAAGGCACCATATCTTGCCAGATGCCTCACTTCCATTTGAAGCAGTTGTTGGTATCACTCTCTATACTTCCTTACGTGTCCAAGCGGCGGAGAGCGAATCAGCATACTCATTCCAAAGCCAGCCATTATGAGCTTTAATCCACTCAAGTTTTACCTTGGGATGAGTAAGAGCAAGGGTATACAGAATTTTTACCAGATCGAGATTAGCTATTTCTCCAGTTTTTCTTTTCCAGCCATTCTTTTCCCACGTATGCGCCCAAAGATTTACTGTTTGTACGCATAAATTACTATCAGTATAAATCGTAATCTCTTCATCCACGGATAACATACGGTATGCTTCGATTAATCCGGTGAGCTCCATTCTGTTATTCGTTGTTTGAGGATCCTGCCCCCATTTCTGAGCAATAATTTCACCATCAATTACATGAACAAATCCCCATCCTCCAGGTCCTGGATTTGGAATAGAGCTGCCATCAGTAAAGACTCCAGTCTGTGGTCCACTGACTTTATACTTCTGAAGAACCTGCGCGGTTGAAAGACTATCGTGAGGAAAATTCAAAATGATCTCCTGGTACTAATTCACAAACTTCAACATCAATCTTATGACAAGCTACAGAGAACTGCTCAGCACTCTGCGCAAGAAGTGGGAATGTTTTAAAATGAATCGGAATAACGGTTGTAACACCAAGAGCCCGTGCTGCATGAGACGCTTCAACGGCACCCATAGTAAATCTATCTCCAATCGGTAATAGCGCTAAAGATGGTTGATACATTTCTCTAATTAAATTCATATCTGAAAAAAATCCTGTATCACCAGCATGGTAAACACAATCTTTTTCGCTTCTTACTAAAATCCCACCGGCTTCTCCTGCATACAATGTTCCTTTTGTGGGGGAATCGTATGAACTCGAATGAAGGGCGTGTGTTAAAGTTATACACGTACCTTTATATTCAAAGGTACCACCTTTATTAACTGGAATAACTGCATCTTGCGAGACCCCTTCTCCTACAAGAATCATTGCAAGTTCGTAGGTAGCTAATACTTGTGCCCCAGTAAGTTTATGGAGCCTTACGACGTCTGAGGCATGATCTGCATGCCCGTGTGTAAGCGCAATAAGGTCTATCTTTTGGGGATTTTTCAGCTCTTCTGGGCAAATTGGATTTCCTTCAAGCCATGGGTCTATTGCGATATCGAGTTTATCTGTTTGGATAAAAGTGGCCGAATGACCTGCAAATTTTATTTTTTTTATCATAAGTATGGATAGACTTTTATGTTTCTAGGAATATACTGCTTTTATTATGAGTAACCAATTGCTTTTTAGCACAATTCCTCAAGCCCCATCCGACCCAATCCTTGGACTTACTGAAAAATTTCTAGTGGATAAAAACCCTGAAAAAATCAATCTGGGAGTCGGTGTCTATCAAAATGAGCTGGGAAAAGCAGCAAAACTTAAAGCAGTATTTAAAGCGGAAAGTAAATTACTTGAAACAGACCTCGTAGCCACATACCTACCTATGGATGGTCTTCCTGATTTTAGAACCGCTGCTCAACAGTTTCTTTTTGGGAAAAACGTCTCTGAAGAAACAAGGAAAAGGATTGCAACCTGCCAAACTCCTGGGGGAACTGGTGCTATTCGAATTGGCGCAGATTTTCTTAAGCTTTTCGCAGGAAATGCAGAAGTCTTTATTTCCAATCCAAGCTGGGATAATCATCAAGCAATTATTGGTGCTGCTGGATTCCCTATCTCTTTTTATCCATATTATAACGACAATACAAAATCGCTTGATTTTGAAGCATGTTTTGCTTCTCTCATGGAAGCCAAAAAGGGCTCTATTATTTTACTTCACGCTGCCTGCCATAATCCAACAGGATATGATTTTTCTGACGAGCAGTGGCAAAGAATTAAAAAACTATGCGTCGAAAGAGAGTTCATTCCTTTTCTAGATATTGCTTACCAAGGATTTGATAAAGGATTTGAAGAAGATACAAAAATTATCCATGAATTTCTTGAGACAGGATTAACTTTCCTTGTTGCAAGTTCATGTTCAAAAAACCTTGGACTCTATGCCGAAAGAACAGGAGCACTATCTGTTGTTTGCGGAAACGCCGAGATTGCTTCAAAAGCACAATCACAACTCAAAAGAATCGTTCGAACAATTTATTCAAGTCCCCCTGCAAGAGGAGCCAAAATTGTCCAAACTATTGTTGCAGATCCTGGATTGTATTCAGAGTGGCAAGATGAGCTGAGCACAATGCGTGAACGTTTAAAGAGAATGAGAGCTTCTTTTACGCAGAATCTTAAATCACTCAACCTCGATTTTGACTTCTCTCATATTGCCACTCAAAACGGCATGTTTTCATATAGCGGGCTATCAAAAGATGTAATTATCTGGCTTCGAGAAAATAAAAGCATCTATGCACTGGAAAGCGGACGAATCTGTGTTGCTGCAATCAATGACAATAATATTGATAGAATTGTTTCGAGTATTGCAGAAGCTATAAAGGCTCAAAAATAGATTTACTTTATTTGTCGTAGTACTTCTTGCTCTTGTTCTGCATTTGCAGCAATCACTTGTCCGACGGAGCTAAAAAGGTGTCGATACTCAGAGCAGACATGCGGCAAGGATCCTCGAAGTAGAACTACCTGTGACCAGGCATTTTTTTCAGAGATTAGTTGATTTAAGTTTTTTTCAAAATTAGACAACGGAGCTCCATCTGAAATATCAGGATTAAAAACGATTATAAGTTTAGCATTACTGCGCTTATCAAGAATGCCGTTTAATGCTTGAGAAATCACCGATTCATCATGAACACCAAAAACTAAAGTATCTGGGACTTTCACAGCGTATTGCTGATTATTTCCGGATTGGAGAATCTCTTGATCAAGTTGATCAAGTAAATCTTTTACTTCAAGATTTTCTGGATTAATTCGAAGCTCTTGTAAGAGGTGATACTTTGCCTCTTCTAACTTATTTATCTGTGATAGTGCCATTCCTGCAATATAGTGAACATGAGGCAAGTGTGGATACGTCTGAAGCACTACGGTAAGTTTTTCAAGGCATACATCATATTGCTGTTCTTGAAGATGTGCTACAGCTTGATCAATGATTCTATTGGCTTCATCATCTGAAAGGTTATTAGTAACTCTTTCAATTTTATCTTTTAGTGCTAGTCCTTCACTGTTTTTTGGATCTATTTTTAGAAGTTCTTCGAGAACAAACTTTGCTTCCCCAATAAGATTTAAATCAAGAAAATATGATACTTTATCAATATGAGGACCATAGATTGAAGTTTTAGAATTTTTATACTGCGTACTCTTTTTATCTAAGAGCTCCTTTAATATTGCTGCAAATTCAATGACACGCTTCGACATTCCATGATCTTTGAAACATCTTGCTTGACCACGTCGTGCAATCTCTTCACGTTCACTATCATGAGCAGTGAAATAGGCAATTTTCTCGAATAACTCTTCGTTTGTTTTATACGTCTCAATCTCTGTTCCAATGCTAAACTGTGAAGATAATTGCGAATGAAACTCAGTAAGTAAAAATGTACCAGTTCCAGCAATTTCAAACTGACGCATATTACCAGCCTCACCTTTAGCAAAATCAATAACGATATTGAGCCCTATTTTTGTCCTTTTTATTTCACGGTGCATCTCAATCCCCCATCTTGATGCATGTAAGAAGGGGGCGGCATGCTGGAATGGATATGGATTAGACTGATGGACAAAAAAAGTTGGTGTAAATCGTTTAGTCATTAATGCATTCTGAGAAACTGCATCGACTATCTCCGATCTTTTTTTGTGGTCTTGAGTTATTTGACCACAAAACCCTACGTCATAGAGCTTCGGTTCATTTTTAACTTTTTCAGCTATCCATTCGGGAAACCCTGGAAGAAAGTGGTACACAGATTTTGCCCCGACTTCGAGTGCTCGCGATCGAGAAATTGGATCAGAGGAAAGGATCGCATCAAAACAAGAGAAATCATTCCAATCAAAGATAGTCTGCCCCCTCCATCCTGCTATCACTCTTGGTGTAAAATTAAGAGTCCTCATAAACTTCGCGTCGTAATCAATTGGATTACAGACATAGAGAATATCTGGTTTCAAAATTTCAATTTGACGCTTTACGATCTCTTTTTGCCAATCTTGTGTATCAAGTTGTGTTATCCCATTCTCTAATGCCCACTGACTCTGAAGTTCTGGACAATTGGTGATTAGTAAATGTGATTCAAAGCCTAAAGCTTCAAGATGTTCGCCCCAAAGATGCGTGGCAGTAAATCCATCATCTAGAATTGCGCGGAGTTGATGCTGATATGGCTGTTCTTTAAGAGTCGGTCTGGCATCGTAAAAATTTCTTAAATACTGATCGTAAAAAGTATGTATTTGTACGTATTTCATGGTTTCATTAATTAAATTTTCTTACCGCAGTAACCAGTTTTTCGCAGATAAACTCTATCTGATCATCAGAAAGTTCTGGATAGATAGGAAGCGACATAATCCGAGACATCCCTTTGAACGCAACAGGAAAGTCCTCTTTCACATGTCCTTTGTATCTATACGCAGTAGTAAATGGCAACGCAGTAGGATAATGAATTCCAGTTGGAATACCATGCTCAAGCATGAATTCTTGAACTTTTTCTCTGTTATCAACTTGGACGACGTAGAGGTGAAAGACATGCTCTGATTCATCCGGAATTTCGGGTATTTGTATCCCGGAAGTTTTTAGTAATTCATTATATTTTTTCGCTCTCGATTTTCGCCGCTCTATCCATGACGAAAGATACGGAAGCTTTGCAAGGAGGATAGAAGCCTGCAGTCCATCTAGTCGACTGTTTCTGCCTTCTAGTCCATGATCATGTTTACCGAGCCTTCCGTGATCTCCAATCATTCGACACATAGTGCGAAATGATTCATCTCTCATGGTAAGACCACCTGCATCTCCGTACGCTCCAAGATTTTTTCCAGGGAAAAAACTATATGATGCTGTATCACCAAACCAGCCTACTTGCTTGCCTTGAAAACGTGCACCATGAGCTTGAGCACAATCTTCAATTACTTTTAATTTATACTTTTGAGCAAGCTGCATAATCTTATCCATCTCTGCTGGAAGTCCATAGAGATGAACTGGGATAATTACTTTTGTATTTTTATTAATTTTTTCTTCTATTTTTGAAACATCTATTGTGTACTTCGTTGGATGATTATCAACAAAAACAACTGTTCCACCTGCGGTTGTTACGGCTTCTGCTGTTGATATCCAAGTATTTGCAGGCACAATTACTTCATCACCATCTTCAACTCCTAAAGCTCGTAGTGCAATTTCTAATGTATCTGTTCCATTGGCGCATCCAACGCAAAATGGCATCTCTGTAAAAGCCGCAAATGCAGCTTCAAACTGTTCTAAATATTTTCCCTTGATATAAGCACTCTCTCGAATAACTCGAGTGATAGCTTCATCAATATCTTTTTGAATTGAAAGATACTGTGCATGGAGATCGACAAATTCTATTTTTTTCATGGAAAACACCCTTATTCAAGTGCTTTTAGAATACTAGGATTTGCCTCTACTGGACACGTAAAAAGTTAGCTCTTCTCAAGGATCTTTAATTCGAGCACTTTAGGCTGCTTTTTCGGAAGATATGTGATTTCACGAATCATATGCCCACGGTCTACTGCAAAGAACCACTCTCCTCGAGCAGTTAAAATAGTCCCAATATTTGTAAATTCATCTTTTACTACTGCTGGGATCTTCTCCGGTAAACATGGCGCAGCATCTTTTAGTAATCCTGTAATCTCGGGGATAATTTCTCGCAGTGTTGAGCGGGGTCGAATCCTTCCAAAGAGTTTATTATGTTCTCTGTAATAATCATCAATACACTTGAGGAAACTAAAGACTGCGCTTACTCCAAAGGTATGATGAATCCCCATGATGTCATAGTGTGCAAGAAAACTTCCCTTTGTTAATGAAAGTGATGCTCCTGCAAGCCGACGACGATCGCTTTGCTCAGCTAACAAGTTTAATTCTTCACGTACAAGGTGCTCATACCCCCTTCCTTCAATTCCAAAACAATCAGATATTCTTGAGAAATCTCCATCTTGATTCTCAACAACAACGACAGTACCAAGTTGCAAAAAAGTCCCCCTAAAATGAGAAGCATAATAGACGGGTAGCATCATCATATGATTAGAAGGAAGCGGTTTTGCATACTGCAGAGACTGCGCAAATGATTCGACAAATCCTCTTAGAGTTTTCACTCGAATATATTTTCGCTGTTCACCAGTAGCTTTAAAGAAATTTCTTAAGCGCGTAGCAGTATCAAAATCAAAGTGTAGCTCTTTCCGTTTTGTTTTTACGACGATGGTAAATCCTTGACGTGACATTTTAATGGAAAGAAGATCGCTCTTGGAAAAAATTGGATCTGTATGATGAAGTGTATTTGCAGCATCAAGTGGAATTCCCTCATACAACCTCACCCCTGCACCACGAAGTTCGTTTGTAGAACAAGGACATACGAATCCAACAACAACACTACTTCCTAAGACAAGATACTTTTCGGTAGGCTTATTATCTTCAAATAGTTTTCTTTCAACTTTTTCATCATCAAGTGTTACTTGATGACTATCAAAAAACCATTTTTTAAAAGTTTCATGCAAAGAATCAACAAATTCTTCTTTAACAAACAAGCCAGATTTTGAGATCCAAAAGAATCTCTCTAGGTCAGCTTTTGGAACAAGTGTCCGAAGTTGTTTAACAAATGGGATAAGAAATGCCCTTGGATCCTCTTTGGGCTTAACGGTTTCGATTTCAGCCTGCGGCTGCTCCTGCTCGGTTGATACTGGGGTCTCTTCCATACTTCTTTTATATATCGAATTAAAGTTAAAATCAGCAAGAGGTTGCTAATTCTTGAAAAATCAATCAATTATCCTTTCATTTAACAGCTCTATAGGCTGGTCTGCTATTGATCGGACAAGTGAACTACCTAATAAAACGGGAGTTTTTGAAACGTTTCGTCTCGATAAGACGCCTCAAGATTCCTGGAGAGGTGTTGCATTACAGCGCCATTTTCAAAGATACCTCTCTGGTTGTAGTGCGTATGGTCTTGAACCAATTTCATTTGAAAATTTAGTAGAAGGAATCAGAGCTGCGATTAAAGGTAATAATTTTCACAAAAATTCATCTCTTCGTATTCGACTTGAAACAATCATAGGTAGTGATTCAGCTTTATTAGCTCAAAATTTCAAACCTAGATTTAATAACAATTCAGGGGCAAAGCTCATATCAATTGAATTACCTCGAAAAAACTTTTCGTTAAAATACTTACCCGCCACCGAGTCTAACGATTCCTATCAACATGCTTTATCACACCTTGCAGATGAATCACTCCTTGTTAATAAAGATAACTTAATCACGGAAACGAGCTGGGGTAATCTTGTTGTAATTTCTAAAACTGGTTCCTTCTTTACCTCGAGTGATGCCTTGCCTGGTATTACATTGTCATTGATAAAAGAAATTCTATTAAACAAAGTGATCTATCAATCCTATCCACTCAACGACCTTTATACTGATGGAAGTTCAGCTTTTTTGTGTAATTCACTTCATGGAGTCATTCCAGTTATAAGCATCGATGGCATCGACTTACCCCAGAGTACCCTCGTTCATGAAATAAAAGAGAAATTAAAGGAAAAACGAAGCCTGTTTGAAGAAGCTATTTTCTTTTAAGATACGGATACTATGAGTGACGAAAAATTTCTAGCAATTCGAATGTTAATGATGCCTAAAGATACTAATCCCCTTGGAAGTATCTTCGGAGGTCACATTTTAAGTTTGATTGACCAGGCTGCTGGTCAGCATGCAAGAAAAGTTGCTCCAAAAAAATATGTTACAAAAGTAATGCGAGAAGTAAATTTTCATGCACCTGTTTTCGTAGGAGACTTAGTAAGTTTTTATACAAGTACAGTTAAAGTCGGTAAGACTTCAATCACAATAAAGGTCGAGGTTCAAGCGCTTCGAGGTATTGATAGCTTAACAACCTGTGATGTTACATCTGCCGAAGTCGTCATGGTTGCTATTAACGATAAAATTGAACCAGTTTCAATTGTGTCTTAAGAGCAAGAGTTCACAAAACGCCAAAAAAGATAGTTCAATCTATATATCCAATAGATTTAACCATCATATATAACGAAGCACTATTATTTAGCTGATCCACAGTCTACTATTACTTCATAAATGAGATATAGATAAACAGCCGAGCATTGATTTATGAAATACTTTCTTAAACAAAAATTCTTTGCTGCAGGTGATGATTTCGAAGTCTTTGATGAATCAGGAAAGTTAGTCTATTACTTTGACGGAAAAGTTTGGGCAATTGGAAGCAAAACCATTGTTATTGATTCTCTTACCGGCAAAGAAACTGCAAGAATTCGTAGAAAACTTTTTGCCATTAGACCTACTTTTGTAGTTTCATCAAACGGAGCAAAACTAGCAAAGATATTTAAAAAAGCTCTTTCTATTCGAAAAACATTCGTTATCGATGTCCCTGGACCAGACGATATTACTGTCGTTGGAGAATTGCTCGAACATAACTATCACTTTTATAGAAATAATACTGAGATTGCTAGCGTTACTAAAAAATGGTTCCGCGGTGAAGATAGCTATAGCATTGAGATTAACAATAATTTCGATGCACTTTTAATTCTTTCTTGTGTTGTTGTGATAGACCTCGTTTGTCACCCAGGAAGAGATAGTGGATTTAAAACAAGTAAGAACTAACTCTCATTCTTCTCTCTCTACGATAATGCACACTCGTCATAATCTTATCTTTGGAAGATTAAGTTACCTTCACCAATTCCTGAAATCTAGGAACAAAAGTATCCCATCCAAATTCTTTCTTTAGCCTAGCAGCAAAGGCATTTGCAGAATCAGTTTCACCATGAATAACTGCAACTTTTTTCGGAAATCCAGTACATTCTCGACACCATCGAAGCATCTCTTCACAGTCACCGTGTGCAGATAGTGAGCTAATCTCTGCAATTTCAGCTCTTACAGAAACTTCTTCTCCAAGGAGTCTTACAGTTTTTGCACCGCTTTTAATCCATGCACCTGTTCCACCTTCAGGTTGAAATCCAACAAACAAAAGGGTGTTTCGTTTATCTGTAATTCTTAACTTTATGTGATGCAAGATTCGTCCACCTGACAACATTCCACTAGCTGAGATTAAAATCATGGGCTCATGTACGGAATTTAAATGTATTGAGGCAGAGCGATCTCTGACAAATCGAGTGTTATCTGGCGTGAATATCTTCTCACCTTGTAGCATGGCGATAACGGCTTCCTTGTCGTAGCACTCGGGATGTTTTGCGTAAATTTTTGTTGCATCAATCGCCATTGGGCTATCAATAACAATTGGAACATTTGATATCTTTCCTTCATCTTTTAACTCTCGAAGGTAATAGAGAATCTCTTGCGTTCGTCCAACTGCAAAACTTGGAATTAATACCATTCCGCCGCGGTCAATTGTTTTATTAATTACTTCAGCAAGAAGATCTTTTGGACTTCCTGCTTTATGTCTCCTTGAGCCGTAGGTAGATTCTATCAAAAGAAGATCACCAAACTCTATCGGTTCTGGATCGGGCATGATTGGGGTTCCGTATCTGCCAAGGTCTCCTGAGAACTGCAATGACTTATTCTGAATTTTTAAACTAATGGAACCAGCGCCTAGAATATGACCAACTCGGTTCCATGTAATACTTTCAATACCATCAAATTGATACGGTTTATGAAAATCAACTCCTTCTAAAAGCTTAATCGTCTCTCTTGCATCACCTACTGTATAAAGCGGCTGAGGTGGTGTGTGTCTAGAATAGCCGTGTTGATTTCTAAAACTCGCTTCTTCTTCCTGAAGCTCAGCTGAGTCTATTAAAAGCAGCTCTGCTAAGTCTTGTGACGCATGAGTTAAGTAGATCGGGCATTTCAAGCCTCTCTTTACAAGCCGTGGAAGGTATCCAATATGATCAATATGAGCGTGAGTTATAAAAACTGCATCAATTTTTTTTGGATCGAATAATGGATCTATCCAATTTTTCTCTCTCCATTCTCTTGGTCCTTGAAACATCCCAGAATCAACAAGAAACTGATGACTGTTACTAGAAACAAGATATTTTGAACCAGTAACGGTTCCAGCAGCACCCAAAAATTGAACTGTAATACTCATAAACAAAAGAGCATAAGCCCAAAAATCATGGCGCGAAACGCATAAAAAAAGGAAGGGTTGCCCCTTCCTTTATCGTTAAGACCAGAAGCTTGTATTAGCTACAACCTCTGTCTCCACCGTTAGCACTATCCCAAGTACAAGTTCTAGCTGGAGTACCACCAGGGTGCGATGAAGTACCAGTAAAGCTTGTTGCTCCACCAGTTAAACTAAGAACAACACCATTCGATGCTCTGAATCCAGGAAGTGCAGTTGCACAAGCTGCAGCATCAGCACATGTCGCATATGATTCATTCGTTGCAAAGTATGCTTCTTCAGCAGTTGCACCATTTCTTAGATCGCTTCTTGCACGCGCATCGAATCCTCTTTGTCTGTAGCTAGAAAACTGTGGAATTGCAATTGCTGCAAGGATTCCGATGATTGCTACTACGACAAGTAGTTCGATAAGTGTAAAGCCCTTTTGACCTCTTTTCATTTTATTCTCCCAAATACGGTTATTCTCTATTCAGGGATGTAAGAGGTACTTACCCTCCCTTCGAATCCCTATAAAGCAATACGGATGCCAATCAAAAAAGGTTTAGGATTTATTAGAAAAATTATTAAAATATTGTAATTTCAAATAGTTATATCCAATTTTGCCCCTATCCTCACAGCTCAATTAGAGACAAAATTTGGCTGGTGACAAAAATTGGCGCCCATTTGGTCAAAAATGAAAAAACTCTTTGTATTAAGCTCCTTACTACTTTTTATTATTAGCTCTGCAATCTCGCAGACTGCTGTTCTAGATCTTACAGAAAAGAGAGTTCAAGAAAGTAGTAAATCAAAAATCCATGAAGAGCTGTATCTTCCATCAGGTGATGGACTTTCTCTTTTTTCACTTGGCTTCAAAAATGTCATGGCTGATGTTCTTTGGTTTAGAACGATAAATTACTTTGGGCGAGAGTTTGCAGGAGATCAAGATTACCGTTTTCTGATTCACTACGTAAATCTTGTAGTCGATTTAAATCCTCGTATGGATTTTGTTTATCAATTTGGGAGCATGATGTTTGCTTGGGAGTTAAAAGACCCGAAGCAGAGCATTGCTCTGCTGACTAAAGGGATTTATGCCTTACCAGAAAACTGGCTCTTACGTTACTATAGAGGATTCATGTACTTTTACTTTTTTAAAGATAACGACAAAGCAATTGAAGATTTTAAAATTGCAGCTCTCAATATAAATGCACATCCAATGATTGCTCGATTGGCTGAAAAACTTGACCGAGAAAGCGCACTTGAAACTTTGTCAGAAACTACTGGTGATGTAGCTTTAAAATCATTTCTTCATTCAAAACAGTGAATAATTCATTAACTATAAATAATCTTTTCATCTCTTATCGTTCTTCATGGACAGGAAAGAAAACAAACATCATCAATGACGTTTCATTTGTAGTACCATCCGGTGAAGCAGTAGGATATTTAGGTGTTAACGGGGCAGGAAAAACCTCAACAATTAAAGCAATTTTAAGTTTAATAACTCAAGATTCAGGCTCAATCGAAATATTTGGCATTCCATCCCAAAATGCTCACTCGAGATCGCTGATTGGATATCTTCCAGAGCAGCCCTATTGGTATGAAAATCTGACCGTCAAAGAGACGATTGAATTTTACGGAGCTCTCTTTGATCTGAGTGCAAAAGAAAGCATGTCACGATCTCAAATTTTAATTGAGCGTCTTGGGCTTTCTCCTAAAATGAATTCTCGAATCAAAAGTCTATCTAAGGGGTTAATGCAAAGAGTTGGACTAATTCAAACACTCATTAATCATCCACAACTTTTAATACTTGATGAGCCATTCTCGGGACTAGACCCTCTTGCTAGAAAACTTTTTCGAGATATCTTCCTTGAAGAAAAAAAGAGGGGCGTCTCTATCCTGATTTCATCACATATACTTCCTGACGTAGAGGCTCTGTGTGATAGAGCGCTCATTATTCATAACAAACAAATTCAGGCAGATATAAATCTTCGAACCATCCAAGAAAATCATCAGTCTCTAGAAACGATTTTTACTTCAATAGCAGGACCAATAGCCGTATGAGTATTCGTCCCCTCACCGCCCAGATATCTATTACTATGAAAGAAATCCTGCGTGGCGGAACGGTTATTGGACTTTTTATCGCATGGATACTCTTACTGCTCACTGCAACGGCTTTCGGGTCGGTCAGTATTGGTGAAAGAGTTTTTGTTATTAAAGACTTTGGTTTGTTTTTAACCACACTCTCTGTCGTTTGCATTACTTTTATTGCAGGTTCTGGAATACTTTCTAAAGAGATACGCCAAAAAAATATTTATACTGTTCTTTCAAAGCCTATTAGTCGCTTCTCGTATCTTACTTCAAAATGGCTTGGCCTGTGGATTGTAGGGCTTATCATCAATACAACACTTCACTTTTCATTATGCTTTTACTTATTCTTATTTGAAGGCTCTTGGCATTTCTCTATTCTTTCAAATATTTTATTTTTAGGAATTGAGGGGCTTATTCTTTCAGCTCTCACTCTTGTCATTGCTAGCCTCTTTGTAACTCCAATGCTTGTAGGAATTATCACTTTTCTTCTTTTTGTTGTAGGAAGAAATTTGGATACTATTTCAAATTTACTCGAAAAAACCTCAACCGAATCAGCTCTTTCTTACATCTTAGAGATCGTCAAATCAGTACTTCCTCACCTGTACCTACTCAACGTTACAAACGACTTAACGTATTCAATAGTACCAAGCCTAGCAACGATGCTCTCTGCCTCTGTATATGGCTTTTCCTATGCAACTGCTTGTTTCATACTATCTTTATTTATTTTTTCTCGAAGAACCTTTAATTAAACTGTCATCAAAATACCCATGCTAAGTAAAGACTCAAAAGAATTCCTTCATCAACTTCTTCTTACCCCATCACCAACTGGATACGAACAAAAAATCCAAGCAGTGGTTAGAAACCATATGAAAGGGTTTGCTGATTCAATCGAAACTGACCTCCACGGCAACGTCATTGTTGGACTCAATACAAAAGCACCTATCAAAGTCATGCTTGCAGGTCACTGCGACCAGATTGGTCTGATGGTAAAGCATATCAATAAAGATGGGTTTATTTATGTCAGCGCTCTTGGTGGCATTGATGTCGGAGTATTACCGGGCACACATTTTACTATTCATACAAGTAAAGGTCCTGTTAAAGCTATCGGTGGAAGAAAACCAATCCACGCACAAACAGCAGATGAACGCGGAAAAGTTCACAGCGATATTGATAAAATTTGGCTCGACATCGGTGCTGATTCTAAAAAAAGTGCTGAAAAAATGGTCGAAATAGGTGATGCAATTACATTTCGTTTAGAGGTAACGGAGCTTTCAAAAGACTTTGTATCTGCACCTGGACTCGATGATAAAGTTGGTGTCTTTATCGCAATGGAAACTTTAAAGCTCTGCAAAAAAGCAAAATTAAATGTTGGTGTGTACGCTGCAAGTACTGTTCAAGAAGAAGTAGGACTTCGTGGAGCAAGAACAGCGGCGTATGCAATCGATCCGACTGTTGGAATAGCAATAGATGTTACTCATGCATCTGATAATCCTGGTTCTACGAATCCAATTGCAACTGAGTGTAAGCTTGGAAAAGGTCCTGGAATTTCAAAAGGTCCAAATACTAATCCAGTAGTAGAAAAAATGCTTCTTGCTGCGGCAAAGAAAGGAAAGATTCCGTATCAAATTAGTCCATCAGCTTCCCTACTTGGAAACGATGCTAATGCAATTCAGGTATCACGGGCAGGGGTTGCAACTGCAAGCATAGGAATTCCAAATCGATATATGCATACACAGGTTGAAGTGTGTTCTTATAACGACTTACACAACTCTGCTAAACTACTGTTTGAGTTCATTAAATCAATCACTGCAAAGACTGATTTCCGACCAATGTCGTAATCAGTAAACAGAATAGAATTTTTTTGAAAAATTAATTTTTCAAAAACTAGACAGTAACATAAGACAAGCACATGCTTACTATCGGCTTGTCTTATGTCAGAAAATTATAAAAAAACATGCGATAAACTTCACGATGAAGCAGTTCTAAAAGGCATAGAATTCTATATCGACCCAAAGACTCAATATCAAGTTTTTACTCGATTGAAGCATCTTGAAAGGGGACATTGTTGCTCTTCAGATTGTCGGCACTGTCCTTACCCGAAGAACCATACATCTTGTCATAACGATAACGAAACGAACGAAAGTTAATTCCGAGAAGTTCTGCAGCTTTCTTTTTTACTCCCCCTGATTGCTTCATCGCACGGTCGATATAGCTCTTTTCTAAACTTTCAATAAGCTCTTCAAGATTTACGGGAAGTGAAACTGAAGATACATCTACGAGATCAGTCATTTTCATCTCTGCATCAAGAGCATCAGTATTCTTGATAGGCGGCACATGATCAGGAAAGATTCCTTCGTCACCAAAGACAAGTGCTCTCTCTAGAATATTTTCTAATTCTCGTACATTTCCTGGATAATCATAGCTCATTAATCGATTCATCGTAGCAACGGGAATCAAAGGCAACTCTTTTCCTTTTTGAAGTTTTGCAAGAATTGTATGAACTAAAATTGGGATATCTTCTTTTCTTTCTAACAGGGAGGGAAGTTGAATGCCTATTACATTTAATCGGTAATATAAATCTTCTCGAAATCGCCCTGCTTGCACTTCAAGTTTTAAATTCCGATTTGTAGCAGCGATAATACGAACATCGATACAGATATCTTTTGTTCCCCCTACTGGTCGCACTATTCGCTCTTGTAATACTCGAAGTAGTTTTGCTTGAAGGCTCAGTGGAAGCTCTCCGATCTCATCAAGAAAAATTGTTCCTTTATGGGCTTCAACAAAAAGCCCCATATGATCGCTAATTGCTCCTGTAAAGGAGCCCTTTTTATGACCAAAAAGCTCACTCTCTAAAAGGTTTTCAGGAATTGCCCCGCAGTTTACAACGACTAAATTTTCATTTGCTCTTGAAGAAAGCCGATGAATTCCTTTTGCAACAACTTCCTTTCCTGTACCTGATGGGCCTGTAATAAGGACCGTTGCATCAGTCGGTGCAGCGCGAAACATCAATTCTCGCACTTTTTGTATAACAATACTTTCACCAGTTAATCCTGAAATTTCATGATGTGTAGCATCGAAACGAGATTTTGCATCGTCAAATTCTGCTTGAACAGTTAAATAACTTTCTACTTCATTGAGACGAATTTTCAACTGTTCTCTTTCTGAAAGAAGCGTTCTGATTTCTTCTACTTTTCCTGTAAGTGCTTCGTACGCAGCTCTTGATTGCTCAACTATGTATCTGGATGCTACAGACACTAAAACAAAGCCACTTCCAACTCCTAACAAGTGGATACCAATAGTTGTTATGTTTGAAGTATTTGTTACTAAAGAAACAAGTGCATAGGCAAGAAAAGTTATTGTTCCAACAAATAAAATTCGACGTTCAGTCGTATTCGTTGCAAACAACATCATAAGCGGTAGATACAGCACTACGAAAAAGCTTTCATTTATTCCAGTTAGTAAAATTGCAAAACTATTTAACAAGAGAGAGCACTCGCCGTTGTATTTTGAGATACGTGATCTATTCCCAGCGCATAGGGCAATAGTTAATGTATAGAGGGCAACAAAATATATTATATCGATTTTTCCTAGAGGTGCCTGACTTAGATAAATATCTCCCGTAACAAAAAGTGCAGTACAGAACGCAACAACTTTTCTAATAAGCTGAATACGTTCTGTATAGGAAGTAAGTACTTGCATGTATTATCCAACAACACTTCCCATTTTAAATATCGGAAGATACATTGCGATAACGAGAGCACCAATAATTGTTCCTAATACAAGAATCATTATTGGCTCAATCAGTTGCTTCATTGATCCTACTGCTGTATCAACTTCTTCTTCATAAAAATCAGCAATCTTGGCAAGCATTGCATCAAGACAACCAGTTTGTTCTCCAACGCCAATCATCTGAGTAACCATTGGTGGAAATACCGCAGAATCCTGCAGTGGCTCAACCATCGTCTTACCTTCAGAGATTGCAACTCGTGCACGAAGAACGTCTCGCTCAACCACTTTGTTTCCAGCTGTTCTCGCACAGATATTTAAAGCTTCCATAATTGGAACTCCGGAGCTGACCATCGTACCTAACGTTCTCGTAAAACGTGCGACTGCAACTTTTTTTATAATATTTCCAAATATAGGAAGTTTTAATGCAATTGGGTGAATAACTTCTTTTCCTCTTTCAGTTTTTATAAAGCGGAAAAACATCGAAAGCGACAGACCAAGAGATCCAAAAATTAAATACCACCAACTTACAAAAAAGTTAGAAAGATTAATAACAATCTGAGTAGGTAAAGGAAGAGCTGAGCCAAAGCCTGAGAATAAATCAGCAAAAGTTGGAATTACGAATATAAGAAGAATTGAAGTTACAATACCTGCTGCGCTTACAACAACAGCTGGATAAATCATTGCTGCTTTAATCTCTCTCTTTAAACGCATGGCTTTTTCCATGTGCTGAGAAAGTCTTTCTAAAATAACATCTAAAATACCGCCGTTTTCTCCAGCGTTAATCATATTCGTGTAGAGATTATCAAACTGGCGTGGATGTTTTGCCATCGCTTCCGAAAGTGTACCCCCACTTTCAACATCTTCTTTGATTGCTTTAAGAATTTTTTGAAAGATCTTATTTTCGGTTTGCTTCGCTAAAATATCGAGCGCTTGAACCATTGGTAAACCAGAATCGATCATCGTTGCAAACTGCCGTGTAAAAAGGACGATGTCTTTGCCCGATACACCAGAGCCAAACGATGGCATCTTGATCTCCATCTCAAGACCTTTGCCTTTTTCGCGGATCTTATTCGCAGTAGGTACAATCTTTTGCGCACGAAGAAGGTTAAAGACTGCTTGCATATCACGAGCGTCAACTTCTCCTTTTACTAACCTTCCTTGTAGATTCTTGCCTTCCCAAACAAATACAGTCATGGGGCCCCTTAAATTCTTGATAAAAAATTGTTCTCAGTTCCTCAGCTGCCTACATGAATCCTATTGATTTTCTGTAGTTACGTAGGAATTTCCTTGAACACCGTATACGCAAACCTAGGAATCGTATCGAAAACAATTTTTGTTGATGATCTGAGCCTATTTTTTTCTATGAAAATTTCGTATCTACAGCTTTTTAATCGCCAATCGTACAACGAAGCACTTCCTCGACTGTTGTCATACCAGATTTTAGTCTCATAAGAGCAGAGGCTCGAAGCGTCATCATCCCTTGAGCAATAGCTTCCTTTTTAATCTCAGAAGCTGGGGCACCTTTTAGAATTTTTTCTTTAATAGATTCATTCATAACAAGCACTTCATACAGTGCAATTCGACCTTTATAGCCCGTTCCTGAGCATCGTTCACACCCTTTTCCTTGTCGAAGTTTTATTGTGCTCGCTTCTTCCGCTGAGAGCCCAATCGCTTTTAACATCTCAATATCAGCAACAATATCTTCAGCACACCCGCTACAAATTTTTCTAGCTAAGCGTTGTGCTAAGATAGAATTAATAGACGAGGAAACAAGAAACGGCTCTACTCCCATATTCAACACACGATTAATCGTCGACGCGGCATCATTTGTATGGAGTGTTGAAAGTACTAAGTGACCGGTGAGTGAAGCCTTGATGGCAATCTCTGCTGTTTCTAAATCGCGGATCTCTCCAACCATGATAACGTCAGGATCTTGTCTTAAGAAAGCGCGCAGTGCTGCCGCAAAGTTATACCCGATATCCTCATTCATCTGGGCTTGGTTAATACCCATAAGGTTAAATTCAACAGGATCTTCTGCGGTTGAAATATTTGTTGCAATTTTATTGAGATCCGCAAGAGCCGAATATAGTGTAGTTGTTTTTCCTGATCCTGTTGGCCCAGTCACGAGTACCATTCCATGTGGCTTATGAATCGAAGCAAGAAAATCTGCTAATTGCTTCTCTTCAAATCCGAGTTTGGTCATATCAAGTTGTAGATTAGATTTATCAAGTAATCTAAGAACTACTTTCTCACCAAAAAGAGTAGGCAAAACGTTAACTCGAAAATCCATCTCGCGCCCATTTCCAATTTTCAACTTAATCCTTCCATCTTGAGGAAGTCGACGCTCAGCTATATCAAGATCCGCCATGATCTTTAAACGTGAAGTAATAGCAGCTTTAAGCTTCATTGGTGGCTTCATGATTTCATAAAGCACTCCATCGATACGAAATCTTACTCTGAATGATTTTTCGTATGGCTCTAAGTGAATATCAGAGGCTCCTTTTTTTATTGCATCTGTTAAAATTGCATTCACTAATTTAACAACAGGAGCATCTTCTGTTTGACGCTCGAGATCATCGAGCGCTATTTGCTCTTCAGCACTGACCACCGAAACTTCTGTTTCATCAAGATCGCCAATAATTTTGTCGTACTGAACCGCACTTTCGTAATATTTTTCTATTGTATTCTTAAGTTCGGTTTCAGTAGTCAATACAACTCGAATATCTAATCCGGTAAGGAACTTCACATCATTCATTGCAACAAGATTTGATGGGTCTACCATTGCAACGGTAAGCGTTGAATCTTGTCTGACTATTGGTATAAGTCCATATTTTGATGCAAGCGTATGAGGAATAAGCTGTATAACAGAATCTTCTATTTTTATATTTGGAAGTTCTATAATTTGAAAACCAAAATGATCACTTAAAATCTCTGCAACTTGTTTTTCAGAGAGCGCACCTGTCTTAACAAGATGACTTCCAATAAAACCACCACCTGTAGTTTTTTGATTTTCTTGGGCCACAGAAAGCTGTTCTGGCGTAATTTTACCAGTCTTTACTATTACCTCACCCAGCCTTGCATTCATTTCGTATGAAACCCTAAGAGAATCCTTTAGATCCAAGTAAGAAAATCGACTGTTATTGATAAAACCTTGAATTTTTTGAAGGTTTTTCGAAGAATTGGTTAAATATCGAAAATCATTGATAATTTAGGTAATGGGACGACCTAAAAAAAGCTTAAAAAAGAATAGCGCTACCAATGAAGCTATCATTGAGGTGCTTCCCGCTATCTCTTCTGATGTTGAAGAGGATCTCTTACCAGAGCCATTAGACGCCGTTGAAGTTGTCGAACTTGAAGATTCTATTGCAGAAGATTTACAAGAAAAAGAAGAGAAGCAATATTATCCAACAAAGTATAACCCACTTGATATCTATCTTAGAGAAGTTAGTAAGATACGACGAATTACAAAAGAAGAAGAGAAAGAGATCTCGCTAAGATATTTTCAAACAAAAGATATTGCTGCTGCTCGAACTTTAATCCAATCAAACTTATGGCTTGTTATAAGACTAGCTCGAGATTATCAAAACGCTGCACGAAATCTCTTAGACCTAATTCAAGAAGGAAATCTTGGATTAATGGAAGCTGTAAAAAACTTTGATCCTTTTCGTGAAGTACGTTTTCCCTCATACGCTACATGGTGGATTAAAGCTTATATTGTTCGTTATTTGATTGCGAATTTTCGCATGGTTAAAATTGGAACAACACAGGCTCAAAGAAAACTATTTTTTAATTTAAAAAAAGAAAAAGAAAAACTTGAACGACAAGGTTTTTTTCCTGCACCAAAACTTCTCGCTGAAAAACTTGATGTTCGTGAAAGTGACATAATTGAAATGGAACAACGTCTCTCGAGCGGTGACATGAGTGTTGATGCACCGCTTTCAGATAATCCTGATTCAGATATGCTCTCGATTTTGCCAAATCAACAGATGTCTGCAGAAGATGTTTTGTCTGAATATCAAAGTCAGCAGAATCTCAAAGAGCACTTCGCTGAATTTGAAAAAACCTTAAATGCTAAGGAAAAGGTTATTTTTAGAGAACGTCTCCTCCAAGAGCAAAAGGCAACCTTACATGAGTTGAGCGAAAAGCTTTTAGTCAGTAAAGAGCGTATACGCCAGATAGAAGAGCGATTGTTGGAGAAATTAAAAGATTTCCTCACCGATAAAATCGACCCTTTGGAGATTTCTTAAAAACACACGTATAATTCCCCCCATGAAGCGTTTTTTCTTCCTTGCACTTTTTATCCTTGCTCTTCTCTTACTCCTTACGTTTCAAGCTACAAAAAGTTCTGCAAGCCTCGTTTTAATCCCGTCTCAGCTTGCCGCTGGACATAAAGATATCAATCGCATCCGTGTTGCAGGAAAAGTCGCCGATAAGCCTTTTACCTATGAAACAGGTGAGCGTTTCGTTCTAAAATTTTTCCTCCGAGATCGGGACAATCCTTCAAGTGATGCTATCCCTGTTACTTATCAAGGACTAAAACCTGATATGTTTTCAATTGATCGGGATATTATTGCAGATGGAGATTTTAAAGACGGAACACTTATCGCTACAAATCTCTTAACTCAGTGTCCTTCAAAGTACGAACCTCCAAAACCTAAACAAGATTAATAATTCAATAAAATAAATAGATAATGAATATACTCGGAAACTTTTTTATTGCTCTCGCCCTTTTCTTTTCACTAGCCTGTTCTGTTCTTGGATTTCGTGGGGCGTACAAAAACAACTCATCTCTTCAAGAAGTAGCAAGACGCTCTGCAATTACTGCAGGAGTTTTCTGCCTTGCTGCAATCATCTTATTGGTCACACAATTTTTATTAGATGATTATCAAAACCATTATGTGTGGCAATTTTCAAACAGAGAAATGTCGCCACTCTATAAAATGACTGCCCTATGGGGAGGCATGAATGGCTCTATGCTTTTCTGGGGAACGCTGTTGGCTATTTTCTGTAGTGCGCTTGCAATCAAGAGTGACATTTTTCCAAGCAAGCTATTCTCTTATGCGCTACCGACACAAGCTCTCTCACAGATTTTTTTTCTTGGAACTGTATTTTTTCTGACAAATCCTTTTGAGTGGATAAAAGCTGATTTTATTCCACCTAACGGGAATGGATTAAACCCACTCCTACAAAATCCATATATGGCAGTGCATCCACCAATGCTCTACGCTGGTTTTACTCTTTTCTCTGTACCCTTTGCTTTTTGTACCGCTGCTCTTCTTTCTAATCGTTTAGGAAATGAATGGATCTATATCACTAGACGATGGAGCATCGCAGCTTGGATGGTACTCAGTTCAGGTATCGTACTTGGAGGCTTCTGGGCATATGTAGAGCTTGGATGGGGAGGCTTTTGGGCATGGGATCCAGTTGAGAACGCATCTTTTTTCCCATGGCTTACGGGAACAGCATTTCTTCACTCAGCATTGATTCAAGAGCGTAAGGGAATGCTAAAAACCTGGAACATTATTCTTTTATCACTGACATACTTTCTGACAATTTTTGGAACCTTCTTAACGCGCTCTGGTATTGTGCAAAGTGTTCATGCTTTTGCCTCTACCAATGTTGGAGAAGTATTCCTCGTGTATCTAGCTCTCATGTTTATCGGCATTTCTTTTCTTATCTGGAAAAGAAGAAAAGATCTTACCTCTACCAGACAACTAGAAAGTATTTTCTCTAGGGAATCAGCCTTTTTACTTAATAATCTTATTTTCCTCTCTATCTGCTTTGCCACGATTTGGGGGGTAATGTTCCCTGTTCTTTCAGAAGCGGTCACTGGAACGAAGCAAACAGTAAGTGCGCCATTTTTTAATCAAGTAAACATTCCTTTGTTTATGCTTATGCTTTTTTTGATGGGTACCGGAACATTAATTGCCTGGAGGAAGGCTTCTTGGAGTTCGCTCAAAAAACAGTTTTTACAACCATTTCTTTTGTCTCTCGCAGTTGCTGTCATTCTTGTCTGGGCTGGAATAACAAGTTTTTGGGCAATTACCTCTTATTCGCTTTGTTTCTTTGTATTTATGACAATCATGGGAGAGCTTTATCGAGGGGTTAAAACTCAACAAAAAATATTTCAAACTCATCTCAGACGTTACGCTGGATACCTTGTGCATGTGGGAGTCCTCGTAATGGTAATAGGAATTACTGCTTCAATGGCTCATAAAGTTGAAAAAGAATTTACACTCAAAAAAGGTGCTCAGATTTCAATTGGAAGATTTACTCTCTCTTTAAATGATTTCTATCAACAGCGGTTTGGTAATTATGAAGCATTAATTGCCAATGTAAATTTGCTTCGGACCAACGATAGTGAAAAATTAGGAACCCTAGTTCCAGAAATCCGTTTTTATTCACAAAAAAATGAAACAACAAGCGAAGTAGCACTACGAGTTGGACTTCGAGAAGATGTCTATCTTGTTCTTGCTGGCATCAGCGATGATGAGCAAGAAGTCTCATTTAAACTATTCATCAATCCACTCCAGATGTGGTTATGGGTTGGAGCAATAATCATGGTTATTGGTGGTGGATTTGTACTCTATTCAGCGAAACCTAAATCAAATTAATATTATCAAGTATTCACTATGCTTCTCATCACCATCATCATTTTGCTCCTCACTGTTATAAGTTTGTACTACTCGTTTTATCCCATTTTTATTGAGGCACATTCTTTCGATTCATTGACGCAAAAAGAAGACGTAAGCGAAGAACAGATATCAATTAACAATATACAAGAATCACTGACAGATCTTGAGCTTGATTTTGCACTTGAAAAAATCAGCGATTCAGATTTCCTTGAGCAACAGGATTCTTTAAAAAAAGAGCTTCATGGACGCCATTCGACTTGAAGCGATAACAAAACATTACGAAAAGAATTTAGTACTCTCGAATATTTCGTGTCAGTTTCCATTTGGCACCTCCATCATCCGAGGAAAAAATGGAGTCGGCAAATCAACGTTACTAAAAATTATTGCAGGCATTGGAAATGCAGATAGTGGAAAAGTCATACTTTCTTCCAAGATAATCAACAATAGAGTCTCTTATTTTTCAAATGGCACAGGTCTCTATCCGCAGCTTAGTGTTATTGAAAATCTTTCATTTTTCTCTTCTATCTTTAATTCAGAAGATCAATCTATTGAATCTGTTCTTGAGTGTTGGGGGCTTTTAGAGTTAAAGAAAAAAACTGTATCGACACTTTCTGCAGGACAACAAGCAAAGGTAGGTATAGCAAGAAGCTTTCTTGGTAACCCCAGTGTGCTGATTTTCGATGAACCGACTGCATTTCTTGACTCTGCGTCAGCAGAACTTTTTGAAATGGCACTCACCCATATCGATTTAAATAACCAAGTTGTCCTTATCGCGACACATGATTTAGAACGGCTTCAACATACAAAGACTGAGACCTTCGAACTTAAGGAAGGGGGTCTATGGAAGCTCTAAAACTTTTTCTGATTTTTTTCAAAAAAGACATCCTCCTTGAGTTTCGAAGGAAAGAATTTCTTATAAGTTCAGTTTCTCTCTCGGTGTTCATCGGTGTGCTGATTGGCTTTAGCTTTGCTAATGCCTTTATCAATCACGAGCTTATTGAAAGAATTTTTCCAACTCTTTTTTGGCTTGGAGCATTTTTTATAAGTATACTTTCAATTGGTCGTTCTTATGCTTATGAAGAACGACTCAATGCACCTGTCGCTTTTCAAAATGAAAAAAATCTAGTGCAAGCCTTTTTTCTGGCAAAAGTAGTCAGTGCTATTCTTATCGTAACTTTTGCAAATATAATTTTTCTATTAACGCTTTCTGCTCTCTTAAATATCACAACGTTGAATTTTGCTCTGTTTGGATTGCTTATTGCTCTCTATAGTATTGGTTTCTGTTCAATAGGTATTCTTTTATCTGCCCTCACCTCCTCTTCTCAAAGCTCTGTTACGCTGTTTAGTCTTATTATTCTTCCACTACTTTTCCCCCTCTTTTTTTCTGTCTCTGAGCTCACGCATATTCTGATTCATGCTTCCCACGTCGAGGCCTTTTCCATGATTATCGCATCCCCTTGGTTAACAATGCTTGCTCTTATTGATGGTATCTATATATTTACAACTTCAATCTTATTTCCTTCGGTTATCAAGGAATAATCTATGAAACTATCTGGCAAACCATTTCTTGCACTTGCGATTCTTACGGTTGTTCTTTTGACGTATGCTCAGTATCTGATTTTTATGGTTGTCCCAAATGAACGAACTATGGGAGCAATTCAGCGAATCTTTTATTTACACGTTGGATCGGCGATGGCATCATCACTTTGCTTTGGCGTCGTTTTTATTGCAGCTATTTTCTTTTTAAGAACCAAAAAAATCTCATTCGATGCACTTTCAGTAGCTGCTGGTGAGGTCGGGTTTCTCTTTTGTACTATCGTATTAATTTCTGGAATGATTTGGGGTCATACTGCTTGGAATACTTGGTTTCGGTTTGAGCCTCGCCTTGTTACTTTTCTTTTCCTATGGTTAATCTTCTTATCGTTTGTTCTTCTAAGGCTCTTTGGAGATTCTGCTAAAATTGCTCAACATAGTGCCGTTCTTGGAATTCTTGGGGCGATTACCGTTCCTATTATGATTTATTCGATTAAGCTTCTTCCAGCTGCTGCTCAACTTCATCCTCAAGTAATTGAAACTCAAGGGCTCAAAGACCCATCCTTTATTCTTGCGCTTAACATCACCATGATTTCAGTGATTCTTCTTGCTACTCTTTTAGTGGTAATTCGTTATAAACTAGAGGTTCTCTCATATGGAAAACGTTCCTGATACATTTCTACAGCTTTGCGTTGCATATACAGCGTGTTGGCTGTTAATTGCTTTTTATATTTTCACACTTTCTCGACGTATTGCTCGACTTGAGCAAGAAAATCGCTCTTAAAAAGATTTGAATGGCTTTTATTGTTCATCACGCAGATTTTATTAAGGGTGCAATTTACGATAAAGACTTTCCAGTACATGAAAGTATCGAGATAGCATTCCTCGGCAGATCCAATGTTGGAAAAAGTACCCTCCTCAATCGCCTTACTGGAACAAAGAAGTTAGCAAAAACTTCAAAAACTCCTGGTCGAACCCAAGAGCTAAACTTTTTCTCTATTAAAGGGATGCTCGACGAAAAACCAGTATCGTTCGTTCTTTGCGATCTTCCTGGATATGGATTTGCAAGAATACCGCCTGCCAAAAAGAAAATTCTCGGTGAGAGTATTTCGAAATATATCGCTACGAGAGCACCGCTGACTGTTGTTGCACTGTTGATTGATATTCGTAGAGGACCACAAGCAGAGGAACTTGCAATCCGTGACATGATCTACGGAGCCGATGCTACAGTACTACCAGTTCTGACAAAGGCAGATAAACTCTCAAAAATGGAGATCAAGAAACAATCTGTAAAGATTGCAAACGCTCTCTCTTTGGAGCCATCAGATTTAGTTATTACTGGAACTAAATATCCTACAGCGACTCTCTGGGCCCGACTTTTGGAGGCACGGTGATAGGAACTCTCAAAGAAATTTCATATGCACTCATTCTGCTTTGTCCTGTTGTGGCACTTCCACTAACAATTTCAAAGGGAATTACAGCTCCTTGGAGACTTATTTTTTTCCTTTGGGGCGTGATGATTTTAAGTATGATTTTTGGGGTGCCAGGGAAAGCTTCAGTACTCCTTCTACTCAATGTAATGGAACTACCATCTCTACCTGATAAACAACAACTTTTTGGAATGGGTCTTATATCCTCATGGGGTTCGAGTTATCCTCTTTTTTTTATTTTAAGAAGAAGAGTCACTCTTTTTAAAGAAAACTATCTTATTCCCAATCTACTTTTTATGTTTGCCTATTTTTACGGATTACACTTGTGTTTTGCAGCGCTTGGTATTTTACTGGTAAAAACTTTTACTTAAGGAACCTTTCCCTATGCTTTCAGGTACTCTCGGAGAAATCCTACAGAAACTCTCTACGACACTCGACTCGTATCCACGAAAAGTACCAGGAACATTGCATCTTGATGGAGTACCTCTTCAATATGCAGATCTTCATAGCTTCTATCACCAAGCATATCAAATTTTTGCAACGCAACTATATAACTTTGAAACGCACACAAAAGATCCTTACATCATTGATTGCGGTGCACATATAGGAATCGCAACACTTTTCTTTAAATCTCGTTATCCAACAAGCACGATTCGAGCATTCGAAGCTGATCCAAAAATTCATGGAATGTTATCAGCTAATATTCAAAATTTTGGACTTCAACAAGTCATTGCAGAGCAAAAGGCAGTCTGGATACACAATGATGGTGTGTCCTTTAGTCAGGAAAATGACGACTCTGGATCCGTGACGATGCAAACGTCACAATCGACAGTACTCATACCATCAATTCGATTAAAAGATATTTTACTAGAAAAACCTGTCGATCTCTTAAAAGTAGATATCGAAGGCGCTGAATTTGAAACATTTCATGATGCATCTGAAGCTTTAAAAAATGTAAAAAGAATTGTTTGCGAAGTACACCTACTTTCTCCTAATCAGAAACTGCACCCACTCTTAACCCAGCTTGATTCGCTAGGATTTAAATATGGATTATCAGATTTACATCATGCAACGTGGCTTCCTCCACACGAGGTTCCCCCACTGAGCGCAATTAAAACTGACCGATGGTTGGTGACAGTTTTTGCTTGGAAATAGTGCTTTTTCGGCTTTTTTAAAGTATTGCTCATTTTTGTTTAACTTAGTTAAACTACCCCCAACGTAATAGGATTTTAACTTTTTCAAAAGTTAATGCTTCACAGAAACTCTTCGGCGCGAGGTCTTTCTAAGGGAAGTGATGAAAACATCACTGTAAACTCTATCCCCCTAAAAGCTTTTCCTAACTACACTTTTGATTACTCTCAAGTAAACAGGGTTGTAACCGGTTTTTGGAAACTCCTCTCTGAATCATCTAACCCAATGGTGCAAAGAATTTCTAATGCTTTTAGACAGCACCACGCTATACAACGAAATACTTCCCATCATTGGAGCGTTCCACTTACCGAATTTATTTACACGGTAAGTTTTTCATCAATCGGAAGGAGTGCTTTATTTGATTTTTTAAGAACAAGCAAACTTCAGCATTCTGATATTTGTGTCTGTCCTGTAAGAAATAAAGGAGTTCTTCCGAGAGGGAGTTCTGTAATAAGAGAGCTTCGCCATATCCCTGCTCTCCTTGATAATTTTACAAGTGAAAAAGCGTATCTATGGATTAAATCGATCGCTTATTCAGCGCTTGATGGAAATTTTCCTGATGAAGGAAATAATTGTATCAAGCTATTAACGTATAACGTTTGTGGACTTCCTACTCCGATTGGAACGATGGAATGTAAACCTAAGCGTTTTTTTAGAATCGGGAGAGAGCTTAGAACAATTTCTGCTGATATTATCGGTCTTCAAGAAATGTGGGAATCGAGTACAGAGCTTGTGCTTAAAGCATCAAATTACCCTCATCGATTTTCAGAACTTGAAGTGGATAGATTAAGGCGGAACCTTCTCTTAGGTAGAAGTGGTTTAGCTCTCATGTCTAAGTATCCAATGACCGATTGCGAACTACTGCATTTTACTCATTCAAGTGGGCTTGAATGGATGGTACGAAAAGGTGCAATGTATTCAAGAATTCAGACACCACAGGGCGAAGTTGACGTATACAATGTACACCTTGCCTCAGAGCCAGAGAGATTAAACAAACTTTTTGTTTCAACAAATGCCAGCAATCTCATACGAGAAAATCAGCTTCGAGAACTCCGAGACTGGATTGTAAGGAGATCAAAGCCACATATCCCCGTCTATGTTATGGGTGATTTTAACTTCACAGAAGATAACAATCTTTACAAAAGAGCTGAACGTTACTTTGGCGAAGACCTATTTCGATTACGTTATGGGTATTCTCAGATTAGTGATTCAGAAGAGATCGAAAATGAAATTTCCGGTGCTACCTTTGATCCAAAGAATAATAAATTCGCAAGAAGCCCTAAAGGAGATTCAGAGCGTCTTGATTATGTCTGGTGCAAAGGTCGTGACAATCATCACCACCTATACGGTGCAGAACGGGTGCTAACAGCAAATCCCTTATCTGATCATTTTGGAGTTTTAGTAACAATTAAAGAGGAAAATTAATTTTATGAAGAGTATTTCAGCGGCTCTATTTGAAAAGATACATGGGTCGAATCTGATCTATAATTGTTGTTGGGAAGACCCTCGAATAGATAGAGAAGTTTTAAAACTCGATCAATCTTCAAATGTACTAGTAATAACTTCTGCTGGCTGCAATGCGCTCGACTACCTTCTTGCTGGTTCAGGAATGGTCAATGCGGTCGATATGAATTTCAGACAAAATGCCCTGCTTGAATTAAAAGTCGCAGCTGCAAGAGCTCTTGATTACGATGAATACTTTTCAATGTTTGGATACGGAGTATTACCGTTTCCGGATAAAACATTTCGTTCAAAGCTTAGACCGCTTCTGACTGAACAGAGCCAAAGCTTTTGGGATAAACATATGTACTTCTTCAATGCAAAGGGGTTAAGAAACTCTTTGTATTATCACGGCACTTCAGGACTTGTTGCTCGCTGCATGAAACTCTATATCGATCATTTCATCGATGCCAAATCGATCTGCCAAGACCTTCTCGATGCAAAAGATCTAAAAACGCAACAAGAGATATACTATAAAAGATTAAAGCCAAAGCTTTGGAGTTTTTTGCTTCGTTGGGTTTCAAATCGAACAACAGTCATGGCATTTCTTGGTGTGCCAAAAGCTCAAATTGAACAGGTGCAAAAATATCATCCTCGCGGGATGGCAGGGTTTATTGAAGATTGTATTGATAAAGTTTTTGGCGAACTTCCAATTCAAGATAATTATTTTTGGAGAGTCTATCTTCAAGGTCACTATGAACCAGATTGCTGCCCTGAGTACCTAACCAAAGCTGGTCACGCTTTCATTAAAGAGACGGGATGGCAGCGCCTTACGATTAACACATCAACGATTCGTAAGTTTCTCGAAAAACAACCAGACAATAGTTTTTCACATTTTGTTCTTCTGGATCATATGGATTGGCTCTATAGCAATCTAAAAGAGGAGCTCCGATCTGAATGGGGGGAAATTCTTCGAGTTGCAGATACAAATGCACGTGTCATTTTTAGATCCGGAGGATATAAAGTTGAATATTTAGACCCAATGGTAATTGAATCAGTTACTGGTAACTTTAACCTAGGAAGTAAATTAAAATATGAATCTGAACTTGCTAATCAACTTCATAAAATAGATCGAGTGCACACCTATGGATCATTCTATGTTGCAGAAATTACACCGTAAAACTTTTTTATCGTAACAAAGGTGACTTTGATGACACTCCATCGATTGATTCAAGATTTACCGGTACTCTTTGAAATTGCAAAGCCAACAAAGAAAACAGGAAACCTTACAAATCAACTCGATGCGCGTTATCAGGGTCAATCAAGGCAATATGATTCTTTTAGGGGACGCCTCTTGTACGGGCGTGAGCAATTACTTGACTCAATTATTCCTGAAAATTTTTCAGGTCATTGGTTGGATATTGGTGGAGGCACAGGTTGGAACATTGAGTACGCACTGCCTAAGCTAAACAAAAATGCTCAAGTAACGCTTATTGATCTTTGTACTCCTCTTTTGAATGTTGCCGAGGAACGGTTTCAATCATTAAATCACCCTGGACTATCAATTCGGAAAGATAATGCTTGTACTTTCAAGCTGAATAAAAAAGTAGATCTCATTACTTTCTCATACTCTTTGTCTATGATTCCAGACTGGTTTCAAGCAATTGAGAATGCAAAATCTCACTTAACTCAAGATGGGATGATTGGGGTTGTTGATTTCTATAGACCCAGAAAAAACGAACAGCTAGAAAGTAATACCAAAATAGATTCCTGGTTAAATCGCTCTTTTATTCCATGGTGGTTTAGCCATGATAATGTTTTCTTAAATCATGACCTTGTTCCTTTTTTACAGTATCATTTTAAAGTTCAAAATCTGAAAGTAAACACTGGTAAGATTCCGTATACGCCACTAAAAGCGCCGTATTTTTATTTTTCTGGAAAGAATCACCAGTAAATTCGAAATCTTATATACAGATATTGCTTTCGCAACTAGGTTGCGTTATTTTCATTCAGGTAATTATTGTTTCTTCTATCAAGCGACATTCATGTTTAAATATTATTTCTTAATACAGTCTTCATGCCTTTTTTGTACTCTAACTTTCTTACCATTTTCTGCCTTAGCGGAAGATGATGAAAAGCTTGATGAACTTGTCGTGTCAGCTTCACCAATAGCTCAATCAAGCCTTGATTCTGCGCAATCTGTGACAATCATTAATAAAGACCAGATCCTAACCTCAAATAACAGCTCGCTTGGAGCAACGCTTCAAAATGAATTAGGAGTAACTTCAACTTCGTTTTCTCAAGGTGCATCAAGACCAGTCATACGTGGTCTTGGCGGAGATAGAGTTCGAATTCTAGAAAACGGTATTGGAACAAATGATGTTTCTAACTCATCACCCGATCATCCCGTCTCAACTGAAACATTAAACGCAAGTAAAATTGAAATCGTTAGAGGTCCAGCCGCTCTCATGTTTGGAACTACTGCTGTAGGAGGAGTTGTAAACGTTTTAAACAATCGTATTGCAACATCATTGCCTGAATCTATCGTTGAGGGAGATCTGCAACTCCGTTCAGGTACTGTTGATAAAGAACGAACTATGGCTTCTTCGGTAACAACTGCGATCGACAACGTTGCTGTTCACCTAGAAGCATCTGCCAGAAAATCAGATGATTACAAGATTCCCGGATTTGCTCGAACAAATGCCAAGCGCGAAGAAGCGACTCTTGAATTCCCAGAGCCAAATGGAACGCTCTCCTTCAGCCAGAATCAATCAACGAATGTTGCTCTAGGAACCTCCTATATATTTAATTCAGGCTATATTGGTATCGCTGGAAGTCTCCTCAATAATGATTACGGAGTTCCTAATGGAGAAGAAAATATTTCGATTGATTCACGAACACCACGCTTAGAGTTACGAGGAAAACTCAATGACCCTATGCCTTACTTTGAGTCCGTTTTTCTTAATGCAGGGATTTCAAACTATCAACATACAGAATTTGAAGGCGAAGAAGTTGGTACAGTTTTTAAAAACAAAGCATCAGATAGTCGAGTCGAGCTAAAGCATCAACCATTATTTGGTAAAGTTTCTGGTGTGCTTGGATTTCAAGGTCAAACATCTCGTTTTTCAGCGTTAGGAGAAGAAGCGTATCAACCAGAGACCGATACGAATATTGGTTCAGTTTTTCTTTTTGAAGAGGTTCCTGTATCTGAACAAATTAAATTTCAGGCAGGACTTCGGTCAGATAATCAATCAACTGATGCGGTAGGTTATAAAGGGTTAGGAAGTGATTCTCTGCAAAATATCTCAAGAGACTTCAACACATTCAGTCAATCATCAGGGCTGGTGTACACGCCAGTTAAAAACTATTCATTAGCTCTTTCATTAGCCAGAACAGAGCGAGCCCCCGTTGGACAAGAACTGTTTGCGAATGGTCCCCATATTGCTACTGGAGCATTTGAGATAGGAAACCCTGATCTCAATCCAGAACGATCAGTTGGAGTTGATCTTACAGCGCGAAAAGCTGATGGATTTGTTTCGGGTTCAATCGGTGGTTTTATGAATCGATTTACTGATTATATTGGACTCAATCCTAATGGCCTTATCGAAGATGACTTACCTGTCTATAATTTTGAATCTCAAAACGCTACCTTCTACGGAATTGAGTCTCAAGTAGCATTTCATTTTCTTGGTCAAAATGATGTACAAAAAGCTTCCAACGATCTTACTTGGTTTTCACAACAAGACTGGGTATGGGCTAAAGATCGAGATACCGATGAAGCGCTTCCTCGAATTCCTCCTTTTCGTGTAAAAACTGGTATTCGATATCAGAGAGAGAACACAGGTGCTCAAATAGATATCATGCATGCCTTTGCTCAAAATAGAACCGTAGATTTTGAAACAGATACTTCCGCATATACTTTTCTAAATGCTCAGATTACTCATGACTTAGAAATTCAGTCTCATTCAGTTGAACTCTTTGTTCGTGGTGAAAATCTTTTGAACGACGAAGCAAGAAATCATGTTTCCTTCATAAAGGATCTCGCACCGCTTCCTGGTCGCAATATTATGGGTGGGCTTAGATTTAACTTTTAGTGACTTATGAGTATTTAAACAGCGATAAGAAAAATTTCTCTTTAGTTGTTGAATATAACCTATTGATATTATTAACTTCTTGAATTCGTCTTTCTTGCCTGAATTCTCGACCTCGCGTATCCTATTAACCTATGTCACAAAAGCGCTGGGAAGCAGTAAATATCCTCAAACAAAGTTTATTCTTTTTGATTCATCTTGGTTGTTTAGCAGTTATATGGGTTGGTTTTAGTTGGACCGCTTTTGCTATCTGTTTTGGACTCTACGTAGTTCGCATGTTTGGTATTACTGGTGCCTATCATAGATATTTTTCACACCGTAGTTATCAAACTTCTCGGTGGTTCCAGTTTTGTCTTGCTTTCCTTGGCTGTTCAGCTGCACAGAAAGGTCCTTTATGGTGGGCGTCTCACCATCGTCATCACCACAAACACTCTGATACCGAAGAAGATATTCACTCACCAGGAATTAGTGGGCTTTGGTGGTCGCACGTAGGTTGGGTTCTTTCCGCTGATTATCTTCAATACGATAAAAATCTTATTAAAGACTTTACAAAATACCCAGAGATTCGTTGGATCGATGAAAATCACTTTATAGCTCCGCTTGCACTAATTGCTGCACTTTTTGGTTTAGGTTTTTATCTTCAAGCGTTTCATCCAGGACTTGGTACAACTCCTATGCAGATTTTCATCTGGGGATTCTGTGTCAGCACTTCTTTTCTTTATCACGGAACTTTTGTAATTAACTCTTTAACCCATATGTGGGGAACAAGAAGGTTTAATACTTCTGATGAAAGCAGAAACAGCTTTATCCTTGCAATAATTACTCTTGGAGAAGGATGGCATAATAATCATCACCGATATCCTGGTTCAGAAAGACAAGGGATGTATTGGTGGGAGATTGATATTTCGCATTATACATTAAGATTTCTAAGTCTTTTTGGATTAGTTTGGGATATTCGAACTCATCCTGAACGCCTCTATGAAGAAGCTATCTCACTTGAAGCTACTCCAGCAACGAATGCCGTCACCAACTAAAGAAGATAATTGTTCTTCTATTTATAGTGCAGAATAAAGTGTAGTTAGCTACACTTTGTTGGTATGCATAAATTAAGAGTTGGTATCCTCTTTGGTGGAAGGTCTGCAGAACATGAAGTCTCTCTTTTGTCTGCTAAAAATGTAATTCAAGCTTTAGACAGAGATAAATACGATCCGGTACTTATTGGCATTGATAAACAAGGAGGATGGCATTTACAAAAAGATGCTGAATACCTTTTAAATGCTGATGATCCAAAAAGAATTGCTCTTTCCCCTGCAATGAGTACCCTTACAATTACCCCTTCTAAAACATCAGGCGCTATTTCCCCAGAAAACTTGCCTCTCGGATCAATGAGTTCTTTTAAAGCAATCGATGTAATCTTTCCGGTACTTCATGGAACAAACGGTGAGGATGGAACTGTTCAAGGACTTTTAAAACTTCTTGATATACCTTTTGTGGGAGCAAGCATACTGGGCTCAAGTGTTGGAATGGATAAAGATGTGATGAAGCGTTTGCTTCGTGATTCTGGTATTCCGATTGGGAAGTTTAGAACACTTTACCGTGAGTCAGACATTCAACCATCATATAAAGATCTAACAAAAGAATTAGGTGATATTCTTTTTATTAAACCTGCCAATGCAGGCTCTAGTGTTGGAGTTTCAAAAGTAAGAAATGAAAATGAATTTATTAACGCAATGACTGAAGCTTTTCGTTTCGACAGGAAAATTTTAGTTGAAGAATTCATCAAAGGTCGAGAGATTGAATGCGCAGTATTAGGAAACTTTAATCCTATCGTTTCAGTCCCTGGTGAAATCATTCCTTCTCATGATTTTTATTCATACGATGCTAAATATATCGATGCCAATGGAGCACGCCCTGAAATTCCAGCAAAACTTTCAGCAGAAACTTCTGAACGAGTGAGAGAAATCGCTTTAAAAACATTCAAAGCACTTGAATGTGAGGGAATGGGTCGGGTGGATGTATTTGTTACAGAGAACGAAGAGATATTTGTTATCGAAATAAATACTATTCCAGGATTTACAAAAATTAGTATGTATCCAAAGTTATTTGAAGCATCCGGAATCGGTTATTCAGAGCTTCTTGATAGGCTGATACATCTTGCGATTGAAAGACATACTGAAGAGAAAAAGTCACAAACAAGCGCGAATTAGTTACCTAAAAATTTTCTCGGCAACTCATTGGTATAGCTTTTTCTTTTTGACATAACTTAGTACTTTTTTATCTAGTGAGTTATGTAACAGCTCTGTATCACCTGTATGAAGCGCTGTTCTAATTAATGTGGCAGCGATTATCTGATATGACTTGGCAAGATCTTTCGGGATTATTTTAGTTAGGACTTTCGTTGAGAGCTCTGGCCCAAGTTGGGCACATGCTTCTTTCACAGATTGATTTCGCGGGAAAACAATAAATCCATCAAGCAATTCTGAAAGTTCCTCAACTCGATGCCATCTAGGAAGTCCAAGAGCTGCGTCTACTCCAAGAATAAAAAAGAGTTTAGTGCCGACCGGGAGGAGCGTTCGTAGTTTTAAAATTGTTTCATACGTATACGAAAGGTCAGATGAATTGATTTCAATATCAGAATAAAAAATATGTGCTAAGTCTTCAACGGCAAGCTCAATCATCGCCATTCGATCGTTATCTGAAGCATTTGGAAGATCTAACTTATGAGGATTTTGTTTTGCTGGGATAATGACAACATCTTGTACAAGAGAACTTTCAATAACAGCGCGAGCTAACTCAATGTGAGCTCGTTGAATTGGGTCAAAGGTGCCACCTAAAATTCCAATTGAGTCTCCAAGCTCGGTCCAATTATTGATAATTTTTTTTCCTGACTGATTCACTGGTTATTGAATATAGCGAGAAGTTCGAGAAGTAGCTAATGAGAGATTGTACGTAAGTACGAAACCAGGAATCTTGAATAGATCTAAGAAGATAGACAACAGCAAACACCCCTAATGTATTTATAATTCTTACTAGCTCGAAAGAGCCCTCTTAGCAGCGCCTATTAACGATTTCACAATACTTTGAATTCCTTTCTTCACTTGTTTGATTCAAACGATACTCGAAAGTGATCCAAGAAATAAGATTACCCCCCACTCACCTAATACCCTTCTTCGTTTTTCATAAGAAGCATTTTATTTTGTATAACCAACTATTCGGACAAGCATGCTCAAAAGTTGTTTTGGACTTGGATAATAATTATTAAACGCGCTTGGTCAAATATTAGAAATTTGGGTCGTATAACAATTATTATCCAAGTCCGGAGCACAAATTAAACTTGTAGCTATTTGAATTTATTAGAAGTTCTTATTCTTATCCATGGACTGGGATAAGAAGTTATTTTTTGATTAGTTGATTAGCGAGGCGGTTTTGTTAGGCTGTAGACTAATATGTTATCTGCTTAAGTCACTAGCAAGATAAATTTAGACATAACTTTGAAAAGATTACTATTTCTGCACTGAGTGACTTGGTTGCTGACTGGAGAAGTAGATTGAAGGTTTGCGTCCGAGTTTGAGCAGTTGTCCTTCAAAGGAGTGAAGCTTTGAAGGACAACTGTCCATAGAGTTAAAAGATATGGTTGAACTTGGAATGAAATCGGAAATTTTCGGCGCTGAACTGCTCGTTCCCATCACCTTGGGTTTCGGTCAGAAGGATATCGCAACTGGGCGACCGATCCGCATGCCTGAGGTCCCGCAAGGCCATAAGGTTATCTGCGGATTCGATCAGGGGCTCGGTGAGCGGATGATCGTCTGCGAGAGTCTCGATGAGATGCAGCAGCTGTGGGACGCTTACGCTAAGGGGTTTGCTTTGCATATTCACTGGTACCACGGCGAAGACCCTGGATTCATCACGATCATCACTGGTGGTCAAGAAGAACAACAGGGCTAACACGGGAAAAGAAGCAGTTCATCAGCCATAGGTTTTTCCTTTGGTCATACTGAATCTGCTTCTCCCAACTTTCTTAAATCCACGCCATCGCAGATAACAAAACGATCGAGTAAGATTTTGCACCATGAAATTCAACGGTTAGACTAAGTATCGGTTTGGTGCAAAACTTCTCATCGTAAACGTTATCCACTTAAGTTAAGCAGCCAATTTTTTCTTTAACAGTTTTAGTTCTTTCTCCATTCTATCAAGTCTATCATCCGATTTTGTGTTCTCGGATAAGCTCTCTTGAAGCGTGCGATTTAGCAGTCTCTGATAAGGGATACCGGTTTTTGCTGAGGTTGATTTAAGTTTCTTAAGCGTATCAGCATCGATATTAATCGTAATTTTAATACTTTTCTGCTTTCCCATTTCATCACGGATACGCTTAGTTTCTTTGGCGTCGTATTTGAGATTTTTAATGTTTATTTTTTTCATAATACATACTCTTAAAGTCTCTTAGTTCAGCAGAGCCAATAATTCTTATATTACCATCTCTTTTAGTATACCAAGTAGTCAAAATTTTCCCTGACGAAGATTTACCAGTCCAGTAAAAGCGTCTCTCAGATTGAGAATGCTTTTCATCTCTCAACGTAAATCCAAGTGGGTCTGCAAAAGATTCAGCCGCTTCAGAAAAACTGACTTTATGCTTCCTAAGGTTGGACTTAGCTTTTGATGAATCCCATTCAAATTCCATTTCAAGGATTTACCATACCTATATGTATAATACCATATTTAATGATTATCCTGAAACAAAATTTAAGCCCTTATCCATGGACTACAAAGAAATCCACCAGCTTTTACACCCACTTAACTAATTGGTTTGATTAAGGGTACTATTGGGGGTAAAACTGGTGATTTAAAACGTTATACCCTTGATTTCCTACTAACATTTCTTGAATTAGCTTGTAGCCATTTAGCAAGTGTTTGCTCATCAACAGAACCATCAGCTACCCCGATCATAACGATCACAGCCTCCTCTTCTGATGCTGTTAGCTCAATTTTATTAATTTGCAAAAAAGCGTAAGCAATTGTTAGTCCTACTCTTTTATTCCCATCTATGAATGGATGATTTTTAATCACTCCATATGAATAGCTAGCAGCTAATCTAAATAGATCTGCTTTCTTGTATGCATGTAGATTTTTTGGTCTAGCTAAAGCAGATTCAAGCAAACCACGATCGCGAATGCCTGATTTACCACCAAATTCGCGAATAAGCTCCGAGTGCATCAAAAGCACAGCTGAAATAGGAACAAAGCGGATCACTTTGCTAGCTCTTTTAGAGCATTACGATATTTTTTCATAGCACTTCTAGTAGCTGCAATGGAGTCTTCAAAGTCTGGATCGTAAGGAGTGATTTTAATTCCATCAGCATCTGCACTAATCAGAACTTCATCACCTTCTTCAAGATGGTGAGCGTTCAATGATTCAGCCGGTAAAATCGCGCCAAGGGAATTACCAATTTTTCTAATTTTAGCTTTAACCATATGTTATTACCTATGTTATAACATAAATCGGTCGTAAACAATCGAAACTTTACGGATATATCAATAAACGCCATGCAGAATTCTAACCCGTTGAACTTTTGCATGATTAAGAAAGTGTTCTGGGTTAGAATCTAGTGCGTTTACACTTTGCCCCTCGCGGAACATTAATGAATTTTCGTAATAGTGTATTAGTCGTTATATCCATTTTAAATGCACCAGCTGGTGCTTTTGCTTGTTCTTGCGGACTCCCTCTTACGACATGCGACGATAGTCAGCAAAGGTCATATCGAATCGCTCATTTTTTTTACATAGCTGGCATTGAGGGTAGATCAGGCTCCCTACTCATGATTTTAGGCTTTTTTGTTAGTCTAATTATGCTGGGGATTTTTTTCTGGAAGAAGCAACGCCTGTCATTAATGATTGCACTGATGGCCCTACTGCTTGCTGTTGTTATATTCTTGATTAGAGGATTTGCCCTTCCTTATCTTTGTAACTGCTGCGCAATGCCGGGATAATAAAGAAAATGGGCTCCATTGATTCTGCAACTCAACGCAAGACAATTGCAGTCCTACAGGAAATGTTCACTTTTTAAGGGGGATAACGTCTTAAAGCAGCGGTTGGCGAGGCAGTCGCCAATCCGTCTGGCTTTAGTTGTTATGCGCGGGGGTTTCAGGAAACTTTTCCTGTAACTTCACGAATAGCCTTATATGCTACGGCGATATACATGGGAGAAGGTACGTGAGAAGTGCCAGCACTATAAAAGAAGAACACCCGAATCAAGTACACTCTATCAAATAGTATTCCATGCAAAGCAAAAACTTGAATATTGCTGGGAGGAGAGATTCATATCTGAATTTGGGGTACTTCGTGATGAAGTGCTCTCTGTGCTTGATGAGTATCTGAACTGCGGACTCCTCGAGCATGGTGCTGCCAGAGTTTATTGTGATACTTGCAAGTATTCACTACTTG
>JBIKWN010000001.1:0-171351 GCA_044356295.1 Bdellovibrionota bacterium
AATTTGTACCATTGGAGGTTTCACTCGAAACGGAATTTGTTGGTTTCGCTCAAATGTAGGGGCTTTTGCTAAGACTCGGAGTTTGTACTCACCCGCTTCTTCAATCTCAATTGTCTTTGAAAAAACGCCATCTTTAGCAATTTTATCACCATTTTTTCCATCATCAGTAAGGAAATCTCGAATGATAGGCTCAGAAACTTTATCTGTAGGTGTTACCTGGAACGCAAACGTAATCGTCTGTGACATTTCAGGAAGCACAATCGGCTTGTCTTCTTCGAAGAGTCTGGCTTCAAGTGTTATTTTATTTTGCGCATAAAGGTTTGTTGGCCATTCTGATACTAATCGAAGCTTTGTAAGAACAGTTGCAAATCCTTCTTGATTAGTCACCCCTGATAACTGCCAATCCCCTGCTGTTGGTTGAGTAATTGTTACTACATCAAATTTCTGACCACTAAACCATTTAATATCAGGTGATGTTTTTGACTGTGTAATCGATTCTCCACTTGGCCTTACAACTGCGATTTCACCAGAGACTTCTTCGCGGTTGATGTAAAAAGTGGCTTCTTGAACATCAGCATCAAGTTTAAAACCTTTCTTTGTCATTGGAACAACTTGTGGTTTCTTGACTGCAAGAAAGAGGTTTGCAAATGATTCGTGAATTTTATCAGCAGTGGGTGTATACCAACTTATTGCATCTGTTACTGCAGCAATTTCCTGTAGAAGATCTTTATCTGCCTGGTCACTAAAAGAGAGTGTATACACTTTCGTACCCTGTTTTTTTAGCTCAGGTAGAGTCACCTCGACAAGGTTCTGGGTGAGAACTGATGCAGAACCAGCCATTATTGGAGGCTCCATTTTACCATCAGACATCAAAATGATCGTTGTATTAGCTCCGTCACGATGATTGTTTGCCAGCATCGTCACCGCCTTATCAATTCCTGAGGATATGTCAGTGTATTGTCCAGTAGCAGGAACTGCTTCAATTTCTTGACCTACTTGTTCTATTTGCGATCCATCAAAATCTGAAAGTGGGCGAACTACAGTGGCATTTTCAGCAAAAGAAATAATGCCGAGTCTGTCACCCTTCTTTAGGAACTGTGTAAAAAGCTTTGCTCCTTCAACCCGAAGCTTTAAAGGATCAGTGGCAAGCATGCTTCCCGACTGATCAAGAACGAGTACTGCATCTACTTTTTCAGAATGCGAAGATGAGGCATCATCTTCAGCATAAACCGAAACTTCCAGTAGACTGATGCCTAACAAAAGAGAGACACTTAGATTAAGTAACCAACGAATCACAAAATATATTTACAGACAGGCTGTTTTAATTGATAACCCCTTATTTTCACGGATAAAAGTGATAACGAGCAATACTAAATCGTTGTTTAGAGTCAGTCTTATTACATTCTTTCTTAGTATTTTGTTTTCAAGCACAGGCTTTTCCCAGGATTTACCTTTCATCATGCCTCCAAGGGCGGAACTTCTAAAAATTAGAAGTGCAGTGGTTCAAACGAGCCAAGGTGATTTCCTTATGGAGCTGTTTCCAGATATAGCTCCAGTTCATGTAGCAAATTTTAAATTTCTTGCAGATAAAGGTTTTTATAACGGGCTCTCTTTTCATCTTGTTCAAAATGACTACATTGTCCAAGGAGGAGACCCAAGCGGATCTGGAAATGGCGGTCCAACCTATAGTCTCCTTCCTGAATTTAGTGAAAAACATCATGTAAGGGGCTCTGTTGGAATGGCACGAAGAGCAGATGATATAAATCCCCAGCGACTATCGAATGGAAGCCAGTTTCATATCCTTCTTAGAGAAGCTCGTCATATGGACAAAAAATATACAATTTTCGGGGAAGTTATAGACGGATTAGAAGTGATTGAGAAGCTCCGTCCTGGAGATAAAATTAAAAGCATAAGAGTATTTGTTAGAAAAGATGCGCGGTAATACTCATGTAATGATTGCACTTGGGTCTGCATCGCTCGTAGGCAACGTGCTCGAGATCCCATTCAAAGAGATCCCATGGCTATTGATTTTATTTTGCAGCTTACTTCCAGATATTGATGAGCCGTCGTCAAATGCATCACGTCCAGGAACCCTACTTCTTCCTTTTGCCCCAAGAAATATTCAAACAATCATAGATGGTATAGCGTTACTTTTATTATTTCCGTTAAGAATATTTTCAAAACACAGGGGAACTACGCACGCACCTCTTTTAGTATTTATCTTAGGAGGCCTTCTATTTGTTTACTCTGAGACCTATTCCCTTTGGTTTATTCTTGCATATGGAAGCCATGTTTTTGCTGACTACCTAACTAAAATGGGAGTTCCCATTTTATGGCCATTTAATAACAAGAATTATAGTTTAAAAATATGTTCCACTGGTTCTATAGTCGAGTGGGTTATTTTCTTTTTATTTGGTTTCTTATTTTGTTTTTTTTGTTATCAGGCTTTTTTGCAAACTACACTGTAACATAACTGTCAATTTTTGAATCAGGTAGTAATATAAAGTTACTACCTTCAACTGAAGCAAGAACAAATCCACTTTTTGTTATATTATAGGCTCTATCAACAGCAGTATCTGTCATGTCCGATAAAGGTCTATGAAGACATTCTTTTTGTTGACTGAAATAAGGGTATGCCCAAATCATTGCCTCTGGAAACTCCCCTAACATTGTATGACCCACTGAAAGAAGTCCAGATGGCTGACCAATAATATCTTCAGCCTCAGCAGCATGAGTAATAGTTAATCTTCCATGACCAAACTGAGGAAATGGTTTAAACATTCCATCGTTAAGCCAAAATCCTGGAATTCGAGGAACTACTCTTATATCCTCTGCAAGACTTACTTCCTTTAAGCCGACTGTGGTTCCACTTTGTAAAACTTCAAGCACTTCTGCACATTCATCAAGATGAATTCCTCGATTATGAATAAATAAAATAGTTTCAGGTCTTTTTAGTGCGTCATCTTCACTTACAACTCTAACGACAAGGTTTCTGTTTTGATTACAACCAATAACTTCACAACTCTCACTGAATGGTACTACATCAAAATAATAACCTTCATTATTGAAAAGAAGTACTTTGGACGTTTTTTCGGATCTTATCTGTTCTTCGCCAAGAATTGAATTTTCATCAATAATTTTTATTGGGGTTATTCCAGATGGGAGGGGTGTCTCTTTTTGATCAAAGGTAAAATAAGAATAGGTAACAAGTGCTTGATTTAAATCTCTATCAAACGGATCTATCTGAAATTTCTTCATAACGAATCCATTTGATCCTAATAAATGAATTTCGTTATGAGTGATAACTTCTCTTCCTGACACTTCTTTTATTGAGGGTTGTTCAAATAAAGATGTTACAGAATTCGAATCTCCTTCAATGACAAACTGTAAACCACTTAATGGAAGTGGGACTTCTTGACCATTAAGATCAACAAGTACATCAGATGGCGCCTGGTGATAAAGGATTAAACAACTGTCCCCTTCGGCTATCTTTCGTATCGCTTGGTTCGATTTTGGTAATTTGGGGTGATCTAAGGTTAGGCCCGTAAAATTTGAATCTAAAAACTGTTCAACAGCAAACATACTAGAGTTTAAAAGCAAATTATTGCTTACTCAAGTTTTTTAGATTTTTCCCTAATGCAGACGAATAACCACTATAAATCAGGTGAATCAAGATAAGATTGGGTTTCCTCAGTAAGAGACTGGGCTGCTTGTGGTTCAGTACCCTTAATAAAATATTCATATATTGCACCTGACTCTTCACCACTGACGGGCCTTCCGCTTCCTTTATTTACCCACATTCCTACAACATCATCAGTAGGTTGAAAATCAAGTGGTTGAATTTTCTCAGGAGCCCGGTATTCAATATGTAATTTTTCTGACTCTTCTTTTGTTCTTTTTACTAGTTCTTGATACTGAACGTCATCACGGTATTCAAGAAATGGTTTCATAAAATTTAAGAAAATTGGTGCTGCAATTCTTCCACCTGTTTCTTTATCACCAATCGATCGCAGCTGATCAAATCCAGTCCATATTCCGCACACCCATTCTGGTGTATATCCAATAAACCAAGCATCCATCATATCGTTGGTTGTTCCGGTTTTTCCTGCAACAGGGCGATTGATAGGTTTAACAGCAGTTCCAGTTCCACTTTGAACAACACCTTTCATAATATTTGCCATGATGAAAGCGCTACTCGGATTAATTGCTTGTCTTACATGCGAAATAAACTCTGCATCACGATCATACACAACAGCACCAGTTCGATCTTTAATCTGTTCGACTAAATATGAATCCGCAAGCATTCCTCTTGCAGCAAAAACACCATATGCTCTTGTTAATTCTAAAAGCGTTACCTCACTACTCCCTAATGCAAGTGAAGGATTGCGACCAAGTGGCGTAGTAATTCCAAGGTCTCTGGCATATTTAATGACCGGTGAAATTCCAATTCTTGAAATAATATCTACCGATACAAGGTTTTTAGATTTCTCTAGGGCAGTACGAAGAGTAATGGGGCCCATATACTTTCCGTCATAGTTGCCTGGAGTCCATAACTCATCACCTACTTTAATTGACCTTGGGGAATCGTGAACAATCGTTGATGCAGTATATTTATAGCCATCAACTGCAGATAGATAAACAATTGGTTTAAAGGTTGAACCAGGTTGACGAAGTGATTGAGTAGCACGATTTAAGACACTTCGTTGATATGAATAGCCTCCAAGCATTACTCCAACTTTTCCTGTACTAGGATCAATAAGTGTCAATGCACCTTCAATCATTGGAGTTTGATCTAATTGCCACTGTATCTTTGTTTGTTTTGTTTTTTCATCTACGGAAGTAACGTTAGCAACTTCGATAATGTCTCCGGATTTGAACTCTAGTTCTGGCTTTATGAAAGTAGCCTTGTCAAAGTTGTCGATCTTTTTTTTCGCCCATGTTGCGTCTTTAAAAGAGATCTCTATCTTTTGATCTTTTACCTGAACAATCCCCACTCCCTTACTACTATTTACGGAAGAAACGAATGCAGGATAGACCTCATCCAATTCTAATACTTCTGGAAGCTGTGCAGAATATTTCTTTAAATAACCATCAACTGTTTCGCCTTTTTCAAGTACACCACGAAACCCTCTTCTCTTATCAACAGCTCGAAGCCCTTTTCTTAAAGCTTTTTCTGCTAGTTTAGTAGCGTTTAAATCCACAGTGGTTTTTATCTCTAGGCCGTCTTGATCGAGATCGTAATTCTTAAAGTTTTCAAGAAAATTCCTGCGCACTTCGCCAACAAAATACGGTGCAGCATAAATATTTTGTTGAGTTGCTTGATTCACTTTCATTTTTTCATCAAATGCACGATCAGCTTGTTCTTGGGTTATGTAACGACTCCGAACCATTTGATCGAGCACATATCGCTGACGCCGTTTTGCACGAGGCATATTTGTTACGGGTGAAAACTTCGAGGGAGCTTTTGGAAGACCTGCAATCATGCTTGCTTCAGAAAGCGTTATTTGATCAATTGGCTTATTGAAGTAGGCCAGAGAAGCTGCAGCTACTCCGTAGGCAGTGTTTCCGAGGAAAATCTGATTAAGATATACTTCAAATATCTCATCTTTCGTAAGAGATCTTTCAAGTTGATATGATAGAACTGCTTCTTTTAGCTTTCTCTCTATTCTTCTTTCTGGGGTCAGAAGAAGGTTTTTTACGACTTGCTGAGTAATCGTTGAAGCTCCCTGTTTCGCAGCACCGGCTTGCAGATTTCTTACGAATGCTCGCAGGATACTCCATGGATCAATTCCTTGATGGCGATAGAATGAAGCATCTTCTGCTGCTAGGAAGGCTTGTTTAACAACAGGGGGAATCTGTGAAAGTTTTAATGGATACCTACGCTCTTTAAAGAACTCGGCAATTGTCGTTCCATCATTAGCGTATACTTTTGTAACAGCTGATGGGCGGTAATCATTGATAGACTGAACATTAGGTAGATCCCTTGTGATATATCGATATCCCCAGGCTGCGATGCCAGCACCAACGATGAGTGAGACAAATCCAAGGATCAGAGATAAAAAGAATAGTTTTCTAAGGATTCGCCACATTCGTAGGGGTAGGTTCCACTACTGGCTTAAACTTTTCAAGTGCTGGAACGATAACTTGGAAGTTTTCTTGATTAATCATAAATGGCTCATTAATCCCTTCCACATAACTTGGATAGAAATCCCCTCTTTTTTCTCCAATTATTAGGACTAAATCCTTTTTAATCTGGCTCGTATCAGTGGATATGACAACCCGTACAAAAGGTTTTGCTTTCAAAACAGCATCATCAAAGGGAAGGAACGATTGAACACGTAGTTCACTAATATCTCTAAGATACTGTCTCACAAATGGAGCATCAGCTTTCTCTGAATTAACTTGGTACTGGTCTTTGTCTTTAGTCAGCACTAAATAAGGACTCGCATTTTTCTCGACTAAGGCTTTGGTTACGATAAAATGATCAAACTTAAATTGTTGTGCTTCTCTAAACGTTTCTGTTTTAGCCGATAACCCGCTTAAAGGATGTCCAATTGCCTGGTACACAGTCCCCTTCTTATTGATCTGGAAAAACTCTTTATCATTTTTTAGACCGACCGTTACGGTGAGAGGTCCATTTGCTCGGTTAATGACAATTGTATCTTGTGGATTATCCAAACCGTAAAGCGAGAGATCCGTAGGAGCATCAATAAAAATATCGGCTTGAAGATTTCTTAGGTTTCGGTACACATCAAACACTGCATAGTTTTGAGCAAGTGATTTAATCGGCTCAACTATTCGAAATGTTTTTTCAGCAGAAGGTTCAATGACAACTTTACCTTCAGGAGACGTCATTGAAATATTTTGTACTTCATCATCACTAAATGTTACTGGAGTTTTATCTCTAAATTCTGACTGAGTGACTGATGCAGCGTCGAACAGAGAATCATCGACAAGAAACAATCCATCTCTTCCATGAACTTTTACATATCGTGCTGAAATAAATTCACTTTTCTTTCCAAAATCAATGACCTGCTCTTTCCCGGCAACTCTCACAGAAATTGTTAATTCTGGAGAAGCGAGTCCATAGGTTGCAAGATCAGTTTCCAGGTCTTTTTGATCCACTGTCTTTTCAGAAGAAAAATTTGCAATAGACGTTGCAAGCCCTTCAATTTTAGCCTTATCTAAGATCGCTTCTGGAACATTTTTTAAAATCCACGGTGTTGTTGCTTGTTTAGACAAAGAAGGATCCTCAACCTCAACACCTTCAGAAGGGTCTTTAACAACTTCCTTTTTAGGTTCAGGATTCACAAAATCAAGTGAACTATTTGTTTTTTTTACTGTGATTCCTTGAATTTCACTTGCGGCAAATGATCCAAAAAGTTTCTTTTTATTCTCTTCGATTTCAATCTGTGGAACTTCATAAAACTTTATGTATAAAGCAAGTGCCAGCAAAAGTAATGCAGGGGTCAGTAATTTTTTCATTGTATAAATCTCAAATTAACTTTTGCGTTTCCACCAAACCCAAAGTCCAACAAGAAGGATCAATTCAGGTAAGATAAAGCTCGAAAGTAAAATTAAGAAAAAAGATGCAGTTGGAATCGGAGCATATGATGCTCTTATAGTACCTGCACGAATTGTTAGACTTGCTTCTTCACCAGCAAGCCAATTAACTGCATTCAAAAAGAGGTCTCGATTTGCGTATACATTGAGATTTCCATTTCGAATCCAATCGCTATCACCAAAGACAACAACTTTTGAACCTTTCTTTTCATAAGACATTCCAAGTGTTACTGGTCCTTTAATATCTTCCTGAGAAAATTCAGCTTTTGGATCATTTGAATCAAGCAGATCACTGAGGTTTTTTTCACCCCAAGCTGTAGCGCTTGATTTTGCAAACTCAGAATAAGTTGCTCCTTCTATACCTTTATCAATTTTTGAAAGGGACGAAGCAATGTTAAAAATTGTTATAGTTTGTGCATTAAAAGCCTTTGTTATTAGAGATGCCGGGTCATACGTTGTAACTATTGGCTGAGCACCAATTGACGGGCCACTAAAAAGCCTCTGCTCTTTATCAAGTACAATATCATTTCGTATTTCAATACCGACACTTTTTGCAAGTTCACGAACATCCTCGGTAGTCCGTGGATCGTTCATTAAAAGTATCTTTCCATTTTTAGAAAGATACTCTGTTAATACTTTTTTCTCTGCTTCAGGAATTGGTTTTCGTGGTGTTGCGACGATAACAACACTAGCATCATCGGGAACTTTATCTGCAGCAGCAAGTAATAATGGCGCAGTTGATAAGTGTTCATCTTGAAGGGCGAGCGCTAGAGCCTTGCCTCCATCAGGTTGAACACTTGCAATATCCATTTCATCATGTCCCTGAAGAAAATAAATTTTCTTTGAGGCGCCTTTTGTAACTTTTAGAATAGCATTTGCAATAGCTTCTTCCGTTACTTCATTAATTCTACTAACGGCTGACTCTTCACCTTCTCCGTACTGCAGATAGATAAGGTTTCCTTGCTTCATTCCATATTTTTCAACGAGCTGCGGTTTTGCTTTTGGATCAATTATCTCTACTGAAACTTTTGCTCCATTTTGGTCCTTAAATCGATAAAGGATCTCGCTAATTTTTTCATCATCCTCAGAGATTCCCTTGAATGAAATAAGCTTTAGTGGGCGCTCAAGTTTATTCATGAGATCTTTGGATTGAGGTGCTAAGCTATAGACACCCTGCTCAGTTACATCAACTTTCTTATTATGGCGATTTGCAATCCAATTTGTAGCAACAAGAATCGCTAGAAAAATAGCAGTATACGTTGCAACATGAGTTCCATACCGAGCGCTGCGCCCTTTGATAACTTCAGTAGCATTACCGAGGGATTCTCTTCCAGTTTTAATTCCCCAAATAACAAGAGAAAAAATACCAATAATCAGATGACCAAAGACAATAGGATTTGAGAAGGAACCAACAATAATCCCACCAAGAAATCCAAATCCAAGAGCAACTAAACCAATAACACCAAGAAATTTTGAAACCATCTCTATTACCTCCATCGTTGCGCTTCAAGTGCGCGTTGGGTCAGAAAAAGACCAAATATTATAACTGATAAAAAATAGACAATTGCTTTGATGCTAATAACTCCTTTCAGTAGATCCTGAACCTGCAATACAGGCGATAGATAGCGAAGCACCTCACCAGTGACGCCTCCAAATGAATCAGCAGGAGAATGAATTACATAAAGAAGAAGTAATATTACCATTCCTGAGACTCCTGCAACAATTTGATTCTCTGTAAATGCAGAAACAGCTGTTCCAATACTTGCAAAAGCAAGAGTGCATAAAGTAACTCCAAGAATGCCACTCATAATAGGAGGAACTTCAGGATTTCCAAAAACTATTAACAACGCAGGGAAAACCCAAGCACCAAAAACCATAAGCATCAGAAATATTGAAACTCCCAAAAATTTTCCAATAACAATATCCGATACTGATAACGGAGAAGTTGCAAGAAGTTCAAAGGTTCCCTTCTTTTTTTCTTCAGCAATGAGGCGCATTGTTAAAAATGGAACAAGAAAAACTAATACCACCAGAAGTGTCTGATAATAACCCTCTACAACCCACTGATTAAGATTAGGGGCTGGCTGTTGCCCTCCCATAAGCTGGGCCATCTGAGCATATCGTTCAATTGCAAGATTAAAGTAGCCGAGCATATTAAAGAAAAAATACCCGGATAAAAGTAGGAATCCGGTCAGCACGAGATATGCAACTGGAGAAACAAAGAAGGAGAGGAGTTCTCGCTTACAGATTGACCACCACTTCATAGTAAACCTTTTAAACTAAATTAATGTTGTTGCGTAATTGACTCAATAAATACCTGCTCAAGGCTCGTCGATCGAGTCAATGATTCCAGAGTATCTTCACGAACAATCTTACCTCGGTTGATAATAACAACCTTGTTACAGATTGCCTGCACTTCTGGAAGAATGTGAGTACTGAGAATAACAGTACGACCTTCTCGAAGATTTGCGATAGTATTTCTGATATCAATAATCTGTTTTGGATCTAACCCTGAAGTTGGCTCGTCCAAAATAACAACTTCTGGATTATGGATAATGGCCTGAGCAAGCCCTACTCTTTGTTTAAAACCTCGAGACAGCTGTCTACATAGTTTTTTCTGAACAGAGGTCAGATAACAGCGCTCTAATACGTCAGAAAGGCGGCTTTTAACTGCATTTTTTTCAACCCCCTTAATTTCAGCTACATATCGCAAATATTCAGAAACCGTCATTTCATCATAAAGAGGTGGCGTTTCAGGTAAATATCCAATTTTTCTTCGAACTTCATCGGGATTTTGTAAGATATCAGCGCCAGCAACCACCGCCGTTCCGGAACTTGGCGGCATGAAAGTGGATAACATTCTAATAGTAGTAGTTTTTCCAGCCCCATTCGGACCAAGAAAGCCTACGATATCCCCTTTTTGCGCAGTAAAGGATATATTAGAGACTGCATGGAAGTCCCCATAATTTTTAGAAAGTGAATGAACCGATATCATGGCAATTAGAAATACAATAAAGATAAAATTTGGAAAAGGTTTCTTTCAAGAAATTTTTGTCTTGATGCTCACGTTGCTTACAGGGTGTAGTTTTTTTGATTCTCTTCAAGGAAATTCTAATGTTAACCCACAACTTCCATCTTCTCAGGGAGGATCTCTCCCTTCAAATACATCAACTTCGCTTGGTTCAAATGAAGCAAGCTCTCCTGTTTCTGTAAAACCTCTGAGCGACCCTAAAAAACTTACCGATGTATCGCTTGAGCTAAGGCTACCTGATGCTCCAATTGAATTTCTGATCATTAATTACGGAACATCTAAAACGAACCTCAATAATCATAAAAAAATCAGCAAAGAGTCATTAATCTTAGTAGACGAAAAAGATCGCCTGTATCGTTTTATTCTTCGTGACGCAGGTGAACTTCGCCCTCTTTTTGCTAATATAGTTACCCAAGCAGGTGAATTTACCTCTGATCCAAGCGAAACGTTTGAAGTTACTGAATAGAAAATTTTTAGGAGTATCAAATTATGAATGACACAGCAGTTATTGCATTCTCAGGAGGACTGGATACCTCTTTTCTTGTTCCTTTTGCTCGAGAGAAGTATGGATTTAAAAAGATAATCACTTGTACAGTCACAACCGGTGGTTTCTCTAATGATGAGCTCGAACGAATTGCTAAGCGCTCAAAGGAAGTTGGTGCAGACGAGCACGTATTAGTACGTGCAGAAAATGAATTCTATGATTCAATTATTCGTTATTTAGTTTATGGAAACGTCAGCCGTGACGGATACCCTCTTTCAGTTGGATCGGAGCGCCTGATTCAAGCAAAACGAGTTGTAGAGTTAGCAATTCAAAGAGGGTGTAATCACGTACTTCATGGATCCACTGGTGCTGGAAATGATCAGTATCGATTTGATGTTGCGATTCAGGTTTTTAGTAAAAACAAAGCAACCTGCGTTACTCCTATTCGAGAATTTAATATTTCCCGAGATGATTCGACAAAATTCTTAAAAGAAAAGGGAATTTCAGTTTCAGAAAAAACGACCAAGTACTCGTACAACGCGGGGCTTTGGGGCGTTTCTATCGGGGGAGCCGAAACTCACATATCAACCGGATTAATTCCCGAAGATGCTTGGTATTCAAAACCAAATACTTCATCTCAATCAAAAAAATTTAGTATTGAGTTTCATAAGGGCTCTCTTGCAAAGCTTCATGTCGACGGTACAAGTATTACTGAACCAATTGCTCTAATACAAAAAATTAGTGATCTTGGTAATGAATTTGCAATTGGACGCCATTACCATACGGGAACTTCGATTCCTGGAAAAAAAGGTAGGATTGCATATGAATCACCTGCAGCTGATATCATCTATGAGGCGCACCGCACACTTGAAAAAATCACACTGAGTCAGATGCAGATCTCATCTAAAAAGAATATCGCCGAAGAATATGGAAAAATTATTCATGAAGCTAAGTTTTTTGACCCTTACAGAGACGATCTTGAAGCATTTTTAGCAAGCTCTCAAAAAAGAGTCACAGGAATTTGCACCATTGAATTGGGTCAAGGATATATTAAATCAGTTGTTGCAGACTCTCCATTTAACCTCTTGGCTGCAAAAGGTGCTACCTACGGAGAGATGTCATCATTCTATGATGGAAGAGACGCAATCGGGTCAACAAAATTATATGGATTTGAACAATATCTTTTTCATTATTTAAATGATTAATACTGCTGTACCACTAATTCAGAGATTAATTCAGATTGAGTCAATCTCAAAAAACGAAGAGGCTCTTGTTGCTTTTTTCTCTGATTGGCTGAGCAAGTATTTCCCTAAAGATTCAATCTCTATTGATGATAGAAATATCGCTATCACCATTACAGGTAAAAATTTCAAAGAAGACTCTAAGGAGTCAAAGACTCTCTTACTCTGCTCACACTACGATACCGTTCCTGTTTGTTCAGGTTGGACAAAAAAGCCATTCGGCGCAGAAATTGAAAACGATTCTATTTATGGATTAGGTGCCAACGATGCGCTTGCATCGGTTGTTTCAATGACCTGTGGAACATTACTTTCACTGAACGAAATTTTATCGAGTAAAAACAGAGTTATCCTTTCCTTCGTATGCGAAGAAGAATTAGGCAATAATGGATTTGTTCGAATTGAATCAACCCTGCCTCGCTATGATTATGCAATCTTTGGCGAACCAACTTCGCTAAGAATTGGATACTGCATGCGAGGCTCAATGAAACTTAAAGTTCTTGTTCGAGGTAAAGCATGTCATGCATCTCGTCCACATGAAGGAGACAATGCAACTTTTAAACTAATTGATGCATTACAAAAAATTAAATCTATAGAACTTTCTGATAGTTCAGCCTGGGGAACTGCTACTCTAGAGCCCGTAAGAATTAATAGCGGCATCGCAGAGAATCAAATTCCTGACCTGGTTGAGATATTTCTTGATTCACGTCCAACCTGGGAGAGAAATAATGAATATATTATTGAAGCTCTTAAGAGCACTGGTCTTGAATTTGAAGTAGTGCGAAATATTCGACGACCAATGTCTATCGAGAAAAATCATCCACTGATTCAACTTTTAACATCCTCTCTCGAATCACCACAATTCAAAACAATACTTTATCCATTCGGTGGTAGCTGTGATATGGCTTTTTCAAAAGCCCCTTCAGTTATTTTTGGTCCCGGTGCATCTGAACGATCACACGCAGCAGATGAGTTTATTAAGATTCAAGAACTCTCTGAGGGAATAATGGCTTTTTCTAGAATAGTATCTGCCCTATCCTAAAGAATATTAATGTACTCAAGTAATAACTATCCCATAAGAACTATTCTGTTCTATTCAATTTTTACTATCAGTATTTGGATTTCGCTGTACGTACTATTTCCGTTATCTCGATACGATATTATACAGTATATTACTGCTTACAAAGCATTCACTTCAGGAATAAATTCTTATATTCCTCAAGAAGCTCTTACGCTGCAGAAAACTATCTCACCAGACTATATTCATGCTGTTATGTTCTGGGCACCGCCCTGGCTACTCATTCCACTATCACCACTATATTTTTTTGACACACTAGCAAACCAATGGATTGTATTCCTTGGAATTGCTTCTTGTTTTATTACGCTTCAAGCTTATATCGGTTCGAAAATCTCTTCTAACGTTTTTATCGGACTTATTTCAACTCTCACCACTGCTACCTACTCATCGCTTGCTATTGGTAATGCAGCCTTTATTCCCGCAACTGGGTTTTCTTTTTTTCTTTACGGGATAATCAAGCGTTCTACTTTTTTAACCGCATTAGGTATAGCTTTAGCAACAACAAAGCCACATCTGTTATTTAGTTTTTTTATAATTTTTCTTATTACAGATTATCGATTTGCTTCTCAATGCATTACTAAGATCTGTCTATTATTCTTTGGAATGGTTTCAGTAAGTATCACGGTGAATGGATTTGAAGCTCATCAATATTGGATTCAATCTTTTTTTTCTCAGACTACTGATATTTCAGCCGTTGAAAAAGCATCATGGATGTGCGCAAATTTTGATGGCTTCCTAAGAACGATTATCGATTTGCCATATGCACTAAGGATTACTCTCATAGGCGCTCTTAATATTCTTCTTTTATTCTTGGTCATACACTTCAAACGGTTAATTAAATTTCCAATTGATTTTATTTGGCTTCTACCGCTTTGTCTTTTTTTAGCACCCTATGGATGGCTCTATGATGCAATGTCGATTCAAGTGTGCATTGCTTTTTCGGTTTTATTGGCAGGAAAATATATAATGGACCGTAAATACCTATTCATTATTATTAGCTATGCTCTTTTACAGACTCTTTTTATTTTTTACTTACTCTACATAGCTAAATTTCAACATGAGTTCTGGTGGTATACTCCCGTTCAGTGCATTCTGGGATTGTATATCGCATCAAGAGTTCGATCGTACCAAACGACATGACTATTTTAAAAAATATTTTTATCTCCCTAGTAATTACAATAGTTCTACTTGAGTTCATATTACGTCTTTCTGGATTAATATTCTTCGAGAAACCTACTTCATCAAATTTAAAAGGTCAGAATCCTTTGCGTGTTGATGCTGAAATAGGATGGGATAATAATCCGGGAGCTCTTATCGGTGGCCACAATCAACCATATACGATTCTTCCATCATCTGATCGAGCAACCACTGACAATGCTCTCATCACGAAAAATGATAATAATCAGAGTTTTGATTTTTATGGTTGCTCGTTTACCAATGGTGGATGGAATCTGAACAATAACCAATCATATCCATCAGTAGTTCAACAACTTTCACCCTCTTGGGCGGTTCGAAATTTTGGTGTTTGGGCTTACAGTACCATACAAGCTCGAATGCTAGCAGAAAGACAGATCAATAATAATGATAGTGCAAAGGTAGTACTGTATGGGTTCGTTGGATTCCATTCAGCTAGAAATGCGGCTATCCCTGGCTGGACTATACCGATGTCTAACTCTAACTATTTTAATGAATTTTTTATTCCATCAGCTATCCAGTATTCTGGAACAAATCAGTATTACAATCACTCAATAATAAAAATGCCTTTCAGAGACATGCTACTTACTGCCCGTGCCATAGAAGTTATCATAGAACATTTGCGTTTTATTCTATCTAATAAGGATCCAATTCAGTTAACACTTTCTGAGATTAATTCATTTTCACAAAGCGTAGAAAATAATGGCAAACGTTTTATAATCGTACTCCTAGCTGACTTCAATCCAAGAATGGATGAAATCATAAAAGGCATTAATGCTTACTCATTAGAGATGATCGATTGCAGATATCCTGGGGATATAAGTAAATTCGCTATTCCTGAAGACGGGCATCCAAATGCAGAACTTCACTCTTATTGGGGTAATTGTGTTTTTAATTATCTAAAGAACCATCCTTCAGAATCTTAATATCCAAGATTCGGGGCAAGCCATTTCTCGGCCTCCTCAAGCGTCATACCTTTTCTCGTTGCATAATCAGCAACTTGATCTTTATCAATCTTTCCAACTGAAAAGTACTTACTTTCAGGATGGGAAAAATAAAAACCAGAGACACTACTACCGGGATACATTGCACAACTTTCGGTAAGTTTAATCCCAACTGTTTTTTCAGTTTTCATGAGGTTCCAAATTTTTCTTTTCTCTGTGTGCTCAGGACATGCTGGATATCCTGGGGCTGGACGTATCCCTCGGTACTCTTCTAAGATCATCGATTCAAAATTTGCAACCGGCTCAGACTTTCCGTAACCAAGTGCAATTCGGATTTGATGATGTAAGTACTCTGCAAAACCTTCTGCAAAACGGTCTCCAAGCGCTTTCACCATTATTGATTGGTAATCATCACCTTTTTTCTCGTAATAAGTAGCAAACTCGTCTACTCCTTTACACGTTACAGCAAACGTTCCCATGTAATCTGTAATCCCAAGTTCTTTAGGGGCTACGAAATCTGATAAAGCAAGATTATAAAGCCCTTCTTTTTCCTTCTGCTGTCTTAAAAAACAGAAGCGCTCTAACACTTCACCATTATCTCCGTATACTTCAACATCATCACCAACAGAAGCAGCACGGTAAATTCCAGCAAGTCCTTTTAACTTAAAAATCTTTTCATTAATAATTTTTTTGAGCAGTATCTGGCTTTCTTCAAAGATTTCTTTTGCCTGCTGACCATACAGTTTATGTTCAAATATCTTTGGATAACTCCCCTTAAGATCCCATGTCCAGAAAAATGGCGACCAATCGATATAATTTGAAACAGTTTTTAGATCAATATCAGAGAAAATCTTTGAACCTAGAAACTCAGGTGTCTCAACTTCGTATTCCTGGTACGGCCAACGATGAGCTCTTGATTCTTCCAGTGATATAAATTTTGATTCTGCTTTTGCTTGAAGAAATGTTTCTCTAGTTTTCTTTTGGCTAGATTTTAATTCCTTTACATATCCAACTCGTCGTTCATCACTAAGAAGATTTGAACAAACCTCAACAACTAATGATGCATCACCAACATGAACAACAGGGCTTTCATAGTGAGGAGCAATTTTGATTGCAGTATGTGCCCTTGATGTCGTTGCGCCACCTATCAAAACAGGAATATTCATTCCTAGTTTTTGAAGCTCTTTAACGTTTTGAATCATTTCATCAAGCGAAGGAGTAATTAATCCACTAAATCCAAGAATATGGGCATTATGTTCTTTCACTGCTTTTAGAATATCTTGGAAGGATACCATGACCCCAAGGTCGATAACTTTGTATCCATTACATGCAAGAACAACACCGACAATATTTTTTCCAATGTCATGGACATCACCTTTAACAGTAGCAATGACAAAGGTATTTTGTTGTTTTTGAACACCTGCAGCTTCTTTTTCTTTTTGCATGTACGGTTCAAGGTATGCAACGGCACGCTTCATAACCCGCGCACTTTTTACAACTTGAGGAAGAAACATCTTACCTTCACCAAAAAGGTCGCCAACCACTTTCATTCCAGTCATTAATGGGCCTTCAATAACAGCCAGTGGTCTTCCTAAAAGTGCTCGTGCTTCTTCAGTATCGACATCAATAAAATCAACAATCCCTCGTACAAGTGAATGCGTAATACGTTCATCGAGGGTTCCATTTCTCCATTCAAGGTTTTCAATGCCTTTTTTATCAGAAGAAACTCCTTTAAATTGCTCAGCGTAATCAACAAGTATTTCAGTTGCATCTGGTCGTCTGTTGAGTAACACATCCTCTACTTTCTCACGCAATGACGGGTCAATGTCCTCATAGACTTCAAGCATCCCAGCATTAACAATTCCCATATCAAGACCAGCTTTAATAGCGTGATACAGAAAACAGGAATGCATTGCTTCACGAACCTTATTATTCCCGCGGAACGAGAAAGAAACATTGCTGATACCACCACTCGTTAATGCACCCGGACAGATTTTCTTTATTTCTCTGACTGCTTCGATGAAATCAATTGCATAGTTATTATGCTCATCAATTCCAGTTGCTACGGTTAAGACATTCGGATCGAAAATAATATCACTCGGTTCAACCCCTACTTCATTAACAAGAATATCGTAGGCTCTTTTGCAGATTCGAATTTTATCATCTTTCGTTGCAGCTTGACCTTGCTCATCAAAGGCCATTACTACCATTGCTGCACCATAACGAAGCACTGTTGCAGCCTGTTCTTTAAACTTCTCTTCGCCTTCTTTGAGACTTATAGAATTAACGATTGATTTACCTTGAACACACTGAAGTCCAGCTTCAAGCACACTCCATTTGGAGCTATCAATCATCAAAGGAACTTTTGAAATATCAGGTTCACTTGCAATCAAATTAAGGAACTTCGTCATGCAGGCTTCGCTATCAAGGAGCCCTTCATCAAAGTTTATATCAATGACATTGGCACCATTTTCGACCTGTTGTCTTGCAACTGACAGTGCTTCATCAAACTTATCTTCTTCAATAAGTTTTCTAAATTTCGGAGAACCAGTTACATTTGTTCTTTCTCCGACCAAAAGAAATCTATTGGTGTCAGAAGGAATGATTGAAAAAGGTTCTAATCCAGAAAGCTTTAGTGATTGAAGGTTTTCAGGAATAGTTCGAGGTTGGTTTTTCTTATTAAACTCGACTATTGCACGAATATGCTCTGGAGTCGTTCCACAGCAGCCACCGATAATGTTGACGAGCCGCTCGTTAGAAAACTTCTGAAGGGCTGCAGCTGTATCTGCAGGTTTTTCATCGTATCCTGTTTCACTCAACGGATTAGGCAGTCCTGCATTTGGATAACAGCTCACAAAACAATCTGCTACCTTTGATAACACTTGCATGTATGGATACATATCATTTGCACCCAGAGCACAATTGATACCAACACTCAGCGGTTTTGAATGTCGAACTGAATTCCAGAATGCTTCAGTAGTCTGACCAGAGAGCGTCCTTCCCGATAAATCAGTAATCGTAACCGAGATCATCAGTGGCATTTTTTTGCCAGATTCCAATTGATATCGATCGACTGCAAAAAGCGCTGCCTTTGCATTTAATGTATCAAAGATAGTCTCAACCAAAAGTAAATCGACACCACTATCACCAAGAACTTTTATCTGTTGAAAATACGATTCTTCTAATTGTTTAAAAGTAACTGCCCGGTATTCCGGATTATTAACATCCGGAGAAAGCGAGGCAGTTCTGTTTGTTGGACCAACTGCACCTGCAACAAAACATTTCCTTCCTGGATTTTTTGCGGAAAATTCGGAAACAGCTTCACGCGCTATCCGAACTGCTGCAGAGTTTATTTCATCAACAAGGAACTCGAGCCCATAATCAGCTTGTGCAATCGTCGTAGAAGAGAACGTATTAGTTTCAATAATGTCTGAACCAGCTTCAAGATACTTTAGATGTATCTCTTTAATAATTTCTGGTTTTGTTAAACAAAGAAGATCGTTATTGCCTTTTAATAATATCTTATGATCGGCAAGTTCTTTCGTTCGAAAATCTGGCTCTTCAAGCTTATAGCCTTGAATCATGGTTCCCATACCACCATCAAGAAAAACAAGGCGTTCTTTAAGGATCTTTTCTAGTTCAAGGTAAGCTAGAGTCTTTTTCATGAATCAATAACAGAAACGTTCACACAATTTTAGTTTATTCGGGATTCCTCAGAGCAGTATGGAGTAAGGAATCTTAAACATCAATTAATGCTAAGACTGCACTTCTAAACATTTGATACTCTTTAAAGAGTGACTCTTTCCAACCTTCATCGTCTATATTGAACTGCCGGTCTTCCACTTTTTTGCATCTGTTAAGTAAAGCTTTTGTAGCTACTTCTAAGTCAGAAAAATGAAAAAAACCTGCGGCACCCTTAACTTTATGAACAATTTTACCAACAGCTACGATTGACTCTTTTGTTACATGATTGCCATAAAGGTTTGATTCTATTTCGATTATTTGACCTTTAAGCTCTTGAATAAATAGAATTTTTGCGTCGTCTAATCCAGTCATACACTATCTACAATATAGACAAAGATGAGTTTAAACCACTTGTATTTTCAGATAGTTACTACTAACCTCTATTTGTAAATTAATAGTTTATTTTATGAAAAAAATCCTCCCAATTATTATCATTATTCTCGCTGCAGTAGGCATTGGTTACAATTTCATTAATAGGGAAGGAAAAAACCCAAGCTCAACAACTATTGATACAACATTCCCAACTCCTCCAAACCCAGGATCTGGAAGCAATAATTTAGGAGTAGGACCATCTGGCAGCAACTCAGATGTCACATTAGAAGGAGCTGAAGGTGACGACTCAGGTGTTATCGATGATGTTAAACCAGCTTCTATTGCATATAAGAATGCAGAAGAGGCTCTTAATGCAATTAAAAAAGGTGCTGCTGATTACGACGACATGATTCTTGAACAGTTCACAAGCCCTGGTGAAGACTGTACCTTTTGTTCACAACTTTACGCAGATTTAAAAAGTCTTCTAAACTCTTCTTCCGCTAAGAATGAAGAGAAAGCTTACTATGCTGAAATACTGGCTATAAGTGGTAACGTCGACAATATTAAAACTTTAGTAGAAGGCTATAAAAGCGCTGCTTCGACTGAGAATAAAGAGCTCTTTAGCGCTGCTCTAGAACTATCAACAGGAAAAGATGATGTGGTAAAATATCTTGGTAGTGAGCTTAAAACAGACAATCCAGATCTCAAAGAATCAATCGTTGCTGCTATGACCAACCAAGGAGGAAGCATTGCATTCGATACCCTATTTCAAAATATCGTAGCAAGTAAGAATTCTGATGGATTTTATTCAATGGGAATTGGTCCAGCTGAGATGATTTTAGATGAACAAGGATTAGCCAAGGCCCAAGAATATGCCCAAAAAAGAGACGAATATTCCCCACTAGCTGTAAAGGCCATGCTTAATTCCGGATTACAGGGATTAAAATCAGTGATAGACATTCTAGAGTCATCCAATGATCAAGCCTCTAACGAAAAATTAGTTCAAGGCGCAATAGATCATATTGGGTTCGATGAGCAAACAGATCTTTTCCTCAAAGAAAAAGCTAAAAGCTCAAACCCTGCTGTTAGAAAACTTGCTGAAGAAACGCTAAAAGATTACGCAAATCAAGAAGAAGCCTTGGATGAAGATGCTCCATCTGATGAAGCACCAATGACAATGATGAATCCTTAATCTAAAGTGTATTTGACTTATTATTTTCTTGTCGACTTATAGTGCCTCAAAAAGTCATTAATAAAATCCAAGAAATTAGTCTGTATCTAACATGCTTCTTACTGCCGATTAAACTTACACTTGGCTATATTGGACTTATTCCACTTTTGTTAATTTGGATAGTTCAAAACTTTTCATCAATCCCTCAGAAAATTTTTCAACTTCCAACTTCAGGTAAGTATTTTTTCTGTTTATTATATTCCCTTGCACTGCTTTCACCTTTTGGAATCAATCCTGAAAATTCATTAAGACATATTGGGACACTTATTTTTTTTCCATTAACGATTCTCTGTATTTCTTCACTTGCTGAACATTACAAAGACAAAATATTGATGCTGATACTGTTAGGAGCTTCAATATCTTGTTTCTTAAGAATCCTTGGAGTTATTCCTGGTTTTGATTTTCCAATTATTGGAACGGTCTCTCAATCAGGACAACTTGCTATACTGATTTTTTTATCACTATATTTTGTTTCAACTAATTTAAATAAATCAGTGTACGCCTTAGTTTGTTTCATTCTTCTTCTTTTAGGATTGATACTTAATCTTAAAAGAGGTCCATGGATAGGTGTTAGCCTTATACTTTCATTCTTCCTACTCAGAAAGCGAACTTCATACGCAGCTTTATTTATTGGATTACTATTGGGTGTGGCATTTTTTATTCCTCCTATCTATGAACGACTTGCATCATCGCTCAATCATTTTTTTATTGCGGGAGGAAGAAGTGAAATCTGGGGCATAGGGTATGAACTCTCACTGAAATATCCTTTAGGTATAGGTTTTGACAACTCAGGTGCACTACGAGATTTTTCTTTAGAAATACCGAAAAACCTAAAACATTTTCACTCGAACTTCCTTAATATTCTTGTAGAAGGAGGCTTGCTAAGTCTTTATCTTTATCTTGGGTTTATTATCTCTTTAATAAAAGAAGCTAAGATAACAATGATCTCCTCACCACAAGACAGCCAAAGAATTTTTCTTTATCTTGGTCTTATGTCTTCTTTGGTTGCCGGACTTGTCGAATATAACTTTGGCGATAGCGCCGTAATAAGTATTTTCTATATTATTCTTGGATTGGCGTACTCAAAAACTACTGCTTAAACGCCATCAATCGACGCATCATTCCTATATCAAAATCGATTTTAGTTTTAATCTCAGATACTTCTCTACGTACGAGCGATAGATCACGCATCGTCAGTGCATCTTTAATTTCATTTTTAAGATCTTGAATGGTGCGTCCTTTTTCAGATTTGGCAGTACCCGGAGTAAAGCTAACCATATTCGGTTTTTGTTTATAGCTACTATATAAAGTATCTCTATCTGAGATTGCTGTCGCTACTTTATTAATCTCACTCAGCACAACACCTCTCGCAGACTGCAGTGGATCATTTTGATTGGCAATTTGTTGAGGTACTTCTTGCGCTGGTTTTAGGTCAAGCTTCTTTTCCACTGGTGGTACATACGATGCGCGAATAAGATTATTCTGCTCTGCCTGCTTGATTTTTAGTTGATCATTTTCATTCAATAACAATGATATTGCTTGATCTTTTTCATTGATCAATTTTTGTAGATTAGCAATTTGAGGAGTTCTTACTTTAGCTAGGGACAGTTCAATTTCTTTAGAGCAATCACGAACAACTTCTGATTTTTGCGCAACGTTACGACTTGCTTGTATCGATTTTACTTGTTGATTACTTTGTTCAAGAGAAGCCATTAATCGTTCAATTTCTCTATCCTTCATCTCAACCTGTACGTTGCTCGTTTTTAAACGTGCAATATAGGCTTGATTAACTTTTTCTATATTAATACTACAGGATTCACCAGCGGATGCGATTTCAGAAGAGCAATCTTTTTGAATTGATGGACAAACATGCTCTTCACATTTTGGGCAGCTTAACGCTGACACTTGCTTAGTATCGCTACCAACAAGATTTTTTTCCTTCAATGGAATTTGGCATCCTTCAGGGGTTCGAGATGACATCTTTAATTCTACAGAATCTCTTTCACCTTCCAATCCTTGTACTTGTCGTCTGAGTGAATCAACTTCTAACTCAAGCTCAGCAATATAGTCGACCATAGTATTGCCAGCATTATCTTTTCTGTAAGCTCTCCCATCAGCAAGTCGTCCACGAGAATCATCTGCGTAAGAGCTGACTGATACAATCAATGAAAGTATACAAACAATTGGATAAATCGTCGCACATGTACGAGAGGAAGATAATTTTTGCATCATGTTATATTCGTTAATTTGTCTGAAAAACCAATGAGCCCCAGCTTAATCCGGCACCCACTACGGCGACAACTATTTTTCGTCCTGGCTCAATTTTATTCCAATGCATAGAAAGCACTGCAGGTGCCCCAGCACCAGCTTGGTTACCAATATTTGTTACATTAAACCAATGATTTGAATCGGGAATCCCTCTGTTTGTAGTGATCTGCTCAAGCATTGTCCTGTTAGCTTGGTGGCCTACAAAGATATCTTTGTTCCAGTCAATCTTATGTTCTTCTTCAATTTTTTTAATAAGTCGTACCGTTTGACGCACCGAGAAGTCTCTTACAGCTCGACCATCTTGTTTAAAAAAACTATAGCGATCAACAACGACGGCCTCTGCTCTGGTTGGATCAGCATTAAAATGTGACTCAATCAGTGTCAGTTTTCCTTTGTGCTTCGTAGAAACTATCCAAGCAGCAGCACCATCCCCCCAAATTGCACCATCAGATCTGTCATTATAATTTACGTGCTGGGTTAAAGCTGCCGTAGAAATACACAACACATACTCAGGGAGCTCTTCTTCCTTGAAGTGATTTAAAAAATCCATATGAAGAGCAAACGCAGGGCATGCAGTAAAAACATCGTATGCTTTCCCTGTAGTACCAAGTATGGAAGCAATTCTTTGAGATTCAGGTGGCGTAATATTATCAGGCGAACAACAGTTACAGATTACTAAACCTATCTTATCAGCAGTTAAGCCAGTATTTTTCAAAGCTTGTTTTGAAGCTTCAACACCAAGTTTTGTAGGATTGGTTGAAGCAATTTTTGCAGCTTTATTTACATCCTGATTTCTTTCTTTCGTAATGTATTCAATTGGTAGACTTGTTACTCTTGATTCAATTCCAATCTTATCAATAATCCAGGTTGCATTTGTGCCAATGTCCATCTCTTCGAGAGCTTGATTACTAAGCCTTGTTTCTGGATAAGCTGCACCCATTCCTAAAATACTTAACATTTAGGACTCCTCTTTAATTAACTGAAGATAGCCATATCCGGAACCAATCCCTCCGGCGATAAGAAATACAGGAGCTTGTGAAGGTATCTGATTTTTAAATGTATCTAAACAAAAGAACGAACTCGCTCCAAGCATGTCGCCTTGATGCTGATCCATACAGAAAATATTCTGAGCAGCAAAACCTATCTCGATTGCTTTTGTTTTTAAAGCATCTGCCCCTAGAGGGTTTAATAAAAGATAACTTTGAGAGATAAGATCTTTTTTACTCTTAGATATCATTTCAAGAACAGATTCATTTCTTGGAATCACTACTTCTTGAATCAAATTTGGAGCAAAAACAATACCACCCAATTTTTCAATTTTTAAGTCTGACACTCGAGAAAAATCATCATGAACCTGTGAATCAACAACACGAAACGCTGATTTTCCATTTTTACTATTTGAAACAACTACTGCAGATGCTCCATCTGAAAATAGTGAGGACTCTGAATGATGAAAATCAACAGCGTGCGTAGGAGCATTACTTGAAACAAAAACCGAATACTGAGGAAGTTTTTCCTCTTTCCAACGTCTTGCTGTATCAATATGCAAAATATTTGCAATCCCAGCACCTACTATATCAAAAGAAGGAGTTTTCAATTGAAGTGCGCAAGCAATTCTTTGTCCCTCTGAAGGTGTAACTTGAATCGGTGTTGCTCCATCTCCTACAATTAATCCAACAGATTCAAGTGAAATTCCTGCATCAGCGCAAGCACGCTCTACTGCTTGTTTTCCAATTGTAGAAGTATTTTCCGATGCGTTAAGAAGTCTGTCTTTAGGGGATGAAAATAGTGCTGCTTCAGAAACGATAGAGGTACGACTTGAAGGAGCGTGTGGGTCAATTACTGCCCCAAGCTCTTTCAAACGTTGTGAGGAGATAGAATGTTGCGCAGTTGCGCTTCCAATGCCGAGAATAAACACTGCCACGTATTGTAACCCCAACAATCTGATATATCAAACCAACCCCTCAATGCCCTAGACCCGTGACCATGACCATAGGCGTGAGCGTGACCGAAATTCCCTGCTCACGCCTACGCCTACGCTCACGGTCACGGAAGAGTAAAGAAAAATATCGAAATATCTTTTTGCGCACCCCCTCATTCAAGACTAATATTACAACAAGATGAAGTTCTATAAAAAACCCAGAGTTACCATAATCTGTTTGGTATTTATGATACTTTTTCTGCGCCTATCATATTGGCAATGGACCAGACATGAACAAAAAGAAATCATTGTTCAAGAGCTTGAAAACAGAATTAAAGAGCCCCCACTCTCACTTTTAGAATTAATCGATTCAAAGACTCAACCAAAAGAAATTTTTTTTCGTCGAGTCTTAATTTCTGGTCGCTACGATTACAATCATGAAATTATTCTAAGAAATCGCAGATACAATAAAGATCCTGGAGTATACGCCCTGACTCCTCTTCGACTCGATGAGACTCATACAGTCATAGTTAATAGAGGATTTATTCCTTTGACGCTTTCAGAGCCAGAAAAGAGGGCCGCCGTATCCCGACCTGCAGAAGTTTCATTTATTGGACTCATTAAAGAGTCTCAGCCAAAAAAATTTCTTGCTCCGTCAGATCCTCCAGCTGGTATTGGACTTCCCTGGGTAGATGCATGGCTCAGACCTGATATAACAGAAATATCAAAACAGCTTCCCTATCCTGTACTTCCTTTTTTTATTGAAATTATCGGAACTGAATCTTTAGATGAACTTGAAAAAAAAATCATCCAACAAAAATCTGATAAAGCAGAGATCTTTATGCCAAGTGCTCAGATATATTCAATGGTTGGTGGAGCAAACGCTTCATCGTTAGATCCGAAACTATTTCCAATTCCAGTTTTCGATCCGGTCATTCCTCCCGCAAGACACTTAGGCTACGTTTTTGAATGGGCTGCACTTGCTCTTATTACTTTTATTTTTGGAGTAATTATTCAATTAAAACCACCACGAAAACTTTCAATACTTCTCATCTTTTTTTTGGTTTCTGGATCTCTATCAGGTTGCAGTTTATTTCGTACTGAATCTTTATTTGATAAACAAGTTGTCACTTCTTATTACGGTGGTAGTGATGGATTTCATGGAAAGAAAACTGCAAGTGGAGAGATCTTTGATCACAATGATCTAACAGCAGCCCATAAAGCACTACCCTTTGGAACTATGCTAAAGCTCACCAACCCCAATAACGGAAGAAGTTGTTTAGTAAGAATAAACGACCGAGGTCCTTATGTTGAAGGACGAGATTTAGATATATCTAAAGCAGCTGCATTTGAACTAGGAATGCTTCGCTCGGGTGTTACTACTCTTGAAGCAGAAGTTCGTTGAACTTCGTGTCTTTCAATTTCTTGCGGAAGAGTAACAATAACTGTTTCTTTCTGTTTTCCAAGTTTTGCACGTGATGGTTTAAATCGAAGTCTGACTTCTCGTCCAGTTTCCATTGATTCATACATTGCATTGATAAGAGTCAATGATTTCAAACCTTCTAATCCATCAATTGGGAATTGTTCTTTGTGAATAATTGCATGACATACATCTTGTAAGTAACGGATATGTCCAAAACCATATACATCTGGTGGATTCTCGGCGAACTTTTCAAGTACATCTTCATCGCCAGGTTGTTTCTCAACAAAACTCCAAGTCTTCATCTGATTAACAGCAAAACCACCGATCTCTACTGATCCACCAGCTCCAAGCACGCTAATTGAACCTTCTAAATCTTTCGGGCGAGTTGCATTCGTTGCTTCAATAATACCAAGTGCTCCACTTGAAAATTTCAATACTGCAACAGCAGTATCATCAACTTCTACGTTCACAAGTCTTGTAGCCGAATATGCAAAAACTGATTCTACTTCTCCCATCATCCACGAAAGAAGATCAATATGATGACTTGCTTGATTAGTAATGACACCACCGTCAAGAGCCCACGTACCTCTCCAAGCATCTTGATCATAATATTTTTGATCACGAGTCCAGCGTACACGCACTGTTCCCATTACCATTTTTCCGAATCGTCCTTGTTCAACTGCACTTCTTAGTTTTTGAACTGGAATATTGTATCTATTCTGCTTCACAACAAATAACCGAACACCTGCAACGTTTGTTGCACGGATCATCTCTTCTGCATCATCAGGAGTAAGCGCCATCGGTTTTTCAACGATGATATGTTTTTTATACCGAGCGATTTCTATTGTATGTTTTGCATGCAATCCACTTGGAGTAAGAATTGTTACTACATCAATCTCTGGATGTTTCTCTAACATTTCTTGAAAATTTGTGTACCACTGGACTCCGTATTTTTGTCCTGCAGCTTTTGCTTTTTCTGTTACGATATCACAACAAGCAATAACATTTGCGTTTGGAATATGATTTTGAAGTGCATCAAAATGTCGAGGTGAAATTCTGCCACAACCTACAATTGCAAAGTTTAATTTTTGCCCGGTTGACTCATCCATGATGCATCCTTACTAAGAAATAAATCCCTTAAATGTTTAGGAATGTAGAGCAGCACAAGAAGGAGCGTTTGATTCGAGGGCAGAACCTAGTAGGTCATAATGCCAAGCCTCTCTTCTATAAGCTCACGCACAGCACCATCGCCGCCGTTTTTTCCTAAGATTATAGATGCAATTTTTAACACTGAAGGATGAGAGTTTTTTGGTGCTACAGAGGTTCCCACAAGCTTCATCACAGCTAAGTCATTGAGATCATTACCAACATACATTACTTTCTTGAGTGGAATTCCCATTTTTTCGCAGTATTTCTTAAGCTCAGATGGCTTATCGTTGATACCTTGAATCACTTTTATCTTTAGTTTTTTGCCTCTGGCGGATACTACCTTATTCACTTCTTTTGAAAGTATCAGTATATGAAGACCACTCTTTCTGGCCATTTCAATTCCAAGACCATCGCCTCTGTCACACACAACTGATTCTTTTCCATTTTGATCTAGGATTACTTTGTTATCGGTTAGTACTCCATCGAAATCAAAAACGAGTAGTGAGGGAATAGGTATTTTTTTTATTGGTGAAGTTTTCATAAGCTACTAATCAATAGCCTCTGAAAGATTATTTTACAATGGCGATTTGAACCTTACTTGGAACTCTTCCAATCTGCATTGGAGGAGTTAGATCGGAATCATCGCCTATTTTAACTAATGCTTTTGAGATTTTTTTCCAATCATCTCTGTAACTAGTTTTAAGTAGTTCAAAAGATTTCATTAAAGCCTCATTATTTTTTCCAGCTTCTAATGAGAGATTACTTGAAAGAAAAGTAGCCTCCAGTGCTTTAAATTCTGGTTTTTGACGAACTCCTGGAAATTCAGAGAGAGATTCTAATTCAAATTTTATTGTCGACTTTGCTTCTGGAGTCAAAAAAAGTGCTCCTCTCGAATCTTGATTATAGGAAGTCGGCTCAGATAACGTAAATAAAACTCTTTCTTTTAATTGTAACCGTGACTTTTGAAATTCAAGAGCATCAAGATCAGATGCTGCTTTGTTCGTTCCAGCAAGCGTTGTCATTGGAATGATAACTCTACCAACTCCGTATGCTATTATACCAAATCCAACTGCTGCTAAAATAAATCCGTTCCTGACCCCCTCTTTAGCTCCGCTAATGAATCCTTCACCAGTATATGAAATTGGATCTAATCCTTTAGTAGTAAGTGGAATTTCAGCAAGGTCTCTACCGTCATTATCCCCGTAGTATTGATCCCCATTATGTTTGCGCCCTGGCCGTGGTACTTCTATTTTTGGCATGTATTGAAAGTATCAGATAAAACCAAGATTCAAAGTAGTTTTTTAAAACTTAGCTTCTTTATCAGTTTTGCATCCGATTTTTTTACACTAATCTAAGCACCTGATGTCAAAGACGAAGCCCTATTTACTGAAAGATAAGTTCTTATTTTCTCCGGTTGAAAGACTGTCATCCTCTCGTATTGTTATCGATGGCAAACCGTTTACAGATTTTACTTCTTTTGATTACTTTAATTTTTATCAAGACCAGCGAATTAAAGAGAACCTTTTTAAAGCAGGCCAGCTTTCTGGATTAGTTACCCCCTCTCCTCGTTCTCACGGAGGAACTCACGAAGAACATGTTTCATTGGAACTTGCTCTTTCACGTACGTTTCAGCAAAGCAGTGCCCTTTATTTGTCATCGCGGCACCAGGCTATTCTTACTTTAATTACTGGGCTCGTTTCTGAAAGTGACATTGTTATTTACGATGAAGATACCTCTGCCCCTATTGTCGATGCATGTTATCTCGTTGGGGCAGCCAGCTATCCTGTGGATATGCTTTCCTTTGATTGGACTAATTCTATTTCAAAGATAGTAGCCAACGCCCATAAGGGCTCGAAAATATTTCTTTTTGTTGAAGAGCTCTCTTCTACTACTGGCCAAATGATACATCTTACTGAAACTTTAAATCACTTAAAGTTCTTAGGTGTTACCCTTATTTTAGATGTTACTTTCTCTTTAGGCTTAAGAACATACGAGTTTAATGATGATGATGTGATCATTGTGGGTGGTTTTGGATACTCACTTCCAGGAGTGGGTGGTTTTATCTGCGGAGATAAGCGAATTGATTTTGTTAAGAATAAATCCAAGGTTTTAACCTCTGAAGCTCCTCTTCCTAGCTATCTAGCAACTTTTAGCCGCCTGTCTTTAAATCTTCTTCCAGAACTGTCCTTAAAAATAACTCTGATACTTGAAAAGGTACTTGAGTTTCAACAGGGCGCTAAAAAAGCTTCGGGTTTGAAGTTTCTTGGAATCAGTTCTGGAATCTCCCCTTCTACACCTGTTATTGCGATTCAATTTTTAAATGAAGAAATCGCAAGAGCGCTCTATACCAAACTATCTGATAACGGAATTTTCGCAACAAGGATTGCAAGAGGCTCTGTAATGTCCTCAAGATCCATAATTAGGTTTAATTTTTCTCAAACACATACTATTAAAGAGATAGAAAACCTAGTTCGTCTATTTTTCGAATAGAAGAATAGCTTCCTCTCTATTTATTTCTATTCTCCTCTCTGTTTCCTGCCATTTCTACTTCCTTTCGAACTTTAAATAATTTAAAGTTCCACGTGGAACATATGATTTCAAATTCTTACATTATCGCAATCGCAAACCAGAAAGGTGGAGTAGGAAAAACTACATCTGCTGTTAACATTTCATCTGAATTGGCTTCTAGAGGTCACTCTGTACTCTTAATAGACTTCGATCCCCAAGGAAGCGCTACAAGCGGTGTTGGAGTTCAGCTTTTAGAGGAAGGTTCTGACTTGTTCGATGTCTTCTTTGAGAGAGTAACGCTAAACGATATTATTCAGCCTACTCAAATTCAAGGACTACACATTGCTCCAGCTTCTAAAGATTTAGTTGGACTAGAAATTGAACTCGGTAAAAAACCTGGGCGTGAACTAATTCTAAAAACAGAGATCGCAAACCTTAACAAATCCTATGAATATATAATAATAGACTGCCCACCATCTTCTGGGCTTTTAACATTGAATGCTCTCGGAGTAGCCCAGCACATTTTAATCCCCCTTCAAACTGAATACTACGCACTTGAAGGTATTTCAGCTCTAATGAATACGATCCATTTTGTTAAAAACACTTTTAACCCTTCCCTGGAAATTATTGGTGTCTTTAGCACAATGTACGATTCTAGAACTAAGCTCTCAGCCCAAGTTGAAGAAGAAGTGAGGGCGTTTTTCGGTGGGAAAATGTTTCCTTACCGCGTACCGAGGAACGTAAAACTTTCTGAGGCTCCAAGTCACGGACTGCCTATAAACGTTTACGACCCCTCTTCTATTGGAGCAAAAGCATATTCCGATGTAACATCGGAGCTTATCATTAGGCTAGAAAAGGGGATAGCAAACCCACAGTCTGCGGCAAACGGATAACAAAGTTCCACGTGGAACAAGATATATAACATATTGTATTTATTAGATATTATGGAAGACAAAGTTAAAAAAATAGCAAGATCAGGTTTAGGTAGGGGCTTGGCGGCGTTGATATCGCAGCAACCGATGCCAGTTACCGTAAATAGTGGAAATAACTCAATAAATCTGAATCAGGGCACCTCAATCTCAACCAATTCGAATTTACAGCCAGTAGGTGGAAAACTTCCTAGTTACTCAGCTCAAGATTTATCAAATCTACCGATTGAAAATGCAACAGTACAATACGTATCGATTGAAAAAATCACGAACAACTCAGCTCAACCAAGACAAGAATTCGGAGAAGGCGAAATAGTTGAACTTGCAGCATCTATTAAGAAACTTGGAGTTTTGCAACCAATCGTAGTTAGACCTTCACCAAAGGAACAAGGTAAATACGAAATTGTTGCTGGGGAAAGAAGATGGCGGGCATCAAAGTTAGCTGCGCTTACTTCCGTTCCAGTTGTAATAAAATCTCTAGATGACAGGGAAGCTCTTGAAATTGGAATAGTCGAAAACGTACAACGAGAGAACCTAAATCCACTAGAGCTCGCCAAAGCATATAATCGATTAGCTCAGGAGTTCTCTTTATCACAAGAGGAAATTGCAGACAGAGTTGGAAAAGACAGGGCTACTGTATCGAATATCCTTCGGATTCTTAAACTAAGCCCTGAACTCCACGGCTATATTAATGAGTCAAAGTTATCTCTTGGACATGCAAAAGCATTACTTGCCATTAAGGACCCTAAAGCGCAAATCTCACTAGGTAAAAAAGCTGTAAACGAACAGCTATCAGTAAGGGCTCTTGAAATGCTCGTTAACCGTGTCGCGGTTCTTGATATAGGAAAAGCTCGGCGTTTGAAGAAGAATCAAGAGCAAGACGTAACAGATGAACTTCGAGAAACAAATGAGAGGCTCAGAAGGGCGCTTGCAACGAAAGTTTCAATTAAAAAGTCACGTGGGGAAAAGGGCTCAATTACAATTGAGTACTTCTCAAATTCAGAACTAGATAGAATTGTTGAAAAAATCTGCCTGTAAATTTAGGGCTGTAAATTAGCAAAAATGAAAATTGGTGATGTTTATGTGCGCAATCAAAATAATCATGATACTCACTGCTAACTTGCTGAATAATTGACATAAAACCAAAATCAAAATTTGATTTTTTTAGCAGGACAAACTAGTCTCAGTTAAACGAAATCTACTAAATTTCCCATTATGAGCTTTGGAAAACCTAAAGACGATTCAGACGATAAAAGAAATGCTTCTGCAGCTCTTCGACCGTCATTTGGCGCAAATGTTTCAACAGCAGCATCGGATGCAGTGCTTGGAAGAGGATCAAAAGTTGTTGGAGCTCTTACATTCACAGGATCTGTAGAGATAGATTGTGAAGTAGAAGGTGAGATTCATTCAAAAGAAAGACTAACTATTGGTGAAGCAGCTCAAGTGAAAGCTAAAGTTCACGGAACTGATGTCATCATTCGAGGAACTGTCATTGGTGATATCTTCGCTACGAAATCTCTTCAGTTGAAAAAACCAGCAAGAGTAAGTGGCAATATATCAAGTCCGACTTTATCTATCGAAGAAGGAGTTATCTTTGAAGGTAAATGTGCGATGACTTCGAATACTCAGGCAAGACCGGCCGAAATCAAAGTTGCACAAAACTAAAATTCTAAGATTTACGATTTAAGGATCAATGGAAACAATACTAAAGTTCCTCAATATCACTGAGCGCGAAGCCCAAGGAATTGCATTTGCAGTACCAATCTTTTTTCTTTATTGGAAACTATTAAACGCATACGTAGTAAAACATTTCGTCGCTCTCTTTGAAGAGAGAGAAGCATTAACTACAGGTGCTCAATCTGCTTCGCATGATACCTACGAAGAAGCTAAAAAAATCACTGCACAAACAGAAGCAAAAATTCATCAAGCACGAGTACAAGCAAATCAACGCCGTAACGATGAAATTCTAGAAGCAAAAAATGCTGCTTTTACTATTGTGCAAGAAGCAGAGAAGGAAGCGGCTAATCATGTTCATAAAACAAGAGCAAGCCTTGATGCAGAACTAAAACTTCTTAATGGAAATATTGAACAAACTGTTAATCAACTTGCTAACGAATTGGCAGCAAAAATTCAGAAGCCAACTTCATCTGCTGTCCAAATATTTGCTCTGATTCTTTCTGCTTCTGTGTTTTCTATTCTTATAAGTACGCCAAGTTTTGCTTTCGCATCGGAAGGTCACAGTGCGGGTCATCATAGCGGTACCCCTGCAGACCTTATTCCTTTTGCCGTAAACTTTTTTATCTTCATCAGTCTTCTCATTCATTTCACAAAGAAGCCAATCGCAGATGCTTGGTCTAATCGTCTTAATGCTATCAGTACAGCAGTTTCAAAAGGTCGTACTGAAATGGAGCAAGCTCAAAAAATTCTTAGTACTGCAAAAGCTAGAGCTGGGTCTGTTGAAACAGAGATTGAGAGAATTAAATTTGAAATTTCAAAAGGTGCAAAGACTGAATCACAGGAACTTTTAAAAGATGCACACGAAAGGGCACTTCGAGTTCGACAACAAGGTAAAAGTCTTGCTGAAGGTGATATTAATCACACGAAAGAAGAATACAGAACAAAACTTTCTAAACTTGTTGTTGAAAAAGCAACTGAGCTCCTTACATCTCAGGTTACAGAAAGTTCTGATCAAGTTCTGCGAAAAAATGCATTAAATCAGTTTGAAGGTCGAGTAAATACTATTATTCAATAAGGATAGAAGAAAATACCATGACCATACGAACAACAAAGACATCAAAAAAATTTGCTAAAGCGCTTTTCGAGCTGTTGAAGCCTGAAGAAATTGAAGCAGTAAATGAACAGTTAAAAAAAGCTTCAGATATTTTTCTTTCTAAATCAGAACTCCTTTTAGCCCTTGTTGATCCAAGATATTCACTTTCAGACAGACTGCATGTAGTTGAAACTGTCCTTGAAAAAAGTGGGGCAAATAATATTAAAACATTAAACCTCATTAAGACTCTTACTGAATCCAGAAACCTTTCCGAGTTACAAGCAATAGCTGAATATTTCGATCGATTAGTTCAAGCACTGAAAAAAAGTCTTCACGTTGAAGTTGTAAGTGCGTTTCCAGTTAAAGCTGAAGAGATTGAGAACCTAAAGTCTTCGATAACAAAGAAATATGCTGGACTTGCAACTATTACAACTGAAATTGATAAAACATTAATCGGTGGAATGCAGGTAAAGGTCGGAGATAACGTTTTTGATAGTTCAGTTAAAGGAGCGCTCGAGAAAGTAGGGGCTTCACTGAGCGCAGGAAATTAAAAAAGAAAAGATTTTACGGAGTGAAATAGTATGAGCATAGGTGCAAACGAAATTAGTCAAATTCTTAAAGATAAAATCTCGAACTTCGATGCGAAAGCTGAAGTAAATGAGACGGGAAGCGTTATCTCTGTCGGAGATGGTATTTGCCGTGTCTATGGACTTTCAAAAGTTGCTTCAGGTGAGCTTGTTGAGTTTTCATCTGGTGCAAAAGGAATTGCTTTTAACCTTGAAGAAGACAACGTCGGTATCGTTATTATGGGTGAGACCTCTGAAATCCGTGAAGGCGATGTGGTTAAACGAACTGGTAAAATTGCTGAAGTACCAGTTGGTGAAGCACTTATTGGACGAGTTCTTGATGGACTTGGAAATCCAATTGATGGACTCGGAGATCTTAAAACAGACAAATTCAGACGTATCGAAATTAAAGCTCCTGGTATCGTAAACAGAAAATCTGTTCATGAGCCTATGCAAACAGGCTTAAAATCAATTGATGCGATGACTCCTGTAGGAAGAGGTCAGCGAGAACTTATCATTGGTGATAAAAAAACAGGTAAAACTGCTGTAGCACTCGATACGATAATTAACCAAAAAGGAAATGGAGTTATCTGTATCTATGTAGCAATCGGTCAGAAAAGATCTTCAGTAGTTCAAGTTGTAGAAAAATTAAAAGAACACGGCGCAATGGATCACACGATTGTTGTTGCTGCGACTGCTTCTGAACCAGCTCCACTTGCATTCCTTGCACCATTTGCAGGATGCGCGATGGGTGAGTACTTCATGGAAAATGGCAAACATGCTCTTATTGTTTATGATGATCTTTCTAAACACGCTGTAGCATACCGAAGTGTTTCACTTCTCTTAAGAAGACCACCAGGACGTGAAGCGTATCCTGGAGATGTATTCTATCTTCACTCTCGTCTTCTTGAGCGTGCTGCAAAACTAAGTGATGCAAAAGGTGCTGGTTCTCTTACAGCTCTTCCAGTAATTGAAACTCAGGGTGGTGACGTATCTGCCTATATCCCAACCAACGTAATTTCAATTACAGATGGACAAATATTTCTTGAATCAGATCTTTTCAACTCAGGAATTCGTCCAGCAGTAAACGTTGGACTTTCAGTATCTCGAGTAGGTGGTGCTGCACAAGTTAAAGCAATGAAAAAAGTTGCAGGAACTCTTCGACTTGACCTTGCACAGTTCAGAGAGAAACAGGCGTTTGCTCAGTTTGGATCAGATCTTGATGCAGCTACACAAGCACAGATTGCACGTGGTGAAAGACTTGTTGAGATCTTAAAACAAGAACAATACAAACCAATGCCTGTTGAGTTTCAAGTTATCTCAATTCTTGCTGTAAACCTTGGATACACTGATAAATTAGCAGTATCACAAGTGCGTGATTTTGAAAGAGGGCTTCATGCTCATCTTAAAACTCACCATGCAATATTTGTTGAAGCACTTAGAACTAAAAAAGAGCTTACTAAAGATATCGAGGAAGAATTCAAAAAAATTACTTCTAAGTTTCTTGAAGACTTCTCTGCTGGAAAGACAGAAACAGTAAGTACTGCTACTTCAAATACTACTGATCAAGCTAAGAAGGCGGCATAAACCATGGCAGGACTTCGCGATATTAAAAGACGATTAACGTCGGTAAAGAATACAAGAAAAATTACCTACGCTATGAAGCTCGTTTCTGCAGCAAAGTTGAAACGCGCTCAAGATGCAGTTGTGCGGTCTCGTGATTATACGAAGTCATTAAAACGGCTTGTAACTGAACTTACAGTAGAACTTGGTGCAAAAGAATTTTCTCATCCATTGTGTGAAAATCGATCAGTTGTAAAAAACATTGCATTAGTAGTCGTAGGAGCTGGAAGGGGACTTTGCGGTGGTTACAATACAAACGTAAATCGTAAAATTGAAAGCTTTTCTAAAGAGATTAGAAAAGAATTTCCAGATGCTACTATTAAAAATTTTGCGATCGGTAAAAAACCTGCGGAATATTTAAGAAGAACTAATAAACAGATTGAGCTTTCACTTGAATCAATTCCTGAAGATCCTACTAAGTGGCCTCTTGAAGAAGTGCTAGAGAAAATTGAAAAACAATTCTTATCTGGTGAGTTAGACAAAGTATATATTATGTATACTCAGTTTCGCTCAGCTCTTTCAATGACTGTAGAAGTTGAAACACTACTTCCAATGGCAACAACAATTTCATCTGAAGATGCATTGTTTGCACCTAAGAATAGTTTCCCAGGACAAACAATTATTGAACCAACTTTAGAAAATGCATTTTTAGCTGCACTTTCAAGAGTGTTTCGAGTCAGACTACTTCAAGCTTCGCTCGATGCGAAAGCATCAGAGCTAGCAAGTCGTATGACAGCTATGGATTCTGCAACGAAAAATGCAGGTGATCTTATTAAGCGACTTCAGTTGCAATACAACAAACTTCGACAAGCAGGTATTACTGGTGAACTTCTTGATATCATCGGTGGTGCAGAGGCAATTAACTAATTTTTTTGAAAAGACGTAATAGGACTAGACATGACAACAAGAAAAGGAAAAATATCGCAGGTACTTGGAGCGGTAATCGACGTTGAATTCCCAAAAGAAGGCGGACTGCCTAGCATCTATGATGCACTTTTGTTGACCAACCCTGCTATCGATAACCAACCGAATAACCTTACATTAGAAGTAGCACAACACTTAGGAGACAGCGTTGTTCGTTGTATCGCTATGGATTCTTCTGAAGGTCTCGTTCGTGGTCAGGAAGTTATTGATACAGGTGCACCTATCTCAATTCCAGTTGGTCCAAAAACACTTGGAAGAATTATGGATGTAATCGGTCGTCCTGTTGATGAGGCAGGCCCTCTTGTTACAGAAACAAAATGGCCAATTCACCGTGCAGCACCGAGTTATGAAGATCAAGCAACTTCTAAACAACTCCTTGAAACAGGAATTAAAGTTATCGATCTTCTTGCACCGTACGTGAAGGGTGGAAAGATTGGACTCTTCGGTGGAGCTGGAGTTGGTAAGACAGTTATTATTATGGAGCTCATCAACAATATCGCTAAAGCACACGGTGGATACTCTGTGTTTGGTGGAGTAGGTGAGAGAACTCGTGAAGGTAACGACCTTTGGCATGAGATGAAAGATTCTGGCGTTATCGATAAAGCATGTCTTGTTTATGGACAGATGAATGAACCACCAGGAGCACGTTTCCGTGTAGGACTTACTGCTCTTACTGCAGCTGAATATTTCCGTGACGAAGAAGGACGTGACGTACTTCTTTTCGTTGATAACATTTTCAGATTCTTACAAGCAGGTTCTGAGGTATCATCACTTCTTGGAAGGATGCCAAGTGCGGTTGGATATCAGCCAACACTTGCAACTGACATGGGTCAACTTCAAGAACGTATTACATCAACTAACAAAGGATCTATTACATCTGTACAAGCTGTTTATGTTCCTGCGGATGACTATACGGATCCAGCACCTGCAACTACATTTGCTCACCTTGATGCAACAACTGAGTTATCACGTTCAATCGCTGAAAAAGGTATTTATCCAGCGGTAGATCCATTAACGTCTTCTTCAACAATACTTGAGCCAGGTGTTGTCGGTGATGAGCATTACCGTGTTGCAAGAAAAGTTCAGTCAACATTACAACGTTATAAAGAGCTGCAAGATATTATTGCAATTCTTGGAATGGATGAGCTTTCTGAAGAAGATAAACTCTCTGTTGCTCGAGCAAGAAAAATTGAGCGATTCCTTTCTCAACCGTTCCATGTTGCAGAGACATTTACTGGAACACCAGGAGTATACGTTAAACTTCAAGATACTATTAAAGCGTTTGGCGCACTTGTTGATGGTGAACTTGATCATCTTCCAGAGCAGGCGTTTTATATGGTTGGTGGTGTTGAAGAAGCAAAAGAGAAAGCTGCTAAAATTGAAGCTGAATTTAGCAAAAAAGCTGCTTAATGTTTCTGGAATATTAAAAGATAAGGCGAATATATATGTCGTTTAAATTTAGACTACTTACTCAGGCAGGGCTTGTTACTGAAGTAAAAGCTACATCTGTCACATTACAAGGTGCTGATGGAGAGCTTGGTATATTCGATAATCATGCTGATTATATTGGTGTGCTTGGGAATGGAACATTAACGGTTAATCTTTCCGAGGCTGGATCTTCGCCACTTAAGTTTTCTGCTACTGGTGGATTATGTCAGGTAAAGGCTGGGGATCTTGAGGTTCTTGCTGATTTAGTTGCTTAACTTAAGCTACTTGTTTCCCTTATTATAACACCTTCAATTGATTAGGTAGTTGCGACTGCTTGGCTGGGCAGCGTCACCATTTTAATCTTAGGAAATTCTGCCAAATTTAATATCTTTTTAAGATTACGATTCTGGTCTAAATTGACCAAGCATTAATTTAAATATGTAATTTTTCAAAGGGCCATGTATAAAACATCCGTATAAAGCAATCTTAAAAACATTCTTAGTCTTTGCTTCGACCATATGCATTACGCAGACAAATAATTCCTTTGCAGATCCTATTTTAAATTATTCGTTCGTTGAAGCAGTTCATTCATCAACAAGTGATAACCTTGGGTTCGGATCAGGAAGTATTCCAGCGTTTGGTGTTAATGGATCATGGTCTCCATCAGAAAATCTTTTTGTTCGCGGGTCATTTTTTCATCAAGATGATACTGGATACAATGCACATGGATTTTCATATTCATTTGGTGGATATGTTCCTTTAAGCAAATCTGTTCATCTTCTTGGTTCTTTTGGTTGGATAGATGAAAGAGCAAGCACAGATGCTGGTGACTCTGACAACGTACTCCCGAGAGATGTATTTAATAAGACTGACTCGTTCATCAGCCCAGAATTGAGAATTAGCCTTTTTGATTCAACCGAACTAAATCTGGGATATACTCGTTTTCTAGACGAAGGAACAATTAATTCTACAAGCCAAAATAGCTATAAAATTGGAACAGTAATAAGAACAAGCCAAGACACTGCACTAGTTTTAGGTTGGGATATTTACGATTCTAATGCTCAAAAGTTTTCTGCAGGGATAAGAGCTTCATTCTGATTTTTCTAAAATCATCCTACGGTGCAACTAATCTCCTTAATTTCGTAAATGAAATTAAGGAGATTTTAAAGTTTGTAGAGAATACTGTTTTTAGGTCACGCTCACGCCTAAGGTCACGTTCAAGGGTTACGTTATCTCCACTCTAAGGGCGAAGAGCCATACTTCTCTATCTGATTGAAAATACAAACAAAATCAATGACTAACCTCGGTTAGTTATCAATGAATTTACTACCGACAAGACTCGTCTGTTAGTAGTATATTGAGAATGTATGCACAAGCTTAGCTACTTCAAGAAATTGTCATGCCTGGTTATTTGCCTGTATGCGGTAGTCGTATTCGTACCGAACTGCAATTGTGCTTCAAGAGAGAACCATTGTCATAAACATACAACATCTGAAAAAAAACAATCCGAGAAAAAGTGTTGCATCAATCTTGCAACAGCGATTAATACACCTCCTTTACTATCTGAGACAAACCTAGATCAGAGCGACTATCTTTCAACCAACAGTTTTCATGTACCTGTAATTTATAATAAAGCTTCAGATTCTCTGGTTGAGAAAAATCTAGAATTTGCAAACCGATTCAATCCACAATTTTTCTATAAAACTCGCGGTCCCCCATCCCTCGTTTAAATAATCTTCTTTATTTTAAAAAATTTATTTATTGGAAACTTATTATGAAAACTTTAAAACGTTTATTTACTCTTTCAGCTTTAACATTAGCTATGACTGCAGGTGCTCAATCTGTTTTTGCAGATTCGCATTCATGTAATGGTGACTGTAAAGACAAAAAAGAGTGCCATTGCAAAGACTGCAAATGTGGCAACGAAAAAGAGTGTACCTGCGACAAAGAGTGTAAAGCTGCAAGTTGCAAGGATCACCATAAAGGTCATGACGATAAGAAGTAACGTCTGATAGCTTGGCGAGGTTATGGATCTTGAAGAAGTAACCTCGCTTTTTCCCTTTGATTATCTCAATGAACGTCTTAGGAATCTGACAGAGATAACATCTTTCCAACACGAAGCCCTTCTCGAACTGCGTAATTAGTACCTCTATCCTCAGGATAAACTTGTGCCATTGTTGTTAGGTAAAGATTCTCAATTGGCGTTTTTTCGGCTGGAATAAAAGAAGAGTAGTGTTTCGTAATAACAGGCTGACTATACGTTGCGCGCCAGCAAGAATATCCATGAAGCCAACTTTCTTGAAACTCTGGAAATATTTTCTTAATAAACGGAAGGCAGTATTTAAAGTATTCTTCATCTGAAAGCTTAAAGAGCTCTTCATCTGTTCCAAGATATTTTGAAATATAAGCGATATGCTCCCCTGCATAGTGAGATTTATCATCCATATTTGTGTGCTCAATGACTCCAACGAAAGGAAATGAAGGGTCTGAAACATTCAACCAGTACGTTGAAGAAAGTGATCTCTTTAATCGAAGAACTAAACAAACATTCCCAAGATACCTAATTGATTCGCACTGTTTTCGATACGCATCGGGTAGGGATTGAGTCATTTTGGTAAAAACAGGAAGAGGAACAGTCGCAAGCACGGTTTCTGCAAAGTGCTCAGTACCATTTGCGCGCACACCGATAGCTTTTCCATCTTTTACAATAATCTCGGAAACTGAAGTATTTTTATGAATAACAGCACCATGAGAAACTAAAAACTTTTCAAGCGTATCTGTTACCCCTTTAAATCCTCCACGAATATACAAAAGCTCTTCTTTCGCTTTTTCATTTCGCGAAGCACCTCGTAGCTTTAACTTATTCCAAAACCATACAGCAGAAATATTTTCAGCTTCTCTTCCAAACTTTCCTTTTAAAAGAGGTTTCCAAATAACTTCAAAGCTATCTTTTCCTGCAACTTTTCTTATCCAATCATACGCAGAGATATCCTCAAGATACTTCCAATCGGTAATATATCTAGCATAAAGAGCCATAATTCCAGTTCGAACTCGTGCAAAAAATGGAATTGGATTGAATGAAAGAAGGTCAAACGGTTTTGCTAAACGAAATATAGAGTTTGCATAGAAAAGCCCTGTATTGGTTTCAACACGTTGTATAGCTGGTTCAAGTCCAAGCTCTTTAATAAGTCCAAGTATGTGTACATCGTTTGAAAACCAATGGTGATAAAACTTTTCAATAATAATGCCAGGCGAGATTTCAAATACACCTGCTAGTCCACCAATTTGAGATTCACTTTCAAAAATAGTTACAGGGATATTTTTTTTTACTAATTCAAACGCTGCAGAGAGTGCAGTATACCCACCACCAACAATAATGACTGATTTTTCTGACATGATTAATACGAAATAAAAAAATTAAAGCTTTGGATTTCCAGCTATTGAATCCACTAAGTATAACGGACGATTTTGACCTTGCTCAAAGATCCGGCCGATATACTCACCCATAATACCAAGAACCAATAATTGCGATCCACCAAGAAGTAAAATAGTTGCCATCATTGAAGTATATCCAGGAACATTTATTCCCATAATTTTTAAACCTATGATGATCACAATATACATTGCTGCAAAAATAGACACACCAAATCCAAGATAGGAAGCAATACGAAGCGGAATATAAGAAAAAGAAACAATAGCATTAAACGCCAATATTAAACTTTTTCTGAATGGATATTTAGTCTCACCGGCAAAACGTTCCGACCGTTGATAATGAATAGGGGTCTGTGCAAAACCGACCCAAGAAACCATGCCACGAATAAATCGGTGACGCTCTCGAAGAGAGAGCAGTGCATTTAATGCAGGGCGGCTTACTAATCTAAAGTCTCCAGTATCTTCAGGGATTGAAACTCCAGCGATTCTTGTAAGAATTCTGTAAAATGCGTAAGCGAAAAACTTTTTCGCTGCAGTTTCACCAGCTCTTCCACTTCTTTTTCCGTAAACAACATCATAACCTTCGTTCCATTTTTCAATCATCTTTGGAAGAAGCTCAGGTGGATCCTGAAGATCTGCATCAATGACTAAAATTACTTCACCTGCTGCTTGATCGAGTCCGCAGGTAAGTGCCATTTGATGTCCGAAGTTTCTTGAAAGCTTTATACATTTAAGATGGCTATCACTTGCGGCAAGACCTTGCATCAACTCCCAAGTCCTATCTCGACTACCATCATCCACAAGTACTATTTCATAAGGAATATTTACTGATTTTAAAACCTCAGTAAGTCTTGAAAGAAGCGTGTGTATTACCTCTTCTTCATTATAGCAAGGAGCAACCACTGAAAGAGACTTTGGTGCGGCACTTCTGGGTGTAAGAGATGAAGTCATTAACAAACCGTAATTATTAAGATTATTGCTTCAAAAAGTTACCACGATAAAGCGTACTTTGGATAGTCAAAAATCTTAAGAAAAACAAGAAGATATCTAACTAATAAGAGGAAACATTGAATCCTTTTACTTCGAATACATCACCATGAAAAAGAATGAATTCTGCCTTGATAAGAGCCTTGAAGCTCTAGAAACATTAACTGCATATGACCTAAGCAGATGCTCTACCCAAAAAGCACGAGAGCTCATCCCTTTTACTGAAGCTAGTAAGGCTAAAATTCTTCCACTTGGTACAATGACAATTGGCACACAAAAAGATTGCCTTCTCATCGTAGCTACTTCTGATACAACTCCAGAAAAATTAAAAGAGATAAGATATTTATCTCAAGGATTAGAAATAAGAGCTGTAAAAATAGATGAAAAACCCCTTACTGAAGCGATATTCAAAGCATATAAAAAAGATTCTAACAGTATAGAGAGTGCATTAGAAAAATGCTCCCCTGGAAAAAAAATCTCAATCACCTCAACAGTTTCAGGATTAAACGAAGTGACCACTCCAGAAAACTCACTTTTGTGTAGCCTCTTTGATCATGCAATTGCATGGGGGGCTTCAGACCTTCACATCACTCCAACAAAGCAAGGCTTAGTTATTTCAATAAGGGTAGATGGTGAAATTCGAACGAAAGAAACTGAGGTAAGAAATGAATCATTATACGCACGACTCTTGCAAAGAATTCGTATAATTGCAGCAATTGATATCGGCAGAAAAGAACCGGCTCAAGAAGGAGCTTTAGTTATTCCGTACCTTGATAAAACCATTACCGCAAGAGTCAGCCTCGTGCCATCTCTGTTTGGAGAATCACTTGCAATACGTTTCTTAAGTAAGAACAGTCAGATATCAATTGATAAGTTACATGCAAGTTTAAAAATGAATCACCAATTGCACGAAATTACAAAGCTTGATTCGGGACTTGTGTTAATAAGTGGTGCCACTGGTAGCGGCAAAACAACAACGCTGTATGCGTTAGCAAGTGAAATAATAAAACGTAACAAACGAATAATTTCAATAGAAGATCCAGTAGAGAGCATCCTCGCCAATGTTACCCAGATTCAAATCGATCCAAAAAGACATATTACATTTGAAAGTTGTCTTAAAGCTGTACTACGACAAGATCCGGATGTACTTATCATCGGAGAAATCCGAGAAGCACATATTGCAAAAGCAGCGCTACAGTTTGCGATGACGGGCCATTTGGTGCTTGCAACTATTCATGCAGGTTCTGTTACTGAAACGAGAGCTCGATTTTCATATCTTGTAGAAAATCCTCAATATGAAAATCAAATAAAAGCAGTACTATTTCAAAAGCTGTTAAAAAACCAACGAGAACCTGGAAAAAGAGTCCTTTTTATGCAAATAAATGAGGTTTTTGATGACTTAGCTGAACTGCTAGAAATTGGAATCTTGTCAAAAGAAGATTACACTACACTGAAAATACATGAACCAGTCCATCCAATCACATCTTCCGTACAGACAGAATGTCTGCATGATTCTCTTCAATGATAAAAAACAAATTTTATTAGGAGAAAGATTCCGACAAGCTGGTATTTGGCAATTTCCGCAAGGAGGCGTTGAATCAGATTTCTCTCTTGAAGAAAATGTATATCGAGAACTCGAAGAAGAGTTAGGCCTTGCTAAAAGCAATGTGGAAATTATTAAAAAACTAAATGCAACACACCGCTATGAGTGGGAAGTCACTCCACCTCAATTTGAGAATAAGTTCATTGGTCAAGAACAAACTTTTTGGTTAGTACGTGTTAAAGATGCTACCGCTATTAAACTAGACAACGAAGAGCAAGAGTTTCAAGATTTCAAGTGGCTCGATCCTGAAGTTGTACTTGCCTCTGTTGAGCCAGTAAGGATTAAAGGTTACGCTGATCCAATGTCAGAAGTTAAAGAAGTGTTATCATCGCTATGAACTCTTCAGGGCTTGTCACTACCGCTCATAAAAAAATTAAAGTACGTGCTATTGATCAAAAAAATCTAAAAGAGATTCAATCGAAGCTTAGCGTTCATCCAGTAACATCAAGAGTTCTTGCAGCAAGAAATTTTCTTCCTGGTTCTGCATTAGATGTTTTTCTTCAACCGACTCTCAAGCAAGGTCTTCCTCATGCTGAGAAACTGGTTGGACTTGTCGATGGAGCAAAACTTACAGCTGAAGTTTTTGCGCGTAAAGAAAAAATTGCACTAGCATGTGATTTTGATGTTGATGGACTTTCTGGTGGTGCCCAGGCATTTCACTTCTTAAAGCAGATTGGCTCTGACGTTAAAATTTATGTTCCTGATCGATTTAAAGATGGGTACGGCTTAAATGAAAACATGATTCGCCAAATGCACGAAGAGGGTCATCGCTTACTCATTACTATCGACTACGGCACGACAAATATAAAAGAGATTGAGCTTGCCAGGTCTCTTGGCATGAAAACTATCGTTATCGATCACCATCATGTGGCAGAACAGCACGCCAATCCGGATGTCTTTATAAATCCTAATCAACCATCGTGTGGATTTGCCGATAAAATTCTATGTGCTGCTGGACTTGTTTGGTATTTCTTAAATGGCTTAAAGAAAGCAATTCCAGAAGCGTCCTCTATTGATCTAAAAGACTATCTAGATCTGGCTTGTCTTGGAACCATTTGTGACATGGTTCCTCTTACTGGAGTTAATAGAGTTATTGCTAAAAAAGGCCTTGAAGTTCTTACGATAACGAAACGGCTTGGACTTATTTCACTAAAAAATGTTGCTGGTATCAAAGGTACAGTCAACTGTCATGATGTTGGTTTTGGAATTGGTCCACGAATTAATGCGGCTGGCAGAATGGTGCACGGTGAAGTTGTTATTGAGCTACTAACTACAGATCAAACAGATAGAGCAGAAAAGTTGGCTGGTAAACTCAACCGATTAAACAACGATCGACAAGACACAGAGCTCTTGGTTAAAGACCAAGCTATAAAAATGATTCAAAAACGTGGCATTCTTGAAGCTGGACTTGTTGTATTTCATCCTGATTTTCATACAGGTGTAGTTGGAATTGTTGCTCAGCGCCTGGTTGAAACATTTTACCGTCCTGCTGTTGTTATGGGAGTGGATTCGGATGGAATGTACAAAGGATCGGTTCGAGGTATTAAAGGATTTAATGTTGTTGAAGCATTACATGCAATTGCCCCAACAATGATTAAGTTTGGTGGACACAGTGGGGCAGGGGGAATGTCAGTAGCGCCTGATAAGATGCCAGAATTTGTTGAGTTATTTAAAGCAGAATGCGTAAAGCGTTTAGAAAAAATCGAGACTGTACCTTACGTAGAAGCTGATACGGAAGTAGTGCTTGATGAGCTTGATTTTAGTGTCACTGATGAGCTTCAAGGTTTTGCACCGTTTGGCATGGGAAATCCTACTCCAATTTTATTGGCTAAAAATTTAAATATTATTGAAGTTGCCGTAATCAAGAAGGCTCATACAAAAGTTATCTTCTCAGATGGTAAACGACATATGACTGGAATGTTTTGGAGGAATCCCTCGCACCCAGCCCTCGTTACTGGAAGTGCCGTAGATGTGGCTTTTAAACTCGATAAAAGCACTTTTAATGGGCGTACAGACCTTCAAGCTACGATTCAAGCTGTAGAGCAATCAAAGTAAACTATTTTAACCCTCTTCTGTTGATTTTTATAAATAAAATCAATACCTTCTACACATGAAACTAACGATTGTTATCCCCTGCTACAACGAGAAAAATACAATTCACGATATTATTAAAGCTGTTAACGAGTGTCCAGTTGTAGATAAAGAGATCATCATTGTTGATGACTATTCAACTGATGGTTGCAGAGATATTTTAAAAAACGAAATTGCACCTCACGTTGCAAAGATTGTGTATCATGATTTCAATCAAGGAAAAGGCGCAGCGCTTAGAACTGGTTTCCAACACGCAACAGGAGATATCGTTGTCGTTCAAGATGCCGACCTTGAATACGATCCGAAAGAGTTAGCACTCCTTATGGATCCAATTGTTCGCGGCAAAGCTGATGTTGTTTTCGGTTCAAGGTTTATGGGTGGACAACCTCACCGTGTTGTTTACTTCTGGCACATGGTTGGAAATAAGTTCTTAACACTTCTTTCTAATATGTTTACCAATATTAATCTTACCGATATGGAAACATGTTACAAAATGTTTCGTCGAGAAATCATTCAAAGTATAAAAATTGAAGAGAATCGATTTGGATTTGAGCCTGAAATCACCGCTAAAATTTCTAAACTTAACTGTCGGATTTTTGAGATGGGTATTTCTTACTACGGAAGAACCTATGCTGAAGGTAAGAAAATCGGAATGAAAGATGGATTCCGCGCGATATATGCAATTATTAAATATAATTTGTTTTCATAAATAATCTGGCTCGTAGGTTTTTGCACGTTGTCTTGTTTAAGTAGTTATAGATGCCAACTTGTACACAGTTAAAACCACCGAACGGTCTGTCGGATATTCCAGAGGATAACGTCTGGATTCACACTCATGTTCTCTCTACGGAATATTTTGGTGTGGTAGGATTAGCTGTATACAGCATTGAGGAACTAGCAAAATTAGTATTCCCAGATTGGTCTGACCCAGTAGTTAAAAAAACTTTTAAAGTAATTGAGATACCCTTCGAGGAGGCCCGAGAGATTGCAAAAACTACATTAAACTCGGATGGAGAACAATTAATTGCCGTACATATTCATGACGAAAGTCCCATGATACCTTCTCGGACACATTGGGTAGATTAGCAGCTAGACGATAACGGAATTTAGTTACGAGATGGAAAAGATCAAAGTAATTTAATTCTTGAAAAAAAATCATTTTCTAATTAAGTACTAGCGCCTCCTACCGAATCTTTAACTTTTTATAATGATCTCTTGTTAATCAAGATCGCCTCTTTTGTATTCTGCGAATTCAGATTTAAATACCTTCGGTGATGGGAAAAGTCGAAAAACATCGGACATAGAATAACTATATGAAGAAAATTCTCTTTGCTTGTTTTTTTATCTTAATAGACACATCTTTAGCCTTTGCAAAAATTGGAGATCCTAAACCAATCACGATTAATAATGTCACATATCAAAGCCATGCTAATTATGTTGAGGCATTGAATGCCACTACCCAAGGCCAAATATGGCGAACCACTTTCCCTGGCAGCATAAAACCTGATTCAATTAATCCGAATCTTGAAGAAGACGTTCAATGGCATATAGTATGTTGCCTAAAAGTTACAGACGACTTCGTAGAGGCAAAATTCAGGCAAATTACTTATCGCTTGAATAGAGTAACGGGTAAAATTGTCTCAGCAATTCCGGCAGAGTAAGATTTTTCGCAAATAAACTGGATTTATTTAAAATAGTGTCGTTTATTATTAGCACATGATTTGCAATAAGTTCTTAACGCTTCTTTCTAATATGTTTCGGTGACTTTTACTGATTTACGAATACCTCCAGCCAATAGGCTAGAGAAACTTCATGGTAATCGTGCCGGACAGTGAATTATCACGAGTTAAATTATGAAAAAAAAGAAATTAAATCCTATTCATCCTGGTGAAGTCCTTATGGAAGAATTCTTGACTCCCATGAATCTAAGCCAAAACAGGCTCGCTCTTGCTCTTGGTGTGCCAGCTCGCCGAATTAATGAAATTGCTCTCGAGAAAAGAGGGGTGAGCGCGGATACTGCCTTAAGGCTTGCGGCTTACTTTGGTAATTCAGCTACTTTCTGGCTTGGACTACAAATGGACTACGATCTCGATTGTGCGAGAATAGAAATTGGAAGTTCTATTGAAAAAGATGTTCGAAAAAGAGCATAACTTAGATTTTATAGTCAAAGAAGTCAGCCAAAAAAATAGGACTGTCCTTCATCATATCTTAGAACTAATGAATCTATAAACAATACTAAAAAAAACTACTCCGTTACAGTTTAAGCTACAAAAAACTGCAGGTAGGGCTTTGGAAGTTCAGTCAATTAAAGATTACTCGCCATCTTTTTCTAAAGCTACTCTCATTGGAGGTGGTGTAGATGCTTTTACTTTTAGTAGTTTTGAATCTGAAAAATATGGAATTATTGCTTTCTTAGTTAAAGGATCATTACTTTATTGTGATGTTAGCACTCAAACGGTGAATCCAAAGCAGCTAGAAGAAGCAAAAGCAGACAGTGAAAGTTTTCGCAGTGCTTCTGATATTGTTTCAGCAATAAAAGCTATCATTGATATCTATAAAAGGCCCCCAAATGATGTTTCCGAATTGAGCACGTATCTTAAAGATCAAATTTCATTAAAGAATTTTGAATTTCGCCCTCTTAACGGTGAGGACGGAACTATTCGAACACTGCCCTTGGTGGGGGGAAGTATTTCAATTCAATATATCAATGGGGAAGTTCGTATATGTGCAGTAAAATAAATTAGAATTCAATTCTGTGGAATCAAGAACTAATCTCTTAAAATTACTCAGTTCTAGTATCTAAAAAAGGGGATTAAGTACTTAATATAACATGCCGATTATACCTCACTGGCGAGTTATATAATGAAAGCTGATTTACCTATCAATGAGAATGAAAGATTAGACGAATTATATTCGTTGGATATTCTAGACACTGAATCGGAAAAAATATTCGATGAGCTTGTTGCATTAGCTGCAAGGCTCTGTGATACACCGATCGCACTGATTTCTATTGTTGATAAAGATAGGCAGTGGTTTAAAAGTAAACTTGGTCTTACTGCTAGTGAAACTCATCGAGACTTAGCTTTCTGTGCACATGCAATACACTCGACCGAGCCTCTTATTGTCAATGATGCTACTAAAGACTCAAGATTCTCTGATAACCTACTTGTAACCGGAGATCCAGAAATCCGGTTCTATGCTGGAATACCGCTGGTAACATCTAAAGGCTACGCTTTAGGAACGCTCTGTACCATTGATACAAAACCAAAAGAGATCCCTGAACTAGCCATAGAAACATTAAAAGTATTAGCGAAAAATGTAATTTTTCAACTTGAATTAAAAAAGAAAAATAAGGAAGTTCAAAAAGCGTGTATCGCTTCGATTGCAAGTGAAAGAAAACTTGAAAAAATCCTTAGTACAACTTCTGTTTTTGTTTGGACTTCTGGAGTAGATAAAAAATGTGACTACTTTAATCAGTCATGGCTTGATTTCACTGGAAGAACTCTTGAACAAGAATTAGGAGACGGATGGGTTGAAGGAGTGCATCCTGCCGATCGTCAAAGATGCTTCAGTACATATAGTGACGCGTTCGAAAAAAGAGCCCCTTTCTCGATGAATTATCGCTTAAAATATAATGATGGTACCTTTCGTTGGATAGAGGGCAATGGAAACCCTTGGTTCTTTGATAATGACGATTTCGGTGGTTACGTTAATTGTTGTCATGATATTCATGAAAAAGTTCGCATCGAAGAAGAATCAAAGTTTATCAACGAGAGATATGACCTTGCAGTACAAGGATCCTCCGACGGAATCTGGGACTGGATAGATGTAAAATCAGAAGATGAGTGGTGGTCAAAAAGATTCTATGAGCTACTGGGGTATGCGGATCAAGAGATTCCTTCGACTCGTTCTACTTTTAAATCTCTCCTTCATAAAGATGATGTCGATAAAACTTTTAAAGCAGTGAATTCAGCTTTTGAATTTGACGAACCATTCAATATTGAATACAGATTAAAAACGAAAAGTGGGGTTTACCGTTGGTTTCAAGGTAGGGCAAAAGTAGTTCGTGATGAAATAGGGAATCCAACAAGAATGTCGGGTTCAATAACTGACATCACCGCTAGAAAACGTGCTGAAAACGACCTCAAGGAAGCAGTCATAAAAGCTGAGTCGGCAACGAAATCAAAGGCGTTATTTCTAGCTAATATGAGTCATGAAATCCGCACTCCTCTGACTGCAATAATTGGATTTACTGAAACCGCAAAACTTCCCGATTGCTCACCCGAGCTTATGCAAGAAGCTTTGGATGTCGTTAGTTCAAGTAGTCAACACTTACTTGGTATCATTAATGATATTTTAGATTTATCAAAGCTTGATGCAGGCGCAGTCGTATGTGAGAAAATAAATTTCTCTGTTGTAAAAATATTACTAGACACTCAAAAACTCTTTCAGCTTAGGGCAAAAGAGAATGGGCTTTCGCTTAATTATCATTATAATTGGCCTTTGCCATCAACAATCACAGGGGATCCTCTTAGGCTAAAACAGGTACTATTAAACCTAATAGGTAATGCAATAAAATTTACAAAGAGTGGTTCGGTCGATGTAACAACATCTTTTAATCAAGCAACTAACAAGATCCAAATCTCTATTAAAGATACTGGAATTGGACTAACAACAGATCAACAAGCCACTTTGTTTACTCCATTTACTCAGGCTGATACTTCAACAAGCAGAAAATTTGGTGGAACTGGACTTGGCTTATCAATTACAAAACAACTTCTAGAGATGATGTCAGGTACTATCTCGGTAAACAGTATACATAACAAAGGCTCAGTTTTTACCGTTGAATTAGATACTTCTAGCAGTACTGGATTTACGATGCTTTCTTCAGTAGAACAGAGCACGAATGATTTCGTACAAAAAGAAAATAATTCCACGCTTCCAACTTTAAAAGGTAAAATCTTAATAGCTGAAGATGTGGCAGCTAATAGAAGACTTCTTGAAGTTATTCTTAGAAAAACAGATTTAGAGATTGTATTTGCTCTGAATGGAAGAGAAGCTATTGAAGCTACTACTAAAAATAATTTTGATCTTATCCTTATGGATATGCAAATGCCTGAAGTTGATGGATTCGAGGCAACTAAAGAGATTAGGAGCAAAAATAAGAAAGTTCCAATTATTGCCTTTACTGCAAACGCTTTAAATGAAGATATTATTAGAACACAAGAAGCAGGGTGTAATTCGCATCTTGATAAACCTTTAGATCGTAAGCAATTTATAGAAACGCTTATGCTCTACCTTTCAAAGTAACACTGCTGAAATTAAGTCTTTTCGTGTAAAGGATATAATTCCATTGCCCAATAAATTTCATCTCCCTCGATGAATCATCCGAAACCGAAAAATATCCCGAAACATTCTTATCGAATCAAGAACTAAGTTTACTTTGGAACCAGGGACGTTTTCCCAGTTGATCGGCACTTCAGCAATCTTCATTTTAAATTTTCTTGCTAAGTATAAAAGCTCAACATCAAAACTAAATCGCTCTGCTGTTTGTAGTGGGAAAAGTTTTTGCGCAGCTTCAAAAGTAAACATCTTAAAGCCACACTGAGTATCAGTGATACCGGGGAGGATAATAAAATTCACATAATTATTAAAAATTCTTCCAAGAAGCTTCCGGTACCAAATGGTTTTTATCTGTGTATCACTACTTTTCATTGCACGTGAACCAATTGCAACATCGGCTCCATCTTTAATTGCCGCTTCCAGTCGTTCTATTTCTGCGATTGGAGTTGCTCCGTCAGCATCTACAAATATTATTCTTGAACCAGTTGCATTCTCTGCTCCGGTTCTTACAGCGTGTCCCTTACCTCTGTTCTTTGGAAGCCGAATACATTTGACTTCTTGCGGTCGCACTCGTTCAAACTTTCTAACAATCGATGAAGTCTCATCTGTACTTCCATCATCAACGACGATGACTTCGTAGTTAATCTCTCGCTTTTCAATGTAATCAATAATGTCGATAAGGGTTGGTGGTAGGCGCCAGCGCTCGTTATAGGCAGGTATAATTATTGAGAGTTCTATCCCTGTTTTTTGAAGGGGCTGCCCCTTTATCCACTCTTCGACAACATCAGACATGTAGTAATTTCAGTATGTTAGGTATCTTTTACCGCCCAGAAATTGCTTTCTTAGCCTCTAATGAATTAGAATCATTAAACAATATACATTATAGCGAAACATAAGATCTTCAAGTCAGGGCTTTACACACTATGAAACGAACCTACCAACCAAGTAAAAAGAGCAGAAAAACTACTCATGGTTTCAGATCAAGAATGGAAACTAAAGGTGGACAGAAAATATTGAATGCTCGTCGTGCTAAAGGCAGAAAGAGAGTTTCTGTAACTGCGCCTAAGAAAGGTCACTATAAATAAGCTTAAAAAATCATTTGAGTTCCGTCGCGCCAAAAACGCCCCTCTCAAACTTCAAAGCTACAATTTATCTCTGCAACTCACTGAAAGTGAGCACGATTCTTGGCGTCTAGGCATTACTGTCTCAACTAAAATTGATAAACGTGCTGTCATTAGAAATCGTATCAAAAGAATCCTTAGAGTTGCTTTTCAAAGCCTCCTTCCAAAATTGCAAGGGTCATTTGATATCGTCATAATTGCACGTAAGGATTTCTCGGCGATGTCTTCTCAAGATATAGCCAAAGAACTTCAAAAACTCTTGCAAGGAAAATCGCTATTAAAAGCTTAAATTCGCTTCTTTCACTTATCGTGATAAGCCTCATTAAAGGGTATAAATACTTTGTCAGTCCGCTCTTTGGACAACACTGTAGATTTCATCCGACGTGTAGTGAATATGCGATTGATGCGATAAAACACTTTGGAATTTTTAAAGGATTATTCTTAGCAATAATACGAGTTATACGGTGCAATCCCTGGAGCACTGGTGGCATCGATCCTCATCACCTACATACAAAGAAATAAAACTTAGACTGAATTTTGAGAAGAAAAAACTATGGAAGATAGAAAAAACTTATTTGTAATCGTTTTCATCCTGTTCTTTGTAATGATGTATGTCCAGGTAATGTTTCCTACACCTGCACCGTTGGCTCCTGCTGTATCTAATACGACAACAGCACAAGTTCAAAATTCAGGTCAAGCTATTGCACCAAGCACCACAACGCAAACAATAACTCAAGTTTCCAACACATTTCACAACGACACTGTTCCAAGCTTAAAACAACTTGATGAAAGTCCTCAAACGTTTATCAATACTGGTATTGCTTTGATTGGTATTAACCACCTCGGGGGGAGAGTCCAGTCAATAAGTTTAAAAAAATATACTGAAAAAGTAGGGAGTACTGAACCGCTTCAACTAATTTCTAAAGCGGAAGGATCTGCTCTGCCACTGGGAATTATTGCTGATGGTGCAACTGATGATTTTACCCTGTACCAACTCGATCAAACGAAACTGCCACAGATGGAAGGGCAGTATTATGTCATCAAAGAAGGAGAGCCCGCAGAATTTACTTTCACTGGTGAATTACCAAGCGGATTAAAGGTTCAGAAAAAACTTACATTCACGGCTGGATCGTACGTAATAAAGACTGATATTAGCTTTGATAGATTAACTGGCGGCAGTGTTCCGATGCTCCTTCAATGGACACGACCAACAACTGCTGAGCAAGTAACAACTGAAGGACTGACTAGACTTTTCAGCCATCTATCGACTGAAGATAAACTTTTATCAACACCATTTGCTTCACAAAAAGATGCCAAGACATCGAACGAATCATCAAAATGGATTTCAATCTGTGATTTTTATTTTATCGAGGCTTTAATAAATCCAAACAACCCTGCTCCGGTTTCACAAGGAAAAGTAGGGGATACTTTTTTCATGCAATCGAGTGGGAACTCACAAGGTGGATCGTTCCAAATCTATGTTGGTCCTAAGGATGTTGATATTTTACGTGGTGTCGGGTTCTCGCTTGAAAGAAGTATCGACCTAGGAATGTTTTCGTTTCTAGCTCACCCAATATTAGCACTGATGAAATTCTTTTATTCATTTATTGGAAACTATGGGCTCAGTATTATTCTTTTAACACTTTTAATTAAACTTGGATTTCTGCCCCTAACTCAATCAAGTTTTAAATCAATGAAGGCAATGCAAGATCTACAACCTGAAATTGCAGCCCTTCGTGAAAGAGTTACCGATCCAAATATTTTGAACCAAGAATTAATGACCCTTTACAAAAAAAGAGGGGTTAATCCTCTTGGTGGTTGCTTTCCAATGCTTATTCAAATTCCAGTTTTTTTAGGTCTTTATAACGCATTACTGAATTCAATTGATTTAAGACATGAGCCGTTTGCGTTATGGATTAATGACCTGGCAACACCAGAGAGCCTACAACTTTTTGGTATCGGTATTCCGCTGATGATTATTCTTATGGGTGCTAGCATGTTCGTTCAACAACTCACACAACCATCCACAATGGATCCTCAACAGAAAAAAATTATGCTGTTTATGCCCGTTATTTTTACAGGGATGTTTATTCTGCATCCAATGCCTTCAGGACTTGTTCTGTATTGGCTTACAAATAACTTAATTAGCATTGTTCAGCAGTATTCAATTCGTGAGGATCGAAGAATTACTCCTATTCAAGCTACTGCATATGCAAGCCTTGTAATTTTTTCATTTGGATTCATCCTGACGAAGCTTTAAAATTTACATATGTCACATACAACTACTACGATTGCAGCCCTTGCAACGGCTCCTCAGCCTGCAGGAATTGCAGTTGTGCGCGTCAGTGGTTCGCGTGCTCATTCAGCAGTACACGCTGTCTTTAAAGGTAAAAAAGACCCTACAAATAGGCCTCGAGAGATGGTCTATGGTGTGATGCTCGATTTTGAAACACATGAAGAGATTGATAAAGCACTTTGCGTCTTTATGCCTGGTCCACATTCCTTTACCGGTGAAGATATTGCTGAGTTTCAATTTCATGGAAGTCCCCTCATTGTTGAAAAAGTCCTCAGATCCCTTTTTTCATGTGGAATGACTCCGGCAGAGCCCGGTGAGTTTACTAAACGGGCTTTTTTGCATGGAAAACTTGATCTACTGCAAGCTGAAGCCATTGCAGATGTTATTAATGCAACAAGCGACCGGGCACTGACCGTTGCAAGTGAGCAACTGAGTGGTCACTTAAGTCAAACAATAGAAACTCTCGGTGAACCGTTAAAAAATATTCTTGCTGAACTTGAAGCGCATATAGATTTTCCTGAGGAAGATATTGAACCAAGTTCTCTTCTGAGAATGAGGAGTGACATTGCTGCAACGAAAGAGGAGATCTCTGGATTACTTTCTACTTTTAGATACGGACAAACGGTTAAAGATGGTTTTCGAGTGCTGCTTTGCGGCAGACCAAACGTAGGGAAATCTAGTCTTTTAAATCTTTTACTTGAAAAAGAACGAGCAATTGTTACCCCAATTCACGGAACGACCCGAGACATTATTGAAGAAAGTTGCAATCTAGGAGGTTACACATTCATTTTTTGTGACTCTGCCGGTATCAGAGAAACTGATGATGAGGTCGAAAAAATTGGTGTTTCTCTAACGAAAGGCAAGATTGATTGGGCTGACCTTATTTTATTTATTACCGATGCAACCGACCAGTCTGGCGAATGGAAAGAGGTCATAGAAGAATTTAGGGGTCGAGGAAAACCAGTGTGGATGGTCACCAATAAGATAGATCTCAATCCAAAAGCAGTAGGAGAATTTTTCTGTGAATCAGGTATCTGCCAGCAAAATATTTACCTGTCTGCAAAAACTAAAAATGGGTTCTCTAATCTTATTAAAGAGCTTATTGAAGCTGTTAAAAATACTGCCCATACAAGTGCTGAAAGCTCTTTAGTTATTACAAATGAACGTCAGCGAAACTGCCTTTATCAGGCTGAACAGTCTCTTGCGAGAATTGAAAAAGATAAAAATCTTCCTTTAGAGATAATGAGCGAAGATGTACGCACCGCTCTTGGAGCGCTCTCTGAATTAGTTGGAAAAACTACTACCGAAGATATCCTAGGTAGGATATTTTCGAAGTTTTGTATTGGCAAATAGTATTCGTACACCACAGTTTGCAGGGAGGGTCTATCACTCTGACCCAGCCGTCTTGAAATCAGACGTGATGGAGATACTTGCTCTAGAGCCACTGCAATCGATTCCAAATCCTAAAAATCTAAAACTACTTAAAGTACCTCATATTGATTATTTTCGTGGTCACAGAAGTTACGGTAAAGGATATCAATTACTTCAAAATTCAGAGTTAGAAGTAATTTTTTTAATGGGCACCTCTCATCAGCTAGGCGATTCATTATTTATTGGCACAAAAAACTTATACTCGACACCTCTTGGTATTCAACAAAACGCTGATGATATTATAGAGAAATTGATAGATCTTTATGGTACGCGCTTTCTAGAAGAAGCCTCTCTCCATACTCACGAACATTCACTTGAACTTCAAATGCCTTTCATTACAACGATTCTTCCAAATGCCAAAATAGTTCCGATTCTTGTAGGAAGTCTTTATCCTTTTTACAACATAGAACGATCTCATTTCGAACCATATGAAAAATTTATTAAATCGATGGTTGAAATCATTTCCGATCTTGAAAAAAAGAATATTCGTTACGGATTTATTGCAGGTGTTGATATGGCACACGTTGGTCAAGCTTTTGGAGATACAGCAAAGACAACCAAAGAAAGACTTGAGCAAGTGCAAAAACTCGATGAACAATATCTAAACTACATTATTGAAAATGATCCTGACAAACTCTTCTTGCACTGCGTAAAGGATAATGATGCTCAAAGAATCTGTGGACACTCCACAATGATGACAATTTCAGATATTTTAAAAAGACAAAAACAAGTAACAAGTTATTGCTTTGCATCTTATGAACAGTGCTTTAGTGAACAAAATGATTGCTTGGTAAGCATAGCAAGCCTTGGTATTTATTCGAAATGAGCATCTATATTCGGAAATACTTACAAAGTAATTCTACTCAGAAAAATCAAAAATCATCTATACGATATTCAGTTAAAGATATCTTCTTTGTAAAAGACTCCCCTTGCAGCTTTGGTATCAAACCAGAATATATTGCATGCGCAAAATCTTCGAGCATACTTATTGGAACTCTCAATAAACATTTTACTCTAATAGGTTCAGTAAATCTGTCACCGCTGTGCCTAGACAGTACTGCTAAAAACCCATTTTTTGGAGATGGGCACGTTGCAGAAGTTGTAGATGAGGGAAAAGTTTTATACGGATCATCATTTGGTTCTGCTTTATCTGTTGCTACTAAAAATCTTGAAGATAAAGTTGATTTTAGTATCGGTTCCGATTCTGGTGGAAGTATTCGTGCTCCTGCTGCAGGACTTGGACTGTACGCCATACGCTTAAAAAGTAATGTCGTATCTAAAGAGAATTCACTTCTACTAAAAACAAATCTTGATTCAGTTGGCGTTATTTCTGATAAGAAAAGTACACTCAGAGAGGTTGTAAGAATATTAACTCCACAGATCCCATATACACGCTCTCGGTCTATCTATATCCCTCATAATGATGAATTAACTCAACTTTCGAATGAGCACTATGATTATTTTTTCAAGCTCATTGAATTCATTTCCAAAACATATGAAATTAAAGTTTGTTCCCAAGAATTTTTTAAGAACTTTTTTAACGAAAGAAAAAAAATACTACAGAACGAATTAAGAAATTTACTTTTTCAGGACGAACTGCAAGAAGCAATTGAAGCGATACCTCAAGCTAAAGCACTACAAGTATCACTTGCCCAAACACAGTCCCTTGAATATGTGCAACAAGATTTTATATTCGATCAAAATGCTATGCTTCTCCACCCCACAATTTCTTCTAAAGACCCAATAAACTTCTATCTTCCTGCAGCTAATGTTTTAGATTTATTCTCAGCATCTTTTTTCCTCGAAAAAGACACGTTATTTTCTTTATGTATTAGTGGACATAACGACACTGAGCTGCTTGATTTCATTGACGAAATTCAGAAGAGCCAGTAATAAATAAAAATTCACTAGATACTTTCTAAGAAGATTTCGTAGAACGCCGTACAAGAATTTTTGTATTTTGAATCTCAGCACAAATTGCTTACAATTTCATGAATCAATCTTCAAGCCCCCGCTGATATGTGTGTATTAACATCTCGTAATTAATAAAAGGGATTACATGGAAAATAAAGAAAACTTCTTCGAAAAATTTGGTCTTGAAGTAACCTCTGGTGACGTTGAGATTGGTCAAACATATCCAATCTACGGGATGATAACAAAAGTTTTGAGCGAAGCTCCTGGTGCAGTAATTGTTGAGATAAACTTCTCAATTAAAGCAACAATGACAGTGCCTGATGCTGTTAAAATTGAGCTACTTAAAGAAAGAGCTTTTGAACCTGGAATTTTCGTCTCAACAGTAACATCAAAAGATGATGCTGGATTAAACGTAGATTGCTCAACAGTCGTATTCGGAAAAAGACAGGACTACGCAGCATAATAATACAGATTTTCTCTCTTGTACTCTCTATTCTCTCTCGAGGACACCTAAAAAGTGTCCTTTTTCATTTTTTGTTCAGCATTGCACATATCCTTATCATCTTCTAAACTTTCGACTTCTTATGAATGATTCAGGGCTAAAAAAACTTTGGCAAGAAGCGGTATCTTTTGTTGTAACAGTAGGGCTCCTTCTTGGTTTAGCATTTTTAATAATTCGCCCGACTTTTATCGAGCCATTTCAAATTCCATCTTCTTCGATGGTTCCGACACTACAAATTACAGACAGGATTTTGGTCAATAAACTTGCCTACGGATTTCGTATCGCTTTTATGACCAATACACTCTTTGATTGGAAAATGCCCTCACGTGGAGACGTTGTTGTTTTTACCCGTCCAGATGAAGAATCTACCTCTCAAAATGAAGATGAAACAAATTTCATTAAACGAGTTATTGGACTTCCTGGTGATAAGGTTGAAGTCCGCGGCACTGAGCTCTATGTAAACGATGCTCTACAATCTGAAAACTACGCAAGATACAGTCGAGGTGGCATTGAAGTTGGAGACTTTGGCCCTGATATTGTCCCAGAAGGTCATATATTCCTGCTTGGAGACAATCGAGATGATTCAAAAGACTCCCGATTTTGGGAACAGCACTATCTTGATGTCAGACGCGTTAAAGGAAGGGCTTTTATCGTCTATTGGTCGTGGGCTGGATTTGATCGACTAGGAACAATTATACGATAATCTTCTTAAGTGAAGTCCAATAATTGGGTCTTCATTCATGAAAGCCTCCTATCGTGAAATACTACTATATCTCTACAGCAATTATTCTTGAAGTAAGTGGGAAAGATTCTCCAAGATACTTACAATCTCGCCTAACGAATAATATCAAAAGTTTATCAGTTAACAGCAGCTGCCCCGCAGCTCAAATTACTCCCCAAGGAAAAACTCAAGGTATTTTTACAGTTTATAAAGTAGAAGAAACAAGATTTATTCTTGTTTGTAACAGAGGAAACCCTGATGAAGTAATATCAGCATTTAAAAAATATATAGTTGCAGACCGAGTCACTGTTGAAAATATAACAGAGAAGGGTGCAAAGGTTTTTTGTGTATCAAAGACTTTGTCAGTTCCACTAACAGATTCTTTATTATCAACGACAAATAATAGTAATGATTTCAGAGTTATCATTACTTTAAATTCTGAGTCAGAGAATCAATTATTAGATATTTTTGACAAAAATAACGTCAGATTAATGTCAGAAGATGAATACGATTATTTAGAATTTACTGCAGGCATCCCACGATTTGGCAAAGAGCTAACAGATCAAGTCCTTTTTAGCGAAAGCGGCTACGACGATGCAATTGCAGCTAATAAAGGATGTTATGTTGGTCAAGAAGTAGTTGAAAAGATTGAAAGCTTTGGAAAAACTCCAAAAATATTCAAAAGACTTATTACCGACAATTCTTCAGAGTTGCAAGAAGCTATCCCCGAACAAACAAGCATATTATTAGACGGCACTGAAATAGGGCGTGTTGTCTCTGCTCACTATGATAAAAATTCAAATCATCATTTAGTTTTTGTTCGTATAAAAAACGATGAAAGAATAGATATGAGTAACGTTATAATTGCTGGAAATAAGGTGCTTGATAATGTTGATACAAATTGAAGAATATCAAAAATCATTTATTAGGTTTCTCTTACAAGAGAAAGCTCTGCTCTTTGGGGAATTTAAAATCAAAAGTGGCAGACTGTCTCCGTACTTTTTAAACTTCGGAAAACTTCATTCAGGAAGCGCATTAGTTGAGCTTGGTAATACCTATGCAGCTGCAATGAAGCACCACCTGCCAGAACTTCCTTCAATAGTATTTGGGCCGTCATATAAAGGCATACCGCTCTCTGTAGCAACGACATCTGCTCTTTATAAAAATTATCAACATAACGCCGACTACTGCTTCGATCGGAAAGAAGCAAAAACGGCCGGAGAGGGCGGAATGCTTGTTGGAAAAGTTCCAACTCAAGGGGATACCGTAGCTCTGGTTGAAGACGTTATTACTGCGGGAACAACAATCAAGAAAATCGTTCCAATACTTTTAAATGAATTAAAAGTAACATTACTAGGAATCTGTATTGCTGTTGATCGATGTGAAGTAGGGGAAGGAACTATTTCTGCAAAACAAGAAATGGAGAATCTATTTAAAATTCCCATACACCCACTTGTTTCTATACACCATATCATTTCATATTTGTCAGGATCAGAGGCAGGTGAATATGCTTTAGGCATTGAACAGCAAGAAGCAATTAAGAATTATCTTTCTCAATACGGTGCAAAGGAATCATGAAAAATAAGCGATTCAATCTATCCGTGCTTTTTTTAATAGCACTATCTTCGTCTACTTTCTTATATGCCGATGAGCAGATAATTGAATCAAACGCTCAGTCTATTTTTACTTCCGTGATGAGCCCCTACTGTCCAGGAAAACTTTTATCAGATTGTCCAAGTGCTAAAGCAAGTGAATTAAAAAAAACAATTCGCGAGGAATTATCTAAGGGACTTAGTAAAGAAGAAGTTATCACCAAATTAAATGATGATTATGGTGAAGAAACCCTTAAAGCAGTTCCAGATAGTTCTGGATTTGGAATGCTTGCTTGGTTGGTGCCGATATTATTTTTGATTAGCGGACTAGGTCTTGGTATAAAATTCCTGACTAAACTTACCAAGAAAAAATAGTTAACCTCACCAGCGAGCTATCTATGAAGCCAACAGATATAACTTTTAAAGCAACGAGTATGGCAAAGCCGCTCATTGAATCGATTGCACACCTCCCAGAGTTCGATCAATTCATGAAAAGTTATTTTTTATTCTGGAAAAATCCTCGTATGCATTATGCACCTGGTGGAAAATCAGAAGGCATTCATGAGGAATTAGGCTTTGCGGCAATTATGAAAACACTTCAAGACAGAAGTCAGATAGTTGAATTCTATCATATATCGGAAGTAGAAAAAGTTGGTACCTCAGTTGAGCCACGCGTAGAAGCAACTTTATCCGTATCTTTAGGAAAACTTCAGTAAGAAACCGTACTTCTATCAATATATTCCTAGCCCTACATCTAGAGCTAAGAGAATAAACAAAAGCGGTAAGTATAAAATTGAATATCTAAAAACTGTCTTAGCGGCGGCGTTTTGATGGGTTCTGCTACTTTGCTCACAGTAATAGATCATTATAAAGCCAAGAATGGTCGAGCCAATCGCATAAACAACCCCTGCAGCCCCTATACAATAAAGAGCCAATGTGGAAAGAAGCATTAAGTATGAAAACCATCTAATTTGTCGAAAGGTACTGATGCCATCTGGCTCAATACAAGGGAGCATTTTAAAACCTCCACGGGCGTAATCTTCTCGAAGCATCCATGCAATCGCATAGAAATGTGGATGCTGCCAAGTAAACATTATGGCAAACAAAATCCATGCTTCAATAGATATATGATTTGTAGCAGCAACCCATCCTCCCATAATAGGTAGTGCTCCCGGGATAGCTCCAATAGCGGTATTTAACCATGTTTGTCTTTTTAAAGGAGTATAAACAAGTGCGTAAAGAAATGTGGTCATTAATGCAAGAAATCCTGAAAGCAGATTTACTTGCCAAGCAAGGAGTGTGCACCCAAAGATTGTGCACAAAATTCCATAAGCAAAAGCTTCTTGTGCCGAGACTCTTCCACTTGGAATCGGACGGTTTTTTGTACGATTCATTTTTGTATCAACATCACGCTCTAAGAAGTGATTGAGAGCGCCAGCTCCAGCAGCACAAACTGTTGTGCCAACTAACGTAATAAAAAGAATATAAAAATTTGTTGCAGCACGCTCAGCAAGAACAAAACCAAGAGCAGTTGATACAAGAACAAGAATTAAAATTCCTGGCTTTGATAATTCAATATAGTCTTTAATCTTTTGACGCATGTAGTTCCGAAAGTATACCTATTCTTCTCCAGCTGGACGAGACATAAGAAGTCCTACCATCTCTTCAGGTTGGATGGCGCCGTGTAATACGCGATGAAGCGCCTCTGTTATAGGCATTGAAATTCCATGTTTCTTAGCAATTCTATCAACAACTGGAGTTGAAAATACACCTTCAGCCGTAGAACCTACTTCATCTGCTGCTTTTTCTGCTGTAAGACCTTCTCCAATCTTATAACCAAAAGAATAATTTCTGCTGGTTATTGAAGAAGTGGTAAGAATCAGGTCTCCAAGCCCAGAGAGACCAGATAACGTTTGAGGTTTACCTCCGAAGTACAGTGAAAACCGTGTCATCTCTGCAAGACCTCTAGTAATGAGGGCAGCTTTCGTAGAATCACCAAGTTTTAAACCTGCACAAATTCCACTCGCGACAGCTATAATATTTTTTAAAGCACCACCAAGCTCAACTCCAATAACATCGTCTGAAGGATAAACTCTCATTGAGGAGGACTGAAAAAGTTCAGAGATCAGTTGGGCATCCTGTTTTTGAGCAGAAGCAATACTTACCGCAACAGGAGTCTTAGTCATAACATCAATTGCAAAACTTGGTCCAGAAAGACTACAGAGCTTTGCCTTTGAACCTTGCTCTTTATAATAAGCACAAGGAGTAAGGTTCGTCAGTGGCTCAAACCCTTTCATAACACTGACAAGGTACTGTTTGTCATCAAGCCTTGAGGCAAAGTCATACTCACTAATTACGCGAGTTGGAAGAGCTACTAAAATTATTTCACTTTTTGAAATTATGCTCAGTTCAGTTGTTGCACTAAATAAAAGAGCAAACTGTGAAAAACAGTATGGATGCTTTTTAGTTTGTGTAATAGATCGAACTATCTCTTCTTCGCGAGACCATCCAGTAACAGTATGACCAAGTCGAGCAAGATAGTGTGCTAGCGCAGTACCCCAGTGTCCGAGACCAACTACCCCAATACTGCGCTTTTGCATGCCATTTTTTGCCACAAAAGATTACTCAGCTTCCCCATCAAAGAGATGGCAAACAGCAACTACTTTTTCACCCTCTTCTAGATCAATAAGCCTTACACCCATTGTATTTCTGCCTATAACAGAAATACCTTTGCATTCTATTTTAATAATTTTTCCTGAAGAAGTAACAAGCATTCCAGAAGATTCATCATCTACGATAAACGCTCCAACAACATTACCATTACGCCCCTCTGTTTGAATATCAATGACTCCTTTTCCAGCTCTCCCTTGAGTTCGGTAGTCATCAATTTTTGTTCTCTTTCCAAAACCATTTTCGCATACAGTCATAAGAGTTTTTGGACTTGCATTTGTTTCATCGGCAGCAGAAACAACAGTCATACTGACTACTAAATCATTATCATCAAGATTAATTCCAGTTACGCCTCGTGCTGTTCTTCCAACTGCACGAACATCAGTGCTTGCAAAACGTATCGACATTCCTGTTTGAGTAGCTAAAACGACCTCGTCTTTCTCTGAAGCAATCGAAACTCCAACAAGTGAATCACCTTCACCTAATGTGCATGCAACAATCCCCGTCTTTCGTGAACGACTAAATTCCATCAATTCAATTTTCTTAATGTAACCAGATTTAGTTGCCATTAAGACATACTGATCAGGGGTATAACTCTTCACAGGAAGAATTGTTGAGATAGCTTCATCTGCTTTAAGATTTAAAAGATTGACGAGAGCACGACCTTTTGCAGTTCTTCCGGACTCTGGAATTTCATACACTTTAAGCCAATAAAGTCTTCCAAGAGTGGTAAACACTAATAATTCATCTTTCGTTGATGCAACAAATAAATGTTCTGTGAAATCTTCATCTTTGCTCGATGCTCCAGTAACGCCTTTTCCACCACGACGCTGAGCTCGGTATGCATTTGTAGCAATTCGTTTAGCGTAGCCAGTATGACTTACGGTTACGACCATCTCTTCATCTTCAATAAGGTCTTCAACGTTGATCTCTGCACCATCGTCAACAATCTCTGTTCTTCGCTTATCGCCGTATTTCTCAACTATCGCTTGTAGCTCTCCGACAATAATAGTGTCGACTTTTTTGCTGTCTCTAAGGATTGAAAGCAGCTCTTCAATTTCTTTAGCAAGCTCTGCATATTCTTGCTCAATTGCAAGACGCTCCATTCCTGTAAGTTTTTGTAGTCGAAGATCGAGGATTGCTTGGGCTTGTATCTCGCTCGTCTTGTAGTGAGTACAAAGATTATCTTTTGCTTCTTTTGGTGAATCACTCTCTTTAATAAGTTTAATCACTGCATCTATATTAATAAGGGCAATTCTAAATCCTTCTAATAAATGCATTCGCTCATTTGCTTTTCTGAGCTGGTACTGAGTGCGTCTTGTTACCACGTCACGTCGGTGATCGATGAAATGATTAAGCATTGGAATAAGCCCAAGAACGACAGGCTTACCTTCTACAATCGCAAGATTGATAATTCCAAAACTTACTTGGAGTGGTGTTGTTTTATAAAGCTGATTGAGAACAACTTCAGGAGTAGCATCTCGTTTCAACTCAATAACAATTCTCATACCAGATCGATCTGATTCATCACGGAGCTTTGAGATTCCTTCAATTGTTTTATCGTTTACAAGCTCTGCAATTTTTTCGAGTAATCGTGATTTATTCACTTGGTATGGGATCTCATGAACGATAAGAGCTTGGACATCTCTATTCTTCCCCTCAAGTGCTTCTATGGATGTTTTTGCACGAAGCTGAATAATTCCTTTTCCAGTTGAATACGCTGATACAAGTGCTCCGCGCCCATAAATAGTTCCCCCTGTAGGAAAATCTGGACCAGGGATATGTTCCATAAGCTGCATGAAGTTCATATCAGGATTTTGAATCAATGCCATAGTGCCATTGATGACTTCACGAAGATTATGGGGAGGGATATGTGTTGCCATTCCAACTGCAATTCCATCACTTCCATTCACCAAAAGATTTGGAATCATGTTTGGAAGAACAACTGGTTCTTGCCTTGATTCATCAAAATTTGGAATAAAATCAACTGTGTCACTTTCAATATCAGCAAGAAGTTGTTCGGACACCGAGGTCATTCGACACTCTGTATATCTATATGCCGCAGCAGGATCACCATCTATAGAGCCAAAGTTACCCTGACCATCAACGAGTGGATAACGTAAGTTCCAAGGCTGTGCTAAACGAACAAGAGCTTCATATACTGAAGAGTCACCGTGTGGGTGATACTTACCAAGTACTTCACCTACAACGTTTGCACATTTTAAATGTTTACGATTCGATAAAAGGCCGCTGTCGTACATCGCATAAAGCACTCGACGTTGCACTGGTTTTAAACCATCACGAACATCTGGAAGCGCTCTTCCAACAATAACGCTCATTGCATAGTCCATATAGGACTGACGCATTTCTTCTTCAATATTTACTAGTGATACTTGTCCGTTTTCCATATTTTACCGTTGATTTAAAATCATTCTTGTTAAAGTTCTTACAGCAAAACCAACTCCGCCTTGCTTTATATATCCACTGCTCCTATCTGAATCAGATGGTCCTGCAATATCGAGGTGAGCCCATCTGGTGTCAGTGACAAACTCTTTTAAAAACAGAGCAGCAATCGTAGCGCCCGCCCATCGGTTCCCTGAAATATTTTTCAGATCTGCAACGGGACTTTTGATTGATGCTGCATATTCTGGAGCAAGTGGAAGTTGCCAAAAACGTTCCCCTGCAATTGAACCTTGATCGATTATCTCTTTAGAAAGCTTTTCATCATCTGAAAAAAGACCAGCATACTGCATACCAAGAGCTACCATACATGCTCCAGTCAATGTTGCTATATCAATAACAATATTCGCTTTATCTTTACATGCAAGGGTCAGTGCATCTGCTAAGATTAATCTTCCTTCAGCATCTGTATTTAATATTTCAATAGTTTTACCGTTCATTGCTTTAACGATATCCCCAACACGTGTTGCTTCACCGTTAATCATATTTTCGGTTGTTGGGATATAACCACGAACTTCAATATTTGGCTTTAAGGTCGAAACTGCTTGCATAACACCAAGCACACACGCAGCACCTGCCATGTCCCCTTTCATCCCAATCATTGAATCGCCAGGTTTTAAAGAATATCCACCGGTATCATACGTAATGCCCTTTCCTACGAGAGAGACTACCTTTGTTTTCGAATTCTTTTTTATGGGCTGATAGGTAAGCTTAATTAAAAATGGAGGTAATGACGTACCTTTTGAAACTGAAAGGAATGAATGCGCTCCCATTTTTTCAAGTTGCGCTCTTTCAAATATTTGAATTTTAAGTTTTCCCTTACTCGCAATTGTTTTTGCAACAGAAACTAAATATGGCGGAGTGCAATCATTAGGTGGCATGTTGATGAGGTCTCTTGCAAACGAAGTTGACTCACTCAATGTTATTGCTCTCTGCAGAATACGTTCGTCAATTTTTTTATGATTAACAAAAATAATCTCTTCTAATTTTAAGGGGTCAGCTTTTTTTGATTTATATTGTGAGTACTCATAACCACCAAGTGAAATACCTTCAATCATCGCGCAAAATGAAGATTCTTTTTCTAAAGATAGGTGTGAAGTTAAAATTGAAGTAGACTTAACATGAAGTTCTCTAGCTGTTGAAGATATCAAAGCACCGATAAAGCGAAGTGTTTCATGTTTTGAAAAAACATCCTGGTTCTGAGTATCAAAACCTATAACTAAAATATTAGGAAAGTCCTCTGAGAGCCCTGAAATCAGTACGGATTCTCCAGATTGAGCTTTAAATGATCTTTTAGAGAGAAGATCTCGAAGCTTTCCACCTACTAAAAGATTCAAGGATAGGAAGGTAAAAGTTCCATAACTACCTGTATTTGTAGGCTTTTTTCCAGTTTGTGCTTTAGAAATTTCGGTTTCGTTTACAGTAACGACAATGAGCTCTGAAGTGAACTTAGTAGGAATTGAGGGCAGGGATGTGAACTTCATAATTTATTCAAAAAAATCAAACAGTTATAGTCTATTTTTGCCTTCTAAGGGAGCCGAAATTATACACTTTTTCAGACTATCTTCACAGCTCTAAACCGTAGTAATACTGAGAAAAATTAGTAGTAATTCCTCTGTATTTTTGGGCTTTTGCAAGAGTGGGAATCTCTTTAAGGTCTGACTACTCAAGAAAGATTGCTGTAGCGGCGAACTAAATCAGTAAGAAAATATGAACCGTCAATTATTTATAATTCAAAAATCTCAGAATCTACCTGAAGGGCTGCGTCAGGCTCTGAAAACAAAAGGATTCCCTTCAACAATTATTGAAAGTGTTAGTGAAATAGAGGCAGCAGTTGGAAGTATTAATGACTTTATTACGCTCGTCTACTGCGATGAGAACACGGATAAACAAACACTACTCGGTGAACTGGTAGAGCTAAAGCTACTTCATCAAAATCCAATCGTTTTAATCGGAAATAATTTAGATTCTTCCGAATCATTCCTCAATAGACATTTTATTTTAGCAACAACTCTTACATCTCCTTGTTCAAACAACGATGTCGTATCTGCTGTTACGTATGTTATCAAATATGTAGATAGGATTCGAAAGCAGAGAAAGCCATCTGAAGCTACCGAGCAAGAATCATCGCGTGCATTTTATAAAGAGTTTAAACTTGTACCCCATGGTATCTTTAAAAAGTTAGATGAACTTGGGCTGTTTGAAAAAATCCTAGGTGGGGCAGAGTATGCCACAACGTTTCGCCCACAAAACTTAAAAGAAAAATATTTCTATCCACAAGATGAATATCGCCGAGAATGTGTTGAAGAGATAACTGACAGTCTCGACGAATCACAATTAAGTCGATTTACAAGAATAGCATTACTGAGCCATAAAATTTTAACTGCTGTAGGGCTTTCAGAGAATATCTTTCAAGATGCACTGACTGCCGCAAATCTATATTCATACGGATTTTTTCTAAACTCGAAAACTTCGGCAAGTTCTGAATATTTTTCTGAATCTAAAATAGCCATGCGTAAAGAAGTCTGTAGCTTGGTAAAAGATGCTCTCATTTCGATACCAGCCCTTAGTCAGTTTGGTGAAACAAAAGAGATTATTAAACGAGTCGGTAAATTTATAGGAGAGGAAGATACCCCTGACGAAAGTTCTCTTTCTATCGCTGCCTCTGCGATTGCAACTGCTGATGCAGTAGACCGAGTTGTATTTAATAGAAATGTTTTTCAACCAGTAGCTGCTTATTGTCTTCTTTCTAAGTTCAAAAGAGAGCAGATTCCATTTATGCATCCTCTTGTCCTAGGGATAGTTGTCAAGATTCTTGCCGAAGCTGCAACGTCAAATGCATCTGGAATCGCTATTACTAAAAAGATGAAAGATGTTGCTCGTCTTACGCAAGCAGCTTCTCTTATTGAAAACCAAATTATCAAACAAGATGAAGTCGCCATTTCAATTAGCCAACTGGCACCTGGTATGAAACTAACTCAGGGTGTCATTACCTATGATGGAAAATCTGTTCTTGATGAACCAGTTATACTCGATCAGGATCTGATCTGGAGACTGTGGCAGTTATCTTCAATTCGCCCACTACAAGAAAAAGTAGTGGTAGAAAAAGAGTAGGGAGCACAAAGGAGCACTCCCCAAAAAAGCATACGTTAGAATAATTCAACAAATAGCTTTTGAGCTATCTTTTCAGAATCAACCTTATACGTACCTTTTTCATATTGCTCTCGGATACTACTAACTTTCTCTGAGCTATTAGGTTTATCAACTCCACCAGTATTCGAAGCAAAAGAAACTTTTGCTGCGTCATCTGTTGTTGATAGGGTTTTGCTTCTTTCCGTTTGTGCTGATGCACGTTCTGGTAAGCGCACGACATTCGATACCGCTGAGTTCAGCGACTTTATTTCCATGTTACACCTCGTCCTTGACGAATAGGGCTTCTTTCTGCAAAAGCACTATCCTCTTAATCCGTTTCAGCCATCCTTAGCCAATGACGAGAATCCTTTCTACAATTAATTATTTCGACTTGTAACAAAATTGTCTTAAGCTCAATCTTTCAGAAGGGCATACGAAAAATCATGAAATTTAAGATCATCACTGAATCCGTTGTAAAACAGAAATTCGTTCTATCAGGAGAAGAAGAATATAAAATTAGATTACAATCGAGCGCTCCTATTGAAATGAGCGTAGGAGGTATCGAAAAAATACCAGACAGAAGTTTTGTAATCGCTCTTGATGAAAATGGGAAAGAGCACTCCTCGGAAGATTTTGCCGAGTTCCTCCGTAAAAAAACAGTTTCAGGAACGAGTCATTTTACATTTCTTATAGGTGGGGCTTCGGGACTGACCGATGCAATGCGGAAAAGAGCGAACGCAACCATTGCGCTTTCAAAGTTAACCTTTACCTATCAGATGACACGACTTATTCTTGTTGAACAATTGTACCGCGCGGTCACTATAATTCAGGGCAAGCCCTACCATAAGGAATAATGTATATGGGAAAAATTAAAAAATTTGCAGCACTTAATATTAAAAAAATTGTTGGTGGACGTGATCCGTTAAGAGTGGTTGAAGAGTTCCTTTTAAAGTTAAATGTCGATCCGGATAAAGTTTTAAAAGATAAATCACTTGATGCTGCTCGGTGGCTTGTGCCTCTCAACGAAGAAAATGAATTAGAAGTTTTGATTGAGAATGCTCGCTCTGCGCAAGAGACTACTTTTTATCTTGGGGTTAATATTATTACGGTTCCTCTAAGAGGTTCTGCTGATTTTATAGCAGCTGCACTTGAAATTGCAGATGGACTCGTTGGTATCAAACTAAGCCTTGTTGGATATTATTTAGTACTGAGCGCGACTCTTGGAGGTGCTGATATAACTGTTGATGATCTTGAGTATCACTACCGGCTTATTACTGCGCAACGACGGTGGTTTCTTGATGCTTTAAGTGATGAGCTCTCTCCACTTGAGGAAGGAGAGTAATTTCTAATTATACTTTAACCCCATCAACAAGATACGCTTCGATAAACCCATCGATATCACCATCCATAACTTTATCAATGGATGATGTTTCAAAATTAGTTCGAAGATCTTTCACCATTTGATACGGCTGAAACACGTAGGATCGAATCTGACTGCCAAAATCAATCTTCATGCGCGCACCCTTTATTGCGTCCATCTTCTCTGCGTTAATCTGCTGCTCTCTCTCATACAGTTTTGCTTTTAACATCTTCATGGCTCGCTCTTTATTTTTATGTTGAGAACGATCAATTTGGCATGCGACCACAAGTCCGGTAGGAAGGTGTGTTAATCGAACAGCCGAATCTGTTTTATTCACGTGCTGTCCTCCTGCACCTGATGAACGATAGGTATCAATTCGAAGGTCTTTCTCATCGATGACTATTTCTACGTCTTCTTCAATTTCAGGAGTAACAGAAACAGATGCAAAACTTGTATGCCTTCTTGCATTCGAATCAAATGGAGAAATTCTAACTAAACGGTGTACTCCTTGCTCTGATCGTAGAAGCCCATAGGCAAAATCACCTTGGATAGAAATAGTGGCAGACTTAAGTCCTGCAACTTCGCCAGGAAGATAATCAACTATCTCAGTTTTAAATCCTTTTTTCTCTGACCACCTAATGTACATTCGAAGAAGCATCTCAGCCCAATCCTGCGCTTCGGTGCCACCGGATCCTCCATTTACTTCTAAAAGGACATCGGCACGGTCGTGTTCTCCATTCATTTTTAGGAGAAATTCTTGTTTTGATAATATAACTTCAAGGGAGTCCATTGAAGCCTTTGCTTCTAATAAAAAATCATCTTCTCCGGCTTCAACTGCAAGCTGCAGAGCCGTTTCTGCATCTGAGAATTTATCAGTAAGTGTTTTTGAAAGTTGAATTATCTCTTGGCATTGAGATCTCTCTTTTAAGAGATTTTTCGCAACTTCTGCATCATTCCAGAAATCTGGTGCTTGGGTTTGAACTTCAAGCTCTCCTAATTTTCTTTCTTTTGTTTCAACGTCAAAGAAACCCCCTAAGAGCTTCAGTGCGCTCTTTTAACTTTGTAAGGTTTGATTTAATAGTGGTGGCATCAAGGTGCTCTGACATATGAAGGGTATCATGCCAAATATCGATAAAGTTTTCTACGAATCTTACCGATATTCTTACTGTGGAGTACCGATTAAACAATTGGCATCATATACCCCTCGATAAGAGGCGATTGAGTCGTGCTGTGGAGCACGTCAATACTTTCTGGCTTCCTATTGAAACCTCAACTCATTATCAAGTACTTCGATTATTGGATGAACCAGAATCGTCTGAAATCTCTGTTAGAGACGAGGTCAAAAAAGACCCCTATCTTTATCTGTATATTTTACGTGAATTATCAGCAAAAAAAATTTGTTTTCATCGAGCTTCTAAAACCCAATTAAACGTAATACTGGAAAAAAATATTTCTCAAATTTCTACACATAATGGGGAACGGGGAGCACATTTTCAAATAATTCTAAGAAAACAACTGCAACTTGAACTGGCAACACTAACAACTCTTTCTGAGGCAGCATTGATTGACTCAAATACTTCTTATGAAGCAGGCGCTCTTAATCAGCTTGGAATAAATTTAATTTGCTGGAACTATCCACAAATGTATCAAGAAGCAATTTCGGAAGCACGTCCTTCTTTTTCAATCGAAAAAATACTCACAAGAAAATTAGGCTTTTCACCACTCGAGCTGGCAAAGGCAGTTGTAGATGAATGGGAAATTGGTGATTTTTCTCGAGCGCTTATAAACCCTCATTATCTTCCTCTTAAGATCACTGAAGAATTCGAAGTATTCACTGAAACAGTAAAAAATCTTAAAAAGATATGCGACATTAGTACTGCATTTTCAAGGGCGCATCATCCAGAGATGTATGCATCTGCAAAAAGAGATTTTAGAAATTCATACCAAGAAATCTATAGATCGCTCGGTTCCGAAGGAATCGACAAAATTCAGAAACAATACTACTCGCTCATTGGTGAAGTTGCGCCAATTCTTAGTAGTGATTCGCTGTACAGTCAACATCCACAGATCGCATCTTTTGAACCACCACGGAAGGTCTATCAATTAAATAGAGAGCTTAAGACAAAGTTTTTTGAATTTTACGAAGAGATAAATCATGTTTCTGTACATTCATCACTAAAAAAAATTACAAAAGACATTCTTTCATCATCTCAGTTTGACGGATTAGAACTCTTAACGTTTGATCCTGTTACTAGAGCTCTTTCTTCTCAATTTTCAACAGGTGAGCTTTTTTATAGAGAACAAGAATTATATGATTCTGAAAACTCCAAACCTCTTCAAGCATTCCTTAATCCTGATCAAATAGTTCTTACAGCAGTTACCCCAGAGGAATTTGGACTCATAGAGCGGACTGCATTGTTTACTTGCTTAATAATCAATGACCGAACGATAGGCGTTCTTCATGTAGAAGGACCTTTCTTAATTCATGATATTCTCTCTGGTCAGCATAGGGATGAACTCGTCTCTGTAAAATTAGCATTAGAGGATGCTCTTCACTTAGCCTAAACTATTGAAATTACTAGGTTTAATTTGAAATTTGTTGGTCTAACAGGCGTTTGATACACTTGTTTGATTATGTCAAAAGCTCAGGTAAAAGTTCTCATCGGTTTTATAGTTATTGTAATTTTATTTGGAGGCATAAAAGGCTGCCAAATATACAAAGCAATGCAAGCTGGCATGTTTACTCCTCCACCAGAAGCTGTAACCACTGCAACTGCACAAGATGCAGATTGGAATACGACATTTGAAGCAGTAGGTAATGTGGCTGCGGTAAGTGGAGCAACCCTTAGTTCTCAACTCGCAGGAACGGTAACTAAAGTAAATTTTGAATCAGGATCAACTGTAGAAGAAGGTGCGACTCTTCTTGAACTTGATAACAGCGTTGAAATTGCACAATTAAAAGGAGCTCTTGCTCTTCAAGCTCGCATGAAAAAAGGTTTTGACCGTGCAGTATCACTTCGTCAAAAAAATGCTATTTCAATTGATGAATATGACAATACATCGGCTCTCTATGATCAAGCTATCAGTGCTGTTGATGCTCTCAAAGCAACTATTGCAAGGAAAAAAATCATTGCTCCTTTTTCAGGCAAAGCTGGAATTCGCATGGTAAATATCGGTGACTATGTTAAAGAAGGACAAGAGATAGTTCCGCTGTATAACTTATCATCTATACACGTTAACTTCTCTGTTCCTCAAAACTTTATCTCTAAAGTAACAGCTGGAAGTTTAGTGACTGTCTCAGTTGATGAAAAAGCAACTGCTTCTTTTACCGGAAAAGTCACAGCGGTCAATCCAAATGTAATGGAATCAACTCGTAACGTCAGTGTTCAAGCTACTATTGTAAATTCAGCTGATGAACTCCTACGTCCGGGAATGTTTGCACATGTCTCGCTCTCTTTAAATGAATCAGTAAAAGGTCTAGTGATACCAATTACAAGTATTAACTATGCTCCTTACGGTGATTCTGTCTATGTTACTGAGAAAGGTGAGGGGGATACTAAAAAAGTAAGGCAACAATTTGTGAAAGTCGGTGCTAAGAAAGGAGATCAAATTCAGATTCTTAGCGGAATTGCTGCAGGCGATGAAATAGTTACAAGTGGACTTTTTAAGTTGCGCCCTGGTGTTTCTATCTCAATTAATAACAATTTAGCCCCTGCCTCTTCTGATAACCCACAACCAAAAGACACATAATTATTCTAAAAAATAAAAACCATGAGCAGTTTTACTGATATATTTATTCGACGTCCTGTTCTTGCAACCTGTATTAACTTAATGTTGCTTATTGTTGGGATACAAGCATATTACGCACTTAATGTCCGCCAGTATCCAAAAACAGATCTTGCTATCGTAAAAGTTACCACTGCATATATAGGAGCAAATGCAGATCTTGTACGAGGCTTTCTAACTACTCCATTAGAGCGTGTTATAGCATCAGCAGATGGCATTGATTACATGGAGTCAGAGAGTAGGCAGGGTGTTAGTACGATAACTGCACATTTGCGTCTAAACTTTGATACAAATGCAGCTCTAACCCAAATTCAAGCAAAAGTTGCGCAAGTAAGAAACGAACTTCCTCGAGAAGCAGAAGCTCCTATTATTGATGTTGAAACAAGCGATAATAGATTTGCTTCGATGTATCTTGGTTTTTCATCTCCTGATTTGGCGCAAAATGAAATTACTGACTACTTAACCAGAGTTGTGCAACCTCAATTATCTGCAGTTGCAGGAGTTCAAAAAGCAGACATTTTAGGGGCAAGAACTTTTGCAATGCGTATTTGGCTAAAACCAGAAAAACTTGCCGCTTATAATCTATCACCTTCTGCAGTCCAAGCAGCTCTTGAGAATAATAACTTTCTCTCTGCAATCGGATCTACAAAAGGCAATATGATTACAGTAAATCTTGTTGCTAATACTGACCTAAAATCAAAAGAAGAATTTGGAAATCTGGTTGTAAAAGAAAAAAGTTCGACACTTGTTCGGCTTTCAGATATTGCAGATATACAATTAGGTGCAGAAAATTACGATGAAGATGTTCGGTTTAGTGGTCAAACTGCCACATTTATGGGCATCTGGGTTCTTCCAAATGCCAATAGTTTAGAAGTAATAAAAAGAGTTCGAAAAATTCTTCCTAATATTCAAGAGAAACTGCCATCAGGTATGAAAGTTGGTATTCCTTATGACTCAACGGCATATATTGAAGATGCAATCAGTGAAGTTATTCAAACACTTCTTGAAACTATTGCTATTGTAATTGTTGTTATCTATTTATTTATTGGTTCACTTCGCTCAGTCATTGTTCCAGTTGTCGCAATTCCACTTTCACTACTTGGAGCATTACCGTTAATGCTGGCACTTGGCTTTACGATTAACCTCTTAACGCTGCTTGCAATTGTTTTAGCAGTGGGGCTCGTCGTTGATGATGCAATAGTGATGCTTGAAAACGTTGAGCGTCATGTTGAAGATGGGATGACTCCATTTGATGCTTCCATAAAAGCAGCAAGGGAGCTTGTTGGTCCTATCATCGCTATGACTATTACATTAGCTGCTGTGTATGCACCAATTGGAATTCAGGGTGGTTTAACTGGTACGTTATTTAAAGAGTTTGCATTTACATTATCAGGTGCTGTCTTTATCTCTGGATTTGTTGCTTTGACTCTTTCTCCGATGATGTCTTCAAAACTTGTAAAAGCAAATCAAAATCCAAATGCCTTAAAGAGAAAGCTTGATTCATTTTTTTACTCTCTGAAAACTACATACGAAAACAGCTTGATAAAAAGTCTTCAGTATCGATCTTCTGTCGTACTTTTGATTGGACTAATAGTACTGTTGATTGTTCCGTTCTATATGTTTTCAACAAAAGAGCTTGCCCCACGAGAAGATCAAGGAATTGTATTTTCTATTATTCAAGCACAACCAAATTCCTCTATTGAGCAAACACTAACGTATACAAAAGAAACTCAGAAAGTTTTTGAGACCTATCCTGAATATTCTCAAAGTTTTCAACTGATAAGCGCAAATTTTGGATTCTCTGGAATGCTTACTAAGCCGTGGGCACAAAGAAAACGAACTACTCAAAATTTAGAAGAGTTGATGTGGGGCCAGATGTCAGTAATTCCAGGCATTAGGGTTATCGTCACTACACCGGCTCCACTTCCTGGTGGATCGGACTTTCCAATTGAAATGGTGATCTCTTCAACTGATGAGCCAAGAAGAATATTTGAGTATACCCAGCAGATTGTTGGTGCAGCATTTGAATCTGGGCAATATATGTTTGCTGATTCTGATTTAAAGTTCGATCTTCCTCAAAGTGAAGTTGTTTTTAATCATGATAAAGTGGCAAGTCTTGGAATTAATCTTTCACAGGTCGGAAAAGATTTAGCTGTCTTACTCGGTGGAAATTATGTTAATCGATTTAATATCCAAGGAAGAAGTTATAAAGTTATTCCTCAAGCAAAAAGAGTTGATAGATTAAATCCTGAGCAATTAAACTCATACTATGTCTCTGGTCCGAATGATTCTTTAGTTCCACTGTCTACTTTTGCATCGATCCGAACGACAACCGAGGCTCGTTCTTTAAATCGATTTCAACAGTTAAACTCAGCTAAAATTCAAGGTGCTATTATTCCAGGTGTTTCGATTGATCAAGGTCTTAAAGTCCTAGAAGACGCTGCAGCTAAAGTGCTTCCATCGAATTACATAATTGATTACGCAGGTGAATCAAGACAGCTTCGTAATGAATCGAATGCATTATTAACTACATTAATTTTAGCACTCATATTAATCTTTCTTGTTCTTGCTGCTCAATTTGAAAGCTTTCGAGACCCTTTTGTTATTCTTGTTGGTTCTGTTCCTTTAGCGCTCTCAGGTGCATTGATGTTTGTATTTTTTGATTTTACTTCTTTAAATATCTATTCACAGGTTGGTTTAGTGACGCTTGTAGGATTAATCTCTAAAAACGGTATTTTGATTGTTGAATTCGCAAACGTCCTTCAGGAAAATGGTAAAAATAAATTTGAAGCTGTTATTGAAGCTGCATCAACACGACTTCGTCCAATCTTGATGACAAGTGTTGCAACGGTAGCAGGGCACTTTCCACTCATCCTTGCTTCCGGGGCAGGGGCGGGGGCAAGAAACAGTATTGGCTGGGTGCTTGTTACTGGTATGATAATTGGAACATTCTTTACACTCTATATGGTTCCATCTCTTTATACCTATATTGCGGGGGATCACTCTCGAAGAGAGAATGAAGAAGAGTACAAAGAAAAATTACATCATGCCGCATAATTTAGTCTCTGATGAAGAGGCGCTCTTATTAATAAAGGAAGCATCCCAAGGGATTTTTACTGAAGATCTGACATCCCAGTGGTTAAAGATCTTCGCTGCTCGTCCTCAACTAAAAAACTTTGTTAGGCAAAACGCATCCATGACTCTTGCAGAGTATGGAAAATCGCTCTTTTCTACCGAATCAAAAATTAGCAATACGTTGAAGGAGATTGTTACAAAAAAAACATCTTCTCTTTTTGGCACAGAGGCATCAGAAAAAGCTTCTAAAAGCTTAGATCTGCTTGGAAATATTGATACTTCTTCACATGGAGGAATTTTTTCAGAGGATACTCTTGTACAGAGCCATCTTGTCATAGCCTCTGGAGCTTCAAGTCATCAGTCGTCATCACTTGTGTCACTAGCATGCGGTGTTGTGCCGATGAATAATGCGACATGGCCTCGAGGTTTTTTTCGTTTAGGTAATCGTGAGTCTCTATTCCCTAAGTCTTTTGACCGTATTGCAGTGCATGAATGTAGTACCTTTACTAAGGAACACATTGATAAAAGACTAGATGATGCTTCCATTGACTCATGCACCAAAGAGATTTACGAATCAATAAAAAGTATTCCTCAAATTTTTGAGCATCGTTATTTTTTTGATCAGATGACAGTTATTAATCACGAGCTTTGGAAAAGGTCTTGTTCAATTTCTGGTGTTTCTCAATTTTACCATCTTCTTCTTGAAGATATCACTGCAGAGCTTGTAATAAAGAGCATTGAATCTAAAGACGCACTATCAAAGCTCATATTCTGTGCTGACCAAAGAGCGCACTTTATGGAACTTTTTTCGAATCTGCCTGGCACATGGAGCCTCGATAAGAAAAAAGGTACTTTCCTTTTCTGGGCATCAACAGGTGATTTTAGAGCAGCTAGTGTTTGGCCTTCAGAAAATGGCGCATCATTGGTAACCGCACAACGAACAATTCCATTTACTGAAGAAGAAATTAAAATTGCTCTAGAAAAGCGAGAACTTGTCCCTTCAGTGTTTCTCTCTCTCGTAACATTACTCCTTAATGGAGTTCGACCATCTGGTGGATACCATCAAATTGCTTATCTTCCAGAGTACGCAAAACGTCTCGAAGCTTTTTCTGCTCACCTCGAAGAGGTTCGGTGTCCTTTATTTCTTGGGCAAATGCAAACTGCAGATCTTTTTCAGCTTGGTTACGGATTTACTTTTATCAAAGATGCAGCTTCTTCTACTGGATTTGCAGGCATTGATACTCTTATCTGTAATCCAATTTCAAAAGAAGACTTTACCGCGAAGCTTGAATCCACTTCAGTGGCAGCTTCATTACTTGGAAACTCTTCAAGACTTTTTTCAGAAATAGTCCCCAAAAATCAGCAGTAACCTTCTTTTTGTAGGATACGAAGGATTCTTTTTTCGCTTCTCCTCATCTGTGCTGCTTTTGTTGCTGAAACTTTTTCATGATCAAAACCAAGAAGATGGTGGATTCCGTGAACTATCAGTCTGGTAAGTTCCTCATTGAATGTGACTTCAAATTCTTTTACTTGTTTTTTTAAAGTATCAACAGAGATAACGAGTTCACCAAGGGCTACCTCCCAGGGCTGTAAACGTATGCCTTCAATTTGAGAAAATGAGAGCACATCAGTCGGTTTATTTTTCAACCGATATTTTTTATTAAGTGTTTGAATCTCTTTATCATCACAAAAAAGAATTGAAACTTCACAAATTTGCTTGGGGACAATATTAGATACCGAGTCTTTTAAGATCCTCTGTACTAGTTTTTTTATCTTCAATGGACGGATCTCGATCCATGTTTTTCTTGTGATGACCGTCACTGTCCAGGTCTTTAACTTTTTCTGCAGGTTCCGCATATGCAACTCTTTGATGATATATCCCTGTTAGTACTCTCGTAAAGGATTTAGCAATACGGTGAAGCTCTTGAAGAGTTAACTGACATTCATTGAGTTGGCCTGAAGAAAATATCTTATTAATAAGCTTTTGAACCATTCCCTGTATTCTATCAGCCGTTGGGTCGCTTAAAGTACGAGCAGCTGCTTCTATAGAATCAGCTAACATAAGAATTCCTGCTTCTTTCGTTTGAGGTCTTGGCCCAGGATAGGTGTATAAACTTTTATCGACTGAATCTATCTCTTGATTATGTTCTTTCGCCTCTTTGATTGCCTTATCATAAAAATATTCAATCACTGAAGTTCCATGATGCTGAGGAATCATATCTTGAATCACTAAAGGCAGATGATGCTTCTTTGCCATTTCAAGGCCATCTTTTACATGAGCTCTAATAATCAAAGCCGACATAGAAGGCGAAAGTTTATCATGACGATTGTCTTCACCACCCTGATTTTCTGCAAAATAGAGCGGTTTTTTAACTTTTCCAATATCATGAAAATACGCACCAACTCTTGCGACTACTGAATTCGCACCAACTGCTTCAGCGGCACTCTCTGCCATCATTCCCATAACCATTGAATGATTCCAAGTTCCAGGTGCTTGAACACTTAATTCTTTTAAAAGAGGATGATCAAGGGTAGCAAGTTCAATCAGCCTCATATCAGTGACATACTCACCGAAATATTCAAACAGTGGCGTTATACCAGCAGCAAGAAACGCAGCAATTATGCCTCCAGAAAAACCTGCAATAATTCTAATTGGAATCTCTGCGTTAGAAATATCAGGGGTTAATAAAAAAGAGGTAATGGTTAACGGCATTGCAATAATACCGACATAAAATCCTGCTCTAATATAACAGGAGCGCGAACGAAATTTTACAAGACTAAGCGCTGCAACGAGTGTTGTACAAAATACATAGGGAACAAGCATTGCATCCTGTTCAAAATAAATACCTGCATAAAGAGCCGTAATGACTGAGGCAATAAATGCATACTCTATTCCGATTATCGCTTGAAGAATTAAGACACCAGTGCTCCAAGGTATCGCAAAAAGAATAGTTTCAGGTGTAATTTGAGAGATGAGATGTGATTGCTTGCTATATGTAGAGATTCCAATAGCAATAATTCTTCCAAACCAAATAATAATGACGGTACCAAATAAAATAATACCTAGAGTGAATAAGTTTTTTCTTGTTCCTAATCGAAATGAGGGCAGGGCTCGTAGTGCAAAACGGTGAAAGATAAAACAGGTGACAATGATTGAAGATACACGTGCCAAGCTGGTTGGAATATCAATCCAACCAAATGAAGTTCCGAGAACAAGCTCAGTTAGAACGCTTAAGATAATGCTGAATAACAGACCACTAAAAATATGAAGAGACTCTTTTTTAGTATAGTTAGGAGTTATCTCGGAGCTCATACGCTTTCACGATTTCAGAAACAAGTGGGTGTCTTACAACATCTTCATCAGTAAAATCTACAACTGATACCGCATTGATTCTTTTAACAATATGAAGCGCATCACTTAACCCGGAAGGAATTCCGCGTGGAAGATCTATCTGCGTAGGATCTCCGGTTACGACACACTTCGACCCAAATCCAAGCCTTGTTAAGAACATCTTCATCTGAACAGGGGTGGTATTTTGAGCCTCATCTAAGATGACAAAAGCATTTGAAAGTGTTCGACCCCTCATAAATGCAAGTGGGGCTACTTCAATCTGTCCTTTTTCTACCATCTCTTTTGCTCGCTCAGGTTCAACCATATCGTGCATAGCATCATAGAGAGGTCGCAAATACGGGTTTACTTTCTCTGCCATATCTCCAGGAAGAAACCCAAGTTTTTCTCCTGCTTCAACAGCTGGGCGACAAAGGACAACTCTTTTCACTTCTTTTTTCAAAAGTGCAGAAACTGCCGCAGCCATTGCAAGATAGGTTTTTCCAGTTCCGGCAGGACCTACACCAAAAATAATATCGTGCGTCTTCATTGATTCAAGATACAATTTTTGTCGAAATGTTTTAGGAACGATTGAGAATTTTCGACCTGCAATCTTTACCTGATCGCGAAAGAGATCTTCGAGGCGGAGTTTGCGATTTCCTGAAAGCATTCTTAGTGCGCGCTGAATATCAGTTTCCCAAATATTTTCACCTTTTTCAGCAAGTTCTTTCAGTTGGGTAAATAAGTCCTGAGCAAGTTCTACATCCGAATCAACACCGATGAATCGAAGTGTTTGTCCATCATGAGATATTTTTATATCCAGCTCTTTTTCAACAAACTTTCCATGCTTATCAAGATCGCCCAAAAGGCTTCTCATGACATTAGGATCTGCAAAGAATAGGGTTAACTCTTTTTGTTCTGCTCTTAATTGTCCGTTTTTTGCTCCCAAAGAATTTCCTTAAAAAATATAAATTTTGCTCTTAACTACTATTCTAACTCCAACTGAGCGTTCGTGCGAATACTAATTATATTGATATAAAATAACTCTAATTACTACTGAACTAACTCTAAAAACCGCTTCAGTCCTGCTTCAATCCCAGATAATTGAAGTCCACCTGCTTGTGCAAAATCAGCACGCCCTCCACCCTTTCCACCAGCAGCCATGGCAGCTTCTTTGATAAGGTTTCCTGCATGAACAGTTTTTACAAGATCCGAAGTGACTCCTGCAACAAGGATGGCTGAATCACCACTTTTTGCAGCAAGAGCTACAATGCCCGATCCAAGCTTTAATCGAAGTCTATCAACAAGCGTTTTTAAAGTTTCTATGTCTGTTTCTGGAACCATTTCAACAATTACTTTAAATCCTTTGGAGGAAGTAATTGCATTGGTAGTTAGATCGCCAACGCTTGCTTGAGCTGCTTTTGTTTTTGAGCTTTCAAGCTCTTTCTCTAACAATTTAGTTCTTGCGATAAGTTTTTCAACACGGTCTTCGATAAGTCGCTCATCAGCTTTTAATGCCGCTGATAGTTTTCCTAGAATTGCTCTTCTGTCATTAAAGAAATCAAGCGCTGCGCTCCCTGCAACACACTCAATTCTTCTTGTACCAGCAGAAATACCACTTTCAGAAAGAATAGAGATTAAACCAATATTTCCAGAATTACCGACATGCGTTCCTCCGCAAAACTCAAGCGACCGATCTCCGATCTGTACAACGCGAACGGTAGAGCCATACTTTTCACCGAATAAAGCAGTTGCTCCAGTTTTCTTTGCCTCTTCTATATTCATAACTTTTGTTTCGACTGGAAAGGAATTTCTGAGATATTCATTTGCAAATGATTCTATCTCTGAAAGTGTTGCCGATGTGACAGCTTCATAATGTGAATAATCAAAACGAAGACTTGATTCTGAAACTCGAGAGCCCGCTTGTTTTACGTGGTCTCCTAAATACTTTTTAAGAGCAGTGTGTATAACGTGTGTTGCTGAATGGTGAGCTCGGATTCGGCTTCTTCGGTCACTATCGACTGAAAGCGCTGCAACTTTTCCAATATAGCCACTTGAAAAGTGACCTTCTTTTATCTCTGCAGTATGAACTATAAATCCATCTTGGATTTTTTGAGTATCAATCACTTCTAGACGAAGATCTGAGAATACTATTTCACCAGTATCCCCAACTTGACCACCAGATTCAGCATAAAAAGGAGTTTCTTTAAAGCAGAGCTGAATAAGTGAGCCAACTCCTCCAGTACCTTCTGCTATCTCAGCAAACGTGAGTACAGATTCAGCAAAAAGATTTTCATATCCAATAAAGATAGATTTTTCACCTGATATTGTAGAGCCAGTATATTGAATTCCTTTTGATTTCCTATCCTCTCTTGAGCGAGTTTTTTGCTCATTCATTGCCTTGGTAAAAGCAGCACCATTAACTTTAAACCCATCAACTTTTAGTGCGTCCTCTGTTAAATCAAGTGGAAATCCAAATGTATCATGTAATAAAAATGCAGTTTCTCCAGGAAAAAGGTCACCTTTTTTGAGTTTTTCAACTTCCTTTCGAAGCACTTCTAATCCACCGCCAAGTGTTTCATGAAATTTTTTCTCTTCGCTTTCGACAACTTTTTTTATGAGCGATTCTCTTTCACGAAGTTCTGGATACGTATCGCCCATGAGGCTAATAACTTCTGTGCATACAGAGGCTAGAAATGATTCTTTCAGATCTAAGCTTTGAGCATGACGAACAGCACGCCTTAGAATTCTGCGAAGAACATATCCACGACCATCGCTACCTGGATTGACTCCATCTGCAATCAAAAAAGAAATTGTTCTACAGTGATCTGCAATGACACGCATTGCAACATCTCTTGCATATGGTTTATCTGTTTTTAGATCACGCACTTCATATGATGAGCCATCATAGGTAAAGCCTGAAAGTGATTCGACTTTTGAAATTAAAGAACGAAGTAAATCAGAATCATAATTTGATTTCTTACCTTGCATTACCGATGCAATTCTTTCTAGCCCCATTCCCGTATCAACAGAAGGTTTAGGAAGTGGTACAAGGGTTCCATCGACAGAGCGATTAAACTGCATGAAGACAAGGTTCCAAATTTCAAGGTAGGAACCATCGTCTTTTAAAAACCCTTCTTTGCTTTGACTGGAAAGATCTTCCCCTAAGAAGTAATGAATCTCTGTGCATGGTCCACATGGTCCGGTGTCACCCATCGCCCAAAAATTATCTTTCGCACCTAGTTTTAAAATTCTTCCATCAAGGACTGATGTTTCTTTTTTCCAAAGCTCTCCGGCTTCGTCATCATCTTCAAAGATTGTTACCCAAAGTCTTTCCTTAGGAAGCTTTAAGTTTTCAGTTAAAAATTCCCAAGCAAAACGAATAGCTTCTTTTTTAAAATAATCACCAAAAGAGAAATTACCGAGCATTTCAAAAAATGTATGATGCCTTGCTGTAACTCCAATATTTTCTAAGTCATTGTGCTTACCAGAAACACGCATACACTTTTGACAGGTTGTGGCTCGAACATACTCTCTTTTTTCACCACCAAGAAAACAGTCCTTAAACTGATTCATCCCCGCATTAGAAAATAACAGAGTAGGATCGTTTGAGGGGACAAGTGATGAACTCCCTACAACCGTATGCTGTTTGGACTTAAAAAACTCAAGAAAACTCTTTCTAACTTCGCTGCCTTTCATAAACAGCCCATTATGCCCAGCTATTGTGATAGCTACAATTAAACAGTATAATTCAAACGCCCGTTTGAATCGCTTGTTTAATATGAATGATGATATAAAAGATACCAGACTAAAGCTTTTAGAGATTGCGGGTGAAGTCTTTGCTGAAGAGGGATTTAGGCTCGCAACCGTTCGAGAAATCTGTAAACGTGCAAATACTAATATCGCTGCTATCAACTATCACTTCGGGGATAAAGAGAAGCTTTATGAGGAAGTTTTTCGATATATTCATGCCTTTGAGTGTAGTTCACCTGAGCCAGAAAAAGAGCTCATCGATATCAATAAAGATCCCAAAGGTGCTCTTAATCAGTTTATAGACGAGATGCTTTGTCGAATGCTCAATCCTGGAAAGTTTTCTTGGAAAGGAACACTTATGGCGAGAGAGATGGTTGAGCCGTCCCCAGCGCTAGACGTTATCATTGAGCTTTGGATTAATCCTTGTTGGAATCGACTAAAAGAAATCACTTCTTCAATTATTAATAAACCAATAACTTCTCATGAAAATCATATCGCTGCATCCTCTGTCATGGCTCAGTGTTTTTTTCATAAACATGCAACTGCAGTGCTTACAAAAGTAAATTCAGAGTTTGTATACAATCCTGAGCAGATCGATCTGCTTTCAAAATATCTTTCCGCTTTTGCTTTCGGGGGCCTCGAAGCCGTTAAAAACCTATGATGCATATTGCAATCAAAATGCTCGTAGGGAACCGAGGAAAGTACTTCGGCATGGTCTTTGGTGTATTCCTCTCTGCAATGATTATTACCCAGCAATCATCAATCTTCACAGGACTTATGTCTCGAACCTTTGGGTTTTTAGTAGATACAAAATATCCAGATATCTGGGTGATGGATCCAATGGCTCAGTATGTAGATGATTTCAAGCCTATGACTGATACAAAACTGCTTCAGGTTCGAGGAATTGAAGGTGTTGCGTGGGCAGTACCACTCTATAAAGGATTATTAAGAGCAAGACTAGAGGATGGAAGTTTTCAACAAACAAATGTTATTGGTCTCGATGATGCTTCATTAACAGGAGCACCACCTATCATGCTTCAAGGTAATGTTTCAGATCTTAGAAGATCAGATGGAATCATTATTGATGAAGCAGGTAATCAAAAAAGATTTGCAAAAAAAAACCCAATACCAGGTGGCCCTAAAATCCCACTAAAGATTGGCGATACTTTAGAAATCAACGATAAACGTGGAGTCGTTGTTGGTATCACAAAAGTCCAAAGGACGTTTCAAACTAATCCTGTCATTTATACTACCTACACGCGTGCTTTGAGCTTTGCTCCGAAAGAAAGAAAGTCATTAACTTATATTTTGGTTAAGGTAAAAAAAGGACAAGACCTAAACGAAGTAGCAAACAGAATAACAAAACTTACCAAACTTAAAGCTGTTACAAACGACGTATTTGCTGATTCAACAGTACAATATTTTTTAAAAAATACTGGGATTCCAATTAACTTCGGCATTGCAGTTATTCTTGGGCTTATTATCGGCACTGCAATCTGCGGGCAAACATTTTATAGCTTTACCCTAGATAATGTTCGCTATTTTGGAGCCCTCAAAGCGATGGGTGCTTCGAATTTCGTTTTACTAAAAATGATTTTTCTTCAAGCAATCATTGTTGGATGTATTGGATACGGCGCAGGAACAGGAGTTGCATCACTTTTTTATTATCTCTCAAAGAATAGCGAACTTGCATTTAGATTAACCTGGCAAATACTCGCTATCACTGGATGTGCCGTAACGTTTACCTGTCTTGTTGCAGCTCTTCTTTCGATGCTCAAAGTATTTTTTCTTGAACCGGCTATCGTGTTTAAGGGGGAATAACATGGCGGCAATTTCATGCAGGAATATCGTAAAAAATTATGTATCAGGACAAACGATAACTCCTGCACTCCAGGGAATAGATCTTGATATCAATGCAGGTGAGCTTTTCATGTTAGTTGGTCCTTCCGGATGTGGAAAAACAACACTGATATCAGTTATTGCAGGAATTTTAATGCAAGATTCCGGCGAATGTATGGTGCTTGGAAAAAATTTTAAAGAGATGAAAGACAGTGCAAGAACACACTTCCGTGGCGCTTCAATCGGATTTGTTTTTCAATCATTTAATCTTATCCCAACCCTTAATGCCCTTGAAAATGTATCAATCCCGCTTCTTTTATTAGGGGCAAGCAGAAAAACAGCAGAAGAAGCGGCTGCTAATATTCTTTCAAGAGTTGGGCTCTCTGGTCGAGAACGCTCACGACCTTCGCAGTTATCAGGTGGGCAACAGCAGCGTGTGGCAATTGCAAGAGCACTTGTTCATGATCCAAAAGTTATCGTCTGTGATGAGCCTACAAGCGCACTCGATAAAGATTCAGGTCACAGAATTATGGAACTTTTTAGAGATGTTGCACTAAAAGACAACAGAACTCTTGTTATTGTTACACATGACAACAGAATTTTTTCATTTGCAGATCGCATTGCGTCTATGAGTGATGGAAAAATAGAACAGGTTACATCTGAGGTAAATAATCTCCATTAATAAAAATTTATGAATACTATTCCAATGACAATTATATCGTTCTTAAAAAAAGGGGCTCAACTTCTAGGAACCTACCTCATTCCAGTTATTGCTGTGATTGGTTTCCTTACAGCACTTTCAGTAGTTCGTGCAGGAAATCAACCACCTCCAACGTCTGCTCCAGTTATTGAACCTGCAATTGCTCCCTTTGAATATTACGTTGCCGGTGCAGGGCTTGTTGAATCGAGTGGAGAAAATATTGCAATTTCGGCACAGGTTCCAGGTGTTATAGAAAATATTTTTGTATCAGTTGGACAAAAAGTAATAAAAGATGAGCCTCTTTTTCAGATCGATACCAAAGCAGCAAAAGCGCTTGTTGAAACACGTTTAGCATCTGTAGAAGTTTCAAAAGCCCAGAGTACTGACGCGAAGAATCAGCTTGATTTCATCACATCACTTTCCGATAAAAGAGCCGTTAGCGTTGAAGAACTTACAAAAAGAAAAAACGCTTTTTTCATATCGCAAGCAAAACTTCAGTTAGCAGAAAAAGAGCTCGAAGCTGCAAAGACCGATCTTGAAAGACTAATAGTTCGCGCCCCAAGAGACGGAACAGCGCTTCGAATCAATACTAGACCGGGTGAATTTGCTGCTGCACAAAATATGGCAGCCCCGTTATTAATATTTGGAAATATCGAACAACTCTGGGTGCGTGTTGATATCGATGAAAACGATGCATGGCGTGTAAAGGAAAATGCAAAAGCAGTGGGAAGCCTCCGCGGCAATGCTTCCATGAAAACGAATCTTGAGTTTGTCCGATTTGAACCCTATGTCATTCCCAAAAAATCACTTACCGGTGATAATTCAGAGCGCGTTGATACAAGGGTCCTTCAGGTGATCTATTCTTTTAACCCAAAGACATTACCTGTGTTTGTCGGACAACTTATGGATATTTATATTGAAGGTGAAAGAAATGGTTAATTTTCAAAATTCAACAAAAAAACTCTCAAGCATTGTATTAATCGCAATATTTAGTGGATGTAGTCTTATTCCTTCAGTAGGTCCTGACTATGAGCGTCCAGCTGATCCAACAGTTGCAGGCTGGATTCTAGATGAAAATGGTCAGAAGCTTTTTTCCACAAGCATGGACAGCAGAGCAGCGTGGTGGAAAAAATTTAACGATCCTGTACTTGATGACATTGTTAAAAAAGCAATTGATAAAAATCTTAATTTACAAATTGCTCAATCAAGACTTCAGCAAGCGCGTGCTGGCGAGTACGGTGCTCTGTCAGCTTTTCTTCCGACAGTTGATGGAATATACGGTATGAATCGCCAGATTCAATCTCAAAGAACCCCCTTTGGACAGTTTATTCCTAATATTATTAACCAATATCAATTAGGTGGAGACGCTGCATGGGAGATCGATATATTTGGTGGAAACCGCAGAGGTCTTGAAGCAGCAGAAAGCATTACTGAAGCTGCCGAAGCAGGTCTTGACGATACTGGTGTCACCATTGCATCAGAAGTTGCAAAAAACTATTTAGAGTACCGCGCATTTTCAAGAAGAGTCTTGATTGCCGAGAGCAATAAAAGAACACAGCTTAGCTCGTTAGATCTTGTTCAAGCTAAATTTGATGCAGGAGTTGTCAGTGAGCTAGACCTTCAACAACAAAAATCACAGCTTGAAACTACGTCATCATTTATTCCTGCTCTTGTCGCCGCTCGTGAACAACGTCTGTATAGAGTCGCTGTTTTGCTAGGAGAAATTCCTCAAAGTTTCTCTATCACTGATGATGCCAAAAAGAATGATCCATTTACTTTTAGAGATGTTGTATCAGTATCTCTTCCAGCTGAGTACCTTCGGGTACGCCCTGATGTTCGAGTTGCTGAACGTCAACTTGCAGCTCAAACAGCAGAAATTGGTGTTGCGATTGCCGACATATTTCCTAAGGTAAATATTCTAGCAGGGATAGGTGTACAATCTATCGATTCAAGTAAACTAACAGAAAGAGCAAGTAAGTATTGGTCGTTTAATCCAAGCGTTTCTATTCCAATTTTTCAACCAGGAAGAATCTTTGGTGCTATTAAAAATGCCAGAGCTAAAGCTGAAGAAGCATTAAAGAATTACGAAGTAACTGTATTAACTGCACTTGAAGACGGTCAAAACTCACTCAACGGTTATAAATATGGACTTGATAGAATTAGTAATCTTGAAGGTGCATACAATGCTAGTAAACGAGCCCTAGAAATTTCGCAAGATTTGTATGCTCAGGGGCTTATTGATTTTCAACGAATTCTCGAATCACAAAGACAGGTATTTAGTGCAGAAGATAGCCTACTTCAAGGGCAGCTCGACACCTATCTTTCGGCAATTGCTGTTTACAAAGCTTTTGCAGGCGGACTTCCAAATGAAGAAGCAGTAGATTCTGAAAAAAAACCTAACGAAAGTGTTTAATTAGTAGTTTTTACATTATGAAAAAACCAACACTTAAAGTTCAAATTCTTTTTTTATTAGTCTCTATAGCAGTAACTGGCTGCACAAAGAGTGCGCCAGTTCTTACAAAGAAAGCAGAGAGAAAAAGTATTGAAGAAGTCATTACAGGTGTAAATTCTGGAACAGTCCTAGCAGAGCAAGACACAGAACTTGCATTTGGGTCAGTCGGCAGAGTATCTGCACTTCATATTTCTTTAGGAGATACAGTTAAAAAAGGGGATGTGTTAGCTGAACTTGAAAATGACGACCTTAAAACAACTCTTTCAGTCGCATTAAAAGAAGAATCAAGACAAAACAGCTTAAAAGATATTAAAGCTGTAAGCTCATCAGAGATAGATAAAGCCAGACAAGTAAGAAGCCTTGCAACGGTGGCACTTGAAAAAACTTTTATACGAGCTCCCTTTGACGGATTTATTGCAGAGCTTAATTTAGAAGTAGGTCAGTTAGCCCAAATTACAGCCGTACTTCCAAAGCCCCCTATTCGATTAGTTGATACAACAACTCGGTACATAAAAGTTCAATTCGATGAGATAGACCTTGTAAAAATAAAAGAGGGGACTCGTGCACGAATTAAACTTCTGGCTTCTCGAAGCGAACCTTTTGAAGGTGTTGTTCGAAGGGTTATCCCCTATATTAGCTCCATAAAAGAGCAAGATAGGACTGCTGAAATAGAGGTTACAATCAATGCATCAACGCTTCTTCCCGTTGGGGCTTCTGCTGATGTAGAGCTTATTCTTAACAAAAAAGAGGGTGCATTAGTTGTTCCAACAAAATCAGTGCTTGGTAATTCAACAGGACGGTTCCTCTATCTTTTTAAAGATAATAAGGCAATCAAAACGAGTATTAAAGCCGGCATTACAAACTTTGATCAAATTGAAGTTCTAGAAGGAATAGGCGAGCAAGATCTTGTGATTGTACCTGATGACAAGAATGCGATTAAAGATGGGCAATCTGTCACGATAAGAGAATCGTAATGACAACGGTTCTTTCTTTATCAAATATTTCAAAAGTATTTAAAAGAGGAGATGAGGAAGTACGTGCTCTCTCTGATATTTCTTTTTTAGTAGAAAACAAAGAATTTATTTCAATTACTGGCTCTTCAGGAAGTGGTAAATCGACTCTACTTTATTTGCTTGGGCTTCTCGATTCACCAACAAGCGGAAATTACTTACTCGACGGCATCAATGTTTCAACCCTTGATGATAAAGCTCGAACAATTGTAAGAAATAAGAAGATAGGCTTTATTTTTCAAAGTTTTTTTCTGCTTCCAAGATATTCAGCCATAGAGAATGTCGCCCTTCCACTCCAGTATTCTACTGATGCTCTTTCAAAAAAAGAGATATTTGAAAGAGCAAAAGAAAAACTCGTTGAAGTAGGGCTTGAAAATAGAATGTATCACCTACCTAATCAGCTCTCAGGTGGTCAAAGACAACGTGTCGCAATTGCAAGAGCACTTATCAATGAACCGACAATTCTTTTAGCAGATGAGCCCACTGGAAATCTTGATTCAAAAACTGGGGAAGATATTTTAAATCTATTTTTTGAGCTCAATTCGCATGGCTCAACAATTATGTTAGTTACACATGATACAGCGATTGCCAACCGTACTGGTCGTATCATCCAATTAAGAGATGGAAGGATTCAGGTATGAAGCTTTCCGATGTTTTCAATAATTGCTACCGATCGCTTTCTGCCCACAAACTGAGAACAATCCTTACTATCTTAGGAATGGTTATCGGTGTTTTTGCAGTCGTAACACTGGTATCAGTCGGACAGGGTGCGAAACGATTTGTTCTTTCTACATTTGAATCATTAGGAACAAACGTCATTATCATTCAACCAGGAAAATCAGATACAAGAAGCAAACTAGGCCCCCCAGTTGGATCAGCAAAAAGAAAGATGACCCTTGCAGATGTTACAGCGCTGCAGAAAAAAACTTTTCACCTTGATGCAGTCAGTGGACTTCTTTTAGGCTCTGCTTCAATTTCACAAGAAGAGTATCAAGCCAATATTAGTGTTTTTGGGTGCGCGGAATCCTTTATTAATATTATCAACATTCAAATTGATGACGGACGTTTTTTTACAAAAGAAGAAGACGAATCAGGCAGGCGCTTTGTTATATTAGGAGCAATTATAAAAGAAAAACTTTTTGGAAAAGATCCTGCTCTTGGAAAATCAATAAAATTAAATCAAACAGAATTTAAAGTTATAGGTGTTGCAAAATCAGCAGGTGATAAACTTGGATTTAACATTGATGAGTTTGCTTTTATTCCAACCTCTACTTCGATGCGGCTTTTTAATGACGATAAATTATTCGGTATTCGTGCAAAATCTTCTTCGCGAGTTTCGATTGATACTGCTGTTGATGAGATAAAAGAAGTACTCAAAGAGCGCAGAAACGGTGAAGAAGATTTCACTGTTGTTACCCAAGTTGCAATTATGGATTCTCTTGAAGGCATTTTAGGAATGCTTAGTTATGTTCTAGGAGCTATTGCTTCAATTTCAATGCTTGTAGGAGGGATTGGAATCATGAATATTACACTAGTCAGTGTTTCTGAACGTACACAAGAAATTGGAATAAGAAGGGCTCTTGGGGCAAGTCAAAAAAATATCCTTTTTCAATTTCTTTTAGAGAGCTTACTGTTAAGTGTGCTTAGTGGAATTATAGGAATATTAGCGTCTCTTGTATTGAGTAGTGGGTTATACCTATTTTTTCCTTCATTTGATATGAGCCCTCCTTCCTGGATTTATCTTCCAGCATTTTCACTCTCTGTAATTATTGGAGGGTTGTTTGGTGTTCTGCCTGCGGTGAAAGCTTCTCGTATTGAGATTCTTGATGCGCTTCGGCATGAGTAGATGTATGCACCTTAAATCCGGCCAAGATAATCCGCAACCGAATCCTCAAGACTCGTAAACTCCTTCTTATACCCTGCACGCCGAAGCTTAGTCATATCAGCCTCTGTATAATCTTGATACTGACCAACAAGGCTCTGATGCATATCGATATACTGAATCGATACCGGTTTATTTAAAACTTTAAAAGCAGCAGCAGCAAGATCGTTCCACGTTCTTGCTTTTCCAGAACCAAGATTAAAGATTCCATTTACTTTTGGTTTATCAAGAAGCCAAAGCATGACATCAACGCAGTCTCTCACATAAATAAAATCTCGCATCTGTCCACCGTCTTGAAACTTTGGATTATTAGATTTGAAAAGTTTTATTTGTCCTGTGCCAAGGATCTGCTCATAGGCTTTTATAACCATTGAGCGCATATTTTCTTTATGAAATTCTTTTGGCCCAAAAACATTAAAAAACTTGAGCCCTACAATTTTACTTAGATGCTTATGCTTTAACGCCCATTGGTCAAAGAGGTGTTTTGAGTATCCATACATATTAAGGGGTCGCAGCGTATCAAGCTCTTTGTGCTCGTCAAGGTAGCCTTGCTCTCCCAATCCATAGGTTGCAGCACTACTTGCATAAATAAATCTTACATTAGATTTTATTGCAGCTTCGGCAAGTGAAATAGAATAGTGCACATTATTTTGCATCAAATAATCAGCATCAAGTTCAGTTGTTGCAGAGCAGGCGCCTAAGTGAAAAATTGCACCAACATCTTTTAGATAGTTTCGTTGACTGACCTTAGATAAAAAATCATTTTTATGGATAAAGTCTTCGAATGTTAAGCCTACAAGATTTTTCCATTTGGGTCCTGAACGAAGCGCATCAACAATAGTAATATTAGTAAAACCTTTTTGATTTAACCCCTCAACAAGGTTTGCACCAATAAAACCAGCTCCTCCTGTGACGATAATTCTTTTTTTCATTGAGAAAGTACCCTTATCGATTTAATTGCCACTCCTAATCTTCGCTGGTCCGTAGAAAGTCCTTCACTTTCAGGACTTGAAAGTTTTGGAAGAGTAAGGAAAAAACCTTTTTCATCTTTTAGCTCTTGATACGGAAGTTTAACGACAATTTTTTCAAATTTATTAACTTCTTTTAAAGGTGGAAGGGCAACATCGGCTAAAAAGTCTCTAAAAGAGGCAAAAAGCGGCAGATTCTCTTTCCAGGGGGTCATAAGTTCAATCTCAATAGTTGAGAATCCATTAATTCCTCCAAAGAAATGGTCATGAATAATATCTGGAATTGAGACTTTTGAAATTCTTGTTTGTAGCCAGCAATAAGGCTCACTTGCAGTTGAACATACAAATAAATCATCTTTCGCAGACAAGGGAACCTCTGAAATATCCTTACTTTCAGCCATAGCTCTTTTTTGATCGCTTGTTAAAAGATCTTTTGAGAGAGATACAACAAATAGCTTTGGATCGTGGACGATTCGAGCTCCTTTTTCTTGTGAGCCAAGAGTGAAAGAAACAGGATAATTCTTGGTAGCATCAGCAGTAGCAGTAATTAAATAATCAAATCCACGAAGCCTTGCAGCAGAAGCATCGGTAAGTGAAGGAACTTCTTCAAGCTTATTTTCAATCATACTAATCTTTGCAATTTGTAAGTCCTGTGAAACTGCAATATTAGAAAGATGCTCTGATTTAATTTTTTCTATAACTTCAATTCTGCTCTCTGTTGAGGCATCTGCAGGACTTAAAACCCCTGAAACATACGGTGGAATAATAAATCCAATGCCAAGAATTCCAAGAAACAAGAATAAAATTTTTGAACGCTCTTGAGCCCAATGAAGTGTTATTCCAAAGAGGATGCTTAAATAGGGAATCATCACGAGCATATTTCTAGTAAAATTTGCTTTCTGACTCGACATGAAAATCAAATAGATAATTGGAAAAACAAGAATGGTGGCTGCTGCTTTTTTATGCATTTTAAAAGAGCAAAGCACTCCGAGGGCTGCAAGTATTACGACACCCCATCCAAGCGCATTTTTAACAAACCAGTTGATAAAGAATAAGAATTGGGAAAAGCCAGGGGTTCCTGAATTACCTTCATGTCCTGCAATTTTGTAGTGCCATATTTCGTATGCAAACTGATCAAGAAACAGAGGGAGATGTTTGAAAATAAAAGGAGACCCAATGAAGAAACTTATAATGCTCACAACGAAAGCAACTACGGCTCCGCCGATACCGATGGTGCTCGTTGAAAGAGCTGCAACGATAGGAACTAAAATTATTGGAAGAGCATTATACTTTGTTGAAACAGTTAATCCTGCAACTATTGCTGCAATCAATAATCCTTTTGCTCCGTCTCTTGATTGAACACTAACAACGGAAAGAAGCGTCGTAAGAATCGCCAAAAATACAACAACAACATCAACACCAATGACGGCTGATTCGCTTACTAAAGCAGGAGACAGTGCACATGCAGCGCCTACAAAAAAACTAACGATAGGTGAAAGCTCTAAGGTGCGAGCAAGGATAAAGGTCAAAAGCACTGTAAGAACACTTAACAATACAGAGAAAGCCCTGTTCCATTTAACAATGCCAGGGTGGGACGCACTAAATGCATATTTCCCGACGCCATTTTCGCTTGTCGTAATAATTTCTTTTGTAGATCTTATTCTTCCCTTACTGACTTCGAATAAAAATGAAGTCGCAACAACCGGCATGCGAAGATAAAAATGGAGGGATGGTTTATGAAAGTACTCTGGGTCAAAGCTTCCGGATTTGACCATGTTTACTACTCGGTTGAAGTGGTGGGCTTCGTCCTCGTTATAAAAATAGGGGAGATCTTTTGAGATATATGGGGATCGTACCCAGGCTGCGACAAGGAGAAGTAGGAGTAGTGATATGGCTCTCATAATGTGGGTGAATAATACCGATCTCTCTCGAGCAAATATAGTCACAACTCAATGGGGTTAGTTTTAGCGATTTGTTTTATCCCGTGAACGTGACCATGAGCGTAGGCGTGAGCGAAGATGCTTGGTCACGCTCACGCCTACGGTCAAGGTCACGGGATAGTAATGGCGGAGGAAAACTTAACCAGACTTTAAGCCAGGATATCTAACACGCTTTGGATCATCTCCTGACCTACCTGTAACACTTTTTGATTTGCCTTGACCTGTCGAAGATCCGATGAAAGCCCAACAATATCGACGATTACTGCATCATCCGAGGTTTCAGAATTAAAAAAAGACCCCGTTGAAATGCGAGAAGCCCTCTCAGAGGCGTTCTGCATGGCCTGATAGATCCCCCGAGCAGCAATTTCAGTCACTGATGACATGGATGAACCATCGTCTTTTAGTGTAGAATCCTTTTGTGGGTGTACCTCTTTTTTCTATAGTCGCAGCAATAATCCTAATTTCAGCGGGGGGCTCCCTCATAATTTTTCTTATAAAAAGTCTTTTTCAGGCTATTGGCGTCACTATTCCCAAGATGGCTCTGCCTAATATTAAGGAGCGACGACTTGAATCAATTCTTCAGAAAAGAATTAATGCTATTGAAGAACTGAGATCCTCAAAGGACTTCCTTATTCTTCCTGCTGATAAAATATTTAAGCCCTTTGATTTTATCGAGATCCAAACTCACCTTGAAGCTATTCCTCTACTTCTTAAAGTTCACCTTCTCTATTTCGAAACAGCCCTTGCCTATATTGAAGGAGGACATATCCACTGTGAACGACTTGGTGTTCTTGAAGCGCTTTTTAATGAAAAACAATCACTGCTTGAAGCCATAATTGAAATTCTTCGCACAGAGAAAAAACTTCGCAATGCAAAGAACAGAGACCCCAATAACTGGGCGATGAAAGAAATTGAAAGACAAAAAAAAGAGCTTGAAGAATCACTGTTAAGTAATACAAAAGAGTTAAAAGATGAACTTCAGCTCTTCGTTCGAACTATTGAAGAAGTGATTAGAAAAAGTCACTCAGAAAAAGCAATTCATTAAATGGATACGCAAGAGTCAGTTTGTGTAATCAGCGAATCAAACGATTATCTATTTTTATATAAGCCAACTGGTGTTCACTCTATTGAGGGAAAAAATTCAGAAAGTGTTGCATCGTGGCTAAAAGAGCATTTTCCTCAATACGCTACTTTTGGAAGATCCGAGGGGGACTGTGGATTAGTACAAAGGCTTGATTTTGAAACTGCAGGAATCATCACGGCTGCAAAAAATAATTCTGCTCGAGAAAAATTTATTGAAGTAACAGAAAAAGATTTATTAGAGAAAAAATATTTATTTTTATCACATTTCTTACGCCGTGAAAGCTGGGAATGCCACGAAGCTATCGGGCAACAATCACGAGGATCTAAGAGAGTAAAAACAACCTCTCAACATAATGATTTAAGAGGTATCCAAGAGGCATCGACAAAATTTAGGCTCCTTGGCGCTAAAAAAATTGCACTCTATGAAGCAAGGATTACTGCTGGAAGAAGGCATCAAATAAGAGTTCATGCTGAAGCATCAGGAACACCACTCATTAACGATACTCTCTATGGAGGGGCGCTCAATGAAACAATCTCTAAAAATTTCTTTCTTTTTTCATATCAATTAACTTCAAAAACTTTAGGAATTAACCTGCTCTATTTGCCCCCAATAACCTCTGCATTCTTCCTTATGCTGAGTCAGAATGACTTGAGCTCATCTCTTCCAGATTGAGTTGAGTACTCATTCTAGAAATTTCGATTTTAGTGGATCCTCACTCTCGAAGTGCTACAAATAGGCTTTGAAGCGTCTTTGTAGTTTAGAAGTTTTTTTAATATTTCTTTTTAACTAAGGAACAAACATTATGAGCATTAACACTTCAGTCAGAAGTATGCTTTCACAGAAAACAGTTCAAGGGATTAAAACAATCTCTTCTGGAGCCTCAGTATTCGAAGCTATTTCGCTTATGACACGACATAATATCGGAGCACTATTTGTCGTCGAAGAATCTAAGCTTTTAGGAGTAATCTCCGAACGAGACTACACACGAAAGGTTATCTTAAAACAAAGATCTTCACAGACTACTAAAGTCGTTGAAATAATGGAAAAGAAGATTCTCATTGTTCATCCAACAGATAATGCAGACACGTGCTTAAGCATCATGACTGAAAACCGCATACGACACCTGCCAGTCGTTGAACATGGAAAGATTCTCGGTGTAGTTTCAATGGGTGATATTGTAAAAGCTATTATAGAAGACCAAACTTTTATGATTGAAGAGCTTACCCGTTACGTTACAGGTACTAACTACTCAGAATTTCCTACTTCTTTGTAGCCTATAGCGTCGAGCACTGCAGTAATCGCTGTTGAAGCGTTACGTGATTTAGTCACAAAGGATCTCTTTTTTTCGTTACCCTTAGCTGCGTTAGAAAGATAAAACTCACCAATTTTCTTTGTGGTAATAGTATATGTACCCTTTGTCGTTTGTACTATTTTTTCTAAGGATATTTCTTGAAGATCATATGTCTCAACAAGAACTTTAGGAAAGGTTTCTTCAAATCTCTCGACAAGACTATCGATAGTTTGAATGGATAGAGTCCCATCTCTAAATCCTTTATGTTTCATTAATGATTGCAAAAAAGATATGTTAGTCTCTATGCCAGATATTTTTACTAATGAAAGGTAAGAAACTGCCATATCAAGAGTTTCTAATCTATTTTTTCCAGTAAAAATAATTTTTCCAATCATTGCATCGTAGTACGGCGAAACTGAATCACCTTCTTTAAATCCAAAATCGATTCGGACATTTTTTTGTTTAGGTAAAAAAAGTTCTTTAATATCTCCTAAGCTTGGTATAAATCCAGGAAGGCTTTCAGCATAAATCCTACACTCTACTGCATAGGCAGAGGGGGCTTTCTTTAAAAAAGCTTTCGGTATTTTTTCACCATTAGCAACTTTCAATTGCAAGTCCACAAGATCCACACTATATGCAATCTCTGTTACTGGATGTTCTACCTGTATCCTTGTATTGATCTCTAAAAAGAAAAACTCATCTCCTTTTACAATAAATTCAGCAGTGCCTGCGTTTTTATATTTTGCACTCTTTGCAATGGTAACAGCTGCTTTTTCAATTCGGCGCCTTAAAGAACTTGATAAAAACGGAGCTGGTGCTTCTTCTATAATTTTTTGATATCTGCGTTGTGCTGAGCAGTCTCTTGTTCCGAAATGAATAACGTTTCCAAAGCTATCTCCAAAAAGCTGTACTTCTACATGTCTTGGCTTTTCAATATATCTTTCGATAAATACATCAGGATTTGAAAAAAACTTTTGAGCTTCCGCTCTCGTTCTAGCTAGCTCAGCCGGAAGGCTTTGTAAGTCTTTGACAATCCTCATTCCTCTTCCACCACCGCCAGCTGTAGCTTTTATAAGAATTGGAAACTTCATCTTTTTAGCTTCTCGGGTAAGCTCTTCATTACTGAGAGCCCCCTTAGTGCCTGGTACAATCGGTACTCTACATTTTTTAGCAAGTGCTCTGGCATTTGTTTTAGAGCCAAGCATTTCTATTACCTTAGAATCTGGTCCAATCCAGACTAATCCTGCATCAACAACTGCTTTAGCAAACTCTGCGTTTTCAGAGAGAAATCCATATCCAGGATGGATTGCATCACACTCCTTTGATTTAGCAGCGGCTATCAATTTTTCAATTGATAGATAGGTATCTGAGGCTTTTTGCCCTTCCAAAAGGACAGATTCTTCAAAAGCCCTCGAAAAACTCTGGTCTTGATCAGCTTCAGAGCAAACCCCAACAGCTTTAATGCCTTGTTTCTCACATGCCCTCTTTATTCTAAGAGCTATTTCCCCTCTGTTTGCGATGAGTAGTTTAGTTATTTTATGATGGGTGGGTATCTTTTTGTTACTGGCAATACGCCCTTTATTTTTTTTCATATGGCTCAATCAACAGAACACCACAAAGTAATTATTTTAGGTTCAGGCCCTGCAGGACTTACTGCAGCAATTTATACAGCAAGAGCTGCATTAAGCCCAATGCTAATTCATGGCCCACTGCCTGGAGGGCAGCTTACCACGACTACGGAAGTTGAAAACTTTCCTGGTTTCCCTGAAGGTATTATGGGTCCTGAGCTCATGGAGTTATTTGAAAAACAAGCTGCTCGTTTTGGAACAAAAATTGAAGTAGGCATGGTTGAGTCAGTTGATTTATCAAACAGACCTTTTACATTAAAAACTTCTTCAAAATCTTTTACCTGTGATGCTTTGATTATTGCAACTGGTGCAACTCCTAAATGGTTAGGACTTCCAAATGAGAAAGAACTCACTGGTTTTGGAGTTTCTAGCTGTGCAACATGTGATGGTGCTTTTTTTAGAAATCAACCAATGGCTGTAATTGGAGGAGGAGACTCTGCATGTGAAGAAGCGCTTTTTCTTTCTAGGTTTGGAAGTAAAATTTATCTTGTGCATAGAAGAGACCAACTTCGTGCATCAAAAATTATGCAGGAACGCGTCTTAAATCATGAAAAAATTACTGTGATTTGGGATAGTGGAGTTTCGGAAATTCACGGAACAAAGGAATCTGGTGTTACAGGGCTTTCTTTGCAGAATTTAAAAACAAATGAAATATCTAAAATTGATTGTGCTGCAATGTTTGTAGCAATTGGACATATTCCTAATGCAACACTCTTTAAGGGAATTCTAGACGCTGATGAGAACGGTTATTTAAAACCTAAGCCAAACTCAACTTCTATGAATATCCCAGGTGTTTTTGCTTGCGGAGATGTGCAGGATTCAACGTATCGCCAAGCAATTACTGCCGCAGGGTCTGGATGTATGGCAGCTATTGAATCTGAAAGATGGCTTGAAGCTCAGCATAAGTAAATAAACTTTATGCCGCACATAGTTTTAGAAGTCTCAAAAAACACCTCTATTGAATCGTCTGCCAAAGAGCTTCTTGTTTCCGTTCATAATACGCTCGTAGCAACTGGCGCTTTTAAATCGAAAGATATTAAAAGCAGATTGTATGTAAGCGAACATTGCCTCGTTGGAGATGGATCTGACCAGATTGGTTTTGCACATATGTCAGTTTCAATACTTCCAGGAAGAGAGCTTACACTTATCAAAGACACTTCTGAAAAGCTTTTATCTCTGCTTAAAACTACAATAGAGAAGCTTCATCCAGAAAAATTAGAACAATTTGCTCTCTCAGTTGAGTTTAGAGAGCTTCACAAAGAAACTTACTCAAAAATTGTGAAACAGTAACGGCTTCTTTAAGAGCTCTTTAGTTGCTATCCTAAACAGGATGAATGCACTTCCTCTTCTCAATAGAATTGCGGCTCTTTTTTTCAAATATAAATTTGAAGCTGTCATGATAGGAAACGCAGGTGCTGCACTTCACGGAGCACCTGTTACCACCCTTGATATTGATTTCATGTTTAGAGCAACGCCTGCAAATCTTTTGAAATTAAAAAAAATAGCAAAAGACCTAGATGCTGTAATATTTCGACCTTACTACCCAGCCTCTCAGCTTTTTAGATTAGAAGGGGGGCCATTAAATGTACAACTTGATTTTATGCCCATTATTCATGGAGTTAAAAGTTTTGCTGGGCTTCGTTCGCGAGCAATAGAGATGAAAATAGGAACTCAAGTTTTATTAATTGCAGACCTTAAAGATATTATTAAGAGTAAAAAGTCTGCAAATCGCCCTCAAGATAAAGTTTCTTTACCAATTCTTGAAAAGGTACTACGTGAAAAAGAAAGAAAGTAAGGGAAAAGCTCTTAAAAGAAAAAAAGAGCTTCAAGCATTAAAGAATGGAACAGAAGAACTTTTGCTCAGACAAATTCGCTACCTCTTATCCCTTCCAATGAATAAAAGAACTCATTTTCTACGCGTAAGGCACCCTAATCGCGGCAGCCATCTTTAAAAATAAAAAAACCACCTCTTTCAAGGTGGTTTAAAATTCTAGAAAGAAAAACTTCTTCTTTCTTCGAAAAATTACATTTTACCAACAAGGCTGAATGCAATAACGAACGCTAAAATTACAAGCGACTCGATAAATGCAAGACCAAGAAGCATTGGAGTAAAAAGATTTCCTGAAGCTGTTGGGTTTCTTCCGATTGCTTCTAGTGCTGACGAAAGAGCTTTACCTTGTCCAAGAGTACCACCAAGTGCTGCAAGTCCGATTGCTGCTGCTGCTCCGATTGGAAGTAGGTAGCTACCTGCTTCTGTGCCTTCTGCAAATGCAAACGCAGGTGTACATGCAACTGCTAAAAGAGCGATAAGCTTAAGGGTTTTGTTTAATCGATTCATGAATGTATCTCCAATATATAAAATCTAACTAATGGTTAAAATCACCACTTAATGCTCTTCTGCTCCGTGGTCAACGGCGAGAAAGATATAGACCATGGTGAGTGTTGTAAAGACAAACGCCTGCATAAAACAAACAAAAGTCCCCAATCCGTAAAAAATGACTGGAACAACGTACTTCGTAAGCTCTGTAAAAACACCTAATACAATGTGATCAGCTGTAATATTCCAGTACAAACGAAGATTTAGTGTTAGTACTCTTAACACAGCTGAGAGTACTTCAAGTGGGAACAAAAGGGGAGCAAGCCACCAAACAGGTCCTGCAAAGTGCTTCAAGTAGTTAACAAGCCCTTGTTCACGGATTCCGTAGAAATTAAACGAGATAAATACAATCAGCGCTATCGCAACGTTAATTGAAACCGTTGTCGTAGGAGAGACCATACCAGGTATCAACCCGATAAGATTCATTAAAAGAATTGTAAAAAATACTGAAACACTTAAAGAAACATATTTCCTATTTTGAGGACCAGCAACACTGTCATGGAACTTAATAAAGATCTCAAGGACATAATCAAACACAGTCGTTAATGATGCTTTTTTTGGAGTGATAAATTCTTTTCTTTTCTCAGCAGAATTAATCTTTGAAGCAGCTACAACACCTGCACCAGCAATCAATAACATGATCGATCCAGCAACAAGATGCTTTTGCGTCTCAGTATCAGTCGTTATGGCTTGTAAAAATGTATATCCTGACACGTAAATTGTCCTTCAGCTTTTAGCTTTCGGGTTGTAAATTACCTAATTTCTGCAATTCGATCAAATAAGGGTAATCTTTTTTACTTTCAACCACTTAAAGTAAAAAAGAAATAGTGGTTTTGATTCTTAGATTTAACAAAGATTTTTTTTTAATTTGTTCTTTTCATCAAAAAGTTCTTGAAAATATTTTTTCTAAAGTTATACAGTAGCACCTTCGCACTTTTTGGTACTTGCATTATCGTATGACTTCTACTTTTTTCCCAGAATCACTAAATCCTTCTGCAGAAGTCCTCCATACTGATATTACTACTCAAAATACTTACTCTGCTTGGAATAAAGCTCTCTCTGAGCTTAAGGTCTCTGTTAGTGGTCCTGTCTTTGATGCGTATCTTGGTGCTTTAAAGTTTGGATCTTTTGATCCGAATAACTCAACGATAACAGTTGCAGCACCTTCTTTGCTTGTTAAAACACAGGTAGAGGAAAAATACAGAGAAGCACTTGAATCTCAGCTCCGCCAAATCACTGAAATTACAACTCTTAGGCTCTCTCTAGAGATAGATGCAAACCCAGAAGTTATTAAGCCTCAGCCTTTTATAATTATTAAGCGTCCCGAGGAGTCTCAAAATAAATCTGGTGTAACCAACCAGCAAGCTCTTGCTTCACTTGAGCCAAACAATATTAATCCAAAATATACATTTGAAAGTTTCGTAGTAGGAAATAGCAATCAGTTTTGCCACGCTGCTGCACTTCAAGTAGCTGAAAAGCCGGGTGTTTCATATAATCCGCTTTTTATTTACGGAGGTGTAGGACTAGGAAAAACGCACCTTTTACACGCAATTGGAAACAAAATTTTATCTGAGCGTCCTTCTGCTAAAGTTTTGTATCTTTCAAGTGAAGCTTTCACCAATGAGCTAATCCTTGCTCTTCGTCACTCAAAAATGGACGAGTTTAAAACTAAGATGCGCGCAATTGAGGTTCTTCTGATTGATGACATTCAATTCATGGTTGGAAAAGAGCGTACCCAAGAAGAGTTCTTTCATACTTTTAATGCTCTCTACAGTGCCAGACATCAGATTGTAATCTCATCAGATAAAATTCCATCGGATATTCCTCAAATCGAAGAGCGTCTCTACACTAGATTTTCCTGGGGACTTATAGCCGACATTCAATCTCCTGATTTTGAAACAAGGGTTGCTATACTTAATAGAAAAGCCCACAACGAAAATTTTGAACTTCCTCAAGGTGTTGCTCACCTTATCGCTGATAAGGTTTCTAGTAATGTTCGTGAGCTAGAAGGAGCTCTTACAAGACTTCATGCAGTTAGCTCTCTTCAAAAAATCGAGATCTCAGAAGATCTTGCTGTTAATTGTTTGAAACATCTTTTTGCTCCAAAAAAAGTAAATATATCTGTTGATGATATTAAAAAAGCTGTTGGAGTTCATTTCTCTCTGAAAGTCTCTGAGATCATCTCAAAGCGTCGTACAAAAAATCTTTCTTTCCCCAGGCATATTGCAATGTATCTTTGCAGGAAACATACTACGTGCTCTTATCCTGAGATTGGTTCTCACTTTGGAGGGCGTGATCATTCCAGTGTGATTCATGCAGCAAGTGTTGTAAGTGCTAAACTGAAAAGTGACCCAGAGGTAAGAAAACAGGTTGGTGAGATTGAGAAAGCTCTTTTAAATACAAATTAAGAGTTATCAACACCCTTAGTAAAAGTGACATAACTAGTTAAATTTACTATTTAAAATCCGGTAAATACTGTTGATAAGCTCTTGGAGTTTTCAACAATTGCTCTCACTTTCCGGTAATTATCTCTGTACCGACAAAACTTTCGAAATTACATAGTATTGTTCACACAGGTTTTCAACACTATAAGATTAGTAATTTCAAGTGGTTATCAGACTTATAAACATTAATTCCTTTGCCTATTACTACTACTAGTATTTATATATAAAGATCTTAGTACATTAGGACTTTATTTTTTTCTTAAAAGTTTTCTTTAATAGTTTTTCTTTCTTTCAAAAGTTTTGCTTTAATAGCCTTAAAATAAAATCATTACATACCTATGAAGTTCACTCTCAGTAACACTGATCTTTTCAAAGCATTAAATCTAATCGGAAATATTGTTGAAAAAAAAGCAACAATGCCTATTTTGGCAAACGTTTTAATTTCTGCAGAAGAAGGCAAAGTTTTCTTTTCAGGATCAGAGCTTGATATCACTGCGCAAACTCAAGTTCCTGCAAAAGTAAAACAAAGAGGAAGTACAACAGTAAACGCAAAGATGTTCTTAGAGGTCGTACGTGAGCTTCCAGAAGGAGATGTTGAGCTTACCCTAACACCAGGTGAGAGATTAGAAATAAAAGCAAGGAATTCGAATTTGACGCTCGTAGGGGTAAGTGCACAAGAGTACCCAAGTCTTGCAGGATTAAGTTTAACTCCGAAGGATTCAATATCATCATCTGTTCTACTAGAAATGATTGAATCAACCCTCTATGCAGTTTCAACAGATGAGACAAGATTTAACTTAGGAGGAGTTTGTTTTGAATCAGTTCAAACAGGAGACACAGTTTCAGGTCCAAAAATTGTTAGAGGAAAAAAAGATTCTAAAACAAGTACGCTCCGACTTGTTTCAACTGATGGCCACCGACTTGCATTAATTACTCGAGAAGTAGAGGGACTATCTTTTTCAGGAAGAGTAATAGCACCAAGAAAAGGACTACAAGAACTTAAAAAAGTTCTCGAGGATAACAAAGATACAAATATTCTATTCGGAATATCAGAAGGATTTCTTGTTGTAGAATCTCCAACATCAAAACTTACCATGCGCCTCATTGACGGAGAATTTCCAGATTACACTCGAGCACTTCCAGAAAAAGAAGGAACAAGAATTACTGTTGATTCTAAAGAACTATCGTCAGCTTTAAGAAGAGTTGCCCTCTTAGTTTCAGATAAACAAAAATGTGTAAAATTTGATATTCAAAAAGATATGCTTCACATGTCTAGCTCTTCACCTGAGTTAGGAGAAGCGTTTGTATCACTTCCAATAGAACATAAAGGAAACCCTTTTGTCGTCGGTTTTGATTCAAGATTTATCCGTGATATTAGCGATAATATTGGGGAATCTAAGGGTTTTGTTATGGAACTAAATGGAGAAACAGGCCCTGGAAAATTCTATGTGCAAGGTGATGAATCTTCTTTTGGCGTTGTAATGCCAATGAGAATTGTTTAGAAAAAAATAGCACGAGAGTGATTCTTTCAGAAATTTCACTTTTTCAATTTAGAAACTCTTGTGACTCCTCTGTTCAATTTTCACCGAAGCTAAATATCGTTGTTGGAAAAAACGGACAGGGAAAAACAAACCTTGTTGAAGCAATTCACCTTCTATCTACTTCAAAATCGTTTCGCACTTCTCGAACAAGAGAATTAATTGCGTGGGGACAAAAAGAAGCATCTGTTTTTGGAAACCTCATTACGAGAGCAGGAGATATTCGACTTGGAGTCATACTTTCTTCCGCTTCTAAAATGTTAATGATTAATGGCACAGCTGAAAAAGCAACTCAATTCATTAGTACTTTTGTAAGCATTACATTTAGCCCTGCAGATATTGAAATCATTAAAGGTGAAGCAGCAGTTAGAAGACAGTTTTTAGATAAACATTTAGCAGATATTTTTCCTCAATCAATACCGAACCTTTTAAACTATGTAAGAGCTCAAAAAAATAAAGTGGCGCTTCTTAAAAGCGGAGCAACTCCCGAAAGTATTCGTCCATGGAACGAGATAATGGCTGTTCATGGATTTGAGATAGATAACTATCGCCGGAAAGTAATCAGTGAACTTTCAAACAGAGCAGCAATTCATCACCAAAAATTTGCTCATGCAGATGGAGAACTCACCTTAACATTAGAAAGAAAAAGTGATGGACTGTTCGAAAAGGTTGACGATTTTAGAGAGCTTTTTGAAAAAAATATTGAAAAAGAAATTTCCAGCGAGCGCTCCTTAGTGGGACCTCACCGTGATGATATTGAATTTTTATATAATGGAATCTCTGCAAGAAAATTTGGCTCCCAAGGACAATCAAAATCAATAGCGATTGCGCTTAAACTTGGACTTATCGATTTAATAAATGAACATCGAAAAGAACCACCGGTGGTCATTCTTGATGATGTTGACTCTGAGCTTGATGAGAATCGGCTTGAAAAACTCTATCAACTTCTCTTAAGCGGAGAGTATCAAGTTTTTATTACTGGAACCTCTGAAAATAGGGCTTTGGAGGCTGCCCCAGAGAGCTGCAAACGATTTCAGATTGATCAAGGAAAAATTACTGAAAAATAGTAATCAACTTATTGAAAAGACAAGATTTTCAGAAAGAAAGACGCTTTTTTAAAAGAGCAAAAAAAGCTATAATCGGTCGATTTATTTAATCTGATTTTTACATGAATAATACCGCTCCAGAATCGATACATCCCGATACCGACCTTGTCTATGATTCGGGTCAAATCAAGGTACTAGAAGGGCTTGAAGCCGTAAGAAAACGTCCTGGTATGTACATCGGAGATACCTTTGAGCGTGGGTATCACCACTTGGTTTACGAGATAATTGATAACTCAGTAGATGAAGCACTTGCAGGATACTGCAACGAAATAAAAGTAATTATTCACACCGACGGAAGTTTATCTGTAGAAGACAATGGAAGAGGTATTCCAACAGGTATTCACCCTACAGAAGGCGTTAGTGGTGTAGAAGTTGTACTTACTAAACTTCATGCAGGTGGAAAATTTGAAAAAGACGCTTATAAAGTTTCTGGTGGACTTCACGGAGTTGGTGTTTCAGTAGTAAATGCACTTAGTGAGTATTTGAAAGTAGAAGTAAGACAAGGTGGAAAAATTCACTTTATTGAATTTAGAAAAGGTGACCCAGTTGATAGATTAAAAATCATTGGTGATACAACAACAACAGGAACTAAAGTTACGTTCTATCCTGACCATACAATTTTTAGAGAAACAAAATCATTTGTTTTAGAAACACTTATTCACAGAATAAGAGAACTTGCATTTTTGAATGCAGGATTAAAGATTACAATCTTTGATGAGAGAATAGATAAACTCCAAGAATTTTTCTATGAAGGTGGCATAAAAAGCTTTGTAAGCCACGTAAATAAAGCAAAGAATCCATTATTCCCCGATCCAATTTATTTTCGAGGAGAGCGAGATAATATTCAGGTTGAAGTAGCTATTCAATATAACCGTGAATACCAAGAAAACGTTTTCACGTATGCAAATAATATTAATACAATTGAAGGTGGAACACATTTAGCTGGATTGAAAGCAGCACTTACAAGAACACTGAATAATTACGCAAATAAAAACGATCTTCTTAAAAACTTTAAAGAAGGTATTCAAGGTGATGATACCCGTGAAGGATTAACCTGTGTTATCAGTGTAAAAATTCCAGAGCCACAATTCGAAGGACAAACAAAAACTAAGCTTGGAAATAGCGAAGTAAAAGGGCTTGTTGAGCAAGTAGTCGGAGAATCGCTAGGAAAATTCTTAGAAGAGAATCCTGCCCTAGGAAAAGTAATTGTAAATAAATGTTTAGAAGCTGCACGAGCACGTGAAGCGGCAAAAAAAGCTAGAGAACTCGTCAGAAGAAAAGGCGCGCTTGATTCAGCCTCTCTTCCAGGAAAATTGGCAGATTGCCAAAATGAAAATCCCGAAGAAGCAGAGCTCTACTTAGTGGAAGGGGATTCTGCAGGTGGTTCTGCAAAGCAAGGAAGGGATAAAAAGAATCAAGCAATTCTTCCTCTTAAGGGTAAAATCTTAAACGTTGAGAAAGCGCGTTTTGATAAAATGATTGCATTCGAAGAGATTCGAACACTTGTTACTGCCCTTGGTACTGGAATTGGAAGTAGTGATTTTGATGTAGAAAAGCTTCGCTATCACAAAGTTGTAATAATGACAGATGCTGATGTTGATGGAAGCCACATCCGCACACTGCTACTTACCTTTTTCTACCGACAGATGAATGAAATCATTACACGAGGCCATTTATTTATAGCACAACCGCCTCTTTATAAAATTAAGAAAGGCAAGCACGAGCGCTACATCAAAAATGAACAAGAACTTACTGATGTAATTATAAGTGGTGGAACAATTGGAATTTCACTGAGATCGGCTGATGGAATTGTTACTGAAGGCGAGGCTCTAAAAGTATCAACTCTTGAGCTTAGAAACATTGATGCTCCAATTCAAACCCTTTCTGACGAAAGACACGACCCGCGAGTTATTCTTTTTGCAGCACAGGATACTTCTATTAACTCTGCTCTTTTTAAAGATAAAGAAAAAACAGACCAGAAAGCTCGCTCTCTTGAAACAGCACTGAAAGAAAAATTAGGTAATGAACTTTCTGTTGCTGTTATAACGAAAACTGTAGAAGGAAATGAAGAATACTCAATTCAGATTACTTCAAGGCTTCGGGGATCAAAGCGAATTAGTAAACTTTCAAAGAATCTTGTCACACGAGATGAGTTTAGAACTATTCAAAAAAGCTTTGAGAATACAAAACATATTGGAAAAGCACCTTTTGTTCTTTTTGACACTGAGATTAAAAAAGAAAGTGCCCAAATCCACGAGATTACCGATATTGCTAGTGCAATCGATGATCGCGGTAAAAAAGGATGGAGCATAACCCGGTACAAAGGACTAGGAGAGATGAACCCAGAACAGCTTTGGGAGACTACGATGGATCCGAAAAACAGAACTTTCCTACAAGTAAGAATTGAGGACGCAATCGAGGCTGATCAAATTTTTACGGTTCTCATGGGGGATGAAGTAGAGCCCCGTCGTAAATTTATCGAAGAGAATGCTCTTAAGGTTAAGAATCTAGATATTTAACAGTTTTGATTAAATTATTAACAACTTCAGGCAGTTTGGAGTGTTTTAATTCAGCATAAAGTTATAGTTTCTGTGACCCATTTAATTTTTTTATCATCTGTGGCAATATTGGGCTTATGGCATCACTAGCGAAAAAGACAAAAAAGAAAAGACAACTTAGAGACGATAAAATTCTTAAAAATCGTTTAAAGAATAGTAATAAGAAAAATCAAAGTAAGAAGTAATTCTTTACTTAACTTTGAATATAAGTAACTAAGTCGTAGCACTGAGCGCAATGTTTGGGGTGGTACTCCCTTATGAACGTTTTAAAAAGCGTTGCGTTAGGGTGTATTTAAATTGAAATTATCCCTTCTTTGCAGCACCTCTTTTTTTTGTAGTCCAACCTTTTATCTCTTTTTGTTCAGCGCGAGTTACTGCAAGGGATCCTTCGCTTACATCTTTTGTGATAACAGAGCCTGCGCCAATGGTTGTATCTGATTCAATCGTAACAGGGGCTACCAGGCTTGAATTACTTCCGATAAAAACTCTTTCACCTATAATTGTTTTTGATTTTTTAATACCATCATAATTACAGGTAATCGTTCCAGCGCCTACGTTAGTATCCTTGCCAATAGTTGTGTCACCGATATAGCTTAAATGATTTACCTTTACCCCTGTTTCAAGAATTGATTTTTTTGTTTCAACGAAATTACCAATTCGCACATCTTTCCGAAGCACAGTTTCAGGACGAATGTTAGCAAAAGGTCCAACACTTACTGATTCTTCAAGAATACTTCCTTCAATCCTACTTCCTAGTTTTAGCGTGCAGTTATCACCAATGATACTGTCGATAATTAATGCAGTCCCTTCAATAGTGACGTTTGAACCAATTTTCGTGTTTCCTTTAATTTGAATATTTGAACCAAGCTTTGACCTGGTTCCAACGGTAACTGATGGTTCTATATAAACTGAAGAGGGATCTAAGCAGGTTACACCTTCAGCGATAAGTTTTTTCAGATGTTCATTCATAATTATTCTGTTTACGATTTGTAGATCTAAAAGATTATTAACTCCCATAACGTGATCAAACGTTGGAGCTATATACCCAAAAATAGTTTGATGAGCTGCTGATGCAAGCTCAACCAAGTCGGTTAGATAGTATTCATTCTGAGAGTTATTGCTGCCTATCTTGTAGATCAGATCATTTAAAAGATTTTTTGAAATAAGATAAATTCCAGAGTTAACCTCTTGGATTTTCTTCTCAAGATCCGAGCAATCTTTTACTTCAACAATTTTACTAATATTTGATGTACTGTCTCTTACGATTCGGCCAAATGAGTTTTCCTTTGGTTCATTGACTGTAATCAAAGAAAGCGAAGCATTTTGAGACTTGTGAGAGATTAAAAAGTTCTTAAGGAGTGAAGCTTCAAGAAGTGGCGTATCACCGTATAAGATTAAAACATCTGAATTTTGGGGAATTGATTGAAATGATGCTTCATCAGCCACTACTTTCACAGCATGACCTGTACCGAGCTGTTCTGATTGATGAACAAAATGAAGTTTTTTTAGATGAGGCTCAAATACTGTTTTTACGTGCTTTTCTACAAACTCTTTTTTGTAACCTGTAACAATAAATATGCTGTCAGGGTTAAGATCTAATGCGTGTCGAAGAACGACATCTATCATAGCCCCTGCAACAGTTTCACAAAGGACTTTCGGAAGCTCGGTCTTCATCCGAGTGCCTTTTCCGGCAGCTAAAATGATAATAGCAAGATTAGAACACATATCTGAAATATAATAATCTTACTTATGCATTTTCGCTACGTTATCTGAAGTATTTCAAAACAAATAAATAAGCAATTTAGGCATCGAATTTGTCAGGCACTTACAGCCGACGTTAACTACAAAAAACAATGCACAATTGTTACAGGTGCTCATCGATACTGAGATCAATTAGAGCAATTAGCTTCCTTAATAGCACTTGCAATGACATTCTAGCCTCTAAGAGCTTCATAGCCAATATGTAGTGCAGTATATGTCGTATTAAGTGCAGGAGTTGAAATTCCCATGCGAGCTGCAATTTTTACAATTGTGCCATGAAGTGCTTCCAATTCAGTCGGGTTACCTCTATCGATATCGACTGCCATTGATGATTTTGAATTTACCCCAACTGTTTTGTATGCAATTGCTTTATCCATTGCCGCTTTTTTTTCTGAGTCGCCTAGTGGTATTTTCATTGCGTTTGCAACGGCAATTGTTTCATCTAAAAGGTCTTCAAAACATTGTATTCCAATAGGATCGTTAACAATTTCACCGACCGGGCGTCTTGTTAATGCTGTAACTCCGGCAAACGCTAAAATCCATGCGTATTTTGTCCAAAGATCTTTCTCAATTGTATCACTTAGGAAGGTATCAAGGCCTGCATCTTTCATTACCAGGACAAGGGGGCTAAGAAGTTCCGCCTCTCTTGAATCACGCGTTCCAACGATAAATTTTCTTGGGCCGGCTGTTTGAGTAATAAATCCGCCTTCATTTTTAGCTGTAATGATATACGCAATTCCTGGAAAAACATCGGCATTAGGAAACTTGTTTTTTATACGAAGATCATTATCGATCCCATTTTGAAATGTAACGACCTTTGCCGTACTCATCAGAGATGAAGGCAAACGCTCTGCAAAACCGACGATGTCGTATGCTTTTGTTGTGACCAGAATGTAATCAACATCAGCTAACTCTGAAACCGAAGAAACTGCCTTTACCTTTGGAAGGATTATTTTTCTTTCGACTGTCTGAACAACTAGACCTGATGTCCTCAATGTTTCAAAATTACTACGTGCAACAAACGTAATATCAAGTCCCGCCTCTGCAAGATGTGCCCCTAGAAATCCACCAACTCCACCAACCCCAACCACTGCAAATCGAAGATTATTTTTCTCAATTTTGGTTTGAACCATATAGGGACTATATTTAGTTTAAAACTCCTAATCAAAGAATATTGTTAACTTTGGAAGGGAGGTGTGTATCAAACCTGGAAGATTACCAGTATTCATCGATTAAATGTTTTTTTTACAAGCTCTTCAACAAGATCGTTTTTATAACCGGTAACAATAAAAAAAGGGTACTGTTAGGACTGAGCCCTAAAGCGTGTCCAATAAGGACATCTATCATAGCCCCTGCAACAGTTTCACAAAGGACGTTAGGCAGCTAAAATAATAATAGAAAGGTTGGAACCCATGGGTAACTCATGATAAACATAGTCTCGCTTTTTCGCTACGTAAACTAAGGTAATTTCTATGGCAAAAATTAAGGTAAAAACTCCAGTTGTTGAACTAGATGGAGATGAGATGACACGAGTCATCTGGGCTAAGATTAAAAATGAGCTGATTCTTCCTTACCTTGATATTGATCTGAAGTATTTTGACCTCTCAATTCAGCACCGCGATGAAACTTCAGATAAGGTAACTGTGGAATCAGCAGAAGCGATAAAAAAATACGGAGTTGGGATAAAATGTGCCACGATTACTCCGGATGAAGACCGGGTTAAAGAATTTTCACTTAAAAAAATGTGGAAATCACCAAATGGAACTATCAGAAATATTATTGGTGGAACTGTTTTTCGTGAACCAATTATCTGTCAAAACGTACCAAGACTTGTTTCTGGTTGGAAAGAGCCAGTAGTAATTGGGCGTCACGCATTCGGTGATCAATACCGTGCAACTGATTTCTTAGTTCCTGGAAAGGGTAAGCTTACTATGAAGTTTACTCCAGCTGATGGATCTGCTCCTATTGAACACGAAATATATTCTTTTGAAGAATCTGGTATGGCAATGGGGATGTTTAATGTTGATTCCTCAATTATTGGTTTTGCACGAAGCTGTTTAAATTATGGTTTACTCAAAAAATGGCCAGTATACCTTTCAACTAAGAATACAATTCTTAAAGCATACGATGGTCGGTTTAAGGATCTGTTCCAGAAAGTTTACGAAGAAGAATTTAAGGCAAAGTTTGATGCTGCAGGAATCTGGTATCAGCACCGTTTAATTGATGACATGGTTGCATACTGCATGAAGAGTAGTGGTGGTTTTGTTTGGGCATGTAAAAATTATGATGGTGATGTTCAATCTGATTCGGTGGCACAAGGATACGGATCTCTTGGTTTGATGACATCTGTTCTTCTTACAGAAGACGGAAATACTGTAGAAACTGAGGCAGCACACGGAACAGTAACAAGGCATTTTAGACAGCATCAGCAAGGAAAAGAGACTTCTACGAATCCTATTGCTTCAATATTTGCTTGGACAAAGGGGCTTGAATACCGAGCTCGATTTGATAATACTCCGGATGTTGCAGAGTTTGCAGCTGCGCTTGAAAAGGCGTGTATTGCAACTGTTGAAAGTGGAACTATGACTAAGGATCTAGCGCTTTGTGTCCATGGGGAAAGTGTTGATAGATCTCAGTATGTGACTACGGACTGGTTTATGAGTGCTATAGGTCAGAATCTTAGTAGTATTCTAAAAAAATAAATAATAATCTCACTTGGAAGTTCAACAGGATTTAAATTTAATAAATACTTTTACAATCGGTCAGGATGTTGTCTTCACTTGAAGAAGATTTAAGTTTAATAGTAACAAATGGAACTGTCTTCAAAGCTTTAGGAAGGGTGAATAGCACACCGTTATCTTTAACTACTGTTGGTATATTTTCTAAGGTATGAGCCAGTATTGCACTTATTGAAGAATCTGGTTGAAGTGGGCTAGCAAAATTACAAGTCACCATTTTTACATTTGATTGCACAATGAGTGAGCTTAATTCAGAGTTGGAAATCTTTATACGAGGATGAAAGCTAAATTGAAAACTTCCATCCTCAAGCTCGACTTTATTAGTTAGAAAATCTTTGTAGAGATTAAGATTATCAGTTGAAAAAAGTTTGGAGTTCGATGAATAACTTGAGGTTACTAGGATGGTGTTAAGATCAATTATCTCAGAAAGAGTCCTTAAGGACTTTTCGTCAGGAAAGCTTGAAAGCTTTTGAGGCAGCTCTTTTACAAGACGAGTTTTTATTCCTGTAAACCCATTTATACTTTTTAAGTTATTTTCAACAGACCAAAGTAAGAATTGATTCTGCATTGTCGCAAAATTAAAGAAGCTTTTAATTCCACCATCTTCTGATTGAGTGTCTCCATATGGAATTAATACTCCAAGAGCACTACTTTTGGATTGATTGGAAGAGATATTTCTTGCCGAGAGAATATTTGAGCTCGGCTCAAATGGAAAAACGGCTGAAATATTTTCTAAAAAAATAAAACAACAACAAAGGCAGCAGATTAAAATTTTCTCTCTCTTAGCTTGGAAAATTGCAAGCCAATAAAATGCAATAAGTGAAAAGAGGTATATAGAAACAATACCAGCTCTGCTAATCGCTCTAAATCCCGAAAAACCAGGTATAAAATTATATAAGAAATAGTATGGTGAATAAGAAGCAATATCAGGACGGCTGATAGGTCCAAATGAAATAGCCATAAAAATAAAGGCGAGGGAAGAAAATAATAAAATAAGTTCTTGATTTGAAATAATAGTTATTTGGTCAGTTTTTTTTACTATTTTAACTACTACCAATCCCAATAAAATAAGCGAAATCAACGTTAGCCAGGAAAGAGTAGAATTAAGAATCCAATAAAAATCAGGAATCAGTGTACTTGCTATAAAGAGCGATAGAAAAACAGTAAAAATATATTTGTATTTAATAATTTTTTTGTGAGTTGCAGAGCAGTAAAAAGAAATCAGCGCTAGTAAAGGAATGAAAATTCCAGTGCCAAGACTTGCCTCAGAGTGTGAAAGATTAAATATTTTTGAGTAGAGAAAATTAAAAGATCCAAAAGATAAAAAAGATGCAATTGTTGCTTGAAAAGCGTGAGGTTCCCAATACCCGCGGTCTCCAAATGCTTTCAGTACATCTAGATAAGGTAATAAAAACGGAAGGGAAGGGGATAGTCCAAAAAGAAAAGTTACTACAAATCGAGAAATGAAAATTACCTTATTATCTGAATGAAATCGGACTGCCCACCAAAGAGACATCAGAACAAAAAGTATCCCTGAAAAAAATGTAAGGTAGATTGAACATAAAAAACTACAAAATAGAGATATCCCAATTAGAAATGGATAAAGAAGTCGTTCTTCCGACACCCACTTTAAAAATAGATAGATAACCAGCGGAACAATCCAAACATGGAGCATTTGAGGATGTCCAAAATGAGCCTGTATTGGAGCAAGTTGTGGTGTAAGAATTCCAAAAAAAATACTTAAATAAAAATTTTCAGTAAGACTGTAGAGCAGTAAAAAAGAAAAAAAACCAAGTAGCAGAAGAGCCACAATAAAAATAATATTCCAACAAAGAATTTTCCCTATTCCTATATTTTTTAAAAGAAAAAATGCAAAAGATGGAAGTATCCAATTATCTGAGAAGGCAAGACTTTGGGAGTATGGAAAGAATCCATTTGTTTCAAACCAAGTGCTTGGCGTAACTTGGTATGGAAACAGATTACAAAGCCAAATATAAATAGATGTATCTCCACCACTGCCTCCAAGATAATGAGTGGAACTTTGAATAATAATAGACGGGCTAAGTATTAGAAAGGCAACGAGAATACAGAAGAGAGCTACAGATTTCTGTCTAACTGTTAGTTGAGCAAGGGTGAGAACTGAAGCTTTCATTGCCCTCTGAGTGTAGAGTCTTTGCGTTTTTCAGCAAAGAGCCCCAAGGGGTTTTGCCTTGAGCTGTTTTAAAAGGTGTTCCAGCAGAGATTACGTTTCCACCGTTTTGCCCAGCTCCGGGACCCATTTCTAGGAAAAAATCAGCTGCAGCAATCATATCCATGTCATGTTCTATTACAAAGACTGACGATCCTCTTTCAACAAGTGCTCTTAGAGAATTAATCAATCTAAAAACGTCACTTCGGTGAAGTCCAAGAGTCGGTTCATCAAGAATATAGAGAACATGACCTCGAGGATTGCCACTGAGTTCTGAAACAATTTTTAGTCTCTGGGCTTCTCCTCCAGAGAGCGTCACGGAAGATTGTCCAAGAGTAAGATAGCCAAGTCCTAAGTCGCATGCGATTTTTAAACTCTGATGTATTTTTTTATGATTTGAAAACTTACTTTTTGCTTCTTCAAAGGTAAGGCTTAGTACTTCACTAATCGTAAGACCGCCGTATCTAACGATTTGAATATCACTTCCATACCTTGTTCCGCTGCAGCTTTCGCATTCAACTTTTGCATCAGCAAGAAAATTCATTTCAAGTGTAATAACACCCGCACCTTTACATTCAGAGCATCGTCCTTTTCCAGCATTATAAGAGAAATGACCCTGATTCCACCCTTGGGCTCTTGCTTCAAGCGTGCTTGCAAACACTTTTCGTATTTCATCCCATACACCTAGATATGAAGCTGGAGTTGAGCGAGAAGTTGAGCCAATTGGTTTTTGATCAAGATAAACAATTTTATCGATATTTTCATCAAATGTTATCTCTCCACGTTCCGAAGATATCGTATTTTTTTTATTTTTCCCTTCTCGAAGAGTGTAGTTAATAATTTCATGTATGAGGGTACTTTTTCCTGAGCCCGAAACTCCACCAATCGTTACAAGCTGCTTTAGGGGAAGTGTCGTAGAAAGATTTTTAATTGTATGACAGTTAGCATTTTTTACCTTTAACTCAGGCGTTTTTTTCTTTACAACTTCGGCAATTTGCAGTGGGAGTGCTAAGGCAGCACCAGTTGGCGTTGTCCTATCAGTGTATGAAGTGACAGGCCCTTGAAAAACAATTTCACCTCCGTGAATTCCAGCCATGGGACCAATATCAATTATATGATCTGCTGACTTAATTGATTCGATGTCATGCTCAATTAAAATAACAGCATTATTGTTGTAGTTAAGAGTCCTTAATTTTTTTAGAACCAATCTGTTATCAAGTGGATGTAGTCCAGCACTCGGCTCGTCAAAAATATACATTACTCCTGAAAGAGGAGATCCCATTGCGGTTGCTAATCGAAGGCGTTGTAATTCCCCACCAGAAAGTGTTCTGCAACTTCTAGAGAGCGAAATATAATCTAAACCTAGCTCACACAGAGACAATAACTTTGAGCGGAGTTCAATTATTACTGGTTCAGCAAGGGCTTGGTTCATTTTAGTAAGCGTCTGTGAGATCTTATCTAAAAATACAAGAAGTTCTCGAGGAGTTAAGCTTGAGCTCTCAAAGATATTTTTTCCGAATATACGTATATTTCTTCCAATAGCTTGTATGCGGGCTCCCTGACAACTTGTACATACAACTTGTTTTTCATCATGACCAAATCCGTCACATTCAGCACACCGGCCTCGCTTGGAATTAAATGAAAGATCTTCTGGGTCTACTTTAAAAAATCCAGTTTCACAGACGGGACATGCTCTTTTTGAACTTAATATCTCTTCTTTGCCAGAATCAGAGAGAATAATAATGGAACCACCACCTAAGGTTAAAGCTGTTTCTATAGTTTCAACGAGAACTTCTTTGTTAATAGTTTTTGGATTAAATTTTGCAATGACAAAATCAATAGAATGAACTTTTGATTTTGTTAGTCCTTCTGCAAAATGAGATGTCTTTCCAAGCACTGAATCAACACGTACTTCAAGAATCTCTGATTCGATAGCTCGAATAAATACCGCTTGATGACTTCCTTTTTTCTTAATGATGACAGGGGATAGAAGTCGAATCGTTGCATCTTTTCGATTCATAATTTTTGTTGCAATTTCTTGAGCAGAAAGAGGTGCTATCTCTTGATCCGGATGGTCGGGACAGTACTGTGTTCCAGTTTTTGCATAAAGAAGTCTTAAGAAGTTATATACTTCTGACATCGTTGCCACGGTAGATAGAGCAGATGGTTGAAACGTATGCTGATAGACACAAATAGTAGGTCGTACATTACGAATTGAATCAATATCAGGTTTTTTAAGCTCTTTAATAAATTGTCTTGCGTATGGAGACAAACAATCAAGGTACCTGCGTTGTCCTTCAGCAAAGATTATATCTTTTGCTAACGTTGATTTTCCAGAACCGGATACTCCTGTGATGGCTACAACTTTATCGACCGGAATAGAGACTGATATATTTTTAAGATTATGCTCCCTGGCTCCTTTGATCTCTAGCTCAGATGTTTTTGTTACATCAGTAGTTTTCTGAGGATTTTTAGCTTTTGCACGAATTGTGTTTCCACAAGAAGAGATATAGGTGGAAAGGTGGTTTGCTGTTTCGTTTTTCTTTTCTTTTAGAAGCTCGGGGAGTGTTCCTTGAAAAAGCAGATGTCCCCCTTCTTCTCCTCCTTCAGGACCTAGATCAATAATCCAATCGGCATTTTGAATGACTGAAAGATTGTGTTCAATACACAGCACTGAGTTTCCACGAGAAATAAGTTCTCTGAGTAGTCGAATAAAATTTTCAACATCATGGACATGAAGCCCAGAGGTGGGTTCGTCAAAAATAAATAGATAATGTTTTGATGAGTTCTCGGATAGATATGGAACAAGTTTTAAACGCTGGGCTTCGCCTCCACTTAATTCACTAAGAGGATGTCCTAAACGACACGCACCTAATCCAAGTTTTTGCAGAACTAAAAGTGTCGCTGATACTGATTTATTATTAAGTTGTGTGAAAAAAGTATATGCATCATCGACAGACATCGAAAGATATTCGTCAACGTTTTTTCCTTTATAAAAAATGTTAAGAACTGAAGGTTGGAATCTCTTTCCGAGGCATGATTCACAAGGAACATAGACATCACTTAAAAACTGCATGTCCTCTCTAATAAAGCCGGCTCCTTCACAGCTGGTACACCGTCCAGCGTTAACATTAAAGCTAAAACTAGATTTGCTAAATCCTAGTGCCTGGGCTTCTTCGGTGCTTGCAAGGAGGTCTCGAATGACGTCCCAAATTTTTGTGTATGTAGCAATATTGGCACGAGGCGTTTTTGCAAGTGGACTTTGATCCACAAAGATAAGCTCATCAATTTTTGAAAATCCTGCACTCTTTTCGAAACCAAAAGCTGAGTCAATGATACCTTTATGGAGCTTCCATGCATTTAAGATTACTTCATGAGCAAGGGTGCTTTTCCCGGAACCACTAACTCCCGTTAAGCAGGTGAGGGTCTTTAGAGGGATTTGAACATTACATGATTTTAAGTTTCGGGCCGAAGCTTTAAAAATAGAGATTGAATCATTTAGATTAACTTTTTCAGTAGCGTTGATTCGTTTTGCTATCTGAACACCTTTCCATTTGGAAGCAGGGCCATTAAAAATAACATCACCACCAAATGTTCCAGCCTTTGGACCAATCTCAATAATATGATCAGCTTCAGTAATCACATCCGGATCATGCTCTACGACTAAAAGAGAATTTCCCTTTTGAGTCAGATTTTTCATGGCTCTTGTCAATCTTTCAGAATCTCTTGCATGAAGCCCAATTGAAGGTTCATCAAGTACAAATTGAGTTGAAGTAAGCTCACTTCCAAGGGCAGTTGCTAAGTTAACACGTTGGGTTTCTCCACCAGAAAGGGTTTTTGCTTGTCTGTCCAACGTAAGATACGGCAGACCAAGGTTTTCAAGATACTGAAGCCTGCCAACGAGATTTTCAAAAGGACTTTGTAAAGCTTGATAAAGTGCTTTATTTTTTTTTGCTTCAATTTGAAGCTCTTTAATCCAAGATAGAAGTCTTCCAATCGGAAGGGACCAGATTTCGCCGATATGTTTATTATTCACTCGAAATGCCAAAGCCTGAGCTTTTAGTCTTGAGCCACTGCAAGATGAGCAAACTTTTTGCTCTCGGTACCGAGATAAGAAAACTCGTACATGCATCTTATAAGTTTTTTTCTCAAGCCATTGGAACCAATGATCTACCCCCCAAAAGTCTTTCTCTTTGGTTTCAAAAATTTTTCTTTTTTGAATGTCGGATAAGTTTTTCCACGGAATATCTGTGGCAATCCCTTCACGTTTAGCAAAAGTAAGTAGGCTTTTAAATTCCCATTCAGCTGATGGTCCTGACCAACAAGCTATAGCATGTTCTTCGAGTGTTTTTGAAACATCAGGAACTACTTTTGATTCAGAGATTGATAGAGTAAATCCAAATCCTTTACAAAGTTCGCATGCACCAATTGGATGGTTAAAAGAAAAAAGTGCTGTTTTAGGTACTTCAGCAGTGAAGTCATGTTTCTCGCACCGAAATGATTTCGAGAATATTTTTTTTATAAAAGGCTTATCCTTTTCTGATTGTAAAAGAAGTGTTACTTCGTTTGGGTTTAATGAAAAACCCGCATCAAGAGATGTCTTTAACCGTGAAATTTGAACAGCGCCTGAAATGCGATCAAGGATAACTGTTATAGTGCTGATATTCTTAAAATCTTTTTTACTAATCTCGCTAAGCTGTATAACAAGGCCTGTATGAGGGTGAAGTATTCGGGAATATCCTAATGTTTTTAATCTATCTATTTCAAAATCAATAAATTTTTTGTTGCAGTGAACTTCAGCTGCGATAAGTATAGAAAAATTATCTTTAATAAGATCTTGGATTTGTGCTGCTATAGTAGCGCTATTCCAACGCACTAACCCTTCATCACAAACAGGGCAATGAGGAATAGCAAGAGATCCCCAAATTACTTTCAAATAATCATTACTATTAGTAAGTGAACCAACAGTTGATCTGGCGCTGGTAATTCTCGTTCTTTGCTGAATAGAAATCGCAGGGCGAACATTTTCTAACTTTTCAACAAGTGGCTTTTTTACCTTATCAAAAAATTGTCGTGTATACGGTGAAAAAGTTTCAATATATCTGCGTTGACCTTCAGCATAGACCGTATCAAAGGCGAGTGATGATTTACCGGATCCAGACAGACCAGTAATCACTGTTAATTCGTCATGAGGAATCTCAAGAGAGATGTTCTTTAAGTTATTCTCTTGAGCACCAATAATTTTTAGAGATTCTTTGTGCTTACCATTCATTTATTTGCCCATCATACCACGGAATGCTGATTCTAGCGTGGGAGATGTAAATGCAAAATTAGATTCAAGAAGTTTTTTTGGAATTATTCTTTGAGAAGAAAGAATTGTTTCATCAGCCATTTGACCAAAGACAAGCCTTAGAAACAAAGGTGGAACAGGGAAAAGGCAAGGACGCCTCAGTACCGTTGAGAGAGTTCTGCTGAACTCTAAATTGGTTGTTGCTTTTGGCAAACAGAAATTGAAAGCACCACTTACTTCTTGGCTAGCAGCTAAATGATACAGTCCATAGATGACATCATCTTTTGAAATACAGCTCATGAAGCGTTGCCCTTTTCCGATTGGGCCACCAATACCTAATTGGAAGGGAAGAAGAAGTTTTTTTAAAGCACCACCATCAGGCGAAAGAATTATTCCAAATCTTGCATGGCAAACCCGAATACCGATTTTATTAAGGGGCGTTGAAGCCTCTTCCCATTGTCTTACTACGTCGGCCAGAAAACCTTCTCCTTGCGGAGAGCTCTCATCAACTTCAATTTTTGTGTCAGTTCCATAAAAACCAGAACCAGACGCCGAAATAAAAGTTTTAGGTTTGTTTTTTAACTTCGAAATGCATTCCACTAAAAAAGAAGTTGTTTCAACTCGAGAACGTAGGATCGTATCTTTCACTAAAGTACTCCACCGTTTTGCAACAGATTCTCCAGAAAGATGGATAATATGATCAAAGCCCTCTAACGAATCAGGACTTATGATTTTTTTATAAGGATTCCATGGAATTCTTTTAACAGCATCGGGGATACCTTCATCATTTCCTCGAGAAAGGATAGAGACCGAATGTCCAGCAGTTAACAGAAATGCAACAAGACTCTTGCCGAGAAACCCACTTGCACCTGATATCAGAAAATTTTGTTGCGTTTGAAAACTTCCCTTGTATTTTTCAATAACAGAAAGATCTTGTAGGGTTATGTGGTGTCGGTATTTAAAAAGCCTTTCTAATTTTTTTCTAAAAATCCAACCAAACAATGGTTCTGACAATATTGGAAATGGCAGTGAAAACGATAACTCATCTTTAAGAATAGAAGTATGTGAGCTTACTCCTTCAAAGACATGTTGATGCTTCCAAGATTTAAAAGGACCGTTAACTTGATGGTCTTCGAATTTTTTATTTTCTATATATCCTTTATGGGTAAGATTCCAACGAATTCCGATTTTTCCGAAAACTGGAACCTTAATGACGACTGTTGCTCCGTCTCGAATGCCCCCTGAGTGAGAAACTAATTCAACTGGCTCAAAAGGGGGATTTAGTCTGAGAAACGCACCAGGACGCTCATGCCAAGCAAAAAGATCTTCAACTGGAATAGGAAATTCTTTTTGAAAGGTAAGTGTAATCAACCAAAGACCTCTTTGGCGACAGTAGCTGCAAGCTTTCCATCATACTGACCATTATGTGAATCTTTTAAGCTCTTCATAGCTCCACCTTGATTGATAGTAGCGTCATTTGCTTTCAGTGAAGCAAAGAAAGAGCTTAACTCTTCTTTTGTCATTTGTTTTGGAAGAAACGATTCAAGAACAGAGATCTCAATAAGAAGTTTTTCTAAAAGTTCTGGTCTGTTTCCCTTCTCTGCAAATTCAATCTCTTCCTTTCTTTTTTTTAGCTCTCGTTGAAGAATTGCCATAACATCAGTAATGCTTGCATCGGATATTCCTTTTTGCATTTCATCATACTGAATTTCACTTAAGACCCCTCGAATTGTTGAAAGCTTAACAGCATCCTTTGCTTTCATTGCTTCTTTCATTTCGGTTTTTAATCTTTCTTTCATACGACCTATATTTTTTTGAATTCTTTTAAAAATTTTTCTAATTTAGCAGTGGTTTCGGCGCTTACAAGATGTTCAATCTTACATGCATCAATCTCGGCTTGACCTGGGCTCACACGAAGTACCTTTTCAAAAAATTCTTTTACTAACTCGTTTCTGACCACAATTGCTTTTGCAAGCCGCTCGCCTTCGGATGATAAGATCAGAAATTTATTATCATCTTCAACAATAAATCCTTTTTGTTTCAAACTTTTGAGGTTTGTAGAAGCACTACCAGTTGTGATGTTTAACTCTTTAGCAACGTCAGTAACTCGGGCATAGCCACGCTTTGCACGAAGATCCATTATGGCTAATAGATGATGAGCAGCACTGTGTGTGATGTCGTTTTCTTCAAATTGCTTCCAAACGTCTTCCATAATTTATGCTATCTAACTAAAAGCATATTGTAGATGCAAAGAATTGATATATCAAGCAAATGCTCTGCTGCTATTTTTGGCAATGTAAAATAAGCTGTGATAGGCTACTTGGTGTCATTTTTATCGATTTTAAACTGTGAATAACTTACAGATAAGCCCCAAAAAACTTAATATTATCATTAAGTTAGTCTTATTTTTGGTCTGTCTATTACCTGTTGGCTACACGAAATTTGCATTTTCTGAAGTAGATCCAGCCGAAGCCATTAAAAATAAAGAGATAGGCTTTGAAACAGCTCTAGGTACCAAGCTAGATACTCAGATACCTTTTACAGATGAAGATGGAAATCAGACATCTTTATCCTCTTTATTGAAACCAGCACAGCCAACTCTTTTTGTACCTATGTACTTTAGCTGCCCAAGGCTTTGTGGGCTTCTTATGAATGGCTTCATAGAGCTTATTAGGAAACTTGACCTTAAGCAGGGCTCTGAATACAACGTTGTTACTTTAAGTTTTGACCCAACTGAAGACTCAAAGTTAGCTAAAGATAAGCAACAAACAGTTCTAAAAGAAATTGATAGGTCAGACATTACTCCTAAAAGTTGGAGGTTTTTGACTGGTAAAGAGGAAAATATCAAGAAACTCCTTGATCAAGCAGGCTATAAATATAAGTTTGCAGAAGGGGAATACCTTCATTCCTCTGGTTTCTTTATATTGACCTCTGAGGGAGAAATCTCACAATATTTCACCGGAATAGATTTTTCTGCTTGGGATGTAAGACTTGCTATGGTTGAAGCATCTAAGGGTGGGATAGGAAGTGCTGTTGATCATATTTTGTTGTATTGCTACGACTTTGATCCTTCAAAGGGTAAATATACATTAACTGCATTTAATGTTCTGCGTTTCGGGACTCTTTTTGCTGTTATTCTTTTCTTCATTGTTGCCGTTAAGCTGTCAAGAAGGGTCGTCAAAAACAATTGATACATCTATAATAGTCGCTAAATAAACTCAAAGGATTACTAAGTAAACATGTTTCGTTTTTTACCTGAACAAGCCTCAAGTGTCGCCAGCGAAGTTGATTGGTTGCATAACATCATTACAGACCTCTCGGTGTTCTTTACCGTGGCAATCGTCGGCACGATGCTCTACTTTGCATTTAAGTATCGCGCTAAAAATGGAGTTGATCACGCAACACCTAGAATCGAAGGTAGCCATTTTCTAGAGCTTGTTTGGACAATCGTTCCAACTCTTATATGTGTATTTGTTGGTACTTATGGAATTCTCATATTTAAAGACATGCGAACTGTTGGAGAAAATCCAGTTGTTATTAACGTTACCGGAAAAAAATGGAACTGGACGTTCCAATATGAAAATGGAAAACAAATTGTTAGTGAAGCTGTAATCCCTGTAAACAGACCAGTTAAGTTTGTACTCACATCGAAAGATGTTTTGCATAGCTTCTTTGTTCCTGCAATGAGAGTGAAGAGTGATGCCATACCTCATCGCTATACGTATGTAACTTTTAATCCGATTAAAACTGGTGAGTATCAAATTTTTTGTACAGAGTACTGCGGCACAAGTCACTCAGATATGTTAGCGAAACTTCGAGTAGTTCCAGAGGATGAATATACTCGTTGGTTAAATGATCAATCAGATAAAATTAAATTTAATCCTGCTGAACTCGGTGCACAGCTCTATAATCAACAAGGGTGCGCTGCTTGTCACTCAGTAGATGGCTCAAAAAGAGTAGGTCCATCATTCCAAAAAATTTATGGCCGAGATGGAACCTATGATAATGGAAAGCCGTATAAAGCTGATGATGATTACTTACAGGAATCAATTCTTTATCCAAATACTCATATTGTTGATGGCTATGCTGCCAATCAGATGCCAGCATTTAAGGGTATCCTTAGTGATGAACAGATAGCAGCAATTATTGCTTGGATGAGAACACTCGATGGTTCTCAAGCAACTCAAGCAGCAGCTCCAGCGCCGCAGTTTCAATTTGCAAAACTTCTTAACGGCGATGATCCTTCGAAGCAATCACCAGCTGAAAGAGGTAAAGCAATCTACCAAGCAAAAGCTTGTATTGGTTGTCACAGCTTAGATGGCTCACAAGTTGTTGGGCCAACATGGAAGGGGCTTTACGGTTTAACCAATCACAAGATGTCAGATGGTACTTCAGTAACTGCTGATGATTCGTATCTCAAAGAATCAATCTTAAATCCTACGGCTAAAATAGTTGAAGGATTCCAAGCAGGGGTGATGCCTTCTTACCAAGGGCAGCTTTCTGATGCAGAAATAGCTGACGTCATTGAATTCATGAAGACTATTAAATAGAGGATATTGTATGAGCGAAGCAGTACATGCTGATGGAACAAATTATTTAAATTGCGAAAAGGGACTTTGGTCTTGGTTGACTACTGTTGATCACAAGCGAATTGGCTTGATGTATCTTTATGCAATCACACTTTTCTTTTTTGTTGGAGGGCTCGCAGCTCTTGCTATACGTGTTGAGCTTTTTCAAAGTGGTCCAACTTTTCTTCATCTTCTTACAGGTGGTGATTTAGTAAAGGCAAAGAATCTCTATAATATTCTTTTCACTCTTCATGGAGTGATAATGATCTTCCTATTTATTGTTCCGGGTATCCCTGCAGTAATGGGTAACTGGCTTCTCCCAGTTATGATTGGAGCAAAAGATGTTGCATTCCCACGATTAAATCTTTTGAGCTATTACATTTACCTTCTTGGTGCCCTTATTGCCCTGATTTCGCTTCTAAGTCCTATTGATACTGGTTGGACTTTTTATGCTCCTTATTCTCTGCAAACAAGTTCAGCAGTTGTAATGATGACCTTTGCTGCTTTTGTATTAGGGTTTTCATCAATCCTTACAGGACTTAATTTTATCGTAACAGTACATAAGCTTCGTTGCCCTGGAATGACTTGGGGTAAACTTCCTGTCTTTGTTTGGGCTGTTTATTCAACATCCATTATTCAAACACTTGCAACGCCCGTTGTCGGAATGACACTTGTTCTTTTAATTATTGAAAGAGTTGTAGGGATAGGAATTTTCGATCCAGCCAAGGGCGGAGATCCAGTATTTTATGAACATATGTTTTGGTTTTACTCTCACCCTGTTGTTTACATCATGGTGCTTCCTGCTTTTGGAGTAATAGGAGAGATAATCCCAGTTTTTTCAAGAAAACCAATCTTTGGATATAAAGCAGTTGTTGCGGCATCCCTTGGGATCGCTGCAGTAAGTTTCATTGTATGGGCTCACCATATGCTTGTTGCTGGTATCTCTGATACTTCAGGAAAGCTTTTCTCAATTATAACTTTTGCAGTTGCAATCCCAACTGCAGTTAAGGTTTTTAACTGGGTAAGTACAATGTATAGAGGATCGATAAAGCTTGATACTCCGATGCTTTATGCTATGGCATTTGTGTTTCTTTTTATGGTTGCCGGTACCACAGGGATTTATCTTGCAACTCTTGCCGTCGATGTGTTTTATCACGATACCTATTTTGTTGTTGCTCACTTCCACTACACTATTCAAGGTGGAGCTGTAATTGGACTAGTAGCAGCACTTCATTTTTGGTTCCCGAAAATGTTTGGCACTATGTACAACATCACAATCTCGAAAATCGCGTTTTGGTTGATCTTTATTGGATTTAACGGAACGTTTCTTCCGCAGTTTGTTGCTGGAATGCAGGGAATGCCCCGACGATATTATGATTATCCTGTTGAATTTGAAATTTGGCATAGCATCTCGACAGTCTTTGCATTTTTAAATGCTGCTGGATACTTTTTAGCGCTAGCAAACCTTTTCTATGCAATGGCATTTAGTAAAAATAAAGCTAGTGACAATCCTTGGAATTCACTTGGTTTAGAATGGAAGATGGCGACACCTCCTCCAACAGAGAATTTTCCAGTTACTCCAGTTATCCCTGAAAATGAATGGTCATATGGATACGGAGATGAATTGCCAGGTAAAGCTACAAAAGGAGCTCATTAAATTATGAATAGTGCACACGCTGAAGTTGTAAAACCTGGTGAACCGCCACATGCGCATCATTGGGATCCTGTAAATGCGTATCATGGCTCAAAATTAGCCATGTGGCTTTTTCTTGCTACAGAGATTCTTCTTTTTGCAGTTATTCTTGGTGGATTTTTTCTTTTTCGTTGGGAATATTTTCAAGAGTTTAAAGCCGCTTCACACCAATTGAATTGGAAATTTGGTGCAGTCAACACTGCCGTACTTCTTTTTAGCAGTTATACAGCTGTTCTTGGAGTTGATGCAGCGCAACACGGCGATAACAAGGGAATTATTAAATACTTTGGTACTTCTATCTTATGTGGTTTTGGATTCCTTGGAATTAAATCTGTTGAGTACGGTTCAAAGTTTTCACACGGAGTATTTCCATGGACACAATCGATTATACATGATGGTCACGAAGAAAAGTTCGGGAATTTCTTTGGATTCTATTACTGCTTAACAGGTCTTCATGGTTTACACGTTATTATCGGAATGAGCTTGCTGGCTTGGATGTGTTTAAAGGCCAGAAAGAATCGCTTCTCAGCACACTACTATACCCCAGTTGAAAACGTTGCTCTTTATTGGCACTTAGTCGATCTTATCTGGATTTATCTATTCCCAATGCTTTATTTTATACATTGATTTAACCAAGACTTTACGTAATCGAGTAATACATTATGAGTCATCATTCACACGACGCACATCACGGAGAGCTTGGACATATTGTTCCTAGAGATGTTTATTTAAAAGTTTTCCTTGCACTTCTTGTTCTGACGGTCATTACCGTTGGAGTAGCACATATTGATATCAGCCCTGGTTGGAATCTTGTCCTTGCTCTTTTTGTTGCAACTATCAAGGCAGTCTTAGTACTTCTTATTTTTATGCATCTAAAATATGAAGATAAAGTTATATGGGCATATGTTGCATTTCCGATAATTCTTGTTTTTATTCTAATCGGCGGAGTGTATTCCGATAATCCACTCAGAGTTCATACCGAACCAATGCAAGTAAAAATGCAAAAATAAAAAACGGCGAAGGTAGATACTCCTTCGCCGTCGATCTTTTAGATTAAGAACTTTATCTTCTTGAGCCTAAAAGCTTTTCGGTATTTTTAAAACGCCCCTCAAACGCCGAAAAAATGGTTTATCCCGTCTTAATCCCGACGGAGAGGCGTCATTATACTATGTTCATTCATTGACGAATCACCTCCCTTCTAAAATATGTTTACTAGTCACTTTTTAAATACGTAAGGAGTGGCATACCGATGAAAGCTCCAACATCCCGTCATTAAAAAGTTTTGGATGTAACTTTACAGAATTGCAAACATTACAACCTAAGAAAAAACTTCTTTCTTCCTCTGAGTATGTACAAAAAACTCAACCTCTATAAGAGGAAAAATAGAGGCTACGTCATAAATGATAATAAATTTGCCCCTGTCGAATTAGAAGCGGATGTATGCTATGTTCTAGATAAGTATATGGCTCAAATTTTAATTATAAATGGATCAATCTCTGGGAATGCTGGAAATACTGCTGAGTTACTAGGGCTTGCAGAGATGCGTCTTTCGGAGCAAGGGCACACTGTTGATTATCTTGAACTAGTTCGAGACCCATCTCTCGATAGAATTATTGAGCAAGCCTCCAAAGCAGATGCATTTATTTTTGGAACTGGAACATACTGGGACTCATGGGGATCTCCCCTTCAGAAATTCTTTGAAATAACTTCTTCAACAGAAGGAGAAGATTATTGGCTTGGAAAACCAGTTGCTGCAATCGTTACGGCACATGCGGTTGGAAGTAAAGGAATACTTTCTAGACTCTTTGGTGTGTTAAATGTATACGGAATGTTAATACCACCACTTGCAGGTTTTGCTTATACCTTTGTTAATCATGTTGCGCTTACAAAAAATGTTGCACCTGAAGAGTTAGAAAAAGAGCTTTGGAGTCACCATGACGTTGATATCGTCACTCATAATTTAATAGAGGCAATCAACGGGACAAATCGTTGGAAAAAATGGCCAAGTGATAACGTACATTATGTTGATAAGTGGTTAAATCTTTTAACAGGTGATGAATGACCTCTCGTTTTATTGTAAGTGCAGCTTCAATAAAATTAACTCCTCTTGATTTCGAGGGAAATAGAAGAAATATTATTACCGTTATAGAGCAAGAGAGGCGAGCAGGGACTTCTCTGATCTGTTTTCCTGAGCTCTGTATTAGTGGTTACGGATGTGAAGATGCTTTTTTCTTTCCTCACGTCATAGATCTTGCTCTACGTTCGCTTGAAGAAATCATCGAGGCGACACAAGACATTGCTGTGGTAGTCGGCCTTCCACTTATATTTAAAAATACTCTTTATAATTGCGCTGCACTGATACATAACAAGGAACTCTTAGCGGTTGTTCCCAAGCAACATCTTGCAAATAATGGAATCCATTACGAAACTCGATGGTTTTCTGCATGGACACGTGAAAAGAAAGATTTTATTGAGATCAATAATCAAAAAATTCCATTTGGTGATATCGTTGTATCTCTTGAAGATCAAGTCATTGGTTTTGAAATCTGTGAAGATGCCTGGGTCGAAGACAGACCGGCTCGAACTCTTAAGGAACGCTCAGTAACAATTATAGTGAATCCATCAGCGAGCCATTTTTCTTTAAGAAAATACCTCATTCGCTTAAACTTAATTCGTACTGGCTCAAAAATTTCGAATGCAGTCTATGTTTACGCAAACCAGCTTGGCAACGAAGCAGGAAGAGCGATTTATGATGGCGACGGGCTTATTGCAGAAAATGGATTGATCGTTTCTGCAACGCGAAGATTTAGTTTTGGACAATTTCAAGTCTGTAGGTACGAATTAAATTCGTTAAAAGATAAAAATTCTAGTAAAGAAGTTATTTCGTACCAAGCGAGTGAAGAAGAGCAGTTTGAAGAGTTTACCCGTGCTGCAAGTTTAGGACTTTTTGATTATTTAAAGAAATCAGGATCGAAAAACTTTGTGCTTTCCTTGAGCGGTGGAGCTGATTCTACCTCAGTTCTTTTATTAGTATCTGCTATGGTCCATTTTGGAATAGGGGAACTTGGGTTTGAAAACTTTAAAAATAATTTAGATCCAGTATTTTACTCAGCATGTAAAAATGAAAGAGAGCTTTTAGCAAAGCTTCTCATTTGTGTTTATCAAGGCACTGAACAAAATAGCGAAGTGACCAGCTCTGCTGCAAAACAAGTTGCTACGCAGGTTGGAGCTAGTTTTTTTACTATTTCTGTTGATGATCTTGTTTCTAATTATACATCCAAGATTGAATCATTAATTGGAAGAGAATTGAGCTGGGAGAGTGATGATATAGCCCTTCAAAATATTCAATCCAGAGTTCGCTCACCAGGAATATGGTTTCTTGCAAATATTGTTTCTGGTTTATTGTTAACGACAGGGAATCGAAGCGAAGCTTCTGTTGGATATTCTACAATGGATGGAGATTCTAGCGGCTCTTTGGCCCCAATAGCAGGGGTAAGTAAGTATTATATAAAACAGTGGCTTTTATATATGCAAACAAAAGGTATTCCTTCTTTTGGTCCTTTCCCTTGGCTTTCTTGTATTACTGAACAATCTCCTACTGCTGAGCTTCGTCCATTATCACAACATCAAACTGATGAAGCAGATCTAATGCCCTATGCAGTACTTAATTGTTTTGAGCAACAATATTTGCGGGACAAAAAAAATCCTATAGAGATAAAAATAAATGTTTCACGTATATTTCAATCTGAATATTCCGAAGAGCAGATTTCACTTTGGTTCGATAAGTTTTTAAGGCTTTGGAAGTCTTCTCAGTGGAAGCGTGAGCGAATTGCTCCTTCATTTCATCTTGATGATTTTAGCGTAGACTCAAGAACCTGGATGCGTTATCCGATTCTTTCAAAATAGTTTTCTTATTCATCAACTATCTTTTTACCCTCTTCTCTGGCAGTAAGAGGATTTGTAAAACCTCTATTGATATGTTCAACGGCTTCTTCAGAACTAAATCCTTGATTTGACCATTCTCTCGCTGTTGGAGGTTGGAATCCAAATCGAATCCAAGGAGCAGCCTCTGCCGACTCAAACATTAAACATTTCCAAAACCAAGCAGATCGAGGAACTGTAATTCCAACTTGCATCCACTCAACAAAATCACGAGCAGTCATGGTGAATGCATGCCAATAACCAGCAGTAAGTGCATTGATATTGATAACTCGCCATTCTTGGGCTTCTTCTTGTGGAATATCAGTCATTTCAAAATCAAAAGGACCCACATAAGTTGCACTAAATCTATTGAAGTCATGAACTGAAGTTCTAAATACTCCAGGAAGGAAAAGGCCTTCTTCGAAAAGACTTCTATAAAAAATTGGTGGAACATCACCTTCACCAGTATACATATCAAAGAAGAGGTGAGCTGCTTCTATGTTTTTTTCAGCTTGGGGCAACAGTGCACTGTAGCTTGATTCAAGATCAACTAAAGTATAATGCTTAGCATATTCAATGAAGCCTTTGATATAGTGCTCATGAGTATATGCATAACGACAGTAGGCACCGATAAGTAATCTTGACTGTTCTTGGTCTTCAACGAGATTTGGCTCAATAAGAATTTTTTCAACTTGATGTGCGAACGATAGGAGCTCTTTTTTTGCATATTTCAAAAGAAGTAACACTTCTTTTGAATCTTGAGTTTGCGGAGATTTCCAAATACGAGAAAAGATTGGTATCCCTTCATAGAGATTTTTAAGTAGTTTATCAATATAAGAGATATTACTTTGGCACTCAGCAATTTGATCTGGATTTAAGTTATGAAATCCTAACTGTGAAAGCAGATTTAAAGAGGCAAATTGACCCTGAAAATTAGCGTGAAGATAGCTTAAAATATTTTGACTTAGTTCGAGGTCTTGTCCAAGGTTTTCATCCATATGCAATCAATCGACTATAGCGTATCGACTGCTTCAAGAGAATATAGAGACTAGCTCTTAGAGGAGGCTTTTTTATGCCTTTTCTTTGGGAAAATCACAGAAAAAAGCATCGAGCCCGAGATAACGCCCGCAATAAATATCAAAGAGTATACTATCGGAAAATGACCATCAAAAAGGTCATTGAGCCATACCATTTTCAAGCCAATGAAAATAAGCACGATTCCCAAACCATATTTAAGTAGGTAGAAAAGATCGACAGAACCTGCCAGCAGAAAATACAGAGATCGCAGTCCAAGAAGTGCCATCATATTTGAAGAAAAAACAATAAAGGGCTCTTTGGTAATCGCAAAAATTGCAGGGACTGAATCAACAGCAAAAATAATATCTGAAAATTCAATCATCAAAAGAGCAACAAAGAGGGGAGTTGCAGACCATGTTTGATTCTTTTTGCTAAAAAATTTAAAGGAAGAAGTCTGATAACTTATTGGAAGGATTTTGTTTAGAATTCTTAAAATAATATTTTTTGAAAGATCAGTTTCCTTTTCGGGCGCAAAGCAAAGTTTAAATCCTGTAAAAATGAGGAACACTCCAAAAACGGTAAGAACCCAGTGGTATTGAAGAAGTATGCTCCCAAGGCTTATGAATAGACCTCTGAAGAGGATGGCTCCTATAATTCCAAAGAAAAGGATTCTATGTTGAAAAGCGCTAGGAATTGCAAAGTAATTAAATATCACTACAAATACGAAAATATTATCAACAGCAAGTGATTTTTCAACGAGATATCCAGTTAAGAATTCAAGAGCAAGTTGTTGACTGAAAATTTCAGGGGTTTTTCCAGAACCAGAAATAAGTTCAGGATGGGCGCTAAATTTTAAAAGACAGTACTCATAGAACCAGTAATTAAACGAAAGTGCTAATAGGATCCAAATCAAACTCCATGCAGTGGCTTCTTTCATTGAAACAGCGTGAGGTTTTTTATGAAATAATCCCAAATCAAGAGTAATGATTACGAGGAGGAAGCAGATAAATCCTAGATAAAGCTGCCAATATTCATGAAAAGGAAATGCTTGAAACATATGAATTAAATTGCTGAATTATTGTGATTTTTAATATAGTAAAAATAGATTAAATACAAGGTTATATATATAATAATCTATATATGGAATGGCTCAACTATCATCATCTTTTATATTTTTGGACTGTTGCTAAAAAAGGGAGTGTCGTTGCCGCATGTGATGAACTCAAGCTTAGGCAGCCCACTATAAGCGCACAGATACAATCCCTTGAAGAGAGTATAGGCGAGAAGCTCTTCGAACGTACAGGGAGAAAACTTGTTCTGACTGAGACTGGAAAAACAGTCTTTAAATACGCCGAACAGATCTTCTCTTTAGGGAGGGAGTTAACTGATGTCATGAAGGGTCGTCCAGTCGATCATGTGCATCAACTTGTTGTTGGTATCAATGAAGTAATTCCAAAATCAATAGCATATCGGTTTTTAAAAATTGCATTAAACTTAAAAGAGAAAGTTCATCTTATCTGTAAGGAAGATACTGCTGATAGGCTCTTTGCAGATCTTGCTATTCATAATGTTGATATGGTTATTAGTGATGAGCCACTAACAAGCGCTGCTTCTGTAAAGGGATACAGTCATCTTCTTGGTGAGTGCGGAGTTAGTTTTGTAGGAGTAAAAGAGCTAGCTTCAAAGTATCGAAAAAATTTCCCATTGAGTATTCATGAAGCTCCAATACTTTTACCTTTAGAAAACTCATCACTTCGAGGGCAGGTTATCTCTTTCCTTCATGGACAAGATATTCACCCAAAAATTATTGCAGAGTTTACAGATAGTGCGCTCTTGAAATTATTTGGCTCTGAAGGTCATGGTATTTTTGTTGTTCCAACAGCTATTGAAGAAGAAGTAATTGCCCAACATAACCTTGAGGTTATAGGGCGAGTAACTTCTATTAAAGAGAGATTTTATCTTATTACCGCGTCTCGTAAGATTAAGAATCCAGTTGTCCAAGCTATTACTGATGTAGCTAAGGATATACTCAAGGATTAAAAAGGATCGAGTGTTATAAGATCCGCACCCTCTACTTTGACCCCATCTGGAGTGGCAGCGAGCGCTGCAATTTCTGCAGACCATTCCTCTATAATTTTTCGTTGGTGTGCATATGCTTCAAAATCTTTTATTGAAAAAGCGCTGGTTTTGTCTGATTGCCTATCTTTAAATTCAACATAAATTTCTCCTGTTCGTGCATCCCGTAGTATTGCTTCAAAGGCGATACTTCCTGTTGAAAAAGGTTTAGTGATCCCCGAACCAGGTAAGAAAAATCCAGCAACAGTAGATAAAACATTGAGAGTAGCTTTTGTAGGCTCTAATTCTACTAAAGCGAGTTCAAGCTTTAGTGTTGGCATTTTATCGTCAGTAAGATTTTCAGCGACCATCATAGGATGATTTGGGTAGTTCTTGAATGAACTTTTGAGAAGCCCTTGAAAATATCTTGCAGTTTCATTGAGTTCTTCAAGACGATCTTCACGAAATAGTTCTAATGATTTATCTTCAAAAATTCTCTTTTCAACGTAATCAGTTTTTACAGGTAGAATAATTATTTTTGTGAATGTAGGTTTTAAATCGTAAAATCTTTTCCTGTCAGGAAAATAATTTCCATTAAAAGGGGATCTCTCTTTTTCTTCAACAAGCAATTCACCATGAGGAAGAAAACCCGAATTTTTAGCAGGACTCGCTCGAAGCACTGCGCACCCTAAGAAAAGAACAGATAAGGAGAGTATGACAAATCGGATCATTTACTTTCAGCAAGGAGTGATTCAATTTTTTTTATCACTTTCCCGCTCATAGGGTTAGTAAATGAACCGAAACGTTCGACAAGTTTTCCGTCCTTATTGATAAGGAATTTTTCAAAATTCCAATTGATATCACCTTTTAGATCCGGATTTGCTGTATTAGTGAGAAATTTAAAGAAGGGCTGAATGTTTTCACCAGAAACATCATTTTTTTCAAATAATGGAAAAGTAACTCCAAAGCGAACTTTGCAAAATTCTTTTATCTCTTTATTAGAACCAGGCTCTTGTCCTCCATAGTTATTTGCTGGAAACCCAAGAACAGTAAATCCTTGTTCTCTATACTTATTATATAAATTTTCAAGATCCTCGTACTGTGGGGTAAATCCACACTGTGAGGCAGTATTTACTATTAGTAAGACCTTACCTTTGTAGGTTGAAAGATCTATCTGCTCTCCTTCAATACTTTTAACTTTAAATTCATGGATAGCTGGGAGTGATCCAGTATCAGCAAGAGATCTATGTGGAAAAATTAATGAAACAATTGAAGCGAGTATAAATGAAAAAATCTTATTCATGATGGGGTATCTTAAGTGAGTTCTTAAAAAGCAAACACTATTTATATGATTAACAGTTTGAACATTTTGATAAATATCCCATTTCCGGTAATTCTAAAATTATGCCTGTGGATAACTTCAAAGAAGAAGTAAAAATTGAGATAGGAAAATTTAGTTAATTCAAATAGTTATCAATTCTAGAAATTTTTACAATCGAGTAGTGCCGGTAAATCCTGTGGATAACCCGGGAAATAGAAAGCTATTTTAAAATATATATGAAGTAATATTGAGCGGTTAACTTTTAGAGTAAAAATAACTTTAGCTAGGTTAAAGAAAATATATCGACACTTTGCCGGACTACCCATATATATTGTGGTAGTAGTCAGGTTAGAATACTAGATGTTGTGGTTTTGCTCTTAGGGTTGAATTTAATGTTAAACATCGCTGTCTTAAATATACAATTATTTCAGCAAGTTAACATCGATCTCCCCCAAATAACAGTGCACACTCATAAAAGTATAGTAACTTCAGCTAGTTAGCTTGTTGTAAATAAGCCAATTTTGTTGAAAGGCTTCGGTATTTTGTTTTTATAAAAAGTATTCAAGAGGGAAAAAGCTAGATGGAAGGTAGTCAGCGTCAAGAAGGGTCAGCAGCGGTTGGGGTTAAGAACGGAGTAGTAGCAGGCAAAGCACTATCATCTTCAACAAAAGAGATAGATATAAGCAGAGCTGCTCAAAAGGCAGCTGATCATTTCACGGTTGTAAAAAGAAACGGAATGCTTGTTCCCTTTCGTAGAGACCGTATTTTTACTGCGGTTGAAGCTGCTGTAAGAGCAACAAGAAGTATCATCGAGACGGACAGCCTTCCTCAACAGCTTTATAGTGCAGTTGGTGCAGTTACTAATGACGTTGTTGTTGAATGTCGAACACAGGCATTAAAAGGTGCAGCACTTACCGTTGAAGGAATTCAAGATATCGTTGAGCAAAAGCTTATGTCTAATGAGCTTTTTGATGTTGCAAGAAATTATGTCATCTACCGAGAAGAACATAAGACATTACGAGAAGACTCTCCTCGCAATCTAAAAATCACACGTCGTGATGGAAAGACTGCCGTTCGATTTAATCCGATGAAAATAGCTTCTGCAATTGAGAAAGCATTTAGAGCATCGCTCAATATAGAGGACCAAACTCCTGGTGAAATCGTTGATGCTGTAAATATTCTTACCAATAAAGTAGTGGTAAGAGCTACTCAACTTTCAAAAAGTGGGGCAACTCTTTCAGTCGAACTCATTCAAGATGAAGTTGAAAGAGTGATGATGCAGGAAGGGTATTTTCAAGTTGCAAAAGACTTTATTGTTTACCGAGCTGAAAGAGCACTCTTAAGAGAACAAGAAGAGCTTCTTGCAAAAGATGCACCAGCAGTTACTAAAAATGTAAAAGCTCCGGTTGATCAAGGAAGAACTTTTAAAGCAGTTGCAAAAGATGGTTCTTCTGTTTCCGTGGCAGAGTCAGAGCTTCGTGCAAGAATTGAATTTGCGTGTACTGGATTTCCGACTTCATTAATTAATCCTGAAGAGATTTTTCAATCGTCAGTTGGAAATTTCTATGAAGGAATGAGGCTTGATGAAGTTGATACTTCCAATATTCTTTCTGCTCGTCAAAAGATTGAAAAGGATCCAGCGTATTCACAGGTTGCAGCACGTCTTCTCTTAGATGTGAGCTATGTTGAAAGTTTTGGGGTTCATGCTCATGCAAGTAATGCAGATGAGGCACAAAGAAAATATTTTAAAGAGTACATTTCAAAAGCTGTTGAGCTTGAAAGAATCTCACCAGAGCTAAAGAAGTTTGATCTTGATAAGCTAGCAAATGCCCTTCGTTTTGATAGAGATCTTAAGTTTACCTACCTAGGTCTTCAGACTCTTTATGACCGCTATTTGATTCATAACCAAGATGTCAGAATGGAGACTCCTCAGATCTTCTGGATGCGTGTTGCAATGGGACTTTCTATCTTAGAAGGTGATAAGAAAAACGAAAAAGCAATCGAGTTCTATGATGTGCTTTCACAGTTCTTATTTACTTCAAGCACACCAACACTTTTCAATTCAGGAACGCTTCACTCCCAGATGAGTTCATGTTATCTCTCGACAACATTGGATGACTTAGGACACATTTTTAAAGTTATCTCAGATGATGCACAGCTTTCAAAGTGGGCAGGTGGTTTAGGAAATGACTGGACAAGTGTTCGTGCAACAGGCGCTTGGATTAAAGGCACCAACGGCAGAAGCCAAGGTGTTATACCGTTTCTTAAAGTTGCAAATGATACTGCAGTTGCAGTGAACCAAGGTGGAAAAAGAAAAGGTGCAATGTGTGCTTACTTAGAATCATGGCACCTTGATATTGAAGATTTCCTTGAGCTTCGTAAAAACACCGGTGATGAAAGACGACGTACTCATGACATGAATACAGCAAACTGGATTCCTGATTTATTCATGAAGCGTGTTTCTGAAAATGGTTCTTGGACTCTTTTTAGCCCAAGTAATGTTCCAGAACTTCATGATCTTTACGGAAAAGAGTTCGAGAAAAAATATGAAGAGTATGAAGCTAAAGCAGAAGCTGGTGAAATTACTCCATACAAAAAAATTGAAGCAGTTTCGCTATGGAGAAAAATGCTTTCCATGTTGTTCGAAACAGGACATCCATGGATTACATTTAAAGATCCATCAAATATTCGCTCACCACAAGATCATTGCGGAGTAGTGCATAGTTCAAACCTTTGTACTGAAATTCTTTTGAATACTTCAAAAGATGAGACTGCGGTTTGTAACCTAGGCTCTGTCAGTATGACTGAACACCTAGATCCAAAGACTGGTAAGATCAACAAAGCGCTCCTTGAAAAAACTGTTCGTACAGCAGTGAGGATGTTGGATAACGTTATTGATATTAACTTCTATCCAACGCAAGAAGCTGAGAACTCAAACTTAAAGCATCGCCCAATTGGTTTAGGACTTATGGGCTTCCAAGATGCGCTTTACATGAAACGTATTAGTTACGCTTCACAAGAGGCTATTGAGTTTGCTGATGAAAGTATGGAACTTATTTCATACTATGCGATCTTAGCATCAACAGAGCTTGCAAAAGAGCGTGGTACGTATAAGAGCTATAAAGGCTCTAAGTGGGACAGAGGGCTGCTTCCAATTGATACAATTGAAGTGCTTGCAAAAGAGCGTGGTACAGAACATCTTGAAATCGATGCTGCAACACGACTTGATTGGACACCTATTAGAAAGGCAGTCAAAGAATTTGGTATGAGAAACAGTAACGTTATGGCGATTGCGCCAACGGCAACTATTTCAAACATTACTGGTGTTACTCAGTCGATTGAGCCGATGTATAAGCATTTATTTGCAAAATCGAATCTTTCAGGCGAGTTCATTGTTCATAATACGTACCTGGTTGAAGAGTTAAAGAAAATTAATCTTTGGGACTCAGAGATGATAGATGATCTTAAATACTTCGATGGATCCATTCTTGAAATTGAAAGAATTCCAGATGAATTAAAAGTTATTTATCTGACTGCATTTGAAATCGAGCCTGAGTGGATTATTGAGTGTGCTGCACGTCGCCAAAAATGGATTGACATGGGCCAATCACTAAACCTTTATATGGCTGAACCAAGTGGTAAGAAACTCCATGATATGTACATGTTTGCATGGAAGTCTGGACTTAAGACTACGTACTACTTGAGAAGCTTAGGGGCGACTCAAATTGAAAAATCTACAACTGATGTGAACAAAAGAGGTCTTCAACCTCGTTGGATGAAGAATAAATCTGCATCTTCAAACATTAAAGTTGATAGAGATCCTGCAAAGGGGAACCTTGAAGTTCCAAAAGTGTGTGGTCTTGATGGTGATTGTGAGAGTTGTCAGTAAAAAATTAATTAGTAATAAAGTAATATAAGGAGAAGTTATGCTTACATTTGGTGATGATGATACAGAAGGAAAGAAAAAATCTGCCGCTGAAGGGCAAGGTCGCTTTGCGGCAAGTCAGAAGCGACTTATTAACAATAGCGTTGTTGATGTTAATCAATTAATGCCACTGAAATTTAAATGGGCATGGGAGCACTACTTAAACGGTTGTAACAACAACTGGCTTCCAACAGAAGTTCCAATGGCAAAAGATATTGAACTGTGGAAGTCTGACAAGTTAAGTGACGATGAGCGCAGAGTTATCATGAGAAACTTAGGTTTCTTTAGTACAGCAGAGAGCCTTGTTGGAAACAATATTGTTCTTGCAGTATTTAAACACATCACAAACCCAGAGTGTCGTCAGTATTTGCTTCGTCAAGCATTTGAAGAAGCCGTTCATACACATACATTCCATTACATAGTTGAGTCTCTCTCACTTGATCAAAGTGAAGTATTTAATATGTATAATGAAGTAAATACGATCAATGACAAAGATAAGTTCGAAATGGAGCTTACTGCTGCGTTATGTGATCCAAACTTTACGACCTCAACCCCTGAGGGTGCGCAGAAATTCCTAGAAAACCTAATCGGTTTTTACGTTATCATGGAAGGAATATTTTTCTACTCTGGATTTGTAATGATGCTTTCCTTTATGCGCCAAAACAAAATGACGGGAGTAGCAGAGCAGTTCCAATATATTTTAAGAGACGAAACTATCCACTTAAATTTCGGAATTGATCTTGTTAACAGCTTGAAAGAAGAAAATCCTGGACTTTGGACAGCTGAGTTCCAAGAACAGATGACTGAAAAAATAAAAACTGCTGTAGAGCTTGAAGTTAAGTATGCAGAGGATTGTTTACCGCGTGGAATTTTAGGATTAAGTGCTCCAATGTTCCGCGAGTATGTACAGCATATTGCTGACAGACGTCTCGAAAGAATTGGATTGAAACCTCAGTATGGTTCAAAAAATCCATTCCCATGGATGAGTGAAACAATTGACCTTGGTAAAGAGAAGAACTTCTTTGAAACACGGGTTACCGAGTATCAAACTGCTGGAGCGCTTCAGTGGTAAAAAGCTAGGGGATTACTATATGAACCTAAAAGGGCGGGGTAATTCCCGCCCTTTTTTTATTTAGAGCAGTGTAGCAATGGAAGATTTGGTGGGGACTTAGGATTTATTACGGATAGATTTTTATTGTTAGTCTTCTTCTCTATTAGATTAGATTGTGAGAAGCAAAAATTGTTTTATCTGTGGTTATTGTTATTAATCACAGATGTTGGTTAAGGATTTGGATTTGGGTAACATGGACACTTATATGTTATACCTAAAAATCTCATGGCAGCTTTATTATCAATTACATGGATGTTTAGTGTCTTCGCTGTAGCGCTTTTTAGCTATCGGTATTTACGAGCTTATAAGAAGTCATGGGCCACAATGAAGAATCTCAAATGGTCCGAGGAACTTCGCTATGATGGACCTGGTAGTGAGGTTAGTATTACTGAAGACAAATTTGAGCTTGCAAATGAAAAGCCGCTTTATTCACCCAAGAGTGCCAAGCTGCTTTGGGACGCAATCGAAACAGCTTTAGGCATTTTTTGGTTTGCATTGGCGTTAGGTGGTGCAGCTGGAATCGCATATTTGGGTAAATAAAATCCTAATATGTGGGTGGGTATAACAATAGAATCCACGAGAATTATAAGCCGCTAAATTCATAGATGATTAACAATTCATCATGGCTTATAATCTCGTGATTCAAACATTATATGCTTAGGACGAAGCGTTACGTAATTAAGCTTAAATATTTGTATTAGGAAAAAGTAATGCAAGATAAATCAACAGAACTGAAACCTGCCGTAAATGAGTTTGCTACTAATGCACCACAATTAAACAACGGAAGTGCTTCGCAGAAAGATATCGCTTCAAGCGCGTTGCCAATATTGGATAGAGTGCTTCTCGAACTTCCACGGGTAACTCAGTTAGAATGGACTCAAGATTTGTGGATGCACCGATCTTCTGAAGAAGACGATTTAATGGAAGATCTACAGCAAGCTGAGCGAGTTTTTGTTCTTCAAGGAGTCGCAGCTGATTTAACCGCAATCACACTAGGTCGACCGCGTTTGAGAGAGATTTTTAAATCTAAGTTACCACCTGATACAAGTAAGGTTCCGGATTTTGCCCAAAGATTTTTTGCTGATGCTAACGAATATTTGATGCCTTCCCAAGCCGGGGACATAGAACCTGCCGTAGCTAAAATGCGAGTTAAATACACTAAGAAACAATTGATCGATGCTATCGATACTGTAAAAGACAATTTGATCTCCGAGGAACAGCAGGTTTTGGATCTTATGGTTGTAATGTTGTCATCTGGTAATAGATAACAGAGCGATCGAGAAGATTTTGCAGTATTAATTCAATCTGATAGAGGCAATGAATACTGCGCACACATCAGGCAAACGTTATGTCTCAAATTCATCTAGAAGCCTATTTTTCTCTTAGGCGGAACTTCTGAATCGCCCATTAATCTTCTTATTGCCTCAAACACTCCTCGGAATTGCGCGTCATATTTCTGCTCAAGAGTGTTTAACCGTTGTAGTAATCCTGGATGGGACGCAATCAATTGCCGTAATTTTACGAAAGCTCTTACGATGTGAATATTAATGTCTACGGCTCGTTCGCTACGTAATACACTTGATAACATAGCGACACCATGTTCGGTGAAGACATATGGTGCAGTGCGGCGACCTCCACGACCCTTTGAGGTCACAATTTGTGACCTCAAAGCCGTAAACTCTTGAAATGACAACTGAAACATAAAGTCCTCAGGGAAACGATTTCTGTTTCTTTGGACAGCTTGTATTAATGCCTTTGTTTCTACTTGATAAAGATTGGCAAGATCCTGATCAAGCATGACTCGCTCCCCTCTAATCAAGTATATTAGGTTTTCGATTTGATTGTTCATTTATATTTCTCCATAGGATTGTATCGGAGAAATAAACGAGAAGTTTCCCAGAGACATAACAATTAAATCCAGCGGAGCAGTAATCTGCGCGCTGATTTGAAACTTTAAGCATCAATGATTATGAAAGATGATTTGTGGCTAGAACCATGGATGGCGCTACTTAAGGAACGTGCGCTTAGTGGAAGTATTTTGGAACTCGGATGCGATACCGGGAGAGATACTCAAATTCTTGTAAACCAAGATTTCCAAGTTATAGCAACTGAAATTTCTGAATCTGCACTAGCTAAGGCAAAAATTTCAGTTCCTGAAGCTACTTTTATCCATCACGATTTAAAAGATGCATTCCCGTTTAAAGATGGTGAGTTTAATGCAGTCATAGCAAGCCTCTCGCTTCACTATTTTGAGTGGCAAAAAACCAAAGAGATAGTCTCGGAAATTAGGAGATGTCTCGCAGACAATGGAATTCTTATTTGTCGGCTTAACTCAGTAAAAGACAAAAATCATGGGTCTGCTGGATTCGAAGAAATTCAGCCAAACTACTATAAGGCTAATGGTAGATACAGCGAGTTAAAGCGATTTTTCGATGAACAATCAATAAATGAACTTTTCAAAAATGGATGGAAATTTTATTCATGTGAAGAGATGACGATTGATCGATACGAAAGACCTAAAGTGGTTTGGGAGCTGATACTACTAAAGAAAAATGCATAACAAATTGAGTTACAATCTGGTGCATAAAAAGGTTAGTCAGCAAAAGGAAGAATCTTTTTCCTTTTGCTATTGTTACCTGACTGAGCTCCCAATTGTTTTGAAGATTGTCGTCTCTTTGCAATCAAGGCCAGAAGCATGTTTTCAAAGAATTTAATGAGGCATATCGGGGCTAATTTATTTTTGGACTAGCAACCTAATCCAAATTAAACTCACCAATGAAAAGAACTTTCACAAATAAACTCAAATGCTTGATCCAATCAAACCAACTAATCCAACCCAAGCCGAGATAAAGGATCTCTACACCCGATCACCTGCTGATAGTTTCGGATTCGATCTGCATCAAAGAAGAATAGAGGCAATTCCTGCTCTTTTGGAATCTTATCTTCAGAAGGAGATGCCGAAGATTAATCTTCAGCCAGGTCGTGTAGATTGTACCGGTATTGGATCATCAGAAGCCCATGCCAGATATCTTGCTGGACTTTTGAATCGCATTAAAGGATTTTATGCTCAATTTCGTCCGCTCGATCTCGATTTCACTCGCACAAAGTGGAGTGAACAAGTAGCCGTTTTCAGTCAAGGATTAAGCAGTAATACACACGCTGCAGTTAAACATGCCATAAACCAAAAAAGCGGCGTTGTAGTTACTGCGGCCTCACTTGATGACGAGACACTTAACTCGACTCGGCGCACACAACTTGAAAAATGCAACAAAGCTGGAGTTTCGATTGTTGAGATTCCGCTTCGAAGCGAGTATGAAGTGTTGATGCGAACCATAGGACCATGGTTCGGATATCTCGCCGCATATCGCATCGCTAATCAAATAGATCCTTCTCATTTTCCTGATATCGATGCAGATAGTCTTTTAAATATGTTTAGTTCAGCTCAGAACAAGGCGGTAAGTCTAGTAAATCAAGGATTACAAAGGGATCAACTGGAACGTGGAATGGTTACGCTGCTTAACACCGATGTGTCCAGATGGACGCTGGAAAATATGCGGATGAAGCTTTATGAAGGTCTTTTCATTGCGAAACCAGCAGAGGATAGCCTTATCTCTTTCGGACATGGACCTGTACAAGTTATCAGCCGAAGACCAGGAACGGTGATTGCTTTTCATACCGATGAAGAGACGGAGGTTGCGAATTTAAAGCCTGTTCGAGAAGCAGTGGAAAAAAGTGTTGGCGCGAAAATGTTTGAAATCGCTTCTCCGTTAGGGGATCTAGCGATTCTTGAATGGGAGCAAGTAATGAATTGGGTGGTTTTGTCTGGAATGAGAGAGGGCAATTCTAAATGTGATCAAGTGAATTTTGCAGAAATTTCAACTTACCATATTGTGACGGAGTATTGATTTCACTGTTGATCTTGAGCTGTCAAAAGATCCAAAAAATTTCAGGTCTTAATCTATGCCCCATCTGTCGAGTTAAGCTATGGTTGTTCTATCTGTGATCTATTTCGATCCCGGGGCAATCGTTATCACCAATACTCTGAACGATCAAACTCTTCAGGAATCGTTTTTACTGTCATTCTTTTACCTGATTCGTTGAATCCGTAGTACGTGCGACCATCAAGAGTAATGCTTTGAAATCCTTCTTCATGAGGATAGCTTCCATCATCTTCAATTAGGAACATAGTTGAGTCTTTCTTACCGATAAAATGCTGTAAGTTTCGGTCGTAATATATTTCAGAATATCTATCAGGTGACGCAACAAAGTGACCATCTTGCTTTGATCCATTCCAAGTAAGAACAGAGAGAAGTCCGTCACGTTGACCTAACTGTAGAAAGTGTTGCGGATTTCGAGGGGATTCGATTCTTCCAAAGTTTTCATATTCAGCACTGACACCTCTGCCTTTAAGCATCAGTGTGATGAGATTGCCATTCCTTTCGGATTGATAACCAGTAATGGTTTGGGAAAAAACAGGTTTAACAATATTAAGGTCTTGTCCAGTTGGAGGTTGTTCCGGATTCGTTGCGTTTTGATTTATCGAGATGACCATCGGCGTTGATACTACTTTTAAAGGGGTTTTCTACCAAAACATTTTTCAACCTGCGAAGATCTTTTTTACCTTAAGCACTAGTTCTTTCATAAAGTAATATATATTTAGAAAATCTATGAAACCTATCGAAAATAGATGAATCTTTTGGAAGATGGACGAGATACTAAGCTGTTAATTTTAAGCTTTTAAAAGAATGTAGTTTCTCAGAAAAAAAACTTTAAAAGTTATCTTTAAAATCTAACCAGTAGCAGAGCAGCTCTTGCAAACTCCTCTTACAACAATTTCAATTTCTCTAGCATACTTGCGCCACTTAAGTGGAAGAGCCGCAGTTGAGACAGAACTTTGTGGTAATTTAAAATCATGAATATCATGAACCTTCCTGCAATCATCACAGACAAAGTGAAGGTGAGTGTCGTGGATGTATTCATATAGCGACATGTCTGAGGCGATGTTTAATTCACGAACCAACCGCGCTTTAACAAGTGATTTCAAAATATTATAGACAGAGGCCCTAGAAACTGTTCCAAATTCTTTACCAAGTGCTTTCTGTATATCTTCTACTGATAAGTGTGTGCGATTCGACGATAGAGCTTTTAAAACCATCAATCGTTGGGGTGTTACTCTTAAATTACAATCTTTCAATTGATGTATATGATCTGCTTGCATGCTCACTTAAAATAGATTAGATCTAAGTTTAGATTGAGTCAAATCTAAAAAAGGGAAAGCATCTATGAATTCATCAGAGACAGGAAATATCAGCAATTGTCCAGTTATGGGAGGCGTCAGACGTCATACACAAGCTGGGGCCCTTTCGAATTCTGATTGGTGGCCAGAATCTTTAAACTTAAAAATTCTTAATCAAAATTCTCCACTTGTTGATCCAATGGGAAAAGACTTCAACTATGCTGAAGAGTTTAAAAAAATTAATCTTGATTCAGTAAAGAATGATATCAATTCATTGATGAAGTCGTCTCAGGATTGGTGGCCTGCAGATTATGGGCACTACGGACCATTTTTTATTCGAATGGCGTGGCACAGTGCTGGTACTTATAGAATTGGTGATGGACGTGGTGGTGCAGGATCTGGAACGCTTCGTTTCGCACCACTTGGAAGTTGGCCTGATAATGCAAATCTAGAAAAAGCGCGTCGACTTCTTTGGCCAGTGAAACAAAAATATGGAAAAAAGATCTCTTGGGCAGATCTTATGATATTAGCCGGAAACTGTGCGTTAGAATCAATGGGCTTTAAAACGTTTGGATTCGGCGGTGGGCGTGAAGATGTTTGGGAACCAGAAGGAGATGCTTATTGGGGCCCAGAAACTGAGTGGCTTGGAGACAAACGATATTCAGGTGACAGAGAACTAGCAAGTACTCTTGGTGCAGTTCAAATGGGTCTTATCTATGTAAATCCAGAGGGGCCAAATGGAAAACCTGATCCTGCGGCAGCGGCTCGTGATATTAGGGAAACTTTTGCCAGAATGGCGATGAATGATGAAGAGACTGTTGCTTTAATTGCAGGTGGTCATACATTTGGTAAATGTCATGGTGCTTCGGATGCAAGTAAGTATGTTGGACCAGAACCAGAAGCAGCTCCATTAGAGCAGCAAGGACTTGGATGGAAGAATAGTTTTGGTAGTGGAAATGGAGCTGACACTATTACAAGTGGACTAGAAGGTGCGTGGACTAAAGATCCAACAAAGTGGGACAATAACTATTTTGAAAATCTATTCGAATACGAATGGGAGCTCATTAAAGGTAGTGGTGGAGCATGGCAGTGGACTCCAAAAAATGAATCTGCAAAAAATACAGTTCCGGACGCACATGACTCTACGAAGCGTCATGCACCAATGATGTTAACAACCGATCTTGCATTAAAAGTTGATCCAGCATACGGAGTAATCTCTAAACGATTCTATGAAAATCCAGATCAGTTTGCTGATGCATTCGCGAGAGCTTGGTTTAAGTTAACGCACCGCGATATGGGACCACTATCAAGGTATCTTGGACCACTGGTTCCGAAAGAGCCACTTTTATGGCAAGACCCAGTACCGAGTGTTGATTATAAATTAGTAGAAAAAAAAGATATTGAAGATTTAAAAAGTAAAATTCTTTCATCCGGTTTGACGGTCTCGCAACTTGTTTTTACTGCGTGGGCATCTGCTTCTACGTTTCGTGGAACTGATAAAAGAGGTGGGGCAAATGGTGCTCGAATTTGTCTTTCGCCACAAAAAGATTGGAAAGTTAATAATCCAGAAGAATTATCAAAAATAATTCAAGTACTGCAAGGAGTTCAGGTTGCTTTTAATAAAGCGCAAACTGATGGAAAAAAAATCTCACTTGCAGATATTATTGTTCTTGGTGGTTGTGCAGCTGTTGAGAAAGCAGCAAAAGATGCCAATTATTCTATTACAGTACCTTTTAAACCAGGACGAACAGATACCACACAAGAGTTAACCGATGTTGATTCATTCAAAGTGTTAGAACCAACAGCAGATGCTTTCAGGAACTACTATGGGATGAATCATACCGAGCCTTTCGAAGAGTTACTCCTTGAGAAAGCTTGCTTACTGACGCTTACCGCACCAGAGATGGTTGTCCTTCTTGGGGGCATGAGAGCGCTGAATGCAAATACAGCAGGTTCAAAGCTTGGTGTATTAACTAATAAACCACAGTCTTTAACGAATGATTTTTTTGTAAATTTACTCGATATGAATATTGAGTGGAAGAAATCACCTCGGTGTGAACATTTTTTTGAAGGAAAGGACAGAAAAACAGGCGAGATAGTTTGGACTGCTTCCGGAGCCGATCTAGTGCTGGGTGCAAATTCTCAGTTACGAGCTCTTTGTGAGTTATACGCTTGTGATGATTCGCAAGAGAAATTTGTTCAAGACTTTGTTTCCGCATGGAACAAAGTGATGAACCTAGATCGTTTTGATAGTTAATCTTTTATTCAGCGTGTCTTAATCCGGCATACTGGTAAATAAGTTTTTTTGACTCCTGTGTTTGTTCGAACAGGATCTTAACTTTTATTTTAGACTGCGCAGCTTGATCGTCACCGATGCCTTCGATTGCTTCAATTGCCCCAATACCAAATGAAGGATGAACAACACGAAGCCCAATTGCTAGATCTTCATCGACAACTGGTTTTAAATGTGCAGTTTTCTTTTCGCGCTCCTCATACAACGAGTCAGCATTTTTAATAATTGCTTGCTCATACGGTTTTGATGGTAGTTTTCGCCCCTTTGCACTTGTAATTCTTGATGGAGGATCTTTAAAGGGATCAAAGGGCTCATCAGTACTATCTGAATATGATTCATATTCAAGAGAAGTAAAGAAACTACCAAGTGGATCGTCAATCATCGCCTTCGGTAGGTCGAAAGAGAATCTGCTTGCTTCACGAAATCTTGAACCGAGAGGATCGCTCATCCCTCCAGCACTAAACATTCCTCGTTTTTTTGCACGTGTAATGAATAGTGCTTGCTTTGCCCTAGTCATTCCAACATAGCAAAGTCTTCTTTCCTCTTCGATCTCATTTGGATCGTTTACTGTTCGTTGATGCGGCAGTAGCCCTTCTTCGAATCCTGTAAAGAAAACAAGATCGTACTCAAGTCCTTTTGCAAGGTGAAGAGTCATGAGTGAAACGGTTTGGGTCGGAGCTTTATTAGCAGTATCACTTTTTTCTTGTTGATCAAGGACTGGATTTTCTTCCGTTGAAGAAAGGGCAATGCGGTCAAGGAACTGCTGAAGAGGATCTGAATCAGGTACAAATTCAAATGTAAGGGCTAAACCTAAAAGTTCATCGATGTTTTCAAGTCTTGATTCTGCTTGAGGATCATCTTTCATCGCCTTAAGTTTAGCTGCGTAATGTGTGTCCTCGACAATGGCTTTTAATAGCTCAAAAAGTTTTCCGTCTTTATAGTTTCCTTTGAGCCCGGAAATTAATGAAACAAAAGCCCTCACCGATTTATTAGAACTAAAAGAATTGCTTGCAACTTCAAAAAGACTTTCTTGACTACTTGAAGCTTGATTCATGATTTGCACGATCGTTTGAGCACCAATACCTCGCGCTGGAGTGTTAATAATTCTTAGAAATGCTTGGTTATCATTTGGATTAGCGATGAGTCTGAGGTAAGCAATTAAGTCTTTGATTTCTTTTCGGTCATAGAACTTAAGCCCACCATAAACACGGTAAGGAATTTTAAATGTAAGAAATGCTTCTTCAAGTGCACGAGACTGCGCGTTTGTTCTATAGAAACATGCGATATCTTGATATCCAAGTCCTGCAGCAACTCTTTTTTTAATTTCTTTTGCAATGAATTGAGCTTCTTCCGATTCGTCACTACCTGCAAAAAGATGAACTGGTTCTCCTGAACCTTGTGAAGTCCAAAGTTTTTTATCTTTTCGTCCTTTGTTTTTAACGATAACTGCATGAGCACTCTCGAGAACATTTCCAGTCGACCGATAGTTTTGCTCTAGTTTGATAATTTTCGTTTCTGGAAAGTCTTTCTCAAAATCAAGAATATTTTTGATAGTAGCACCACGAAACGCGTAAATTGATTGGTCATCATCACCAACAACTAGAAGGTTTTTCTTTTTACCTGATAGAAGTTTTATAATTTTATACTGAACATCATTGGTGTCTTGAAATTCATCGACAAGAACATAGTCAAGATTATCTTGAAAATAGGATAGGATTTTAGGATTTTCAGAAAGTAATTTATAGGTAAAGCAGAGCAGATCTCCAAAATCCATTGCATTTGCCGCGCGCAGGGCTCGCTGATAGAGGTCATACACTTCTGCTTTTTGAGCGTCATAAGTATTCTTGGAATCTTTCAATGCTTGCTCTGGATAGAGAGGAATATTTTTTATTTTATCGATATAACTTGTGAAGCTTTGAACTGGATACCTTTTATCATCGATGTTTCGTTCTCGAAGTATGCGTTTGATAAGATCTTTACTATCAGCGGCATCATAAACAGTGAAATCATTTTTAAATCCAATTGCTTCAGCATAGCGGCGTAAAATTTTTAGTCCGCATGAATGAAACGTTGAGACCCACAGTGATTGTGCTAGATCTCCAACTAATAACTTTAAGCGATGCCGCATTTCACCTGCAGCTTTATTGGTAAAAGTAACAGCAAGAATTGAAGAAGATCGTACTTGGTTTTGAATAATAAGGTTTGCAATGCGACGGGTAAGAATTCTTGTTTTACCAGTGCCGGCTCCTGCAAGAACTAAGATCGGACCAGTTGTGTGTGTGACGGCATCTTTTTGTGGTTGATTGAGATTATCAAGGTGGCGCAACGACTGAGATTGGATGGTTATACTGCTTTGTTCCATTTGATATTTGAAAGTACAAATTTTTTATAAAAACTACGCAATAGGTGTACAGTATTTTTCTAAAGTTTACTACATTCGATTAGTAAGTATGTTCTTTCAAAGAGACATAAAGTGTATCGATAGTTTCTGATCAATGTTCGAGTATTGGAAACAAAAAGTTTACCAAAATGGCGGAAGAATTAACTTTGTATTGTTTGAAGCTGGGTAGAAAATCTTGAAGAATTTAAAGCTCTATAGAGAGCTATGTTAAATTTTTACAGTCCAGCTTTTAGTGTGACTTTAACGTAGGCGTGAGCGATTTTTTTCAGGTCACGCTCACGCCTACGCTCACGGTCATGGGCTGAAGCGATGTACTTGATTCTGTTATGCAGTACGTCGGCGAAGAACATTCTGATTTAACAGTGACCGCTTAAATTCCTTAGAATCGCCAAATCGCTCTGAAAGGTTTATGGCAACATAGGCAAGCCCAATTAGAGCTGGGATGATATTTAATAAAAGTTGTACTGAAAGTGCTATCATATGCTTCCTTGCAAAAATGTTCTTCGAGTCTATTTCTATATGTTATTTAAATAGGTTTCAAGTCTTTTTCTATAGTCGAAAGAAAATAAAATTGCATTTTTACTCTAAACCCACCAAAATTTATCTGTGTCCAGCTCATACGATAGAAAAGATAAATACTATAACCTTGCGAAAGAACAAGGATTTCGCTCTCGTGCTGCATTTAAACTTAAAGAATTAGATAAGAAATATAAATTATTAGAACGTGGATTTAAGGTTGCAGATCTAGGCGCTTGGCCTGGTGGATGGATGCAAGTTGCTGCGCAAACTGTGGGACCTAAGGGACTTGTTGTTGGAATTGATCTCGCAGAAATTGAAGAATTTCAAGATGATAACGTCTTAACAATTGTTGGCGATGTTCGTGACGAAGAAGTAATCTTGAAAGCTAAAGAAGCTGCTTCTGGTTACTATGATCTTGTTTTATCTGATATGTCTCCAAAGCTTATCGGCATCAAAGAGGCTGATAGGGCAGGAGCAGTTGGATGTGCAGAATTAGCATTGTGGGCATGTGAAGAGCTTTTAAAAACTGATGGAACTCTGGTGATAAAAGTTTTTAAAAACAACGAAACGGATGAGTTTGTTAAAGTAATGCGAAAAAGTTTTACTAAAATTGTAAGAAGCGAACTTGAAACGACACGCAAAACTTCAGATGAGTACTATTGTTTAGGATTTGGATTTAAGCGTTAACAAGGATGATTTCTACAACAACTGCTACAATTGAAAAACTTGGAACAACTATGCTTGATCTCACTGAAGGGTGGGGCAGGTGCTGGGTATTTTTATATAGATCAATTCGAGCCATTTTCTCGAGACCATTTCGTCTTTTCCTTTTTTTACAGCAGATCCGACAGATTGGTGTTAATTCAACATTAGTTATTTCCTTGATAGCTATTTTTACAGGTGCAGTTCTTGCAGTTCAAGCTGATTATACCTTAGCAAAATTTGGAGCCACTGCATTTACTGGACCTGCCGTTGCGCTTAGTTTGATTCGGGAGCTTGGTCCAGTGCTGACGGCTCTTATGATTATAGGAAGAGCTGGCTCAGCTATAACTGCCGAACTTGGTATCATGAGGATTACTGAACAGATTGATGCACTTCGATCTATGGCTGTCGATCCAATTAAATATTTGATGGCACCTCGAATACTTGCGGGTCTCATTGCGATGCCACTTCTTACAGCTTGGTTTGTTTTTATAGGTATTGTTGGTGGTTTTATTGTTTCAACTTCACTCCTTGGATCAAGCTCTGGAACTTTTATTTCTCAGATGGAATCAGCTGTTGGTGCTGTGGATATATATTCAGGATTTATAAAATCAATCGTGTTTGGTCTCTTATTCGGTTGGATCTGTTGTTATAAAGGGTACTACTCTGGATTTGGAGCTGTTGGTGTAAACCGCGCAACAACTCAAGCAGTAGTTGCCTCTTCCGTTGCAGTTCTGGTTGTTGATTATTTTCTAACAAGTATTCTTACCCGCGTTTTCATGGGTTAAGTGACGGCATATGATTAGTGTTCGAAACCTATATAAAAGCTTTGGAGCACAGATTGTCTTAGATTGTGTAAGCTTTGATATAGAGGTTGGAAAAACCACTGCTATTGTAGGACCAAGTGGAGTAGGTAAATCTGTTTTACTTCGGCTCATCATGGGAATGATGAAGCCAGATGCAGGTCAAATTTTTATAGATAATAGAGAAATTACCTCAGTAACCGATGAAGGTGAATTAAATGAGATTCGGTCAGACCTCGGCGTACTCTTTCAAAACGCAGCACTTTTTGATTCTTTAACAGTCTATGAGAATATTGCATTCGCACTGAGACAGCGACCGAAAAAGGTTTCTCAGATGGATATCCATCATCGAGTTGTTGCTATGTTAAAGGCTTTGAACTTAGCTTCTTCTGCTTTTTCTCTTCCTGGCGAATTATCAATGGGTATGAGAAAAAGGGTAGGAATGGCTCGTGCATTAGTAACAGAGCCAAAGGTGATTCTTTTTGATGAACCAAATACTGGGCTTGATCCTTGGGATGGGCAACAAGTGTACGATCTTATTGCACACTGTAAATTGGAGTATGGATTTACAGGGATTGTTATTAGCCATGAAATACCTGAAATATTTCAGATCGCGGATAATGTGCTTATGTTGCTGGATGGAAAAATTGCAGAAGAGGGTAATCCTGAAGTATTGCAACACTCCGTAAATCCAGCGGTACAACAATTTTTAACAGGAAGTATTGATGGACCAATTAAAATCCAATAAAGAAACAGCTCAAGAAATACCGATACCTAAGAGGACTATTACATTAGAGTTCCTTGTTGGGATTTTTACACTTATCACCGTTGCTGCAGCTGGATATCTTGCTGTTGGCTTAGGAGATATTCGATTTTTTAATACTGGTGAGAAATTTATAACAGCTGAATTTAACAATGTATCCGGCCTTAAGCCTGGCGCCAGTGTTGAGCTAGCAGGAGTTCCTGTAGGTTCAGTAGATGCTATTGAATTAAAAGGATACTTTGCTGAAGTAGTTTTACGCATTTCTAAAAATTTTGATTTAAAAGATGAGGATAGTTTAGCAATCCGAACTAAGGGAATTATCGGCGATAGATATGTAAAGATTATTCCTGGGGGTTCTCAAACTATTATAAAAGATGGTGGCAAAGTCTCTGAAAGTAGCACTCTCTCTGTGATAGATTTTGAAGAGCTTGTAGAGAAAGTGGTGAGCCACTATTCAGATGATAAGGATTCAAGTAAGTAAAAAAAGATTCTTAAAAGGTTATTATGAGCATTATACAAAAATTATTAACAGCATTAACCCTTACCTCTGTAATGATCTTTGCGCCATTGGTCACTGCAGAGTTGCCTTCACCTAAACAAACGGTACAGCAAACGCTTGACGATATAGTTGCTGTTGTAACTAAAAATAAAGGAGATGAAAATAAGCCTGCTCGGAGGAATGGTCTTCGCTCAATTATGAATCCAAAGTTTGACTTTGCAAAAATGGCACAACTCTCTTTGGGCACAAATTGGAATACAATTGACGAAGATCAGCAAAAAGAATTTGTCGACGTATTTTCCAACCTTCTTTCTAAAACGTATATGGCAAAAGTTGAGACAGTAGAGCCAGGTATGATTACGGTTGAAAGCGAGAGAATTGAAGAAGGAAATGTAAAAGCTGTTGTAAAAACATTAGTGAAATCAAAAGGAGATTACTTTCCAATTGATTACCGACTTGTTTTGCAAGGTGATACGTGGCGCGTGTACGATGTTGTTATTGAAAACATTGGACTTGTTGTTAATTACCGAAATGAATTTGCTTCAATTGTTAGAAAAGATAAATTTTCAGGACTCATGGAGCAGCTTCGAAAAAAGAGCGCTGAGTAAGAAACAATAGTAATGAAAAAAAACTCAAAGATTTTTATTGCTGGTCACGGGGGTCTTGTAGGATCTGGAATAGTCCGATTATTGAAGGCGAACGGATATACTAACTTATTACTTAAAACTCGAGAGGAGCTGGATTTATCCAATCAAGCTAAGGTTAATAGTTTCTTTGAACAAGAAAGACCTGAGTTTGTTTTTTTTGCAGCAGCAAAAGTTGGTGGTATTTTCTATAATCAAACCCATCAGGCAGATTTTCTGTATGATAACTTGATTATAGCTGCAAATGTAATTCATGCTGCTGCAACTTTTGATACAGAGAAATTACTTTTTCTTGGAAGTTCTTGTGTGTATCCAAAAATGGCGCCACAACCGATTCGTGAAGAGTACCTTTTGACTTCAAGTCTTGAGCCGACAAATGAAGGGTATGCAATTGCAAAAATTGCTGGTTTAAAACTTTGTGAGAAATATGCCGAGCAGTACGGAAAAAGATTTATATCGGCTATGCCTACAAATCTCTATGGCCCAAATGATAACTTTCACCCAGACCGATCGCACGTGATACCAGGAATGATGAGGCGATTTCATGCTGCAAAGATTAATGGTGATAAAACTATTTCAGTTTGGGGAACCGGAAATCCTAAGAGAGAATTTCTTTTTGTAGACGATCTGGCCGCTGGATTACTTCTGCTTATGGAAAATTATGAAGAAAAATCGACTATTAATATCGGTACAGGAACTGATATTACAATTCGAGAGCTTGCAGAAGTAATGGCAGAGGTTGTTGATTTTAAAGGTGAAATTATTTTTGATACAACCAAACCTGATGGAACTCCAAGAAAAGTTCTTGATGTGTCAAAAATAAAGTCACTTGGATGGTTACCGAAAGTAGATCTAAAAAATGGTCTTGCTGTTGCTTATCAATGGGCAGTTTCAAATCAAAAAATATAAATTTAGCTTAAGATATGACGAACAAAAAAGCTGGAACTATTCTTGTACTTGGGGGAGCAGGATACATTGGAAGCCACGCAGTGCTTGCGCTTAAAGAGCGTGGGTATACACCTGTTATTTATGATAATTTTGTTTATGGAAATAGAGATATCGCTAAAACTCTTGATGTCTCAATAGTTGATGCAAATATTTCAGATAGAACTGCACTTCGTGAAGCTTTTTCAAAATATAAGCCACAAGCAGTTATGCATTTTGCAGCCTTTGCATATGTTGGTGAATCTGTAACAGAACCTGCAAAGTATTATGATAATAATCTTGCAACGACTCTTATTTTACTAGATGAAATGAGAAGTGCGGGAATTAATAACTTTATATTTTCTTCTACGTGCGCTACATACGGAGTTCCTCAAAAGTTTCCAATTACAGAAGATCTTCCTCAAAATCCAGTGAATCCATATGGAAGAACAAAGCTTATGGTTGAGCAGGTCTTAAGGGACTATGACCATGCCTATGGATTTCGCTCAGTTATTTTTAGATATTTTAATGCAGCTGGAGCTCATCCTGTAGGAGATATTGGGGAACGTCATAACCCAGAAACACATTTAATTCCTTTAGCTCTTGCTGCAACAGAAAGTAGCGCTCCTCTAAAAGTTTTTGGCGATGACTATGATACTCCTGACGGTACATGTATACGTGACTATATTCATGTCACTGATATTGCAGATGCTCATGTAAAAGGGCTTGAAATGCTCATCAATGAAAATACTTCTGATATTTTTAATATTGGAACTGGTAACGGATATTCAGTCAAAGAAGTTATCTCTACAATTGAAAAGATCTCTGGAAGAAAAGTACATTACTCAATGAATCCACGACGAGCAGGCGATCCTCCAAAGCTTGTTGCAGGTGCTGATAAAATTAAAAAAATACTTGGATGGAATCCTCAGTATAGTGATCTAAATACTATTATTGAGTCTGCATGGAACTGGTACTTGAAAGAGCAGAAACGTTGACGATGATGAATGAGCCAAATGTATCTTTTGAGTTGATGCTCACAAGCCCGTTATATGAATTTGGAGCTGGAAAGTCGGGGAAACGAGTCTCAGAAAGAAGACAACAGACAACTTTCGATTTTGAACAATATCTTACAAAACAATATAACGAAGCATTCGATGTAGCTAATGAGCTCTCACTAAAGTCTTTTCAAATATATTATCCAAACTTTGGAGCGTTTGAAAAATCTTCTTTATCAAACGACTTACATCATCTTTCTATTATTTCAGAAGTTGATGATAAACGCCTTTGGGTAAACGCTTTCCCAAAGGTACATCATGCTCATGCAGAATCTTGGTCACATAACGCCGTAAGTGAAGTTATCGAAACAGATGATTGTGAATCAAAATTGATTGTATGTTGTGATGTTTTACCCTATGTCAAAGACCCTCGTGTTATTTTAAGGGTAATACGTTCTCTACTTCTAAAAAACGAAAAAAATATTTGTTTTCTATCAATTGATACAAAACATCGATGCGGATCTCCATATAGAATGTGGTCTTTTCTAGAGCTTCAAAGAGTCATTCTCTCTTCTGGTTTTCTGATTCAATCATCTCATGAAGGAGAGATAATTTCATTTGTCTTACGTTGTCCCACCGATGCCTATCAACGATTTCTCTCTCATGCTGGTTTTGAAACGCAGAATTTTTCTCTTACAAAACGTTTATTACTCACAACTGAACATCCAAGGGCAGGAAAAAGTGGTGGCATTGGCTCTTATTATCAAGAGATTCAAACTTTGGTTGGTTCAAATATTGCAGAAATTTGTTTTGTATCTCAACATTTAACGCCAACTCCTTTTGCTTTAAGTAATGAAAAAGTACTTGGTTTTGTTATTAATGATGATTCGTATGACGAATTAAATGATTCTGATATTGCTCTACTACTTGTAGAGCAGGCCCTCTTTTACTTACCAAATATTGAAGTTATTGAATATCAAGATTACCAGGGTATTGGAGGAAGGATTGTTCAAGCACGAAACGCAGGTCTTTTCCCTGCTGGAATTTCTCTTGAAGTTGGATGTCATGGAAGTATTTTGTATGTTGAAGCAGCTAATCAAAAGTGGTGCGGACACGAACATAATGAATTAATAACTCTTGAAAAGATTGCAATCGAAGGCGCAGATAGAGTTCGATTTCCTACAAAATTCTTGCAACGTTTTTACCAGGAGCGTGGCTATCTGATTGATGTCGATAAAATTATCTTTGAACGTTATCCGTTTACAGTATCACCGAGAGTACCTGTTGAATTTACAGATGTAGAGAGAATTGTATTTGTAGGTAAACAAAGCCCTATGAAAGGTTTCCCTGAATTCTTAGAGGTTATCTATGAATTAGTATCAAATAACAAATTAACAGGATTACAAGAAATTGTATGTTTTGGTCCTGTTGTTGATATTTCACTCCTTGATAATCATCGAAAAGAGTTTTTAAAAACGAAACTTCGTTGGAGAGAAGAGTTCCTTGAAAGAGATATTGTACAGAGAGAATTAAAAAACCTTTCATCTAATTCAATAGCGTTTATCCCGTATCGAGGCGACAATCATCCTAATGTAATTTTAGAGATACTCAATTCAGGAATGCCACTTTTAGCTTTCTCAACAGGAGGAATTCCCGAATTAATACCTGAGTCTTCACATGGATTCTCACTTTGTAAACCAACAATACATGATGCAAAAAATGCGCTTATAAATTTGTGGTTCTTGTCCACAGAAAAACGAAAAGACTTAGCTAATAATTCATATGAACTCTTTAAGACAAACCAGGATGAGATTAACAAAGCTATTACTAAACGATATAGCGATTGTAGTCCTAAGATAACTAGAGAAATATCTTCATACATCGGAAGTGATTTCACATTTATTATTCCGACCTATAATACAAAAATTTCATATATCTTAGAGTTAATAGAATCTATAAATATCCAAAGCCAGATACCTAAAGAAGTAATCTGGGTTGATGATGCATCAGATGAATCGTATGCCAATGAGCTTGAAGCAGTTATTAAACAGAATTTAAAACTTCCCTTTAGAATTATACGACATGCACATAATCTCGGTCTTTCAGGTGCCCGTAATACGGCTCTTAACTCATGTACTTCTGAGTTTTTAATCAATATAGACAGTGACGATATTATTACTCCTGATTTTTTATCAATCATTTCTAAAACATGTAATCTGAATCCAAAATCTTCTGTGATTGTCCCTTATCTTGAAGCTTTTGATGATGGTGACCAGTGGCAGACTTACGATTCAACTCGTTATATTTATCGTCCTCTTGGACAAGGAATTATTTTTGGCCAACTTGAAAATCGTTTTGGACATGCAAATAGTGCATATCGAGTAAGCGATATCAAAAGTGTAGGTGGATGGAATCAAGATAGTCGGGCAATGTGGGAGGATTGGGAGTTATTTGGGAAATTAGCTTGTACTGGTCGAACGATAACGATTATTCCAACTATTGCCGTGCTCTATAGAGTACAGCCGAAAAGTATGGCACGAACCTATGCACGTTTTCCTGCAATGGAGAGAATTGTATTTGGACAAAATTTATTACCACGATTTGAATCATTTCGACTTCAAGCAATGATGCGAGATTTTTTAGAACTTTCGGAATATCAAGAGCAATATGCAGAGCTCAAATCTGAATATGATGAAATGTCGAAGCAGTATAATAGACTTGCTCATCGATGCATGAAAATGATTATTTCATTTATCGAAAGATTGAATTTGGATTATATATATAAACAAATAAAGAATTCTCTCAAGAAAGCATCATCAGGTAAGTGACAATTTGCTTTTAATGTATCTATACTAATGCGCTTTGATAAGCAGGATCTCGGTATAGCTCAATGATTTCATTAGGTGAACCTACTTTTTGAATGCGTCCTTTTTGTAGTAGTACTGCATGAGTTGCCATAGCAGAAATAGCTTCCATACTATGAGTAACATAAATGATTGTTTTACCTTTTGTAATGAGATCTTGAAAAACACCGACACATTTTTCCTGGAATCGTTCATCTCCAACACCTAGAATTTCATCAACAAGCAGAATATCTGGATCGATATCTACAGCAACACTAAATCCTAAACGCGCAAACATTCCGCTTGAGTAATACTTTACAGGTGTATGAGCAAATTCATGAAGTTCTGCGAAGTCTAAGATTGCATTAATTCTTGGTTCAATTTGTTTCTTAGTTTTTCTGTGGAGCGATCCATGAAGATAGATATTTTCAATTGCTGTAAGCTCAGGGTCAAATCCAGCTCCTAATTCTATTAATGAAGCTATAGTACCATTGATTTTGGCTAAACCTTTAGTCGGCTTGAGAACTCCCGCAATTACTTTCAAAAGGGTACTCTTGCCACAACCGTTACTTCCGACAATTGCATACACTGCGCCGTGTGGAATTGTGAGAGACACATTAGACAGTGCGTTAAAAATTCCGAATGATGGTTCACTATTAAAAGTCATTCTTTTAATAATCATTTCCTTTAAAGAGCTTGGGCGCTGGGAATATGAACGGTATGAAACCGTGATATCCTTTAGTTCTATTGCTGTATCAGTATTTGTCATTGGATGATTTATAGGTGATATAGAAATTTATCTTCATTTTTTTGAAAAAAGAAGAGAGCAACTGTCAGTAATAAAAGGGAAGAAAGAAGGTTGATTCCATAAAAAATTAGATTAGGAATCTCGCCAGTAATAAGTACACTCCTAAAAAATTCAATTTGTAAGAATAAGGGGTTTATTACAAGGTAGTGTACAAGCCATTCAGGAAGTTTATCTCTTGCAAAAAGAACAGGCGTAAGAAAATAGAGCGCCTGAAATGCAACTTCGCTTAAATGCATAGTATCTTCAAAAAAAACATTTGCTACTGCGAGTATGAGTGAAACAGCTAGTGTCACAATAAAAACTGAAAAAAGAATAAAAGGCACCAGCGCAATCGTTAGATGAAGGGGACGACCAAAAAGACACATGACAACAAGTAAAGGAGCAAGGGCAAAGAGGAGGTTGATAAAATTAGAGCACGCTATAGATACAACGAAGATATATTTGGGTATTGCAACTTGGCTAAAGAGACGAGCATTGGCACGAATTGCATGGAGAGACATCATGCAAGTAGAGTTGAAATAGTTCCAAATAATTAATCCTGATAGAAAAAATACAGCATACTCTTTAAAGCTAAGGCCCATAAGCTTAGAAAGTACTGTACTCATCACTAGCATCATTCCCAAAGGGTGGAGCATGGTCCATACGTATCCAAGGGAAGATCTTTTGTATTTTTTTCGAAGGTCTCTTAAAACACTCTGCTTGAGGTATTCACGAAATAAAAATAGGTTATGAAAGAAGCTTAAAAGTACCATTGGAAGACTTATTGTATCTTTTGCAATTCTAAGGGGCTAGTCCCTCAACATAAAAATTTTCAATGTAGCAGCTAGTGCTTTTAGCCATAGTAAATGTAGCAATAATCTATCAGATATCGATATATCGACCCATTGGAGCATAAGGTATTTGGGGTGGTTTTATTTTTCTCTTCTCTACTATGTAATACTAGTAGAAATATGTTTATCTTTGATTATTTATCATGAGAAGAATTGTACTACCTCTTGTTCTAGCACTTACTGGAGTATTCCTCTCTTATTTTGTTATGGCTCCTGGAATGATGAGTAATGACTCCATTAATCAGTACGAGCAGGCTGTTCATGGAAAGTATTTCGATCATCATCCCCCGATTATTTCAGTGCTATGGAGGCAACTACTTTTTATAGAACATAATCAGCTACCAATATTTTTCATGCATTGTTTACTTTTTTGGATGGGATTATTTTTAATAGGAATCAGTTTTAGTGGTAGTTTTATGCCTATTGCATTGATAGCGGTAGGATTTCTCCCTCATATATTTGTGCAACTTGGAATGATTTGGAAAGACGTATCAGTCGTCTCATTTTTTCTATTTTTTATTGGTCTAGCACTATATTTTAAAAAACAAATAAAAATAAATCAGCTTGCATTGAGTTGCATTGTGCTTATTACCTTATGGATAGGAGTTGCTGCCCGGCATAACGCAATTTTTGCAGCAGTCCCGCTATTATTTTTTATCCTTGAGCCTTCTCAAGCTATCTATAAAAAACTTTATAAAGCAGCCTTGATTACATCTTCCTTTCTTATTCTACAATTTCTTGTTAATCAATATTTTTTTAAAGTTAAGACAGTCTATCCTTCAGGACAGATTTATTTATTTGATACTGTTGCTATCGCTTCCAGAACTAACGACTTTTCAGTTATTCCTGATTATGTTTCGAGCTCATTACATGTTTCTAAAAGTGAAATCATAAAATCCTATACTCCAACTAGTGGAGCGGGCATTTTATTTTATGGCGGTAAATCCATGCTTCCTATTCACTATGAATGGTATCAGGAAGCAAAGACTTTCTGGTTAGAGGCTATTTCTCGTTATCCACTAATATACATTCAACATAGATATGAAGTTTTTTTGTCAGTTATTGGATGGAATGTCAGACCTGTTTTTTATCCATGGCATAGGGTGGTAGATCCAAATCCTTATGGATTGGTTGCATCTGATCGTACTATTACAAAAATGTATTTTGCATTTATGGAAACTTTAAGAACCGGATATGTACTCCGAGTTTGGTGTTATTTAATGATAGCTTGTTTCATCTTATTGATTCTTGTATTTCATAAGAAAGATTTTAGTCAGCAAGACGTTCTTAAACTTCAAGTAACAGCGGCTCTTTGTATCAGCGCACTGTGCTACACAGGAGCCTATTTTTTCATCGCCCCTGTCAGCGATCTTCGTTTCAATTACTGGACCATAGATGCAATTAGTATTTCGCTGCTGCTATTTCTGTCTGTCTATGTGCCTCTTCTGGTAAAGAAAACTCAAAAACTACTACCAGAAATATTGAATAAAAGTTAATAAGAAGTATGCTTATTGCCCCAGAACTTCTTCTCATTCTGTTTTGTCTTCTTGGTTTACTTATTGGAAGTTTCTTGAATGTATGTATTTTTAGAATTCCAATTACGCAGGATCTTTTTGATGAAGAGTATTATCCAAATTTAAAAATACTCAGAGATGAATTTCAAACAAGAAATCAGATGATTTCAGTTTCATTTCCTGCGCGCTCTTTCTGTACATCCTGCAAACATGAGCTCTCTTGGTATCATAATCTGCCAGTTATAAGCTGGCTTTTTCTGGGCGGTAAATGTGCTTTTTGTAAAGAAGTAATATCAGTTCGTTATCCTGTTGTTGAACTTCTCTCTGCACTTGCTGCAGCAGGAAGTATGTTTCTCTTTGATATTTCTTGGGCAGCTTTGGCATCATACGTAATCTGTGCTTGTTTTATTGTTATAAGTTTTATTGATTATGATCATTTCATGATCCCCGACGTGATTACGTTTCAACTCGTTCCAATAGGAGTGATTCTAGCCGGTGTTAATCAGTATACTCACTTTCTTCCTATTCCATTTTCTCAGAATTTAATTGAAAGCTTTCTAGGTTTTCTTGCTGGAGCTGGAGTCCTCTACGTCGTATCAAAAACATACTTACTCCTTCGAAAACGAGAAGGACTTGGTCTGGGAGATGTAAAGCTCCTTGCTGTTACAGGTGTGTGGTTTGGTTATCAGGGGGCATTTTTCACAATTTTTGTAGGATCTCTTCTAGGTTCAATCTTTGGAGTTTTTTTCATACTCATGGGTAAAAACAAACTTGCCCAAGAGATACCTTTTGGACCGTACCTTTGTATCGCTAATCTTTTATATATCTTCAATGCCAGTGACAGAGGCCAATTAGTTATAGAGCCTCTTTTGAGAAGTTTAGGCTTCTAAACAGATCTAGAGATTATCTATTATTTAAATCCTTCACTGTATTGGTCATAGTCCGAAAGTAGTTCTTCACCAACTTTAATCTCTCGAAGGGTAATAAATATTTCACCATCTTCAGTGGCTACATTTGGATTCTTTGAGTGATTTATAAAAAAAGATACATCAATTCTGTTTAACCCTTCATTAGGCAGGAGCCAGATACCATTTTCGCAAACGCAGTATGCTCTAACCATCTCTTGAACTCCGTGTGGGACTGATAGAAGCTCTTCTTCAGAAACTTCAATGTAGGTGCCTTCAAACGCTCCAGGAAAAGGATTTGAACCTGATGGAATATCTTTGATAGCAAAAACCCCAACTCCGTGGCTTCCGGAAGGACGAAGTCGACAGTAGACTTCTTGAGAGAGGTGACGTAACAGTTCTAATTTCGAATACATCATGAAATACTTTTTACTTCTAAAGTTTTGGAGCTACTTCGTAGCAACTTTTTACTCATTGATTTTCATCATGAATTTCTCATTTGCTCAAGAGCTTTATAAGCAACAAGACGCATCTGGACGTATTATTTATAGTTCGAAGCCTAAAGAAGGTGATATTCCGCATGTACTTCCAACAATTGCTCGTAAAAATATTGAAATAGTTGCGGATAAAACCTGCATGACCCACGGAGGAAATAGTTGCGAGTCCGGACCTGACACTGATGGCTCTGTAATTTGTATGGACGGATATAAGGAAGCCTTATCAAGATTTAATTTTAATTGTCGAACTGCCAAGCTTTCTATCGTAAATAAAAATCTAACTTCAGATGGGCTTTTAAGAGTAGTAGTCCGCAATTCTGCAGCGGCTTTAGCAAAAGACGTTTCTGTTGAATATAAGCATAAAACTGAATTTTCAAACACTTTTGAGAAGCTTATAGGAATAGGACCAGAAAAAATAAACGGATTTGAATCTGGGGATTACTTATTTAACTTGCCGAATTCATTAGAGTTAATCAGGCAAAATATTGTGGATAAGTTTGAAATAACTTGTGAAAACTGTGGATAACCCCGCCACGCGCCCTTACAATAGGGGTATATGCTTCAGCCTTCCGCGGTTCAGCGAATCATTCCAATTCTTAAGAAAAATGCTCGCCGAGCTCTTAAAATGCGCGTTCAAGGTTTTCCAAGTCCGTACTACTGCGGTTTTTTATTGAAAGATTTCGAGACCTTTGTCACTTCAGCAGGCAGTGGCTCCCTCTATAAAAAAAAACATGACCGAGAGCGAATTGTTTTTAATGACTTACGGGTAGGAAGTTACCGCTACGACCAAACAACCGAAGGAGGGCTTACTGATAACAATCATGAGCATGAATCCTACCAGTACTCGACTGTACCAATTGATGACCTACATTACGATGGATTAAGCCTTGCTCTTTGGAGGCTCTCAGAATGTAAATACCGAGAAGCAGTATCAGATTACAATCATAAGAATGCTTTAAGACTTTCATTAGTGGATCAAAACAGCGATCTTCATTCCTTTGTTCAGCTTCGTCCCCATAAGAAAATTTTTATAGAGGCTCCAGAACGAGTTGATAGCCATCGTTGGCAAAAAATCTGTAAAGATGTAAGTGCTTGGATTTCAGAATTTCCAGGAATCTTTGATTCAACCGTTGAATTTGAAGCCGAGCAGAGTTCGTCAATCTTTGTATCGTCCGAAGGAAGCACTATTGTTCAGCATCGACAAATCTTTACGTTAAGTGCTTCGATACGGCATTTAAATAAAGATGGTTCCCAAATTACTCAAGACTATGTAGCCAATGTTGCAACTCAAAAAGAGCTTCCATCTGTTCGAGAGTTTAAAAAAGCTCTGTTAGAGAAATATTATAATCTCCAACAACTTGTAAAAGCTGAAAAAATCCACTCATTTTCTGGGCCTGTATTGCTTTTTCCAAAGCCTGCTGGACTTCTTTTACATGAAGCAATTGGACATCGACTTGAAGGAAGTCGCTTGCTCTCAAATGGAGAAGGTCAAACGTTTAAAGGTCAACTTGGAAAAAGAATTCTTCCTGTTGATCTAACGATAGTAGATGACCCAACAAAAAAACGGTTTGAAGATGTTCGATGCCTTGCAAGTTATACTTTTGACGATGAAGGAGCGCCCGGGCAAAAAGTAACCCTTGTAGAGAAAGGTATTTTAAAAAGTTTTCTTTCGACTCGAGCAGCTTTACAAAAGAAAAACTTTATTCCTAATGGGCATTCGAGAAATCGAGGCTTTGAACGTCCTATAAGTAGGATGTCAGTTTTTGAAGTTCGAGGTGAACGAACGTATTCAGATGAACAGCTTCGAGAGATGTTGATTCGGGAAATTAAAAAGCAAAAAGTCCCCTTTGGAATGATTGTCTACGAAACGTGTGGTGGAGAGACTGATACTAGTTCTTACGATTTCCAAGCGTTTAGTGGAGAGATATCTTTCGCTACGTTACTTTTTCCAGATGGTAGAGAAGTGCCAGCTCGAGGTGTTAATTTTGTTGGTACGCCACTCCAAGCCCTCGCTAATATCATTGCACTCGGTGATACTCAAGAAATAGAAAATCATTTTTGTGGTGCTGAATCAGGTTTTATTCCTGTTACCACTATCTCTCCTGCAATGCTTCTTAAGTCTCTTGAACTTCAAGCTAAAGATGAAGAGCTCGTTACTCAGCATATTTTACCAAAGCCAAAAAAATATCATAAACGAAAACCCCGCACCGAATAGCCTTTCGGAGGCATCTTCTCTAATAAGAGGAAGGGAATCTTCGTGGTAGTATTCAACAGAGAGCTAAAAACAGTCGGTAGTCTTGGTGGGATTCATCAAGAAGCTTCTCATTCAAAACCATTCCTACAAAATCCTGTTTCAGAATCAAAAGATACAACAGTCCTTGTTATCAACGCGAGCCACGAGATGGCTAAAGAGATAACACTTCAACTGACATTAAAAATTCCCGGATGCTCTATTGCTTATGCGCCAACTCTTGAGCTTGCTCGGTTTGTTCTTACCCGTAAGAAAATTGACTTAATTGTTTCTAGTCCAGTATTGCCAGACGGTTCAATATTAAAATTAAAAGAGATTCTTAGTGAACTTCAAAATGCCCCTGATTTAGTTGTTGTTGGCAATATTAATATCCACAATGCCGAAACACTTTCACAAATGGGATATGAATACGTCAAGTTTAAGAAACTTAGTTTATCAAGCCCAAGAAAAGAAACATCTTTCCCAATTATTCATAAAAGAAAAGTAGATGAATCTTTGAAATCCCTAGGTGCAGATATTCGTAATGACTTAAATAACCCTCTTCAAGAGATAGTGGCGATGGTGTTTGTTGCTAAAGCGACTGGCGAGTCTGAAACTACCAGCACTGCACTGGAAGCAATAGATAAAGCCGCACAAAACTTAGCTTCAATTGTGAGTGGATTGGAGGATAAGATTCGAGGTGCTGTTGTTAGAGAACCAACTCATTTCTAGCACCGAGCGCTAACGCTCAATTTTAAAATCATGATAAGCTCTTCCTATGTCAGCTCGGCTTATTGCTCATTTATTACTTATTACTTTCGGTATAGCTTTTATTCTAGTGCACTTGATGCCGCCCTTTGAGCAAAAGGAATTTATTATTCATTGTTTGGAAGGTGGTTTAATTGGAGCGCTTGCCGATTGGTTTGCAGTTACTGCACTTTTTAGACGACCGCTCGGCATCCCCTTCCCCCACAGTGCAATTATTGTTAGTAAGCAAAAAGCAATTGCAGCTCATTTTGGACTTTTTGTTGAAGAAAAATTTCTTCATAAGGATGTCATCGCCTCAAAGCTTTCAAATCAAAAAATAGCCATTCATATCGGGCGGTTTCTAAAAGATAATGAATATCGCCCTAAGGCGAGTACGATTATTGGAAAATCAATACTTACTTTCCGAACCTTTCTGTTTTCTCCTGTGCTTGTTGGCGTAGTTTCTAAAGGAATTACTGATTCATTAAGAAGTTATTCATTAGTTCACTTACTTACTATTCTAAAAAACATTTTTTCAAATGAAGAATATTTTAATCCTCTTGCAGATAAATTAATTAGAGGACTATCAAAGTTATTGGAAGATGAAAAAGAAGAGATAAGAAACAGAGTAAAAAAGAGCCTTCCTTGGTTTTTACCATCTTTCGTGGATGATAAGTTATACGAACTACTCATTAATGGAATGAAAAGTTTTGTTACAGAAATCCAGATGGATTCAGCCCATCCCTTTCGAAGAAAATTACGTGAAAAACTAATTAATTTTGCTGAATCGCCTTCGAGCCTTTCTTTGTTGGAAAAAATAAGAAATGAGCTCTTAGATAGTAATCAATGGCAATCATTTCTTGCCGAGTTTTTTATATCTGCAAAAGAGAAGCAGATTTCAATCGAGAAAGAAGAGATCTTTATCGAAGCTATTAATGATTTCTTAATGCATTTGAGTACGTCATTACTAGAGCATGGCAATGCACTTTCTACGTTAGAAGAGACTCTTAAAGATGTCATTGTAACTTTTAGTCAATACGGAAAAAGTTTTGTACGGGACCTTATTACGGATACTTTGAATTCTTGGGATGTTAAAACTCTTGTTTCTTCAATTGAAGGAAGTATAGGAGAGGATCTTCAATATATAAGGATAAACGGGACAGTTCTTGGAGCAGTACTCGGCGGAGGTTTTTTTATACTAAGAACTTTTTTGTAACACTTGACTTATTTGTTATGTAAGAGCTCTTCGTAATGTATCGAGTGCTTTATACGCTGCAAATTTTCTAATCGCTGTTCTGTCTGATAGGAAAAAGTTTTTACTTGCACTATTTTCTTTATCTGTAGCTATTCCAATATAAAAAGTGCCAACTGGTTTTTCATCACTTCCACCCTCTGGTCCTGCAATACCAGTAATAGAAAGAGCTATATCAGCACCTGTCTTTTGTCTTGCTCCGACTGCCATTGCAATTGCACACTTTTCACTGACCGCTCCATAGGTAGAAAGTATCTCTGACGGAACAAGTAGATCGTTAATCTTTCTTTCATTGGCATAGGTAATATAGCCACCAAGGAAAAAAGAAGAAGAACCAGCGAGTCTTGTAAGATACGATCCTAAAAGACCTCCAGTGCAACTTTCAGCAACAGCAATCGTTTTATTCTTTGAAAGGAGTATATGACCAACTGTTTCCGGAAGCCCTAGTTCTTGATCTTCTATAAATATAAATTCATTACCAACAGCATGTTTTGCTTTTCCGATGGCGGCATCGACTTCTGTCTTATCTTTTCCTTTTATGACGATATGGATTTCAGGAAAACTTGCTCTATAAGATACAAATAGATCAGAGGTTAAGTTGAGTCCCTTAATAATTGAACCTACATTTGATTCAGGTAGTCCGAAAACTCTAAATGATCTTCTCTCGATTGGTGTTGTATTACATTCTTTCTGGAGTATCGGCAGAATTGAATCTTGAAACATCGGTTTTAGTTCTTTTGGTACTCCAGGAACCGAAAAGATTAAAGTATTATTTTTGAATAGCGAAAAGCCCTCAGCTGTCCCAACATGGTTATCGATAATTGAGGCATCCTCTGGAAAAAGGGCTTGTTTATGATTTGAAGGATCAAGCACTCTTTGTCGTTTTGCATAGAGCACTTCAAGTCTTTTTAGGGAATCTTCATTTTTAATCAGAGCTTTTTCTGCCCAGAGAGCGATGCCTTCACGAGTGAGGTCATCGGTTGTCGGTCCCAAGCCACCACTGACGATAATAAAAGAGCTTTGCTTCGCGAGGAATGTCAGTGAAGAAGTGATTTCGTTTAAATCATCATCACACGTCAAAATTCGATTGAGCTTGATACCGAATTTTGAAAGTTCAGTTGCGATAAACTGAGAGTTAGTGTCTTGAACTCGACCATCAAGAATCTCGGAACCAATTGTTAGTATTGAAACAGATTTTTCTAAATTTTTATCCACGCCGTGTAGAGGATACCTTTGCATTGGATGCATAGGCAACGGTTTGAAGCTGTTGTTTTAAAGTTTCTAGAGAAGCCATTATAATTTTTGGAGCGGTAAGATTTTTTTCATTGATTACATTTGGAAGCTTCGTTGTTAGAGGATTAACGTACTTACCATTGTCGTACAGACTAAAATGCAGATGTGGACCTGTACTGAGGCCTGTTGTTCCAACAGCACCGATGAGTTGCCCGCGTGAAACCTTTGAACCAGCTTTAATTCCTGGCTGAATTTTAGATAGATGAAGGTATGCAGTTGACCATTTCGAAGAGTGATTGATTTTTACCATATAGCCAGAAGAGCCATAATAGCCAGCTCTTTCGACTTTTCCTTCTCCTACAGAGCGTACTGGAGTCCCCACAGGTGCTGCAAAATCAACCCCATTATGAGGACGAGCAACTCCCAAAACAGGATGAAATCTGGCTTTTGTAAAAACTGAAGAAATTCTTGAGAACGTTAATGGGTATTTTAGAAAGTAAGAACCAAGAGGCTCACCTTTTTCGTTGAAACTTTGAAAAGTGCCATCATTATTTTTATATTTCAGAACAGCTTTGAGGTTGCCATCATTAATAATACTTGCTGAAGAAATCTCAACAGGCTCGCCCCATGTACCGTCCTTGTATTGGTTTTGTTTGAGGATGATTGCAAAAACATCACCGGGCTGAAGATCCTTTCGAAAGTCGATTCTGTCTCCAAATAAATCAACATAATCGTCAACAAGTGATATTGGTAGTCCTGCTGTTTGAGCTGCACTAATAAAATTAGAGTAAATTGTACCCGACACAACTCGCTCTGTTATCGTAGGTGTATCTAAATAAGTTTCAGCAATGAATTGATTTCCAGTAGTTCGACGTACGGTAACTCTATGGTCCTTATTGTAGCGCCAAGAGATCTCAAGTGGAGTTCCGTCGCTGTCATGCTTAGAAAAAACTGTTGTGCCGCGATTTAGAATTGATGGTACTGAAACAAGTTTAAGGGAATCTTGTACGAGTTGATTTTCAAGGGGATCGGCAACGAGTGTAGTATTCCAAAATGTAGAAATAGTCGTTTGATTTTTTATGTCTCTCCGTTGATTTTGATTTAAAGTAAAAAGAGCCTCTGAGGAATCTTGAGAGATAAAATCATTTTGGTTAAAGCTAATTGGAAGAATTGAAAGATTTGCAGGTGTTTGAAGTGGGGGTGAAAATTTAGCAACTATTTTATAGAGCCAAGGGTTTAGAGCTGGTTTTAAAATAAAAGGGTTATCGGTATCATGTCTATCCCAGTTGATAACAGAGAGAAGGGTCGAAAAGAGAAATAACGAAAGGATAAACTGGAGAAGTTTTTTAGTTCGAATCATGAGCCATTGCAGGATAAAAT
>JBIKWN010000032.1:0-29128 GCA_044356295.1 Bdellovibrionota bacterium
AAACCCTGCAGCTCCTGTTACTAATACTTTTGCACCTTTAAAATCTGAACTCATACTATCACCGTAAAAAAAGAAACCAGCTTAGGAATAAAAATAAGGATGCTCCGATAAAAAAGATAATACCATAGAGCAAACGCCGCTCTGTATCATTAAGATCTTCAAAAAAAATAACAATATCAGAGAGACTGAAACTAGTTGATTTTACAGAAGCAACTGGACGACCGAATGCTACTTCTTCAGCAGGATTTGAATCATCATTATTTGTACTTCCGAATCGAAGTTTTGCATATCGCTCTGGATCAATAAGAGTCGTTTGATTTGGACCAAATACAGTCGCTCTTTGTACCGAAGCTTCACTTTCACCACCAACAAGATCCGTTACAACTTTAGCTCGTTCTACACCACTGACCTGTTTATTGCGCTCTCCTTCAGCAACAGCAAGCTTTCCAAAAACAACTAAGAATTGAAAATCTCCACAAACAATGACATCACCTGCATTGACAAGGGTATTATCCGAAAGTCGAACGCCATTTCTCAGTACGAGAGCAGAAGGATCTTCAAACTCGACATACAGCCCTCCATCTTTTAATTCAAAAGAGATCCCAAACTCTGTAACGATAGAACCATCAAATGAAGCTGGGTCCAATTCCACCGTTTCTGATTCTCCACGAAGAGCAAAAAGCCTAAAGCCGGATGGTAATGTCGGAAGTTCTTTAGAATAACAGTGAACTTTAAAAGCCATATCTGCAAACTGCAAAAAATCACCATCCTTAATTGATGCAGGAATGCCTCCAGCTAATTTAGTACCGTTTATCCAACTTCCATTGGTACTGTGGAGGTCTACGATCACCCATCCCGAAGTAAAAGGTAAAAAAATTGCGTGTCTTCTTGAAAAAGCGTCATTCGCTAAAGGGATATCTGTCGTTAAATCTCGACCAATAACATAAGAACGAGCAACTAAGTCCATGAAATGACTACGTTTTCCGTCTTCAACTATTTCTAAAACTAATTTCATCAGAACTAACTTAAGGGTGATTCGACCCCTTATGTTAGCGGTCTTAGCGCTCTTCGAGCAAGTTTTGAAGCGTCTGTAAAATTACCGCGACGGCCCGGTACAGTTGGACTGGTATTGGTTCACCTTCATCTAAAACAGAGAGCGAACGTGCCAATGATTCATCGTAAATAACAGGTATTTTATATTTTTCTGCATACAATAAGATTGAATCAAGCTGGGAGTGAGGCTCGTTAAGATCCACTAATGGAACACCATCAAGTTCCTCATCAAATCGCAGGGATAAGACTGGCATTTAATTTTAAACCTATAATCTAATTTATTATCGTGTAAAAGTTTCGTATATTGAGTATTCGAAATATATACGTATCAAGTTTCCGCATTTAAAGGATTAATTATGAGTTTGGCAAAAGAATTTAAAGAATTTGCAATGAAAGGCAACGTTGTCGATATGGCAGTCGGGGTTGTTATTGGGGCTGGTTTTGGAAAGATTGTGACCTCACTGGTCGCAGATATTATCACCCCTCCTCTTGGATTACTTATTGGTGGTGTCAATTTTTCTAATCTTAAATTAGTTATTCTAGAAGCTGTAGAAAAAGCTCCGGCAGTATCTATTAATTACGGTCAGTTCATTCAAAGTATCTTTGATTTTACGATAATGGCTGCCGCATTATTTTCAGTTATAAAAGTAATTAATCGTCTCAAGAAAAATCAAACTCAAGAAGAATCTCAACCTGCAGCACCAACAGCTCAAGAACTACTTCTTACTGAGATTCGAGATATTCTTAAAAATAAGTAATTATTTTCAAAAAATCGATTAATAGACACCCTGTGCCAGCATTGCGTCAGCTACTTTTATAAAGCCGCCAATGTTGGCACCGTCAACATAGTCAATATATCCTGGTGATTCGGTTCCATACGTTACACATGTATCGTGAATTCGAGACATAATCGTTCTAAGTCTGTTATCCACTTCTTCTCTCGTCCAAGAAAGTCGCAAACTATTTTGCGACATCTCTAATCCTGAAACAGAAACTCCACCGGCATTAGCGGCTTTTCCTGGTCCAAATAAAATTTTTGCATCTCTAAAATGTTCGACTGCTTTTAATGTTGAAGGCATATTTGCTCCTTCTCCAACTGCGAGTACTTTATTTCTCAATAATGTTAGAGCATCGTGCTCATCAAGTTCGTTTTGTGTAGCGCAGGGAAAGGCAAGATCCGCTGAAACTCCCCATGGTCGTTTGCCAGCTGTATACTCGGCTTTAAATTTTTTTGCGTACTCTTCAAGTCGGCCACGTTTTATATTTTTGAGTTCCATCACCCATGCTAATTTTTCTTCGTTAATACCATCTTTATCAAAGATAAATCCAGAAGAATCAGAAAGGGTTAGCACTTTTGCTCCAAGTTGAATTAATTTTTCTGCAGCATATTGTGCGACGTTTCCTGAACCTGATACGACTGCGCTTTTTCCTTTCATTGATAACTGTTTTGTTTTGAGCATTTCATCAACAAAGTAAACACAACCGTATCCTGTTGCCTCTGGACGAATCAGACTTCCACCAAAATTTACACCTTTTCCTGTAAAGACTCCGGTAAATTCATTTCTAATTTTTTTGTACGCACCAAACATGTAACCAACTTCTCTTCCACCAACTCCAATATCACCAGCTGGGACATCGGTATCTGCTCCAATATGTCGAGACAACTCACTCATAAAAGATTGGCAAAATCGCATTACTTCTCTATCCGACTTACCATGAGGGTCAAAGTCGGCCCCACCTTTACCACCTCCCATGGGAAGGGTTGTAAGACTATTTTTAAATACTTGCTCAAATCCAAGAAACTTTAAAACACCTTGCGTAACAGTAGGGTGAAAACGAATACCACCTTTATATGGTCCAATTGCGTTATTAAACTGCACACGGTAGCCCCTATTTACTTGAACATTGCCTTTATCGTCTTCCCAAGCAACTCGAAAGGAAATTATTCGGTCGGGTTCAGTAATTCTTGCAAGGATATTTGCATTTAAATATTGAGGATTTTTTTGAACGTATGGATATACAGATGACATTACTTCATGAACAGCTTGATGAAATTCAGGCTCTCCAGGATTTCTTGCGATAATAGAATTCATGTAGGAATTGAGCTGATCATTGGTTTTCATAGAAATACCTCGAAAAAAATATTATTTCGTATCCGTGGCGAATACTAACCTAGGGATAGGTGGTAAAGAAATAACATTTTTTCACCAGAACTCAATTTTTCCTAGCTATTGCTAAATCCTTGCCGTTTTATTCTAAACAGAAACAGGTTCTATCTTTGGTGCAGTTCTTCTCAATCCAAGAAGGCGCTTAACTGTTGATTGCAAACTCCAAACTCCTAATGATTTTTCTATTACTTCAAGATCACTGACTTCACCAATCATGGCTACCATTGAACTCCACCGCTGAGAATCAACACAAGAGATAATAAATTTAGATCGTGGATACTGGTCACGAAGTGAGCGAATAAATCCAAGCAGTTTACTCTCTTCTTTTTCAGCATCAAAAACAAAAACAACTGAATTATCTTTATAGAGAGCTGCAGCTCGAGCTTGAAGATTACTACTGTCTAATAAACTTTCAGTCTTAACACCGTCAGCATAAAGACCAGATGTAATCGCATTTGAGGTAAGGCTATCAATTCCTATAAAGATTACTCTAATCTGAGAATTGACAGTATCTTGATGAGATGAAGAACTATCTTTAACACTATCAGGCTGAATAGATGTTACCGAGGCAACTTCACGGGTTAATGGTAAGTAAATTGTAAATGCTGCACCCTGATTGAGCGCACTGGTCACGGTGATAATTCCATCATGTTGCTTAATGATTGAATAAGCAGACGATAGACCAAGCCCTGAACCACTTAAGCCAAGTCCTGTTGATTGATCAACTGATTTTGTCGTAAAGAAAGGTTCAAATATTCGAACGAGTTTATCTGAATCGATACCAGGACCATTATCATGAATTTTAATTGCTACATACAAGCCAGGTGCAAGCTCTGGGTGTACTTCACCAGAACCTAATCTGATTGCAGAAGCATGTAATATTATGCGAGCAGATTTTAATGAACCTTTTTTCTCGAGAGCTTCTTTGGCGTTCACAATAATATTTGAAAGTGCTCGTTGTATCTGCCCTTCATCTCCGTAAATTGAACGAAGCCCTGGTTCAATAGTGGATACAAGTTCAATATTTTCTCCAAGCATCGAACGATATAATTCAATTGAATTTTCCAAAAATGATTCAGCTAAAAACGTTTTCTTTTGAAGATTAGCGTTCGTAGAGAAACTTTTTAGCTGTTGAACTAAACTTGCTCCTCGAGTTGCAGACTCATTGATGATCCGCGCAGCTTTTGTAAACGGAGATCCCGCACCAGCTTGAAGTTCAATAAGAGAGGCTTGTCCCATAATTGCCTGCAGAAGATTATTGAAGTTATGAGCAACTCCATTTGCAAACATAGATGCCATTCTCATTTTTTCTGCATCAGCAATCCTCGATTCAAATCGTCTCGCAAGAACCAAGGAACCAAGTTCGTTACCTAAACTTGTCAGCAATGGAAGTTTTCTTTGTGCATACGTTGGGGAAGAAACAACTGGCTCAAGCACAAGAAGCCCAATAACTTGCCCCAGAGCAACAAGTGGTACAAGGCAAAGTGTTGCTGGCTGTAAACGTTCAAAAATTCTGTTTAATCCAGAACATTCAATTTTATCACCCTGTTTAACGACAATAGGTTGTCTGTTTTTTAATGCTTCGTCCAAAAAATCATGACGCAAATCGAGCTCTATTTGAATTCGTGCTATTGAACTCCTCATGCCAGGGCCTATCGCAGATTGTCCAGCAATCACTGTGCCTTGATCATTCAATACACCAAACCACATTCTTTTACATGGAATCTCTTCTTGAATAATCGGGAATGCATTTTCAGCAATATCTTTCGGTGTTAGATACTGTGCTAATACATGACTTAATCGATATAAAAATGCTAACGCATCAGAAGTTTTTCTTTCCGTAGCAAAAAATTCAGACTGACGAAGGACAGAAGCGATCTGTTTCGCTCCTACATCTGCTACTTCAAGATCTTGTGCTGTAAATCTTGATGCACGTCGTGCAAACAGCGCTATTACTCCCCTTGTCCCATCTTCGCTATTGAGAGGAACAATAAGCGCAGCTCTCATATACGCTAAGGTTGTTGGTTGCACTCGATCCCCATCGAGTGCTGTATCCCCTGAAACTATAATACCCTTATTCTGGGTTATCACTGATCGATAAATTGATTCACGAGGAAGCCTATGTTGAAATTCAATCACATCGCCACTCGAAAATCCTTCAGTCGCAGCAATATCTAAACAACCACTGGCTTCATCAAGTAAAATACACAGTGCACACTCTGCCGAAGATGCTTTCATCAAAGCTCGTATCCCAGTTAAGAGAAGCATTGATGGTTCCATCGAAACTGTCAGACTTTGAGAAATATCATAAAGGGCAGCAAGTCGCTTCTGTTCAGATTGTAATGCAACTTGAATCGAGTGCTTGTCTGATATATCAACAGCAAACCCTTCCCATCCTATAAATTTCTCATCGGATGCATAAAGAGGAACGCCACGTATCAGTAATCGCTTTACCTCTCCTGTTTTTTTATTAATAACTCGTATTTCTTCTTTAAGATCTGTTTGTTTCGTCTCACCCGCGCGAACCAACTTCATCAAGATTCTCAGATCAGTTGGAGGCACAAATCGCTCCCAGACACCAAGATCACTTACCAGTTCACCTGCAGTGACTCCAAAGATCGACTCAGTATCACCGACAACATCTGTAACAACTCCAGATGCATTTGTACGAACGATAATGATATTTCCATATTCTAAGAGCCGTCGATATTGTAGCCTTGCTTCAAGGAGTCGGTCTCGGTACAGCTCATCGTTTAAATCTTGAGCTCCTGTTGGTTCTTCTTGAACAGTAGCTTTATTAGATGAAAGTGCATTTTGGTGCTGTTCAAGATACATTCTTGAATACTCAGCAACAATATCTAAAAGAAATATCTCTTCTTTTCGAAATCGATGAAAATTAGTTCGGAAGTGAACTTCAATCCAACCAAATATTTTTGTTGCAGACCGAATAAGTACTAATGCGAAAGATTGAGTTTGCCGCTCTTCGAGAACTTGCAGTAATGAAAGTGGTGCTCTTGATAAATTAATATCGTTAATAAAAATCGATTCATGGATCGGCTTCCCTCCAAAAAGTATATTCTCATCCTGACAAACGACAGGAAGTACACTTTCATCTCCGCGCTCACCCCAACTTTGACTATAACGTTCCGAATTTTTAACAAACGTAACTTGTATGAGATCGCCGCCTAATTCTTTTGCAAGAACGGTTGCACTCGTTTTCAGAATAGCATCGTACGAATCGGCACTTTTAAAAAGCCGATGCAGTTCTGCGATAAATTTTGCTGCTCCGTCTACTAACATCTCGATCAACAATAATTACTTTAGCTTGCTTCACTCGCATCTCAAGCGATTCATGAACAAAGGCTCTTTGGAGACTTTGTCTTTTCGCTTTGACATGCGGATCACCTTCGCTATCTTTGAGCTCATCCATAAGCTCTTTACGGTCCATGCGCATTCCTTGTAAGTGTTTTCGTTTCTGAATCCACCAATCACCGATGCTCATTACAAGTCCGACACTCACTAAAAATAGTAGTGTACGAAATGTAACTCGGTGCATAAGAACTGGAATAAGAACTACTATTCCTAAGATAAGAAATAGTGCCTGTTGCCAGCTATTCACCACTGCACTCCACAGCTTTGTCATTCCACCTGCGAATCGAGATTCAGTGCTATTATATATAGCGCCTACATATACTCTTCCGCCAAGCTGAACGAATTCAACTGTTACAAAAACCGTTGCTATGATTGTTATGAAGAAACCAGCACTAGTGAGCGCTAAAAAAACGAGGGGTAGAAAGACTCCACTAGGGTTAAGACCCGTCGAATTCAAACAATAGCTTACCTGAGCTTTTAGGAAGTCCAAAACTGAATTTTGAAGAAGATAAATCAAATAAAATCCAATACTTAGCCCTACTTGAGATTGAAGCATTAAAGACTTTGAGACTTTTCCCTCTTTTCTCGCCCTTAACAGACGCTTAGGAGAAGCTGGGAATTGCTTAGAAGACATACCCCCCCAAGCCTAATGAAATCAAAAAAATAACTTTAAAAAGGAAGCTAAGCTCATGAAGGGGTATCTGCTGCAAGGAGCGAGATAGTGAAGCAAAATACAGTTCAATTATGAGAAAAACACCAAAAATCCAACCATAGGTCATAAAATATCCTTGGTAGATTGAAAGAAGAGATGGAAGCATTTCCCACAGATATCTTATGACATCTGTTACGTTAAGAAGTGGATCTTTGTTTAGTCGAGCATACATTGTAATAAAATATTCAAAGCCCGCGCCTTGGACTAAAAAAAAATAGCAAAAGAGCCAACCAACTACTGAAGAACTCGTTGATTCAACCCATTCAGAAAATGGATGAAGAGTACCTCCGATGGATACACCTCTCGACATGTCGAGACTTTCTGCAAGATTAGACCAAGCAATTTGCATTATCAGGAATGGTAATCCCGAAATTACACCAAGAATAAAAACAACAATCGATTCTGTGATTGATGGAAGCAATAATACTTTTTCAAAAGATGTAATAAATGCAATTGAAAAAATCAAAGATATTGAAAATCTCAAAAGAACAGATGTACTTCCAATGATCGGAAGTAAAACAATGCAACCTGAAAAAAAAAGAAAGGGCAAAATCATGACGATGCAATCATTGTAAAGACTGATTCCGTAAAGGTATTCACTAACTCCGCAACATAGGTACCGGTAAAAAAAATAATGCCGATTATCGAAAATAATTTCACAAGAAATAAAAGAGACTGCTCCTGAATCTGAGTTACAGCCTGAAGAAACGATATAATCAAAGAAATAACAGTTGTACAGATAAGGGGGATGATACAAATTATTGAGAACAATTTTAAAAGCTCTAAAAGCAGCTGATGCATACAATCTACCTATACGAGAGAATAAGAGATTTCATTAGTAGAGACCAACAATCAGATGAGAAAAACAAAAGAAGCTTCAACGGCAATCCGATTGTTAAAGGATTTACCATATGCATTCCGAGCCCTGCTAATACATTACAAATAATCAGATCTACCAATAAAAACGGTAACAGAAGAAGTACACCAATTCGGAAAGCATCTTTGAGTTCCGTTAGCAAAAATGATGGGAGTAAAACAATCCATGCTTGGATGCTGGATGGGTTATCGAGCGATGACATATCTTTTTGAATATCAACTGTACCGCGAATTGTTTGAAATAAAATTTTACTCTCATAACTTGAGTGTTTTTTAAGAAATGAAAAATAAGGTTCTGCGATATGAAATACTTTTTGTTGTTCAATTTGACTTGTTAAAACATCCTCAAATTTTGGTTTTTCAATTGCTGTGCGGTTGATCATCTCTGTTGCTACTGGCTCAAAAATAAAAAGAGTCATTACAAGACTGAGAATACTTACAATCAGTGCCCCTGGAACCGCTTGAGTACCGAGTGCATTTTTAATAAAGCTCAGAACGATATGTATCTTCAAATAAGAAGTGCACCCCATTAAGAATATAGGTACGACCGACAAACACAGTGACAATAAAAGTAGCTGCATTGGATCAGTCTTCACGGCTGATCCTCATGAGCAATGGTCAGATTTGATAACTCTATATCATAACGACGCAGGTTTTCGGTGATTATATTTTTATTTGAATCAATCTTCTTAAATGGCAGATCATCCTGCGTTACTACAGAAACAGTGATAGCTTGATTATTGGCGACCGATGCATGAACCATTACAGCATGTTCGGAAGAAGATATTATTTTTGCACGTACAGCATCAGGAATAATTTTTTGAAATTCAATGCTGGTAGTTACAGGGGCGCTACTATTCTGAATAATAGATTGCGTCTGATAGAGAGGAACATCCTTTGAATAATCGATAAAAACTTCTGCTACATCTTCTTGTTGTATTTCCTCTCGCAACTCTTTCTCTTTGACTCTATCAAAATGTATCCTATCGTTAATCAGCTCGTGCTTGGATTCGTTATTTTTTAGAATACGCACTTTTTCATTTTGAGAGTCTTGGATACTTTTAAGTTGCGTTTCTTGAGTTATCTTTTTTAGCGCTATAACCTCTTTGCTCTTTGATAGTATGCCAAATACACTGCTATTTTTCGCTGAAGAGAGTTGATCTCCGATTTTTTTCATCTCTTCTTTATTGACCAAAAGAGATTGTTTGACTTTCTGATACTCTTTGCCCAATAATTTTATTTCTAAATTATTTTTTCTTAATTCAGTCACTAACTTTCGATTCAGAATGGGCATGATTTTATCTGTCGTCATGCCGAACCTTGTTGAAGTTTTTTAACAGTTGAAGAGGCAGCTTCAGCACATTTACTGACCATTTCCATCTGAATTTGATACCGATGGCATATCGCCTGTGTTTGTAACAGCTCTTGAGGGGCTATCTCTTTTTTTCCTAGTATAATTTGGTCGACTTTTTTCTGTATGTCTCTAAAAGAGAGGCCCTTTTCGTTAGAAGCAAAATTATCAAAATGAGAAGAAATTTTGCCGGAAGGAGTATTATTTAGGTTTGGTAGCTGAAATTGTGCTTTCATACCTTTATCTTCGAGCATTGGATTGATAAAGTTTCCTCAGTATATGAATAAAAAATCTGTTATTACCCAAATTCTGACCGAAGCCGCCGATCTTAAGACTAAATTATGTAGAGATTCTCATTTTATAGAATCAATTGAAAAGATAGCCGACGCTCTCATTACCGTAAAAAATAATGGTGGAACCATCTATATGTGCGGTAATGGAGGCTCTGCAGCAGACGCAATGCATTTTACTGAGGAACTTGTTGCTCGTTACAAACGAGAGCGCCCCGGTATTAAAGCAATGCATTTTATCGATGGTGCTACGCTGACTTGTTGGGGTAATGACTATGGATACCCCACTGCCTTTGCAAGACAAGCCGAAACCTTTTGTACTAGAAATGATGTCTTAATAGGACTATCAACTTCCGGAAATTCAGAAAATATTATGCTTGCATTTGATGCTGCCAAAGAGCGTGGCTGTAAGACCATTGGTATACTTGGTAAAGATGGTGGGCGTATTAAAAACAATTCGGATTACGCTGTTGTTGTTCCTCATCAAGCAACAGAAAGGATTCAAGAAGCGCATATCATGATTGTTCATGTACTCTGTGAAATTCTAGAAACCTACGAATTATAAAAGTAGCGACATGTCAGATTTTTCTCACGATCTAAAGCAGAAAATCGATAGTCAAAAAACAATAGAAGACCCTATTGCTTCACTTGGTGGTGCAAAAAATCATGGTGATAAACTAAGCCTTCTTGAAGCTATACTTAAAGAAGGCAAAAGTTTATCTTCCCCAATGATTGGTCCCCAAAGCCTTCAAACTGAAGCTTCATTCTCTTCAAGTGAGATGATAACGCATGCGGTCAGTCATACGCGTTCTGCTGAGGTCGAAGTTGCCAAAGCATTAAGCCCTGAAATGCGAATAAGCTTAGTTGAAAGAATTATTGCAGACAGACCGGATATATCGATTTCTCAGACAAAAGCGGTATGTGAGGTTTTAGATATAGATTCAAAACCTTTTGTTGATTCACTGATCAAAGACAAGGTCAATCAACTTCAAGAAACAATACAAGAGCAAAAAGATCTAAAGCAACTTCGTCACATTACCGTATCTCTTTTATATGAAGATCGTGCCACAACAGATGCAATTTCAGCACAATTCAAAGAGAAAACTGGAAGCTCTTTACAAACACAAATTGCAAATCAGTTTAAAGATCCTTCTACTGTATTCGCGCTCGATATAGCTCTACTCGGTCAACAGCCAACCCCTGCTCTTGATCTTGAGAGAGTTATGGCATTAATACATTTTGAAAAGCATCAACAAAAACATTTTAGTGGTCTTTTTTATACTGCCGATCAGATTCACCTTGCACATGCTGAAAATGCTGCAAAACGTGCTTTAGAGTTTTTGAATAAAGTTGATAGTGAAGAACCTGATTCTCAAGATACATTTTTTGCTCAGATGAAAAGTGCTACAGATTCATGGGAGCGTTATGTAAATTCGAAGGGAAGTTTTGCTGCCAATCCTTCCATGTTTCGAGGGCTTTTAATTTTCGTTCTATTGGCATTATCAGTTCTTTTTATTCAAACAAAAGATACTCAGTTATATTATTGGACAGGAACAATTCTTTTTTCTGTCATAACGTATCTTGTTGGAGTAAAACGTCAAAGAGTCTTTCATGAAGATCTTACACAAATATTAAAAAATCCCTTCCTCACTGATTCAGAAAAGAGAGCACATAAGAAGAGCAATATACGGAAAAGATTTGCTGTATAGTCTCCTACTATTATGGCTCCTCTCCCTATATAGTGAGAACATTATTCCCCGTGACCCTTCGACTACGCTCAGGGTTACGGGAAACTGATTTCCAGTCTATTGGTAAAAGTGACACTATAATTTCGCAAAGAAAAATACGAATAGTTACTACATAATTTCAAAGTTTTCTGGATGTAGTATTTGATTGAATCTGATCGATTATATATCTGTTAGTACTTCGATACTGTTTGTAATTTTTAAAGGAGCCAATTATGTCGAATGAAACAATCGTACCAAGGCTTCTGACCGTGAAAGAAGTATCTAAGCTCCTCAGAATTCATCGTCCAAAAGTTTATGACCTTATCAAACGTGGTGATATTAAGGGATTTAAACTTGGGGCAGACTGGAGAGTCAAGACAGAGTCAATAGAAACATTCATCGGAGAAATCACTCAAGAGCTACTCCATTCGATCAATAAGAAAGACTAGAGTCTTCTATTGATTACGGACTAAAAATAAAGCATCCGATAAAGCAACAAACTCTTCAATCGAAAAAGTTTCAGCTCTTCTATTTGTATCAAAACCTAATGATTGAAAAACTTCGATTATCCTTGCCAGTGGCTCTTTACCTTGCAATAGACCAGAAGCTCGAAGGCTATTAACTATTTTTTTTCTCCGTTGTAAAAAAGACGCCTTTACAACTTTCCTTAGCCATTCATAATTTTTTACAGGATATCTTCCTTCAGGAACAAAGGTAAGAGTTACTACACGTGAAGATACCTGTGTTGGTGGATGAAAAGAATTACCAGGGACGATATTACCCATCGTTAATTGGCAAAAAAGTTGTGCACCTACAGAGAGAGTCCCATAGGATTTTGTACCTGGGGACGCAGCCATTCGCTCAACAAACTCTTTTTGAAGCATTAGTACTGCACGCTGAATCGACGATCGGTGATCAATGAGGTGAAAAAGGATTTCCGTTGAGAAACTATACGGGAGGTTCCCATACACAATGAGATCGTTTCCGAACGATGAAAAATCTACAGTCCTAACATCTTGATTAACGATAGAAATACCTGGAAATTTTGTTTTTAGATTTTCACAGAATTTATCTTCAATTTCGATTACCGTAACAGGGTTTCCGGATTGAACGATCAAATCTGTCATTGCTCCCAACCCTGGTCCGATTTCAATAACTCTTTGGTTATTGCCAGGAATCACATTACCTTGTGAATAGATATGATTCACAACTGTTTCATCAATAAGGAAATTTTGTCCACGGGCCTTACTTGCTCTCACGTCTAGGCGAGCTAGGGTATCTTTAATTCTCATTGAATACTCTCAATTGGGTAACGCGCATAAACTCCAAGACCAAGAGATGATTTGACCAGAGAGAAATTTGTATCCAACCACCGAAAGCCTCCCGCTAATGCTATCATAGATGCATTATCTGTTGCGAATTGTGGTTCAGGTAAAAAGAGTGAAATATTTCGCTTGGAACAAAGATCTGTTACAGAATCTCTGAGAAGACGATTTGCAGATACGCCTCCGACAACTGAGATTACATTACATGTTGAATAAAGGTCTAAAGATTTTTTTAATTTGTGCATTAGAGCGTCAACGATTGCATGCTCAATGGAATAACAGAGCTCTGCTTTATGAGAGGCAGATTCAGCACCGTTTTTTTTGATTAGTAAATGAATAGCCGTTTTAAGTCCAGAAAAACTGAATCCATCAGCCTCTCGCATTACCTTCGGCAAAATAAAAGGTGAAGATGAAACCGATGCTGCTACCTCTGAAAGAGCTTTTCCACCCGGATATGGAAATCCTAAAAGATGAGCAGACTTATCAAAGGCTTCTCCAGCTGCATCATCAATAGTCCGCGCAATCACTGAATAGATTCCATTGGGTTTTACATGTACGAGCTCAGTATGTCCGCCGGAAACAATTAAAGAAATAAAATCAAAGTTCGGCAGCGTTTTATTGAGGAAAGAAGAATAAAGATGTCCTTCGATATGATTAACCCCGATAAGAGGTTTTCCAGTCGCAAAAGATAGCCCTTTTGCAAAATTTATTCCGATCAGAAGGCATCCTTTTAATCCAGGCCCCTGAGTAACTGCGATACAGGTAGCATCATTGACCTCTTGCGGATATGTTTCACACAACTTCTTATAGAGTATTGGCAACGCTTTAAGATGCTCTCGAGCTGCAAGTTCGGGGACGACTCCACCATACTGTTGATGAAGTGCAATCTGTGATGCTAATACTTCTCCGATGACTTCATTGCGACCATCTTTGTGAACACGAACTAGAGCTAAAGCCGATTCATCACAGCTTGTCTCAATTCCTAGTACAATGATCTCTTTACTCACAAAAGAATTCTTTTCTAAGAGAGTGAACGTAAATAGAGAACCATTGCTGAAATCTCTTGTTCATTTGCATTACGATAAAATTCAACAGGACATGCCTTAGGATCAATCGTCGTCTTATCTGGACGTATGCCAGCTTTGAAATATTCTATTAACTCAGACTCACTCCACATATTCATACTCTTAGATGTTCCAACAAGTCCTGGTACAACCATTTCAACAGATTCATTTTTAAATACTTTGCCACCGGCCAAATATTTTTCTCCAGAAAAAATTGAAGAATCCATCGTATGACAACTTCCACAACGAGCAACATGATTCACTAAGTACTTTCCGTAAAGTATTTTATCGGATGGATTAATATCAGCAACAAATCCAGTTACTTTTGCTGGAGCAGAAAATAAACCAGTAGAATTTCTAGAAGTGAATCCAACAACTCTTTCCTTCACTTTATTATTGATGGGGGTTAGAGAACGAAGATAAGAAACGATTGATAAAGCATCTGCAGATGATATCCATTCATAACCTCGGTGGATGGTTGGGGATCGTTTGTCAGGATGTTTTTTCCAAATTCCTCGAATTGACAAGATGACTTCATCATCAGACATAAATCCTATACCAGATTTCGAAGGGGAAATATTTGGACTGCTTACTGCTCCGTAAAGGTCATACACATCCCTTCCACCTGCTATTGGGGCAACGGGAGAACTCGTAACGCCATGACAAAATCCACATGCAGCAAGCCCTTTTACGAGATGCGCTCCACGTGCAATGACATCGGGTGAACGAGGAGCAGTTAAATTATCTTTTTTGACTCCACCACAAGCAGAGAGCGCAAACATAAGAAGCAAAATGCTCGATATTATATAAAATCGTTTGTCCATAAATACACCACTCTATCCAATGCTTATAGTAAACTTCTCAGCTCTTGATGCAACAAGAGGTTGTAAAAAATAGACCCAGTTTCAATAAAATACTAGTAGTCTTTTCCAAGAATGGCATCAAAGCTCGCTTGAGCCTTTAAAAAATCGAGTTTAGCATCAACGACACGAATTGCAGCATCAGCAGTTGTTTGCTCACGAAGGTTCACAAAAATAAGGTTTGAATCTCCGTGAAAAAAACGCTCTCGTTCCCCAGATTCGACTTCTTGAGCGATAGTGTACTCTTTACTAGACATCAATATTCTTTCTCTATTTTGATTCAGTGCAGAAATCACATCTTTCAAATCTGCTTTTATTCGATCTTGTAAAAAAGAAATAAGAAATGTTAGTTCTTTATCTTTAGCCTCTAATGTTTTCTTTCTTCCAATAGCAACTCGATTAAATAAAGGAACTTCAAATTTAACACCTCCACGGAGCTCAAATTCGTCACGATTTTCTTCCATGACTCCAAAATCTTGTGCAGCAGCAACTTGCAGATCTAATCGAGGTAATAATTGATTATCAGCAAGCCTCAACTCTAAAGTATTCTGTTCTTTTTGCTGTTTTAATCGAATGAGATCAGGTCGAGACAAATATGCTTTATGTAATTGCTCATCAAAATCAATTATTGGCTTGATCGAAGGAACTATAAGATCTGAAGGGATAATTTCTTGTGAGGGGATCATCGGTTGTCCCAAATCAGAACGATAAAACAGAGAGAGCTCATATGAGGCTTGCTGCAAGATACGTTCAGCTTGAATCACTAATGCGTTTCGTTGCAGTACGGTGCGCTCGTTATCAATGACATCAAACTGTGCAAGATCTCCTTTCACTTGACGCTGAGAAAGTTGTTGTTGACGTTTCTTTGTGACTGAAAGATATTCTTTTTGTATCGAAAGTTTTTTTCCTGCTGCAATCCAGTCGTAAAATGTGCTCTTTGCTCCGCGAGTAATCTCTATTCTTCGCTGTAATAAAGAAGCATTACCTATAGTTGACTGAATTTTGGCACGTTCCAAATTAGTTCTTCTTCGATCAACTTCACCATCTCGAAGCACTGGAACTTCTACACCAGCGCGCACTTCTCCATCATTTTGCGTTTCTTGTTCTGCGTAATAAACAGGAAAATCACCACCACTTTTCCTATATCCAGCAATAAACTTTGTTCCATACAGTGAGGTTGGTTGCTCAATCGAAGCATCAAGATAGCCACCTGTATAATTACCAGTAATATAATCTGATGTAGCCACTTTGAGTGTAGGATCAAAACCTCCCTCCGCTGACTGTAATTCAGCCGTGGCAGCTTCGACTTCCGTTGAAGACGCTTTAATAGAGGGATGGTGTTCCTGCGCAGAACGTATAACATCTTGGAGATCTAAGGGCGAAGCAAAAATAAAAGAAGATTTTGTGATAACAAATATAAAAAATATTTGAAAAAAATATTTTTTACTTAACAACATCTCTCCCTCTTACGTTATCCTTCAACACATTTGATTCTAAAGTAGCTCCATTGTTCACAGTTGGAGGAAATCCGTTTAGTTGTCTCCATATTTCCCACCCAAGCGAAACTGTATCTAAAAGAATCCATCCATAGGTCCTCACCCCTTGTCGCAAATATGGGAAGGCCGGCCAATTTTCTTTATCTTCTGGAACGACAATTACTCGAAACGATCCTGAACCATCATCACTAGCATCAATAACTTTAACATGCGCACCAAAAGTTCCTATAGCAACACTTGGCCAACCTGAAAACTGAACTGCAGGCCATCCTTCAAATTGAAGACGAACATGACGCCCTTCAGAAACCAGAGGAAGATCGTTGCCACTTATCTTTAATTCGACTGCAAGTTCATCGGTTTGAGGCACTAATCGGGCAAGTGGATCACCTGCTTTGATATATGCTCCTTCACTTTGAGGGGAAATTATTCGCATAATAATCCCATTACGCGGCGCAACAATTGTTTGAGAAGATTGTCGGGATAACCGTCCTTCAATTCTTGTAAGTTCTGCTGTTGCAGACGATAACTCACTTAGTAGTTTTTGATATTCAATATCAGCAAGTTCGAGTGCACGTTGGGAACTGAGCCCTTTTTGTGCTAGGACTCGTTGACGCTCAACATTTTTTGCCGAAATATCACGAGCAGATTCTGCCGCTTTAACTTTAATCTGTGATGCTGTCTTCTCTTGTGTGAGACGCTCAATAATATGTGGATCCAGGTCAACTATATCAACAACCGGATCTCCTTTTTTAACTTGTGTGCCCTCATTGACGAACCACTTCTGTATTCTACCGTCAACAGGTGATTCAATATTTTGCTGTCTATCATCTGCATAGAGACCAATTAATCTACCAGTACCGGTTACGGTTTGAACCCAGGGAATGAAAAAAAGCCCCAGAATAAATAAAACAAGGAAAGAAACAATAAGATAGGTAAAAAGCGAAAGCGCCCACCTGACTCGAACGAGGCGTGGAGTAACTAAAGCTGAATTCTCACTCAGCTCATCAATAGTAGAGTATCGGTGACGATCGTTAAAAAAGACCATAATATAAATCCACTAAAGGCTATTTTACTCTCACGAGTTTTTTATTTTTCAATTCGTAGACTATGTTAAAAAACTGAATGGAATCCTGCTCACGACTTAATGCAATAAGTGTCGCTTGAGGATTCTTGGCGAAAATAGCTTTTATACTCTGCTCAAGCATTCCTTCATCGATAACATCTAGGGAAGAGTCAAAAACCATAAGCCTTGGATGCTGTAAAAGAGCACGAGCAATCATGAGGCGCTCTGCCTGTCCTAATGATAGTGGAGAATAATCGCCTTTCAAATATGTCCTCATTCCATCAGCGAGACTATCTATCTCTTTAGAAAGTCCTAGATCAGTGAGAATCTCTCTAATTTCTCGGGCACTAATAACATCTTTAGCGATACGCAAATTATCTTCAATTGTCCCATGGATAACTTCTATACCACGCACGAGGGCAACATTCGTTCTTAGTGCATTGCAATCAATATCATCAATAGAAGTTTCATCCATCAATATTTTACCACGATACGGCGCCTTATAGCCGACAAGTAAGTCAGCAAGTATGCTTTTCCCTGAGCCGTTACCTCCGATAATAAGGATCTTATCACCAGATTGAACATCAAGATTTATGTTATCGAGAAGCAACTCTCCGCTTGAAAGAATATGAGAAACATTCCTAAATGAAACAGTGCACCCTTTATCGGTAACTGGTAAACGCTCACCACTAAGCATCGTATCCCTTGGCAAAGATCCAAGAACATCAAGTTTTGTTATACCAGCGACTAAGTCATAGAAAGTTTCTAAGAATTTTGTAAGTTTATCTGTACTATTAAGAACCACTGCAAGAATTAACTCAGCAGCAACAAGCTGACCTAAAGAAAGTTGGTTTCTCATCACAAGAATACCACCAACTCCAAGTAATGTTGCGCTTCCAAAGATCTGTAACAACAAAACAAGAGTTTGTTGTGTAAATAATATTTGAAAGTGATTTTGACGAGCCTCGATATAATTTCCAATCAATGAATCAGCACGATTAAGTGCTATTTTTTGACCACGTTCAGATTTGAATAAGGCAGGTGATGCAGCGATATCTTCAAGCCAAGCAAGAATATCATATTTACGATCGCTTTCTTCTACGCTGGTTGGGATTGCGTGTCTACCAAAAATAAGGACTGTAAAAAAGAGAATAAGAGCAACGATAATTGAGAAGGCGAGAAAGAAAGGATGGTAAAAACCTAGAAGAACTATTCCAAATACAAGTTGGAATAAAACTGCCGTTCCCTCAAGTAATAAAGATGTAGTCGCTTTCTGTACAGTAACTATTTCCAGAAATCGATTAATATACTCAGAACCAAAATTTCTTTTAAAAATATCGTATTGAAGTGCTGGGATCGATTGAGAAAGATCTAATGCAACCCGAACCATTATACGCTGAGCTAATTTTTCAGCGATGAAGAACTGAATAAGTTTTAAAATTGAAGAGAGTAAAAGGAAAACTGCTACTGCTGCGGTTAATACAATGAGAGGCTGTAAGAGCGTTGCAAAAGCAATAGTATTAACAAGTGATTGAGCAGCAAGAGGAACGACAAGTGAGAATATTCCAACTGCAGTACCATAGATAAGGATAGAGAATATATCTTTCCAATCACCACGATAGAATTCAATCAGAGCGTTTAAAGACTCTTTATTTGTATACAATGATTGTTGCATTTCTCTTGGCTAATCCTACCTTTTTAAGAAAAAAAGCAAAACCCAGGGAAACTACCTAGCGTTACAATTAAGATCTTTGAACAAGCTCTTTTATTCCTGTAAATCCAGGATTTGCAAGCTTAACACGAGCGGTACGACTTCCAACCTGTGCCAATGCATTAGCATCTGAGAAAGAGAAAATATTAAATTTAAGCTTTGGCCAATTCTTTTTGAAGTAATCAACTGACTCAAGATAGGCGACATCAAAGGAACGAAAGCCAAACTGCTCTACAAGAGTTGGTATTGCTTTCATTCGGTGCGGAGTCTTATCGATTCTGCTTGGGAAAACGGCTGCTTTTTCGTATTCAATATGAGTTAAGATCTTCTCAATTGGAGTGTTGATTATATACTCCTTATTACCACTTGCTGATTCTGGAACACCAATCGAACGTAAAAAGTCTTCAACCTGAGCTGATGTATACGTTTCATCGAAGAGCACCGTTAGAGTGACATCATCACAACCAGCAATATTACAACGAAGATCAACACCAGGAATTACAGTTACCTGAGAATTCTTTGCAGCAAGTGAAATTCTGTCGATATATGCTCCACTGTGATAATCGGTAAGAGCAATTACATCAAGCCCTTTTACCTTTGCCAAACGAACTAATGCTGGAGCAGTATCGAGCCCTTGGATACCTAAATACCCAAGCGATGCAGGTGAATGAATTCGTAAATCAAGTGTATATGATTTAGATTTTGTGAGAGACTTTTCGACTTTATTTATAAGAGCCATACTATTTTTCTATTGATAAATTGTTATATTTTGGCGCCAGTTGCGTCGGTAACAGCATCTTTGATGGCTTGAACAGTTTCACGAAGTGAGGTTTTAACAGATCCGATTTGAACATCAATTCTTTCAAGATCTGCAGCTGTAGGCATAGAATTTAATGTTGTAAGAATTTTATCAAGCTTGACAGTTAATCCAGCTACCTTTGTTGAGATAAGATCAAGTTTGCTATCCATCAAACGAAGATCTGAGGTAGTAGCAAGCCCCATCATGCGTCCAACCGTTGCAGCACTTACCTCTGCTGTTTTTGGTGCATCAGTTTTCACAGCCTGTGTGGTCGTTGTAGCATCTGTCGAAGGCGATTCAGTTTGATTCTCATCCATAGATCTATTTAGACTCGTTTTAAGAGGTTCCGGATTCAAAGAGTGAGAAAATATTCACTAGCAATATGGGGCACTTATGTCGATACTATATGCTGTAACTTTTTGTTAGCTTATTAAATGTAAATACCCCCGTTGACCAGGACCTTGAACCTAGGTGAAACAAAATTAATTGTTCACTTAAGGACAATGGCCGACAGTCACAGATTGATTAATAAAGCGATATTCGAGGAAAGATATGATTACTGAACCTACACGAGAAATTCTGTGGAATATTGCAAGCCCAATGCAATCAATCGTTATGTACGGGTCGATGTCCCTTGCAATACTTATTGCAGCAATCGGAACATTGTCTCGAATCGAATTATGGAGATCTGGAAAACAAGACCTTTCTATTTCTCCAACACTTGCAAATGTCATTGCTGATCTCACTTCATGGGGAGCTCTGCAACGTGGCGTTGTAAAAAAGAAAGCTGCAGGAGTGATGCATACATTAATTTATTTCGGTTTCTTGGTCTTATTATTTACGACAACAGTCGTAGCTATTCATCACGATCTTGGAATTAAAATTTATCAAGGGGATTTTTATTTATTCTTAACAGTAATGAGTGATGTCTTTGGGCTTGGACTCATCATTGGATGTATGCTTGCGTTCCAACGAAGATTCATAACCACAGAAACGTATCTTCATAACAGAACAGCTGATTGGTTTATTCTGGCTATGCTCGTTCTGCTTTGCTTACAAGGTTTCATCTTGGAAGGTGCTAGAATCGCTGTAACAAATGATCAGTGGGCATCGTATAGTCCAGTAGGATTTTTATTCTCTAAACTTTTTTGGGGAATGTCCGAAGGCTCAGTACGTACAATTCATTGGCTTACATGGTGGTGGCACACATTTACTGTTTTCGGCTGTATTGCACTAGCTCCCTACTCAAAATTTTTTCATATTATTTCAAGCCTTTCTAATATTGGATTTAGACGTTCCTCAAAACCTAAAGGGCAACTCCCCTTCCCAGGTAAGATTGAAGAGCTGATGGAAAGTGCTGGTGATGATTTTAATGTTGGTGTAAGAACGATTAAAGACTATAGCTGGAAACAACTTCTCGACTTAGATGCGTGTACCAGTTGTGGTCGTTGCCAAGAAGTCTGTCCAGCTTATTCGACTGGAAAACCCCTCTCTCCAAAATGGATAATTCTTGATACCCGAAATCATATGCTCGATCTTCACTCTCGTGGTGAACTTGTAACTCAATCTATCTTGCCAGAGGTTTCTGTAAACATAGACAGAACTCTTTTAAAAGATTTCTTTCTTCCAGCGATTGGGTACAAATCTGCTGATAAAACTTGGAGGGCTCCCAATCAAGGGGTTCAACAAGCTGCACTTCCGACTCAAGGACTTTCAGTTGATACCCCAATTTCAGGAGGAGTAATCGATCCTCAAGCTTTTTGGTCATGCACCACATGCATGGCGTGCGTATCTGCATGTCCTGTTGCAATTAACCACGTCGATCAAATTATTGAAAACAGAAGAAACATGGTGCTGATGCAAGGTGAAATTCCGCATGAAGCGCAAGCAACACTTCGAGCACTTGAGAGTCGCAAAAATCCATTTGGCGATCCAAATCAAAGAAGTGATTGGACAAAAAATCTTGATGTGAAAATTCTGCAACCAGGAGACTCGGTTGATTATCTGTACTGGGTTGGATGTGTATCTGCATACGATCCAAGAAAACAAAAAATCGCCAAGTCACTCGTTAAAATTATGAATGCAGCGGGATTATCATTTGGTGTCCTTGGTAATGCTGAAGGATGCTCTGGTGATCCAGCTCGAAGATTAGGAGAAGAAAATCTTTATCAAACATTAGCTTCTTCTAACATTGAGCTATTGAAAGCTATTCAATTCAAATCACTTGTTGCTAACTGTCCACACTGTTTTAATACGATTAAAAATGAGTACCCTCAACTCGGCAATCTTGGTGAAGGTAAATCACCAGAAATAATACACCATTCTGTCTTATTAAGACGTCTGCTTGCTGAGGATAAACTTTCCCTTAAAGAAGAACATCAAAACTATACATTCCACGACCCATGTTATTTAGGTCGTTATAATGATGAATATGAAGCCCCAAGAGAATCTTTAAAGAAAGTAAAGGGACTACAAATTTTAGAGATGGAAAAATCTAGAGAACAAGGAATGTGTTGTGGAGCAGGCGGAGGACATTTCTGGATGGATTTAAAAGTCGGAACTCGAGTCAATCAAGTACGAGTTGAACAGGCGGCGGCCACTGGAGCATCTAATATAGCAACAGCTTGCCCTTTCTGCCTTCAGATGATGGAGGATGGTGTCAAGCTCAACAACTTGGAAGAAAGTATGATAGTCAAAGATATTGCAGAGGTTATTGCAGAGAATCTAGAAACCAGATAGCGCCAGGAAACAATGAAGGATCAGATCAAACCAATGTATGGACAGGTTATGTATCTGTCTACTTCTTCACTTGAAACAAGATTTGGAATCTTTCGAGCTGATGTTTTTCAAGACCTTCATTCAAAAGAATACTGTATAGCTCTCAGTATCGGATCATTACAATCTGGCTCACCACTGCTTGCGCGAATACACAGCTCATGTTTAACCAGTGAAACATTACGAGGTCTCGATAGTGATGACATTCAGCAATTAGAGCTTGCACTAAAATTAATCGCGCAAAAAAAACGTGGAATACTTTACTATCTCATACAAGAAGGACGAGGTATCGGGTTCACAGCAAAAGCTAGAGATCGAATGCTCGTGCAATTCTATAAAAACATGAGCTCGCATGACGCCTTTAAATTATGTGGCTTGAAAGATGACTATCGTTTGTATGATGTAGTGCATTCAATTAATACAATACTTGGCATTAATGCCCCGCTTACCCTTCTTACAAACAGCCCTCATAAAATTGCGGCTATTTCAGGTGCCGGTATAAAAGTCCTTAATACTCAAAGTTTGGAAGTGCAAGCGTACCATCAGTCTGCCGGGTATCTTAATTCGAAAAGAAAAAAAGGACACAAACTACAAATTGATAAGAAAGAATCTATTCGAAAAGAGCCCTACAAATACCTCTATCAGTTAACTACTCCTCACCAACCCTTTTTGCCGTATCAAGTAGCAGGAGCTTCCCGCTTCATTCATACTGCTACTTATAATTTTCCAATCAAACCAGTTGGTGGTGAAATTATTATTTCCAAATCAGTCCTTGAAAAACTCATTCAAGAACTTAAGAAAATCGATTCTCCACAACTCTATCTTTCAAATGTAAGCCCACTTTCCAATAATCGCTTTAAAGCTCATCTCGACCGCACAGCTGTAAAAACTAGGCTTCAAGAAAAAAATCCAGTGCTTGCAAAAGCTATGTTATCAATCCCCTATTGGTTTGTTCTGCATGCTTATTATGATGTAGCTTCGGGTGAAGATTTTATCATATTGGAGTACGGTGATATCCATAAGCAAGGAACACCACTCGTAAGAATCCAGAGTGAATCTCTTTTTAATAGATTTCCTCTTGAAGACATGGGGAATAGAGACAAATTCAAAAAAAGTCTGTTAGAGATAGTCCAACATGGATCGGGAATTATCCTGCTTTTACAACATGATGGTCGTGGAGCAGGCTTTGGCATTCTTGCACTTGAAAAAATGATGGTAGAAAGTGGTGTAGCAAAAAATTCTAATGAAGCATATTCCAAACTTGGTCTATCGTATGATTCAAGAGATTATCACGGGGCGGCCTTACTCATTCGCCACAGACTTCTTCAAAAGAAACAAAAAAACTATTCCCCTTCTATAAAACTTCTTGTTTCAAATGCTCAAAGTCTTTCTCGAAAGCCCGAAAGCCTGAAAGCCTTCGACGAGGTTGGGATAACAGTTGATAGAATTGAATTTCTTGAGTGACTTTTTTTAGAGCAACCAGAGATGAATTGGCTCACCTGTTTAACTAAATTATCATTTGGCACAGGTTTTTATAGGCTCTTTAATCATCGGGCAAATTCTTTTTTACAAAAGATACGAATGAAAAACTTTTTCAACCCAAAGAATAACTCCATCGAATGGGCTGTATAAGGATTCATCGGATTTTTTAGCACGAAGTGCTGGGCAACCTAAACGAGCTGCTTTATCTGGCAAAGATATGGGTTCGATTGTATCAATCTTTTTTTCATGTACTAAAAGAAATGAATCTTCAACGATTGCCTCCAGATCAACTGAGGCAGCAGAATCCCATAGATACTTATCAGTTCGATGTAACATAGACATTGAAAAACTTGCAAAAGTTTTCAATTCATCTTGATACGTCTGTGTTGGCTCAATTCCTTGTTCGAGACATTTCTCTATGTAACTTCCGTACCATTTACACGCAACGCCAAGCGCTGTGTGATAACCAGCTTTCAAGTGATGAAGCGGTGTTTCTCGAAACCAGTACTGTCCACATTTTCGCAGAGCTTTATTATATTTTTTAGCTTCTACTGGATATTGGTTCAGCATTGAGGGAAGAGCTTCTGCTACAAGTGAAAGGAGTCGCTCATTCATTCGAGCTCTTAACCATCCCCAAGCAAATGCTGGATTTCTGGTTTTTAACTCCTTTAAATAAATACGTAATTCTTCTGGCGATTGTTCAAAGGTGAGTCCAAAAGTTGGAGTCAACAGGTCTTTCTCAATAAGAAGCCAACTTTTTTCTATGAAAAAAATAGTAATTTTATAAAGCTCTTGCTTGTTTTTCTTTTCTGCCTCGAATTTTATTAATGAAAGCTCTTGTACCTGCTGTTGATGAAGAGCAGATAGAATTTCTGAGAGAGGCTTGTGGATCATATAAGAAAAAAGTTATCGTTTTAGTGGCTTTTACAGAAATTCTATTCAATCGGAGAAAAATATGAAACGTTATTCCAAATTTAATCTATTAGCATCTGCTTTTCTTTTGTCGCTAACAACTCAATGTTTCTCTAGCCACTGCAATGCCGAAACAACCACGTACAAGCTTAATACAGATTCAAGCTTAGTACATTGGGTCGGTGAAAAAGTTACTGGATCTCATAAAGGTACTCTGTCAATTAAATCAGGCGATGTCCTTTTTGACAAAGATAAACTTGTAGGAGGAACATTTGAAATTGCAATGGGGACCATCAAAAATGTCGATATTGAAGATCCTAAATACAATAAAAAACTTATCGATCACTTAAATAGTGATGATTTTTTCAATACGAGTAATTTTCCAGTCGCTACTTTCAAAATCACGAATACTGAAAAATTAACATCAGATGATACATCAAAAAATAACTATACAATTTCGGGCGACATGACTATTAAAGGACTGACCTTCCCTATTTCGTTTCCCGCCTCTGTTAATTTGAATGGCGATAAAGCTACCGCGAAAGCTTCTACAAAAGTTGATAGAACAAAATTCAATATCCGATATGGTTCAGGAAAGTTTTTTGACAACTTAGGCGATAAACTTATTTATGATGAGTTTACTGTAGAACTCGATCTTGAATCTCAGAAAGCATAAACAGACAAGAAACTGGCACATGTAATAGTGTGCCAATAGAAAAATTACCCAGAACCAGTTGTTTCTTTGAAGTAGATTCCATACGTCTTACCAAGTTTTTCAACTTCATTAAGAAAGCTCCATTCATTCCTAGTGAAAAATGAAATGGAAGCTTGGTTTTGGATTGATGAGTGTCTTAGTCATCCAAACGATTCTTTTCGGCTCTATAAAACTCTGCTATCCGACGTAACGGGGACATCACGAAAGTATTAAATTGTTCATCTGTTAGACCAGTAATACTCAAAACAAAACTCGTATTTTCACCTTTTATCTCTTTGCGCTTAACTTCAACACCATTGGCACCGGCGGATACGCAAAGATCTTCAAATCGTAAAATAAACCCTTCAACAATGCTTGTTGAAATATCTCCAGAAACTTTAATGGGTAATAAATGCTCAGGAGCGCCGTCAACTTTTAATGGTGATACTTCAATTGTCATATATATACTCCTTATTTGCTTCTATGCAGTAATAGGAAACTTTTGTTATGAGATTATCACTTGAATGTAGATGCTACTCAAGATCGCAGGCACTACCGATTGCCTGAAAAACTCATAGAGGATAACTATTCTAGTCTTCTTAATATACCCTTCGGGTTCCTTGAATTTGATACGAAAATACTACTAAGCAGCGTTTCTAACCGATTCAGTAGCAAGTTGACCACACGCAGCTTTAATATCCTGACCTTTAGACCAACGTATCGTGACATCATTGCCACCTTTTGTTAGGTAATCTTGCCAGAGAGCAACATGCTTTTCGGGGGGAGATTTAAATCCTAAACCTGCATTCTCGTTGTACGGAATAAGGTTAATTTTTGCAGGAATACCTCTTAGAAGTTTAGGCAAGCGCTTCATATCCGCTTCAGTATCATTAATTCCGTGAAGCATAACATATTCAATGGTAATTCTTTTTCTTGCTTTTAAAGGGAATGCTTTTAATGTTGCAAGAAGTTCTTCAATAGGAAATTTTTTATTAATTGGCATCACCTCTGAACGCACTTCATTAGTGGTAGAATTAAGTGACACGGCAAGATTTGCTAAGTCGCCGTACTGAGTAAAAGCTTCTCCGAATTTTTTTATAGCAGGAACAAGTCCGACCGTTGAAACGGTAATTTTACGAGCTGGAATTGCAAGACCTTTATGGTCAGTTAAAATACGAAGAGCACTGACAACACCTTTAAAATTATGGAGCGGCTCACCCATTCCCATAAACACAATATTATTGAAAGTATCCCCAAACTCTTTTGCATCGATAAGAACACCCATGACTTGTTGAATTATTTCGCCAGTACTGAGGTTTCTTCGAAAACCCATTGTTGCGGTTCTGCAGAACTTACAATTCATTCCGCATCCAACTTGGCTAGAAACGCAAAGTGTCATCCGTGTTGGCTGCTTAATCATAACAGCTTCAACAAGATCATTATTTCCGATCTTGAATAAATATTTTCTGGTTCCATCCTTGCTAACTTGACGATCTACAATTTCAGCAAAAGGAAAATCAAAATATTCTTGGAGCTCATCTCTAAATTCCTTACCGAGATTCGTCATCTGGGTAAAATCAAAAGTCTGTTTTTGATATACCCATTCAAAAAGCTGCGTTGCTCGAAATTGTGTAGAGTTAAATTTGCTTTTTAATAAAGATGTAAGCTCGTCGCGTGGTAAATCAAAAAAAGAAACTTTTTCTTTTTTTTCAACCGACAATGACGTAACTTGATCCTCGGGTAGTCTTTCGAGAATCTCACTATTATCTATCGTGAGTATCGAAAGACGAGAGGGGTTCATTTCATGAGGCCAGGGAAGAATTGGTTAATTTCGATCTGCGCATTTTCTGCAGAGTCAGAACCATGAACCGCGTTTGCACTAATACTATCAGCAAAGTCTGCTCTGATTGTTCCTGGTGCAGCTTTCTTAGGATCCGTTGCGCCCATAAGGTCTCGATGTTGTAACACTGCGTTATCACCTTCAAGTACAGAGATTACAACTGGACCGCTGGTCATATAGTCGCAAAGCTCACCATAAAATGGTCGTTCACTATGTACTGCATAAAATTGCTGAGCATCTTTTTTGGATAAATGCTTCAATTCAGTTGCAATAATTTTAAGACCGGCATCTTCAAAACGAGAGAAGATCTTTCCGATAATATTTTTCTTTGTTGCGTCAGGTTTGATGATTGATAGTGTTCTTTCTAATGCCATGGGGAGCATTATAACAAGTGACTATTCGTAACTCAAATCTGCCTGCTCTGCGCCTATTTTAGAGGGATAGTAATACTCCGTGACCCTGACCATAGGCGTGAGCGTGAGCGTAAAATATTGCGGTCACGCTCACGCCTACGCTCAAGGTCACGGAGAGGAAATACCCCTAATAATCTTTTAATTTAATAGCCACCCATTTAGAGGTATGATGTATCAAGGTTTACAGTCATCTAAACGATACTAGAACTTGAGATACTGTTCGTATTAAATATGCGAAATTTTCTTAGAAATTTCTTCTTTTCTTCGCTTCTCGCTGTTTTTTCTAACGGTGTAGTTTCCTATGCGCAAGATATAACACTCCTTGGCGGAGATCTTACCTCTTACCTACCTGGACGAAACGCTATTCAAGTTAATGCACCAAATGTTACCGATGAAGAACGCAGACTAAGACAGATTGCTGGGTTTGCGATTTTTCACGGTGACTTTAGTAAAGAATCTGGTCTTGGACGTGGTTTTAACAACACTGCGTGTTCGGGTTGTCACGTTAGTAATGGTCGTGGACAGGTTCTATTTTCTAAGTCACTAAACCTAAGCCGTGCAATTGTAAAAGTGGCATTACCTGGCAGAGCACCAGATGGTGGACCAAAACCGATCCCTGGTATAGGGACACAACTTCACGATCATTCAGTTATTGAAAATGATCCTAAAATCGTTGCAATCAAAATCGCTTGGATTTATCGAAATGGAAAATATCCTGACGGTAAAAGGTATACCCTTCGAAAACCTGCACTTTCATTCTCAATTCCTGGATATAAAAAAAATAAGATCTTAAGTTCGCTTCGTGCAACACCACCAGTTATCGGGCCTGGACTACTTGAATCTATCCCTGAATCAACGATTCTTGCACTGAGCGATCCAAGAGACATAAATAAAGATGGAATTTCAGGACGCCCACAGTACGTTCCTGATCCAGAAAAAAATGGTCAACTATCCTTAGGACGTTTTGGTTTTAAAGCTACGTCAGCAACAGTCGCCGATCAAACTGGTGCAGCTTTTTTCCATGATATGGGCCTCACGACAAAACTCTTTAAAGGAAGTGATGACAGCCAAGAAGTTTCAGATGCAGATTTTGATATCAATGTTATTTATCAAAAATTAGCAGGCGTGCCTCCAGCAAGGGATCA
>JBIKWN010000050.1:0-19350 GCA_044356295.1 Bdellovibrionota bacterium
AAAAAATATCTTTAAAAGAATCGGATGTGACGGATGTCACACTATGACTTTAACGACGTCTTCCACAGTTGATCCAGAGCTTCATAATCAAACCATTCACCCTTTCACGGATCTACTACTACACGATATGGGGAAAGATTTAGCTGATACCCTTCCTATGTATAGAGCGCGAGCTAATGAATGGCGAACTGCTCCCCTTTGGGGACTTGGTTTCTCACTTGATATTGCCGAAGGTGGCCGTGTTGGATTTCTGCACGATGGAAGAGCTCGCACTATTGAAGAGGCGATCTTATGGCACGGCGGTGAATCAGAAAGAAGTAAGAAAAGGTTTCTGCGGTTAAAAGCAAAAGAAAGACAAGATCTATTGCTGTTTTTAGATTCGCTTTAAATTTTGAAACGTTACTTTTGAATTCCAGCTTGTTGATGAATGTTTTCAAATTGTATGGCTGCATCAAGAAGCCCTTTCGATAACCCTTCATTCATAAAAACTTGCCCAGGCTCCCAAGGAAGCGAAATCCGATTTGCACGCTGTGACAACTCGCGTAATGCTGTAGCACGTTCTTGCAAAGTCGCGCACGAAATACCTTCATGCTGGAATAATGCAAAAATAGTATCCAGATTTATATACTTCGCACATACCTTAGCCTGTTCGTCGACTGATGCATTATTCACCCGCGATAAAGAATCAGGATTTTCAAAGAAAACACCAAGCACTTCATGAATATGTTTTGCTTTTTTACCGGCAAGATTAAATCGAAAGTTAAATTCCCAATCTCCTGCGGCTCTATATGCTGAATCAAAGAAACCTACTTGATCGTGAATGCCTCGTTTCCACATGGGTTGGCATCCGAATTGATAATGAAATAAAACATCGCTGTGTCGAAACGGGGCATAACAATATCGTTTTTCTTGTTTTGATTGGTCAAATGTTGCATTTGCTTGGTGTGAACAGAAGACATCTGCGTATACTAGATCAATCTCACTGTTTTTCTCTAAATAATCGGCATGTATTTCAAACGCATCGGCACAATGTCTATCATCAACATTGGCATTTGTTACAAATGAACAGGAGGCTTCCTGAACTCCCCTATTCCATGCACCGTATAATGTCTCACGCTGTTCGGTTCTGATATATTTTATATTTCTATGATTTATTAAAAATTTCGAAACAATCTCTTTTTCATTTTCTTCAGAAGCGCTGTCGATGATGATGATTTCTAATCCACCTTGCTTATAAAGCGTTTGCTCAAGCAGATCATGTAAACATCCCTCAATGAATCTTGACCCGTTATACACTGATACAATCGCTGAGACTTTCATCTGAGAATATCAATAGCTCTAGGAGCTTGTCCTTTTAGGAATTCTATATCAATAATTTTTTGAACTTGTGAAGACTGATTCATCTCTGCTATTTCAGAAGTAATTTTTAAAATATCACTTGCAACAACATCCCATGTTCGACTTCTCGCTCTCGTTAAACAGTTAGATGAAAAATACTGTAATCGATCTGGATTCGATAATAATGATTTAATGCCGTGCATTAGATGATCCAGATTCTGCTCTTTGACAACGATGCCACACTCATTTTGGAATACATGTTCAGCAACACCGCCTGTATCAAATGCAACAACAGGACACCCACTTGCTTGAGCATCAACAACAGCCAAACCAGCACTTTCAAAGCTTATTGATGGAAATGCTAAAAGACCGGCAGTTCTTAAATGTGCTGCTATTTCTCGCTGTGATACTTTTCCATGAAAATGAATCTGAGGTTCTTCACGTTCCAGCTTCTCTTTTACTCTCTTCATTTCGGACCAGCTGGTATAATCACCAAAAAATGATAGTTGCACTTTAGGGAAATGTTTTTTTAGGTATGGAAATCCGTCGATTAAAAGGTGTGCACCTTTCCATGAATCAACACGACCTACAAAAATAATATGCATCCAATCACGACCTTCAGGTCCAGCATACGTGAACAGTTCTGGATCAAATCCATTCCGTACGACACTTATTTTATTTTCTTGTCCACCATGATCGATAATCATTTTTTTCTGTGCTTCTGAAACACAGATCATCCGATCAATCCAAGTAAAAAGAGTATTAGGAGTTACGCCACTCGCATTACAAGACGGGGCATGATTGATAAGAATTTTTGAAAGACAATTTTTATGATCGCTTAAAAACAAAAATGGAAGTCCAAGTGTTGCTGCTATAGAATGATACGATCCGATATCTCGGAGCCTTAACTCTATTGTCTTAAGAGAATAACTGCTGCCAAAATTCCAAAATTCAATACCATGAGCTTCAGTCTCACCTTCTGGAAGGTTCGCACATGCAATAACACGGTGACCTTTTTTTCTGATCGATTTTGCCAAACCTAGTGTTGCGGACTCTCCTCCACCTGCGTTGACTCCAGATGGATGAACTTCCATGTCGTTAAAGAAGATAACAACTGTTTTTAATTCGTTTGACACTCTTATCGATTGAACAAAAGTTAAAAGATTTAGATGCAGCAAAACTCATCTAGATGCATAATAAATTCAAATAGTTACGCTCAAGTAACTGTTATTATAAAGGAATACTTTTAACTCTTATGCTCGATACTGTAGAAAGGAGCAAGATCTAAATTAATTTCTTGTGAATCGCATCCTTAATACCCGCTGGAACAAAACGAGAAATATCTCCTCGAAGAAGGGCAACTTGTTTCACAACACTTGAACTTATATATGAGTTCTCTTCACGAGCAATCAGAAATACGGTCTCAAGATCTCTATAAAGACTCTTATTCATTAAAGCCATCTGCGCTTCATAATCGTAATCGCTAATTGCTCTAAGGCCCCTAACAACAATGTGGCAATCAATTTCTTTAGCAAAATCAACGAGAAGCCCTGAAAAAGACCTAACAGTTACACGACATTTTTTTGTATTAAAACGCTCACATTCTTTCTCTATAAGGGGAATTCGCTCAGCTACTGAAAAAAGAGGAGTTTTTTGCGAATTTTCAAGGACGGCAATCGTCAATGTATCAAACAGTGTCAGAGACCTTTCAATAATGTCAAAGTGACCGTTGGTCATTGGGTCAAAACTGCCGGGAAAGATCGCTCTCGAAGATGAGTTGTCTGAACTTGCTTTGGACTCCATACTATTGGGCACCTTAAAAAAGTAGCTTGATGAACCCCCTTGCAACATTTTGCAAAAAAAGGTTTTCGAGCTGATTTAACCTCATACGGATAGGAGTAGTAAATAAAGAATCATGGATATTTCCCAAATTGCAGCAAAACAAAAAAGATATCGAGAATGGAAGGAATTCCTTTTCAACCCATCAATTCCATTACAGGTTAAAGACCAGCTAGAATCTACTGTTGGTCACTATGGAAGTATGATAGTTAAAATTTGGGATGACGGGGCGAGCTCACCACACCTGATTGCTGAACTTGAAGATATAGAGAGACAGCTTGAAATGTTGAACGATTCAGTCAGATTACAAGGCGCACAAACCATGTCGCGAGAATTTAATAAGTAATTTCATTTTACCTAGTGGATATAACACTTCTCGACCAAACATTATTAGTGCAAATCACTACGTGCTTTGTTGCAGGTCTTCTTAGTGCTCTTACACCGTGTGTCTATCCACTCATTCCAGTAACGATATCAATTTTTACTTCCGAATGTCCTGAATCAAGAGCACACCAATTTGCTCGGTCGTGCTGCTTTGCATTAGGTATATGTTTTATCTATACGATCCTTGGATTGCTTGCTGCAAATGCAGGTATTTTTTTTGGAAGTTACTTGGGAGGAAATTGGTTTATCTTTATTGTGTCACTACTGCTTGGATCAATGGTTTTGTCACATCTTGGTATTGTCCATTTTCCATTCTTTTCTACATTACAATGTCTTGGAAATAAGATTTGTGGTGAAGGATGTTTTGGAGCATTTCTTTTAGGCACGGGGAGTGGATTAATAGCAGCGCCATGCGTTGGACCAATTTTAGCAACTATCTTAGTTATTGCTGCCAGTCATCAAAATTCAATTCTCGGTGGTATACTCCTTTTCATATATTCGCTTGGTTTAAGCATCCCATTTCTTTTACTTGGAACTTTTTCTGGACTCCTGTCTCGACTTCCTAAAAGTGGGTATTGGCTCAACTGGGTAAAATTTATTACTGCTTCAGGTATTTTATTAACAATCGCTTATTTTCATCGTTCAAAACTCGATCATCTTTTTTCTGAAATACCTTTATACCGTTATCCACTTGCACTTGGTGGTATATTTGCTTTTGGAATTCTCTTTGCACGAATAGGAATCTACAGACATCTACCTTTTATCAAACTATTCGGAGCACTTCTTTGCTCGGTGGTAATATATAACTTTACAATATTTACGCTTCAAGAATCTAATCATAACAATAATCTTGTATGGCATTCATCAATCGAGGATGCTTTTAAAAACGAACATTCCGATATCGTCTTAGTTGATTCCTTTGCGACATGGTGCTCAACGTGTAAACAACTCGAAGAAGAAACTTTTCAAAACCCACAGATTCAACCTCTTCTTCAATCACTTACAAAGGTAAAAATTGACTTTAGTGATTATGATTCGACTGCAACGGCTTTTTCCAAAAAATTTAATGTTCAAGGAATTCCTACTATTATTTTCCTCGATCAAAATGGTTCTGAAATAGCAGGCACTCGTATCAATGGATTTATATCTGCTGCTGCACTAGAGAGCCATCTCAGTTTGATTGCAACAAAAGCCAAAGAGCTCCAGCAAAAAAAAGAATAACTCCAAATAGAAAAATCCAAGAAGTCCCACCGTCAAGTCTTGTGAGTGGCTTTATATCCCCAAACGACATCCTTGCTGTACCTACTGAGTCTTCTGATGTTTCTTTTTGTTCGGTTGCATCAGAGGTATTTCCAACTGATTGATAGATATGGCTTTCAGTGTCTCCACCAGGTCGATAACGATATCCCCTTCTTGCCACGTCACCATCTGACGGATTTTTTACACCGAGTGCATCAGAGATAATCAGGATCATTGAAACTGCTTGACGAAATCTGTCTTTTTTATCTTTTGAAAAAGCTTTTTCAAATGCGGCTTCTACAGGAAGTGGTAAATCAGGAATAAAATCACTAATCAATGCTCGACTACCTTTAAGGATTTGTTTCGCAACAATGGTGAAATCATCTCCAGAAAATGGTCGATGTCCAGTAAGCCCTTCAAACGCAACAACAGCTAAACTAAAAATATCAGATCGGTTATCTAACTCTTCGTTTAAAATCTGCTCAGGTGACATATAAGCAGGAGATCCCATAATTGGGCTGTTCTCATCAAAGTGTCCTGTCCCTGAAACTGTTGCAACACCGAAATCAAGTATGTACGCCTGACCATCATTAGAGACTAAAATATTACTCGGTTTAATATCGCGGTGGATTATCCCTTTACTATGCGCATAATCGAGGGCGACTGCGACTTGGAAAAGATAGTATAAAATATCATAGGGATCACACTTCCTGCCGGTTATCGTTTGATCTTCGATGATCTTATCAAGCCCGACACCTTCGATATAATCCATAACAAGGTATGGGGGTTTATGCTCAACATTTACATCAAAGATAGTAACAATATTTGGATGTCTCAAATTGCCAGCGGCGCGTGCTTCAATTTTAAATCGATCGAGACAAGATTTTTCATCCATATAGGGTGACGAACCAATCACCGTAATGACCTTCACTGCAACAGTTCTGCCTATTTCAGGATCAGATGCTTTGTACACCGTGCCCATCGAGCCGGTTCCAAGGATACCTTCAATATTATATTTGCCGAGTTTGGTGGGTTGATTCACAAGTTGATATCCTAATGAATAATCACAAAGAAAGGGAGAGCTAATATCTATATCAGTTTCTGCCTGTTTTTTTGAATATTTGTAATAAAAATAGAGTTTCCCGTGACCGTGACCTTAGGCGTGAGCGTGACCGAATACAACCGATTATTGATTCAGGATGAGGAATAAACAAAAGCATAAATTCTAATGTTCGCTAATTTTTTGGTCACGCTCACGCCCAAGGTCAGGGTCACGGAGGATTACTTTTCCACTAAAATGGGCGAAGAGTAAAAAATACAATGAAAGTTCACTTAATTGCGATTTAGTTATAACATGGAGGGACTTATAACTATGAAAGTCCCATCAGCTATCAAAAGAGACCCAAAAAAGGGCCTATTTATTACTTGGAATTCAGGCGAGAGTTCTTTAATTTCAAGAGATACCCTACGGCGAGAATGTCCATGCGCTGAGTGTAAAATGAAGCGTGGCGAAGATTCACACTCGACTCCCCTTACCCCAAAAAAATCTTTACTAAAAATTGTAGAGCATTCAACAGAAGAATCATTAACCATTGAACAGATCTGGATGGTTGGAAACTATGCACTCGGCGTGAAATGGGCAGATAATCATGATAGTGGGATCTATACTTTTGATTATCTTGCATCCTTACCGACTGAGACGCTTATGGATCAGAAATCAGCATAGTTGCTTAAAGACTCTGTTTTAGCGATAATTTACCCAATGGGCAAAGACGGAATAGAAATGAACGGTGTGATTAAAGAGTGTTTTCCAAACACTACTTTTCGTGTCGTGTGTGATAACGGACATGAATTAATCGCATACCTTGCTGGTAAAATGCGACGTTTCTATATTAGAGTTCTGCCTGGTGACAGAGTAACTGTTGAAATCTCTCCTTATGATCTTACTAAAGGACGAATCACTAAAAGAATCTCTGAGGTCAAACCTCAGGGTGATGGGACTCCGAGCGCGTCTTAATTACAATTCACCTTACAATAAAAGCTGATTTTTTCAGCAACAATAAGTTCGAATATCCATCCTGTAAGGTTTTTGTTCTAGAAAACCAAAAGCTCAATCAAGAATTAATTCATTAATCCAGATTCAGTAAAAAACCTTTATCTCGCACTGCTACAAACGGAGGAGCTACAAGGTCAACCGAATTAAGAGTAACAGGCTTTAAAGTTTCAAGGTCTAGAAAAGCACCTCCCATTGCAGTAACGAGCGCTGCTGCATGAACAATATCCCATTCCTTAATGCCGCGAGGCTCAATATAGATATCAGCCTCACCATCTAATAAAGCACGAATTCTCTCAGGAAATTTTCTCTTGTGAACTATAGTTGGTGAATCTCCTCCAAATTTTTTAATCTGTTCCTGATAGTCAGTATTTGGGATTTCATCAAGACTTGCTTTGTATGCAACAATTTTTGGTGATGCAGTTATAGCTTGGTCATTCTTCAAGATGAAAGTTTTGTTATTCTCTCTTCTATATACTTTACCTTCAAGACTTCCGAGGTAGGTTGTATTTGAACCTAAATAATGGACAAGACCAACCTGAGTAACGCCGTTTACAACAAGACCAATATTTATAGAACTATTTCTCCACTTACCTTCTACAAGAGAAGCAGTATTGTCGATTGGATCAACTATCCAAACGACTTTATTGGATAGTCGTACATCGAGTGGAGGGATATCCTCTTCTGAAATAACGGGAGCCTTCACAAGGAGGGGAAGATTTTCTTTCAAATACTCTGACACAGCAATATCAACCGTTGTAACCCAAGAGCCATCCTCTTTTCGTGAAGCTTCATATGATTTAGATCTCAGTTCACGTCTTATAATCGACCTTACATTAGGAACTAATGCCAGTAGAGGCTTAAGGAGCTCTTTCATTAGTATATGATTTGGATCTAATGGAGCAGCTGGAACCAAAAGTTTGATCGTAGGAGAAGCTTGCAAGTCGCGGCTAGTTTGATTCATAAGAACCTAGAGTGATGATTGAACAATTAGATAATACGTAGAAAGTTGATGCTAGCCCTTTATCCGAAAAAAATAGCAAATAAACGACTATTTGCAAGATTCTTCTAGATGCGAGAAGCTTCGAATAAGAAATTACTACCCCATATTTATAAAGATTTACCTTATGTCACTTGAATTTTATAAAATCCTCCACATCGTATCTCTATCAATAGTTTTAGCTTCACTTGGCGGAGCAAGTTTTGCGACCTTCAGCGCTGGTGGCAAGCCAACGGCATTAAAGAAGTCTTTCGGTATGATTCATGGGCTAGGAACCCTTGTAATGTTTATTGCAGGATTTGGCATGATGGCAAAGATGGGGATTTTTTCTGCGATTCCTAGTTGGATAATTGTAAAAATTGCCCTTTGGCTTGTATTAGGAGGTTGGATTGCAGTGGTATACAAGCTTGCTGTTAAACATCCTTTTTGGGCCTCATTTATACCCGTTTTATTAGTTGCTTTAGCATCTTTTGTTGCTGTGTATAAACCATAAAAAACTCATTTTCTAAGTTTTTTTCTATCTTTCTTAGTGAATAATAAAATGTAATATTATTTTTAATGACTGAAGTTAGATTGATTCGTCCTGTTGAAGTATCAAAAACCTTAAATAATCCAACACTCGAGCAAGAAGTCGGAGTTATTCAGGAAGGTTTTAACCTTCCTGATATCAATAGCTACCTTGACCTTGTCAAACCTAGAGGTTCCTTACGATCCTCTAGGTTTGAGACTATAAAAAAGCTTACAATTTTAAATGCAGCTGAGCTTCTAGAATACAAACCACATGAAACTAGTAGCCCTAGTTTTTCTTCAGAACCAATGTATGAATCACTGATGAAGATCTTTGATAGCGCACAAGGTATTTCAGAGAAATCCCAGATCGAGGGAGTCCAAAGAATTCACAATCGAAATCGTGGTGTACCACTCGATCCAAAGTCTAAAGCAAAGAAAATATTTTGTGGTCCTACAGCGCGCATTGAAGATCATCCAGTTGAGTCGACCGGCTTTGAATCAATTATTCGCTCTCTTTGTAAAGCTAACGACTATGAAGGAAGAGAGCGTTTACGTAATTTAATTGAACAAGGACCAGAAAATGGTCAAGTTACTTTTGATAACCCAAAAGATGAATATGAACTTGTTGCAAGCATCATTCGTTGGCTGAGTGTTAAAGATGAAAGGAAACTCCGCATCCGCTGTTCACAAGAGATTCGTATTAAAATCGGTGAACTTCTAGATTCTGATTCAGACTATACAAGGCCCGATCCAATGCTCGGTGGGGTTGCTGGTTTTTGCTCTCTGATGCTTGCTGTGCAAGGACATGAGGTCACCATGCACAATGAAGGACATACTATCAAAGGTATTACAAAACACTTTCCAAAAGAGATAAATGTTATTAACGAAAACCCTGATATTACGACACTGACAGAATTAGAGTTGCAAAACTCAAAACCTTCACCCGGTCATTTTACGATGTCACTTGTAAATTTTACTCTTCCAGATGAACTTGGGGAACTAAATATACGTTACAAAAAATCCTCGGCAGAGACTCGTACAGTGCATATTCCACAAGGTCACTCATTTAGAAAAGATCGAGATGTCATCATCTCTGGGGCAACTTTTCCTGTCGGATTTTCTGAGAATATTAGCGATGAAAGACTTCAAATGATCGCTCATACACACGATGCTGTACTTCTTTCTGGGTTTCAATATCCACTCACCAATGATCAATTTAAATCATATGAACGAGGCGTTGCTTTACTAACAAGTGGCACTGCACCTGTTGTTATCGAGTACTCTGAGCCCAAATGCAAAGGAAGTAATGAAGAGATGACCGGAATTTTACTTCTTCGTGAAAATCCTATCTCGATGATCGCATTTAATACATCTGAAGCAGAAGGATTCTTAAGTCGACTGTGGGATTGGCATGATAAGCCTGCTACTGATGCTTCAAGAGATTTTGAAAATAGACTTCAACTTGATGATAATTTTTGGTTAGATTTAAATAATATTTTAGCTCGTTCAAAAGCACAGGAAGTTGAGAAAGAAAAATTTCATCCAGATGCCCCTTGGAGAAATCCACAAGAAGATTCCATTTGGCTTTATGATGCTGCACGACTTATTCAACAGGTGACAGATATTCCAGTCGTTCGTATTCGAGCAATGGATGCAGATGTTACACTTTTCGATTTATCACTTAGTAAAATAGATGCGGAATCAGTAGTTGAAGCAGTCACATTCTCAAGGCATCAGGCATATATAAAATCTGCTATAGCCGCCGGAAACATAAGAAATTACCGCGAGGAAGTGCTGGTCACAGCTCTACCTACGGCAGAAATTATCGCTTCAAATATGCGACTTGCTATGGAACTTAACGGGCGATTTCCAACAGAGTTAAATCTTCAGAGGCAAACCGGAACGAACTGGTTTACTGAACTTCCAAACGGTCAACTAGTTGTTATGGCGGTTCCCTTCACTTTCAGAGTACAAAATCACACCGTTAGCGCGGGGGATACTATGGGTGCTACTGCTACAAGTGAGCTTACAGAAGTATTGTCTATGATCCATAAAAGGATTACTGGAATCACTGAAAATTCAAAATTCGCACTAAGACCCGAGAATTTTTACGGCTAAAGTTTGATTGAAATACACTCTACATCAAGTGTGTAGATTCTCTAATTCTCTGTAAATACGCCCATATTTCTAAACTTCCGGTATCTAAGATCCACAAGTTCACTCACTTTCAACTTCGAAAGTGACTCAATTGATCTTACAAGCACTGGCCGTAAAAGCTCTGCTGCTTCTTTATGATTAGTGTGCGCTCCACCAAGCGGTTCTGGAACGATCTCATCAATAATTTTATTTCTTAAAAGATCTTTGGCAGTTAACTGTAATAGATCCGCAGCGACCGCAGCGTAGTTTTTAGTTCCGTAATCTTTCTCTTTACTAAAAAGAATCGACGCACAACCTTCAGGAGAAATAACTGAGTAACATGCATTTTCAAGCATGATCACTCTATCCCCAATTCCTAACGCAAGTGCTCCACCACTACCACCTTCACCGATGACAATACATATGACTGGAACAGTAAGCTCGGCAAGTGCCAAAAGATTTGTTGCAATTGCTTCTGCTTGTCCGCGCTCTTCTGCTTCAAGTCCTGGATATGCTCCTTGGGTATCAATCATAGTGATAAGAGGCAATCCGAATTTCTCAGCCATTTCAAATAAACGCAAAGCCTTTCGATATCCTTCAGGATTCGGCATTCCGAAATTTCTTTTCAGTCTTTCTTGCGTTGTTCTTCCGCGTTGATGTCCAACAATCATAACCGGAAGTTCACCAAGTCGTGCGGTTCCTCCAACGATTGCTCCGTCATCTCTAAAGTTTCTATCACCGTGCAATTCAACAAAATCAGTGAATACATATTTGATGAAATCTAAAGTAAAAGGTCTATCGAAATGTCTCGACAGTTGCACACGTTGATAGGAAGTTAAATTGCTATAGATATCTGCTCTAAGCTTTACTAACTTGTGTTCAATCTTTTCAAATTCTGTCATTTTTGAACGATCGCCTGTTGCAATCTCGTCCTTTAAACGCTCAAGCTCCATTTCAAGCTCTACAATTGGTCGTTCAAAATCTAATGGGTGGGTGATACTCGACATAAGGAGGTAAAATACAATATTTTGTGACTGAAGGAAAACAGGGCAAATTCAATAATTAAGCCCCTTTTTACTTGCTTATAGCATCAACAAACCAGAGAGAAACTGGAGACTCGCCCACTTGAATAGGTTGTTTTAAAAATAGGTCGATCTCTGAAATAAGCTCATCTCGAGGAATACTGATAGAAGCAAACGAACTAGACTTTCGATTCTCTGAAACGTTAGGAATCTGGCTAGGTTTTACGTTCCACCCTCTCTTGATAGGTTCATTGCGAAGCCAAGTCATCTGCCTCTTGGCAAATCGACGAGTATTTTGAGCAATTTCTTCAATGAGCGATTCAGTAGGTTGATCGTTTTTCGAAAGAAATTTGACAGTTTCCTTGTATCCAATCGACCTTGCTGGTGGCAAGTCTAATCCATACTGTTCAATAATCGATTGAACTTCAGAACAAAGCCCCTTCTCAATCATTTTCTCGACTCGAAGATTTATTCGATCGTATAAATGCTCACGAGGAAGCATAGGAATTATAATCAGCGCTCTTCGAGGAAGCGTATCACTATGTTCTATACGAGTCAGCTCAATATCATGCCCAAGGCGTAAGACCTCTAACGCTCTACTCAATCGAACTCGATCATTAGGGTGAATCTGCAAAGATTGTAACTGAGATGTCGAAACAGCTTGTGAAAGTTCGCTGTATATTTCTTCATTAGTAAGTTTTTCTAGCTGTTCTCGGACATTTTGATCCTCTGGAAGATCTGCAAGTCCGTGCAGCACTCCATTGAGATACAGTGATGTTCCACCAACAAGAATCGGTAGTTTTCCACGTTGTCGGATATCGGTTTCTATTGGTTGAAATAATTTTAGATACTTGCCGACACTAATTTTTTCGGTCGGATCTAATACGCCAAATAAATGATGAGGTACAATTTTTTTCTCTTCTTCATCTGGCTGGGCCGACCCAATTATAAAATCTTTATAGATTTGAACGCTATCAAGATTAATGAGCTCCCCACCAAGTTTCTGAGCAATGGCAATAGCAAGATCTGATTTACCAACCGCAGTCGGTCCACCTATGATTAAGAGAGGATCATCGGTCACGTCCAAACCATTTCTCTACATCAGACTCTTGGAATTCAACAACACATGGTCTGCCATGCGGGCAAGCGGTAGCAAAATCTGCTGATTCCATCTGTTCTAACAATGCATATGCTTCCTCTCGCCCAAGAATTCGTCCGCTTCGAACACTTGCATGACAAGCAAGACGTGCACAGATATATGCAATCGTTTCTTCTAAAGCGAAGGGGAACTCTCCGTAAGTTTCTTCAGCTGTAATTTTTCGAATAAGTTGACCTTGATCGATTGAAAACAAGATAGATGGCACTTCCAACAACTCAATACCATCTCTATGTTGTTGCCATCGATATCCTAAATCGTAAAGTAGTGTCGATACTTTTTCCAGTTCAAGTATCTCTTGTTGGGACAGTGGTATCTGCTGAGGAATCAATAAAACTTGAGTTTTTTTCTCTTTTTCACTCATTAATGAGCGAATTTTATTATAATTTAACCGTTCATGAGCAGCATGCATATCAACAATGTAGAATCTGCTTTGAAAATCGAACAAAAGATAACATTCAAAAATTTGTCCAAGGAAACGCCAATCATTGAAACGTGGAGCTTGAAAAACCTCTTGAGAAAAAAGGGATCTTGGATTGTCGATCCGAATACTTTCAGCGACCACATCACCATTGAAAGTTGATGGTTTCAATTCTTTAGAATAATCACTTTGCACGTAAGGCTCAGGTATCGATGTCGTTTTTTGATATCCTTGAGTAACTTCAAAACCTAATGGAGTGCGAAATGATCGAATTGCTTCCTCTACCGCAATTTTTACAGCGGCAAAAACTTTTTGTGGATTGGAAAAACGTACTTCACTTTTTTGAGGATGCACATTTACATCAACAAACTCGCCTGGGAGCTCTATTGAGAGCATGCCTACTGGAAACTCTCTTTCTTTTAGAGTTGATGAAAATCCTTCTTTAACACCTCTTAAAATAAATCTATCACTCACAAAACGTTTATTCACAAGGATAGTTAACGATGCTCCATCACTAACAGCCTGTGAAGGATGCCCTAAAAGCCCGTGAATTGAGATTTCATCATATTGAGAGGATACAGCAACAGTTCCTCCACGAATAATCTTTGCAGCTCTTTTCTGAACGTCTTGTTCAGAAGAAAAACTAAGTTGCAAGATTCCATCAATAGAAAGCGTAAAATCAATGTGCGGATAAGCAAGTGCATATGCACAGATAAGTTCCCGACATTTTACTTCGTCACTCCGTGCGCTTTTTAAAAATTTCTTTCTTGCAGGCACATTAAAAAAGAGACTTCGTATCTCGATAGTTGTTCCAGTCGAAGACGCATGAGGTTTTACTGAAAGAATTTTACCACCTTGCATTTCAAGCAATGTTCCAACTTCATCCGTATCCACCTTAGTAACCATCGAAACTTTACTGACGGATGCAATACTTGGAAGCGCTTCACCTCGGAATCCATTAGTTACAATACCAGAAAGATCCTCAAAGCTTGTTAACTTTGATGTTGCATGTCGCTCAAAAGATAACAATGCATCGTCACGACTCATGCCCGAACCATTATCGGCAACGCTTATCAGTGATTGTCCACCAGCAACAAGGTTCACTGAAATTTTGGTAGCATTCGCGTCAATTGAATTATCGATAAGTTCTTTGACAACAGATGAAGGTCTTTCAATGACTTCACCCGCAGCAATCTGATTAATAACTTTTTCAGGAAGAACTTTAATCATATGAAAAAAAGTTTAACATGTTATCGAAGTACAGGTGTAACTGTTACCTCACGCTCTCTCCCTGATCGACCACCTCTTCGTATTGAAAGTTTTATAGGTTTTCCTTCGCTTGATTGAACGGCATCATCAACTTCATCAGCAGTTGAAACCTGTTTACCATTGACTGACATAATTAAATCAGCACGATCAAAGTCACGTACAACTCCACGAACAAATCCTTGATCTACACGGCGTTCAATCGGCTCAAGTCCTGCTTCATCAGCTGGACTTCCAGAAAGTATTCTTCGTACCATTGGTCCTTGATTTGTATCAGCAAGCATCCATCCCATTTTTGGACGAAGTACTTTACCTGTTGCTATAAGTTCAGGAAGAACCCTTCGAATCTGATTGATTGGAACGGCAAAACCAATACCTGCTGAGTCCCCAGATTGACTCAAAATTGCAGTATTAATCCCAACAACTCGTCCATCTGCATCAAGAAGAGGTCCCCCAGAATTACCGGGATTAATAGCAGCATCAGTCTGGATAAGCCCTTTCATAACAGTACCTGTAGGAGACTTCACAGTCCTATCAAGACTTGAGACAATTCCAGTAGTCAACGTTCGCCCAAGTCCGAATGGATTTCCAATTGCAAGCACACGCTGCCCTACTTCAACTTTTGATGAATCAGTAAAATCTAAACCAATTAAACCTCGAGGAGGATTTGTAAGCTTTAAAACAGCAATATCATATTCTCGGTCAAATCCAAGTAACCGTGCATTATAATTTTTTCCATCGGCTAAAGAGATCTCAATTTTTTGCGCATCTTGTATGACGTGCAAATTGGTAAGGATAATTCCTTGAACCCCATCAATAACCATTCCCGATCCTGCACCTTCACGAGGCTGGACTTCCATAAAAAAGTCATTGGGATCTGACTGTAAAGACATCGTGGTAATAAATACAACAGCTTCACTTGCATTTTTGTATACTTTAATTGTTCTCTCTTCTTCATCAGTACGCGTTGCAAGTGTTCCGTCGACATTAGCTTTTGCTGGGGTTCCTTGAAGAAAATACCAAGTTGATAACGCACCTGCGATAAAAAAAAGTGCTCCTCCAATAAATTGTAAAATATTTTTTATCGCCTTTCTGCTCATAGAATTACCAATCATCTACATCTTCACTAAAATTTCTTGCTGGGTTTGCTGGTTGCTGAGAACGTTCAACCTTAATCACACCTGGAACCAATTCGATAGCACGCTTTAGTTGCTCAAGTTGCCTTGCGTCACTGACTGTAATTTCAAACAAATTAAGCGCCTTACTGTTTTCATTGGTTTTAATCTGGGCACTATTAATATTAGCACCATTTTTAGTAATTGCTGCTGTTAAATTTGCAAGTAATCCAATCTGATCCTGTGAGACGACCCCAATCGTGACTCTTCTTGGTGGTCGTACTTCGTTATCCCACGTCACATCGACTTTTCTTGCGGGATCAAGCTGCATTACTTCAGGGCAATTTGCAAAGTGAACAGTGACTCCTCTACCTCGAGTAATAAAACCGACAATACGATCACCGGGAAGCGGCTCGCAGCACTTACCAAATCTGACAAGCATATTATCGATTCCATCAACTTTAACTCCAACACGTTGGCGCGAAGCTTTTGCTGCTCTTTGAAAAATTCTTTCAAGCGGTGTTGAATCTTGCGTAAGTTGCTCTTCGACATTTTGCTCTTCAGGAAGAAGCTTGCTGATGACTCGAGAAGTTGTAATTTTCCCGTATCCAATTTCTGCAAAAAGATCCCCCTCTCCTTTTAAGCCAAATGATTTAGCAACTTCCAAAAGCTTTGATTCTTTTTCAAGTTTTTTCATGTTCAACTTGACTTTACGTAGGTCACGAGTCAACAGATCCATTCCAGTTGCCATTGAGCGAGAATGCTCTTCGCTTTTTAGGAATACTCGAATTCTCTGTTTTGCTTTAGAACTCTGAACGAATCGAAGCCAGTCTTTGTTTGGAACATGCGTCTTGGAAGTCAGCACTTCAATGGTGTCACCATTCCTGAGTTGATAATCGAGTGGAACGATCTGTCCATTGACTTTTGCACCCATGGTACGATGCCCAATATCAGTATGCACCGAATATGCAAAATCAATCGGAGTAGATTTTCTTGTTAAACGAAGAAGATCTCCTTTTGGGGTAAAAACAAATACTTCATCAGGAAAGAGCTCACCTTTAACTGACTGCATGAATTCATCAGGATTTTTCAGATATGCTTGTGTTTCAACAAGCTCCTTAACCCACTGCAGGTCGAAATTCTTTTCAGCATCAAACTGCTCACTTGATCCGCTTTCTTTATAGTGCCAATGCGCAGCAATTCCTTCCTCAGCAACACGGTTCATCTCAGGTGTTCTAATCTGGATCTCCATACGCTGCCCACCTGCGCCAACAACAGTTGTATGCAGCGACTGATAACGATTTGGTTTTGGCATTGCAATATAATCTTTAAACCTTCCAGGAACAGGTTTAAAAGAAGAATGACAAACGCCAAGTGCCTCGTAACATCCTCTAACGGTAGGAACGATAACTCGAAAGCCTAGAATATCATGCACTTCATCAAAAATAAGATTATGCTTTTCCATTTTACTAAAGATAGAGGCGAAATGCTTCGCTCGACCTTTAATAGCAGCAGAGATCCCAGCTTCAGCTAACTCACGGGTGATTTCTTTTGTTGTATCTTCAATAAATCGATTTCGTTCTTCATCGGTTTTATCAAATTGGGAACGGATGGATTCATAAATTTCTGGTCGTAAGTAGAAAAGACAAAGATCTTCAAGTTCACTTTTGATCCAATGTATACCAAGTCGATTTGCAAGAGGTGCATAAATTTCTTTTGTCTCACCTGCAATACGACGACGCTTCTCTTCAGAAAGAAATTGAAGCGTACGCATATTGTGTAAACGATCACAGAGCTTGACTAAAACAACTCTGATATCTTTAGCCATTGCCAAAAGCATTTTACGAAAACTTTCAGCTTGCTTTTCTTCCTTTGACTGAGAATCAAATTCAATACGTGTTAATTTCGTAACTCCATCTACGATATCCGCAACATCTGCACCAAACAAATTTCGCAGTTCATCTTTTGTAACGACACAGTCTTCTAAAGTGTCGTGTAATAATCCGGCAATGACCGAAGGCTCATCAAGTTTTAACTGACAAACGAGAAGTGCTGTATTAATGAGATGATTAACATAGGGCTCACCTGAAGCTCGGAGCTGACCTTTATGTTTTTCGCATGCAAAATTGTAAGCAGCCTCGATAAGCTCAAGGTTTGGATGAGGGTGATACTTCTTTATTGCACTAGTTATGTCTTGGAGCTGCATGCCGAATTAGGCATCTTCTTCACTTGTAGGTGTGCTGCCCTTAGCCTTTGGCTCGCCGTCTTCACTGTCGTCATCTTCGTCGTCATCATCAGATGCAACTGGAATTTCAAAGAGATCATCAGCAAATGATGAAGCTGTCGCTTCACCACGAATTGCTGCTTCAGCCTCAGCTTGAAGACGAATTTTTTCTTCATCCTCAGGTGTCATAAATCTTACAAAACCTCCGGCGATTTCTCGGAGTGCTGTAACAACTGCTTTGTTACCTTTTGCTTCTGTTGTGAGGGTTCGAGAACCACTCAATAACTGCTTCGTTCGCTTGGATGCAAGCTGAACAAGTGCAAATCTATTATTTTCTTGAACAAGACAATCTTCAACAGTTATACGTGCCATAATTTCAATATGTTAGCTAAACGAAACAAAAAATGCAAACAAGAGATGATTATTTTGCTAAATCAGCCTAATGAGCCCTGGGCTGACTTCATAGCGTACTGAAGCCGTTTTGGAAGCCTTAAAAATAGCATTGGATCCCGACTTCTACCATTAATCAATACTTCATAGTGAAGGTGCTTACCAGTAGAAGTGCCTGAGGACCCCCCAAAAGCAATCAATGCGCCGGAAGCAACTCTTTGCCCTTCATTCACATTTGCCTTTGATAGATGGGCATAGCGAGTAGCTACTCCTCTTGAATGTTCAATATCAATGTAGCGACCATATCCATGCATGAACCCTACTTTCTTAACGATACCGTTTCCAGTTGAGAAAACTTTATCAGAATCTCGCAGGCTAAAATCAACACCATGATGAAAAGAAGAACCAACTCCATCAGGTGAGTGTCTGCCACCGAAACCAGAAGTTATCATTGGATTTGAAACTGGAAAGCGGACTGGAAGATTTTTTAATTGATAGATCATTCTGTCGACTTTTCTAATCGTCATTCGTTGATCCATCCCAATACGAGTTCCAACAAAACTTGCTGGCTTATACAAAGAATCCTGTTTGTTTTTCTTCTTTTGGCTCACTGATTCATTATCAGTAAGGACATCACCAGCTACGCTTCCAAGAGCACCTTCAAGATTTTGTAATTTAGAAGAAAGGCGAGTATTGAGCCGACGAGCCTCTTCTTTTTCTTGATGTAATTTTGCAATGATCTGATTGAGACGTTCCCCTTGATTTTCTAGTTCTGTAGCTGAAACAGATTTACGAATTAGGTCCACCCAAACTTTTGGGCTAAATCCGGTATGAGCAATAATTGCTAGGGATATTGAAGCAAAGACTATAGTTGTTAGGGTAGAGAGCAGTAAGCTAGTAAGAGAGAAAGGTAATCTTCTGACCTTTCCTCCCCTAGATGAGACCCACAACGACTGACTTCTTCCTACAAACACCTTCATAATTCGAAGCAGCTAGGCTACCGGGGCTTGGGGTCTTATGCAACTTTTGAGGGAAAAACTGTGTATTATCAATAGTTTATGGATGACTTGGATAATGATAAAACTACGGTTTTTTTGGTAACTTCTTCATTTGAATCAGTTGGGTAGTTCTGCCTCTACGGTCGGGTAAAAAGCCTACTTATAAGCTTTAAGTGATTTAAAAGTTGCTACTAAACTAAGTGTTAATATTTTCTCAATTTAAATTTAGTAACGCGAAGGTCGCGAAGTACGCGAAGGA
>JBIKWN010000064.1:0-13918 GCA_044356295.1 Bdellovibrionota bacterium
GTTACAGGTGTTGATTTTTTTGTAGATTATTACCCTCGTGCCATGAAGGAAAAAAATCTTTCATCTGCAAAGACGAACTCTTCATTTAGTTGTGTTGAAGCTGATCTAGCAACAATGGATATCGATGCTCTTGTACGTGGTAAGGATTATATATTCCATCAAGCTGCTCAAGCTGGTGTTCGCGCCTCATGGGGTGAAAAGTTTGATACGTATACTCATCATAATATTCTGGCTACTCAACGCCTACTAGAATCTTGCGTTGATTCACCAACATTAAAACGTATTATGTATGCTTCAAGCTCATCTATATACGGTGATGCTGAAAGTTATCCAACTCATGAAAAACTTCTACCACGTCCGAAAAGTCCTTACGGCGTTACGAAACTTGCAGCTGAACATTTGATGATGCTTTATACAACCGAATTTGGAGTCCCAACAACGTCACTTCGATATTTTACTGTGTTTGGACCACGTCAAAGACCTGATATGGCGTTTCATCGATTCATAAGAGCTGGATTAACAAAAGAGCCAGTTCCTTTGTATGGAACTGGAGCACAGATTCGAGACTTTACTTTTATCAGTGATATTGTTGCTGCAAATTTAGCAGCTGCATGTTCAAACAATACAATAGGAGAAGTGTATAACCTCGGTGGTGGTACGGAAGCCTCAATTACAGAAGTTCTCTCGATTATCGAAGCCCGTATTCCTCAGTTAGTTATCGATAGACATCCTGCTCAAAAAGGTGATGCAACAAAAACATGCGCAGATACCAGTAAAGCGAAAAATGCTTTTGGATTCGCTCCTAAAGTTTCTTTAGTTGAAGGGATTGAGCATGAGATAGCTTGGTTAAAAAAAGAGATAAGCTAATCTTTTTTATTTTTTCTTCTTAGTGATGAAAATATTACTCCATCAAACAGCTTTTTTAGGAGATATCATTCTATCAACGCCAGTTATAGGTGCAATTTCTCGAATGTACCCGCATGCAGAGCTTTCAATCGTAACCACACCTCTTGGAGCGGAACTATTAAAACACGATCCTCGGATACGACACATAATCGTGGATGATAAAAAGGGTATACATCGTTCGGTGAAAGGAGTTTTTGCACTTGTATCAAAGATACAATCATTTCAGTTTGATACGGTATTTTCGTTGCATAAATCCTGGAGGACTTCTCTTATACTTTGGCTCTCAAAAATTCCTAAGAGAATAGGATTTACATCTGCAAAGCTTTCATTTTTGTATCATGAGAAAAAATCCAGAGATATCTCTCTTCACGATGTGCAGAGAAACTTGCAAATAATAGAGGGTGGTTCATCAGATCTTGATACCTTGCAATTATATCCTGAAGACATTTCGTTGCAGGATCGTGCAACGTTATTTGGTATGAGCGATGCTCCGTATGTTGTTATTGCTCCTGGTAGTGCATGGAAAACAAAACGATGGAGCGAGAATCATTTTAAAAATCTTGTACAGATACTTTCAAAAAAAACAAATGTAGTGCTTGTTGGTTCTCAAGAAGAAAGATCTCTTGCCGAATTTGTGAAGGATAACAATGACAATGTTCTTAACCTTTGTGGAACGTTGTCCTTAAGTCAGACACTTGCCATAGTTTCAAAAGCTTCTTCTGTTATTTGTAATGATAGTATGATGCTTCATGTGGCTTCGACTTTTAAACGTCCGGTAGTGGCGTTATTTTGTGCAACAAGTCCTTCTTTCGGGTTTGGACCATGGCAAACGCAATTTCGAATTCTCGAGAGTCAAGCACTCTCTTGTAAACCTTGTCTGAGGCATGGTTCTCAAGTTTGTCCAACAGGAACAGAGCGTTGTAGAACCGATGTGGGAGTCAACCAAGTTATACATGCATTAAGTGAGTTAGAATGTCAGAGATAAAAAATGAACTTATTCGATTTCGTTCTCGTGGGTATCGTTTATATACGAGAGAGAAAGCTATTTCGCCCAGCGATGTAGAAAGGCTCATTGATTTAGTCGAGAGAGCGAAGAAGACGCCGATGAATGATTCAAAAACATTGTACGGAAGAACAGCACTGATCGAGGGCACTTTAGAAAATGGAAGAGCGCTCGTCGTAAAGTCTTATCATCGAGGTGGATTTTTAAGACACTTGCTTCCCCCTATACATTTAAGAATTTTTGAAACTCGATGCCGAAGAGAGTCTCTTATTTTAGAAAAAGTAAAATCTCTCAATGGCAAAGTGCCTCAAGCTATTTGTTATGTTGAAGAAGGCGAGTTCTTTTATAATGGTTGGCTCGTTACCGAAAGAATTCAAGATGGTGTTAATCTTCTTGACTATATTGCTGAACACCCAGCAGAGACTCAAAAAAAGTTATCACTTTTATCAGAACAGATGAAAATTTTGATTCAAGCCGGAATTCATCATGTAGATTTACATCCTGGTAACGCAGTCGTTGCCGGAGATGGTTCTGTCTTTATCGTTGATTTTGATAAAGCCTATTTTTATTGTGGAAGAAAAAATACGTTACGAGACCTTTATCTAAGACGCTGGAGAAGGGCAGTAATAAAGCATCGCCTTCCTGAAGTTTTAACTGAAATGGTATCTTTAGCCTTGAGAGAAAACTTTGAGTATTCATCAATTTAGTACCCATGCAATATTCAAAACTACAGGATAAAAGTCGTGTACTAATCATCTTGATGGGTGCTCTTGGTGATGTTGTGCGTGGACTGCACATTGCTGATGCAATCAAATCATCAAATCCATCGGTGATTATTGATTGGTTGGTTGAACCAAAATGCGAAGGGATTGTGAGGCTTTCACCAAGTGTTAATTCCGTCATTGTTTTCACTCGAACAAAACCATTCTCAGGTGTGATTAGTTTATATAAAACCTTACGTCAGAATCGTTATGAGTACGTTTTGGATATGCAACGTCACTTTAAAAGTGGTCTTTTTAGTTTTTTAACCGGAGCTAATCATCGAATTGGTTTTCATCGTATTGATTCAAAAGAGGGAAATTTTCTTTTTTCAACTGAAACTATTCCTTATCAGAAAGAAGTTGAGAATAAATTTTATCACTATCAAAGATTTTTAGATGTTTTAGGTGTTGATAGACCGAAAAGTTATGAAACGAAACTACTTTTCTCACAAAGAAATTCATTCTTGAATCGTTCAGATGGGTCATTGAATGTTTTTGTTACCCTTGGTTCTTCTTGGAATTCAAAAAATTGGTTTGTAGAGGGATATATTGAGGTAATAAAACAATTACTTCTAAACCCAACTATTAAAATTGCACTCATCGGAGGCAACGATCAGCTAGAGCAAGCCACTAAGATTGAAAGCCATTTTCAGGCCCCACGTATCGTCAATGTTGTTGGAAAAACGAGCTTGGATGACCTTTGTTCAATCATTTCTAATTCAAATGCTGGTTTTGGACCTGATTCTGGACCTGGACATATCGCATCAGCATTGGGAGTGCCCTATGTGGCACTTTTCGGTCCCACAGACCCTAATTTGGTGGCTCCAGCAGGGATGGAAGGGCTCGTTGTACGATCAGGGGTTGGATGTTCCCCATGTTATAAGCGACAATGTCCAGGGCTTGGTGAGGTCTGTATGAGGCAGCTCAGCCCACACATTATTTCTAATAAGCTTCTTCAAAGTTTGAAGATTTTATAGTTACTTATAGGTTTGATTAAAACGTTGTATGTCGGATATCTCTTTTAGTAAAGAAGCCCTCCTTACTGCTCTTGCAAAAGTTAAGGGTCAAAAAATTCTTGTCGTCGGTGATCTTATCCTCGATCGATATATTTGGGGTAAGGTTGATAGAATATCACCTGAAGCTCCAGTACCAGTTGTCGAAGTAAAAAAAATTGAAGATCGACTTGGTGGTGCTGGAAACGTAGTCAGGAACCTGTGTAATCTTGGCTGCGATATTACCGTTTGCGGATATGTAGGTGATGATGATGAAGGAGCTGTCATCCTCAAACTGTTACGTGACAGTAATGTCGGTAAGGATGGTGTTATCATTGATCGAGAACATCCAACCTGTTTAAAAACAAGAGTCATTGCACATCCTCAACAAATAGTTCGAATTGATAGAGAGGATAGGTCTCCACGTGCTATGCCATTACAGTCAGCGTTTGCATCGATGACTGAAGCCCACCTGAAAGATATGGGCGCTGTAATTATTTCAGATTACGCTAAGGGCACAATTTCTCCACTCATCATGGAGCGCTTTAAGGAGAGTTTTACCCATGGAGTGACTGGTGTTGGAAAAGTTCCTGTAGTTGTTGATCCTCATCCATCTCATTTTGATTTATATCAAAAAATTACAATTGCTAAACCGAACAGAAAAGAAGCAGAAGCTGCAGTAGGTCGAAAAATAACAGATAAAAATTCTGCTATAGCCGCAGCACATGAGCTTATGAAGCGCTGGGATGCAGAGCTGATGATGATAACACTTGGAGAGGGCGGAATGGTCATCACTGAACGTGGTAAAAGTGGAGGTATTGCACTTGATACGTTAGCTCGTGAAGTATTTGATGTCAGTGGTGCAGGGGATACTGTTACTGCTGTGTTTACTGCAGCGCTCTCTGCTGGAGTAGATCTTGCAACCGCTGGACAGCTCGCCAATATTGCTGCTGGTATCGTTGTTTCTGAAGTTGGTACTGTAGCAATTCAGTATGATGTATTGAAAAAAGAGATTGAGGAGCATCATTGACGTGTCTTTGATTCAAAGTATGACAGGATTCGGTTCTGCAGAATTCCTCGATAAACGATCTACTCGTTATGTGATTGAAATTAAATCTCTTAATCAACGTTTTCTTGATGTTCAGGTTAAGGCACCCAGAGAACTTTCAAGTCTTGAATGGCACATACGAAAAGCTGTCTCTGCAAAACTTGGGCGGGGTAAAATAGAAGTCTCAATTCTAAAATCGAGTGCTCAATTGCAAAAAGATGAAGCTCCAGGGATGCTTCTTAATCGTGATTTGTTGTCGAAGTATCTTGAGTCGTATAGAGCTGCTACTTCTAACGCTATAGCGCACGGATATTCGATGACTCCATCTGAGCTTACATTTCTGCTATCTCAACCGGGGGTATTTTTACGAGATATTGAGTCCAATGATCTTGATGAGTCAGAAAAAGAAGATCTTCTGAATGTATTCGCTCAATCTTTAGAGGATCTTTATAGATCTCGTCATGACGAAGGGGTAGCTCTTCAAACAATTCTTGTTGAGATTCTTGAACAGTTAACTAACAACCTAACTACGGTCCGTACCTTATCTCAATCTCAAAAATCAGAGACTGAAAAGATGTACCGCGATAAAATTAAACAGGTATTTATCGAACAGCATGTGCCTATTGATGAGTCACGTCTGATGCAAGAAGTTTTCTATCTATGCGATCGTTTAGATATTTCTGAAGAAATATCTCGATTAGATTCTCATCTAGCACTTATGAACAAAAAACTGACACAAGGTGGACGAATAGGGCGTGAGTTAGATTTTTTATGCCAAGAAATTGCAAGAGAATGGAATACGATTGGTTCAAAAAGTTCCAATATTGCTATCGTTTCCGCTGTGCTTGAAGCGAAAGCTTCACTAGAGAAAATTCGTGAGCAAGTTCAAAATATTGAGTAACTTTTGTATATGATTACACTTCAACGACAAGGAATACTTATTTGTTTATTGGGTCCAGCCGGTAGTGGCAAAACTACTCTATCAAAGAGGCTTTTAGAAGCTCTTCAAGGGACGTTGGTCCCTTCTATTTCAGTGACGACACGTCCACCAAGAGCTGGTGAAATTCATGGCGAGCACTACTTTTTTGTTTCTGTTGATGACTTTAAGTCTCGAATTAATAAAAATGAATTTTTCGAATGGGAGGAAGTTCATGGTAATTTGTATGGCACTCCTAGAAAAACACTTCAAAATGGCATTGCTGCTGGTGTTGATATTATTTTAGATATCGATATTAAAGGCGCCAAGACTTTTGTCTCTGAATTTCCAGATAATGCTGTTTCTATTTTTCTACTCCCACCTAGTATTGAAGAGCTTCGAAATAGGATCGAATCTCGCGGCTGCAGCAATGAAGAAGAGATCCAAAAGAGAATCAGTACTAGTAAAGATGAGTTTAGAATGCTACTCAATACTCATTCCCCTGACGTTGAACATCATTTTTCTGTCGATTACTGTGTATTAAATGAAGATATTGAGGAAGCTTTCCGGACAGTTCTTGGAATTATCGAAGGTGAGAGAAGTAAACTTTCTAGATTAGATAAGTCCTTTTTAATTGATCTTTTTGGCATAGGTTAAGACATGAATCGTATGAAAAATAATCGTCTATCCTGTTTGGTGCTTTTACTACTCATGGCCGGTTGTTCTACTGCAACAGTTTCGATGGCACCAATAACAATTTCATCAATTCGACCTGGTCCGATAGGTATTGAAACTGTTACGAGTGCTATTTCTAAAGATGAAATTTCTCGTGCACTTGAAACTGGAAGAGGCTCTTCAAATGTTAGAGTCGTTCCACTTGTTACCAGTGCTGCACAAGCACCCGCATCTGCTGAATATAGAGTATTTAATGTACGCCCTGGCTCAGTTGCAGCTCTTATAGGATTGAAAAATGCTGATATTCTCGTGGCTGCACACGACTATGTGATTCAATCACCGCAACAGTTTTACAATTATCTTCAACTATTACGTGCGCAAGAAAAATCTTCTATTGAACTCAGGCGTGATGGTAAGCCACTTCGCATCGAATTTACGATTCAATAGAAGATTACGTTTCTGAAGCCTTAAATGATTGAAATTTAGAAGCAAGAAGATTCATAGCAAGTCTAAATGCGCCTCTACATTCCATCGTTAGGCCTGCTGCTTGCGATGCGTCTGCGTATAAAAGAATTTTTTCACCGACTGCAGATAGCGCTATTGGTCCAATAGCATATGCAGAGGATCCAAATGGCGCTTTGAGAGCGTTTGTCTTTGAATTGAAGGACTTAATATCAAGTCGAAATAAATTAAAAGGTGAAAGTGGATCGGATATCTCTATAGATGGACCAATCGGTTTTTCAAAACCAAGAGATTCTTCGATGATAGCTTTATTACTTTCTGGAGGTACACGAACTAAGGCGGCTCTCGAAAAGAATCCACTTCGTATGAGGGATTCAAGTGCTGCATTTTTGAGCTGCTCTTCGCTCATTGCTGATTCACAGATCTTAAAAAAATCTTCAAGTTTAGTTCTACTTTGAGGCTTAACGTAACTAATTGGATAGTGTGGAACTTTTATCTGAGATGAATCTTCTTCGTTTAACTCTAGAACCTCATCTTGATCAGATGAGCTAATGAGCATACTTGCCGATGCAGGTGCTTCGTGCTCAGCTGTTTTCTTGAGATAGTCTGAAAGAGTTTTATACAGACGTTCATGCTGAATAGGAGTCATTTTAAAAAGTCGAAGCTCAGACTGGGAAGGAAGTGGTTGATCGGGGTTATAGAGACTCATTTTGCCATTATCAAAAGCATCAATAATTGCAATTGCAGATCGTATGCAAGCACGTAGATCAACATCACCTGGGTTTTTTAATTGTGTTTCTAGATCGTAAGGAAGAATAAGTTTCTCTGGTATCCCTTTGCTTCTAAGATATTTAATTCGAATTGATTCGATATTGAATTTATGATCTTTCTCAAGACGAAATGCGATATTTTTTCTCTTATGTTGCGTCAGTACATCGACATAGGTCTGACCAAGAGAGAGTAGCGCTACCATATGACCAATCTCTGAAAGTAATCCTGAGATTCTTGCAGTCGCTGCGAGTTGTGGGCGCAGTGCGGATGCGATAATAAGACTTACAATTGAGACTCGTCTGCTTTGATAACGGAGGAGGTAGAAGACCTCTTCAATTGAGTCTACTTTAATTTGTTCCCTTAAGAACATATCTCCAAGTTCAACAATAACTCGAGCACTCCCAAGTCGCATTAATGCAGTATCAAGATCAAGTGCAGGAGCACCACTAAAAAGAGCAGAATTTGCACCCTGTAAAAACTCCATTGTAAGAACAGGCTCATGAAGCATTAAACTAGCGACAGTCTTGAGCTTTACATTTCTTTGTCCTGCTTCCATTCTAGCTTGCATAAGAATGGTTTGATCAGGGGGTAGTACAACAGACATTGGCTGTATTACTTTCTTTTTCTCTGCAGGTGATTGATTCATTCGTGGTTAACGATAAAGAGGTATAATTATATTACCATTCTATTCAAAAGCTTACGATATAAAAAGGGCAAATTTAGTTCGATATAAAACTAACGGCAGATTTTAATCAAAACTCCATAGAGCCCAAATTCTCTATTAACGTAGGGGGATAAGAGATAGCAACTACAATGACGATGTTAAAATAATTGTCCAAGGGATAATCGCGGCAATCAGGTAAAAGCAGTTGATACCCCAAATAGCATTAGAAATCCAAGAAATTTTGTTAGACAGGGATGCGAGGAGAACGATTGACGCTACAGCAAAACTCTTTACGAAGATTAGCGATCCAGTGATACCAAGAAAGGGGAAAAAAAGATGAATTATCGGATTTGCTTCGATATCAGTTCCAAACCAAGAGATACCAGTAAGGGTAAACTTAAGATCTAATAATTGAACTATAATTAAAAGCGCATAGGGTATGAAGGCGGCGAAATTTGTATCGCTTTTAACCGTATTAGACTGCGCTGCTAGCTCAGTAGCAAAATACCGGTTTCTGAGAGGGCAAATAACTTGGCTAGAATCAGCGGGGAACATAGTGGTGATATGAGACCACATTCAGCCTTGGTGACTCAAGAGGGTGAAAATTTCTTAAGTCACTGATCTTATTACCTTGTGCATAACTAAAATACGTAATCTATGAGTTTAATTGAACAAAAAATAGTTGATTTAGCGCCGCACTTAAAGCTTGATATGGCATTAGATAGAGTCTATGCATATCGAATGAGGCAGTTCGGGAAGGATGCATTTTCTGTCATTGAAAATGATCCAGAACTGTTTTTGAATAAGATGAAAGCGTGGGTAAGTGCACGCTCAATGATACGATCTGTAAAAATTGAGAATAAAGCAGAACAAGTTCTTGCAAAAGATTTCATCTGTAGAATTCTGAGAAATTCAGAAAGCAGCAGTGGCATCGCAGAAAAGTTTATAAAGTTATTTGAAGCAGTCCCTTCAAAGTCTTTTCCTTTGGCAGTAATAAAGACATTAAGGGAAGATTTTCCAACCGAAAGTTCAAAAAGAGAATTAAGAATCATTAGCGGATTATTAGAAGCTTTTGCAATTCGAGGTGATTGTGTTCATTTTGAATCTACTTTGACAGACTTTTCGCATAAAAATTTTATTTCCGTAGCTGCATTAGAAGCAATTAAAGGAGACGGACGAAGATATGAAATCTCTGAACAGACAGGACTTCGTGTATGTAAACTCGCAAAAAATACTCCCTCGTTCGATAGAATGACTTTAGGCTTATTCTCAAATAGGGATAAAAGCGCAGTTTTCTTAGCTCAATTATCCTATTCTCTGAATCATTCATTTCCAGTAGATAAAGCACATCAAATGTTACTTATAGGATTTGATCTTTATACTCAGAGTTCTTTGAATGGAAATGAGAAATTTCTTTTTGAAATGAAAAATCTTTTCTGTAGTAAACCGAATATGAGATCTGGTTTGATGAAAATAGAAGAAGGAAAGTTGATACAAGCTATCGAAGAACTAGAATTAAAAAGAGCTAATTGAACCTATCAAGACTTGCGAGATCTTCAAGCTCTTTAACAAGGCTAAACACTTTCTCTTTAATATCATCAGCAAGTACACCAATGAGTGTGCCTGTTTGACTTAAAACGTTATCAGCATGAACAGTTTCTCGTGCAATCCATTCAGCAGATGACTCTATGTGTTCAAGCCGGCTTGTAATATCGAGTAGCTTATCTATTGTTTGCATAGTCTTGTTTAGATGAGCTTCAAATAGTGCAAGATTCATCCAGACGAGAATTGTATCAGTTCGGTATAATTCGATAAGTAATTTCAATAGCTTGTGGGGATATTGAAACCTCACCTTGTGCATGTCCGAGCCCCTTGAGATATACAATATCTTCATTCGAAAGGTACTGTTCGCCTTTTGTTAAAAAGGAAAATGAAGATTGTAAATCTTCAATTGCTTTACCAAACTGAGAAAAATTAATTGAGCCAGATGAAAGAATGCTTTTTGTTGAAGGAGGTGCATCTTTTGCATTAAGTACTTTGCTTATGGCGTCTTCAGAGGTTGTCAGGATTAAAGAGTCATTAGTAGCAGAACCTGAAGTAGCAAGAAATGCTCCTATTCCAAATGGAGTATTCATGTAAGATACAGCATGACCTTGTAGCTCTTTTTGTTTCCACTGATTTGCTGGCACCATTTCAGAAAGAGAACCTTTAAGCTCTTGCTCTACGACTTCTTTCAATTGTTGAGCTTTATCGTGACGTAATTCTAAAAAGACTGAAGGAAAAGTACCTTCTGTTGGTGCAGCAATAAAGCCCAATGACAATCCAGCAATTTGTTGAACAAGGTCTGGAGATGTAATAAGAGATTTTTGCTCTTTATCTAGAGTTGAAAAACCGCTTTCTATCAATGTACTTGTTACTGCTTTATTAACACCGAATTGGAGAATTGAGTTATCGATAACTCGGGGTAGTACGCTTCCTGCCCTGCTAATGTCAGTGATAAATTTAGTTTGAGCATCATTTTTCGGTGCAAGCGCTACTGTAATAGCAATTTCATGTTGATAGCTAGCATTATAGGGGATAGCTTTCTGAATAATATCCAAAGACTCAATAGGATTATTTTCAACAGAGATCGGGTCTGTTGAATCTTGTTGTGCAGATTTGAATCCCTCAACTATAGCTGCATGACCAATTCGTCCAATTCCAAGTTGTTCTTTATCTTTAAAAGAGAGCAGGTCCTTAGATATCGATGTCAATAAAGCAGGAATGTTTGCTTGGCCGGGTGCGAGCTCGTTTAAAACATTTTTGGTTGATTCTTTATTTAGTCCAAAAGAGAGGGAATTTTTTTGGCATGCAAGATAGAACGTTATTCCATCTTTAGTGAAAGATTCTTTGTCAGAGCTAGAGAATCCTCCCTTTATAAAACTCTCGGAGATCTTGTTTTTTACTGTACACCCATCAATCTCACTACTCAGTTCAACAGCAACTAATGGCTCTATTGTATTATTTTGGCCACTGCGAAAACCCACTGTGACAAAGGATGGTTGGGTTGAAAGGATTTCTTGAGGAACAAATTCTTTGAAGTTGATTGTTGGATCAATTTTTTCAATATGTTTTAAAATCGATTCAAGGCCAGCACCTTTATCATTTGAATTCAAAGGTGAAGACTTTGGTTTCATCGCATAAAAGGCGGAGGTGTCAGAGGGGATATTGAGGAGAAAGGGATGAATAGTAGAGACAGCAGAGGTACTATTAGTTTTGTTGCAGGATGATAAAAAAAGTATTGCTGAGACAGAGAAGAAAATGAAAAGGAGACGCGATATAGTACTTGAGAATTCGTCTTGTTTAAGATGGCACGTCATAATTGGATTAAAATTTTGATAGTAAAGATTGGCTGGTTTTTGATTTAGAAATGTCTAACATTTGCACTCGTAAGCTCGAAAAAAAACAAGTCTAAATCTGAGTATCCCGTAGTATATCCATATCTGCTTATATTTCACCATCAGATTATGAAAAAATAATACCGCAACAGCCATTTTGCAAAGTGAACATTATTGGGTACTTTTTTCTCGATTAGCTCAGATGAAAAAGGTACTCTTTACCCCAATGCAGTCCCAGTCCCTTGTCACTGAACAGTTTATTCCGAAAGCTATTGATCCTTCAGAGAGGTTTACATCTTCTTTAAAGAGTTTAATTGCCTCTATCCCTAAATCAGAGCGTAAAGAAATCCGAATTGGAACTGCGGCATCGGCTATTTTAAATCTATGTAATGATGATTTTTCCGATGCCCAAACACTCGTCGATACGATTAGTTGTTTTGAAAGCTCGTCTATTCAAAATGAACTACTAAAACTGGTGATTAGTATTCCTAAGAAATCTCAAGGGACTGTATCTTTTAATGATGTCGATAGAGCGTACACAAATTTATTTCACGCAGGAGAAAATCAGCGCGGAATTCTTAGTCTTAAATTAAATCTTCCTAGCTTAGTCGTTTTTCTTGATGATCCTTTATCGAACGAAATTACAGATGAATCTTCTAAGTCAGCTAAAAAAGTTCAATCACTTGTCCTTCACTATGTTTCATTCCAGAAAAAAAATCAGGGAAGTGTTGAAAGTATCGAAGCCAGAACTTTGTGTTCATCTTTATTGAAATTTGCCAAAACACAACAAGAATTTTTTGCCCTTACGTTTGATGCAATTCAAGTTTCTTCCGAGACCTTTCTTGATAGTGTTCGCTCCTTGCACCTTTTAAATTCTGCACAGGATGAATCAAAACATTTATCATCTGTATTGGATTCTTTGGGTGTTCTAGTAGGAAAAAATCTCCCCATGAAAAGGAGGGGTGAGCATGTTCGATCCAAAGTGCCTAGTCGCGTTACTATGCTTCTCAAAATTTCAGCTTTTTTAGATTCGGTAGATAATCCCGATTTTAATAAGCTGCTTCTTGATAATCCCGGTCTGTTAAAAATACTTCTGACCTCTTACGATAGAATACCTTCTGAGGAAAAACTGACCAATGCTTTAAAGCATCTCAAGATCTTGCTGGTGCAATCAAACGATCAAGATACAGTTATTACTAATGCTCAAAAAGTTTTTGGCTCATCTGCTTCTGACTTTTTTAAGAATCTTGGTTGGCGTTCCTTTCTTGGTTTAGAAATGATTGCGCTAAAAAAAATCAGTAATTATGACCCAGAATCATTCAGTCAAGGACTTCGAGTTTTTTTCTCGTCTAAAAATTGGGGTCATAAAACAAGTCCGTCACATGATGATTTAAATAGAGTAGGTGATGCATATCTTATGCTCTCTGATCACTGGAGGCGAAATTGGGATTTTGAAACTACTCCGGATCCAAATCACGCACAGAGCTCTGCATTTGAAATTGGAATTTTGGGTGGTGCTGCACTTAATAGTTTTACCGATCATCCTAACGCATCGCCGCTTAGAACTAAATTTGATAGAATGATTCGTGCTTACCGTGGATTATCATATGAGATATCAAGATTTGGTGTTGCTCCGCAGGATTTGATGAGAGTGCTGAGCATCGTTCCGCAACGAGAATCGAGTGCTAATGCGAGATTAGATGAAATACTACTGATGGACATGTTCGTCGATGGCCATTCTACAGAAGAATATAAAGCTGCTGCTAACATTCGAGCGTATCAAATTCGTTCATTTATCCTTCCGATGATTGATTCTGATCGCAGTGATAAAGTATTTAAAAACTCATTTTGCGCGACAACGTACGAGCTTTCTAAAAAATTTCAAAAAAGTAACGGACGACTCCCCGAAGAGTTTCACAAACAAATTATATCTCTCACAAAACAGTACGGAATAAATTTTGTTGATTGGATAAACGACTGTTTTGCTATAAAGGAGTGTACAGAAAAAGATCTCATTCCATTTATACGATTTTGCGTTTCATCTCTTTCAGAACTTCCTCCAGAAGACGGTCTTTTATCTGCAAATACTTCAAGCCAACAAGTAGCTTGTTTGTTCTCATTATGGCAGCAAGCTAAAAAAAGTAATGAAGAGGGAAGGTATAGATTATTTGCCAGTCAGTTATTGCTTCAGTGGAATGATCTTAACATAGAATCGATAATGAGCGTCCTTAACCTCCCTTTAGAGGAATTTTATTCCTTTTGGGATTTACATCACGATCTACTGTTTGATGCAGCGGCAAAGTATCCGAAGTATCTGCCTACGAGTGTTTGGCTCAGTTTTAT
>JBIKWN010000015.1:0-47178 GCA_044356295.1 Bdellovibrionota bacterium
CTGCTTTTCTTTGCGCCGAAACTACTTTTAGTAAAACCAGCTGCTCACCAATATCTGTTCCTAGAAATCTAACAAGAACGGTATGTCCGTCCTCATGAAGCAGCTCTGCAGTAAAATCTCCTGATAGAGAATCGTGCCGCTCATGGTTTGGCCATAAGTATATCGCTTGCTCTGGAAGACTCGATCTACCAAGCAATTCTAAAAAAGCACTGTTAGCAAAAACTGGCGAGCGGTCCAGACTAAAAATAAAAAGTGGTTCGACTAAGGCATCGAGACAAGGTTTGAATAGACTAGGAGTTGTTACCATGAGCAGTCAGTATGTTTTATTCAAGAATTACTATAGGTTAGCTGCTCATTTTTTTATAGACATAAACACCATGAACAGTCTTAAATATAGGGGTGTTTGGCTAACTTAGCAATTGAGCAAGTAGTCGGCTTGAATCTTTTAATGTGCGAGTGAATCAAAAGTAGCAAGTAAGTTTGTTTAGTTTTTTTGATGTAGGAAGTAATTGCCGATGAATAATAAAATCAAAGGATTAGTTAAGTGGTTCAATGACGCAAAAGGATTTGGATTTGTTGAACACGAAAAGGGTGATGTCTTTATTCACTTTTCCAGTATTGAAACTGCAGGTTTTAAAACATTAAAAAATGGCGAAGAGATAGAGTACGAACTCGAAGATGGGGACAAAGGTCTTCACGCTAAAAATGTAAGAAGAATTAGCATTCCACAGGATGAAGTTCCACAGAAGAAAGCTTCTGCTATTAGTCCTTCCCGTTCTGGATTAGCTGCTCAAATTGAAGTTGAAAGAATTCCTGATTCTCCTGTAGATGATTCTAGTAACGATAGTGCAGCTGAAATGGAGATACCTGCTCCAAAGCAGCAAAAAGCAAACAATTCAATTTCTAAGAAGCTCTAAGAATAACTTTTCGTACTGATCTGCAACGGCATCCCAACTGTAATGGGATTTGACGTGGCTTATTCCTTTTCTTGAAAGATCTTCCCTTAGAGAGGCGTTCTCATAGAGCAATCTCATCTGAGACCCGAGTTGTTCAAAATTATTTACCTGATAGCGCAGAGTACAATCGCCTGCTACTTCAATATTTTCTTCTGTCCCGTTTATGATAGTAGGATTTCCGTAAGCTAGAGCTTCAATAAGCGCAGGGTGGGTGCCCCCTACTTCAGTGGCTTGTACATACATCTGACAATGCGAACGAAGCTCTTGATAAGCTTTACCAAACTGAAATCCAGTAAACCGTACATCAACTCCGTCTGCTTCTTTTCTTAGTGACTTTTTATATTCTTCTGCATAGGGTGCGTCCCCTACGATGACAAGAGGAACATCGGTGATACCTGATTGCTTGTATGCTTGAATCACACCAAGGGCATTATTTTCAGGTTCAAGGCGGCTTACATAAAGTATGAATCTACCGGAAGAAAGATTGAATTCAGTAAGCGTAGATCCAGCAGATTGAAACTCTGCTGTTGCACCGTAAGGGATCATAACTGAATCGGATGAAAATCTCTCTTTGTAATATTCGCAAATGACCGCTGCATCACCGACAATTTTATTTGGAAAAATTGTAGAGCAGTATTCTCCAAGTCGATACCACAGTCTTCCAACGGCATTCCATTTAGCTCTTTTTCTTTCTATACCATCAACATTTACTGCAAACGGTATACCTGCAAGTCGAATCATCCAAGAGAATGGGCTGTTCGCAGCATTACATAAAAGCGCACAGTCAAATTCATTTCTTCTTTTAAAGAGATCGATATTGCTGGTAATTGCATGCACTGGTGTTTCTAAATATTTATGTGGAAATGTTTTGGTACGGATACTTCTAACACCATTAATGTAATCAAGAATTTGTGTTACCGCAGGAGAAAAAAAGAAGTGCCTTCCATAGACAGTTACTTCATGACCCCTTTTAGTTAGGATTTTAGAAAGTTCATCAACGAATGTTTCAAATCCTCCGTAATTCGCAGGGATGCCTCTGGTTCCAAGCAGCGCAATTCGTAGTTTCCCTTTTGAATTAATCATTAAAACCCTGTGTTTAAGATCTAGAGTCTGCTAAACTAATGTAAAGATTGAAGAAGTTCAATCTGTGTCGATTCAAAAACTGTAAAAAATCTTTTTTACTGATGTATAAACGCAGAACGAACGATAACAATAGTATAATGAACGTTAAGAGCGTTTAGGGAAATGCTACAAACTATTGAAATAATGCTCCTTCAGGGGCTCTACTACTTTTACATGCTCCCCAAGAGTATTGGACTCCTCACGATTGGAGCTCTCGGTATCGCTCTTGTTGTACTGCAATTCACCAAAGGTTCAAAGTCAGTTTGGCTTGGAGCAATTGGGTTATTTTTCTGTGTTGCTGAAATATTGCATTTTCAAAATCCAGATGCCGTTACCAACCGTATTCAAAATATTTTCGATTGGATGTCTGTATACCATACTGATATCTCACCAATTCCACTTTTTGAATGGCTTTTTCACTATGCAGTAGCACCCTATTACCGCAGAACAGTTTTCGAGGAATCGTTATTTGTTTTTCTTTGCCTCTATCTTGCTTCAGTCTCAACAATCGCTTATCAAACATTCCAAAAAACAGGACTTGTATTAGGCGAAATGTCGCTTCTTGAAAAAATTCGAGAAAAAAAACAACACCGTCCGAATCGCTCAGATTTTAATGAACTTGGATCCGGCAATCTTGCTAACACAGAAACTATTGCTAAATGGACCAAAGCAAAAGATCCTGACCTTGATACAAGCTTAATTTGTACCGACCTTCGAGGTAGTGATGGAACTGCATTTAGAAATTCAAAAATTGTTATTCCTGCAGAAGAACGAAATCGACATATATTAATCGTTGCAAAAACTGGTTCTGGTAAAACTACAAAACTCATATTGCCCCTTCTTTACAACGATTGCATGTCGAAAGTGCGCTCAACTATTATCATCGATTCCAAACCTGAAATGTGGCGAAAACTTGCTGCAATGACGAAACGGTATAATCCAGATAAAGAAGTTCTCCGTTTCAATCCACTCGATACCATAGAATCATTAAGTTGGAATCTTCTTAGTAAGATTGACGATGATACTGATGCAAAATTGATTGCTAATACGGTCATCATGGCGACTGACCAACCAAACTCCAAATCAGATACCCCGTTCTTTCGTAACAACGCTCTTTCCGTACTGAATGCAATCATGGTTGGTCTCTTACGAGATCAAAAAGAGGGTAAAGATACTCTCTCAATGCCTCGAGTTCACCAACTTATTCAATCGGGAAATACTGGATTGAAGGATTGGCTTGCGGCGCGACCTGAGGCAAGAAGAACGACGCAAACATTTATCGACCTCGTGAATTCTGGTTCCCAAAATGCTGACACCATTATGTCTGAACTCTCAATGCGAGTTAGCCAATGGGATTTGTCTGCTATTCGAGCAACAACTTGGCATAATGAGCTCGATCTTGAAGCTCTTGTATCAAAGCCAACGCTATTGATTGTTGAATTCAAAGAATCAGAGATCGAAATGCTCCGTCCGATGGCAAACGTTATCGTGGTTGAGATTCTTCGCTTCTTAACGAAAAGAGCTGAAAACTGCGAAGGAGTAACCCTTCCACGCCCTGTAAGCCTTGTAATCGATGAGTTCGCTTCTGCCCTAGGTCGAATTCCAGATATTCACGTTAAGCTCAATACGCTCCGTTCTAGAAACGTAAGTATAGTTGCAGCAATCCAGTCTACAGCACAGGTTAAAGCGATCTATGAACAAAATGCTGACTCCGTATTAGCTGGTTTTTCAACAAAGATCTTTATGCCTGCTCTTGACCTCGTAGATAGTGAATGGGCATCAAAAGAAACCGGACAGATGACGATTCGGTTCAAAACTCAGTCGACTGGTACCAACCGAAAAATTATCGAGTGGTTTGCAAGTAAAAACGACGGGACTCAAGAACAAGTACAACAAAGAGCGGTATTAACGCCTGATGAAATCGGACGTCCTATCGATAATATCTCTACGTTCTTTATGCCTAATACTCCGGCATTTCAAGGGCATCTTGTTCCTTACTATAAAACACCTGAGATTAGAGACAGGATTAAAGAATACGATAAGATTGATAAAGAGTTAAAACTAAGAACTGAGCCGATCCAATTCGATGACAAAGTTCCAGAGGTTACTCAGTCAGCTCCTGCCGCTGGAGGACTCCCTGCTAACATTACCAACACCAAGGGTTGGTCTGAAGAACAGATTAAAACAAAACTTGATGAAGTTAAAAAGAAACTTGATTGGGACAATACAACTGGTTCAGCTCGAAAGTGGTGGGAAGCATTTGAAAACGAGAATAAACATCGATTAAATCTAGTACTTCGACTCGGTGAAGAGTTACAAAATAGAAAAGCGACCGTTACAGAATTCTTTTTAGCGTACGTTTACAGCAATACAGATAATATTCAGGCGAACCTTTGTTATCTTGATTATACTCGATTGAAAAAAGAAGAAGAGAAGAAACGTCGCGAAGCTGCTGCAAAAGCTTCTCAAAGCACAACACCTGTTGTTTAGATCTTTGCTATTTTTCTACAGAAGAACTTTTACAACTGCTACAAGCGATTGCAGTTTATTTTCTGGATCAATAAAGGAACAAGAAGAACCTGACGAGTATCGTCTAATGTCTTCTTGACCGACAGCACGCTGAGTATCATCAATAAAATCTTCTTTTTTATAGATAGCAATATAACCGACATCATTCTCAACTCGCTGTTCTAGGTACGAAACAATCGTATGCTCCTCGTCGTTATCGAATCTCATCGAGGACTCACTATTACTAACCGTTATATAAAAAATTGAATCACTATCATTATTATTGCAATACCCAGAGGCAATAAAACCATCAATGGCACTACCGGTTCGAGCAGTTCCTTTTGTTAAAACATCTTCTAACTTAGACGGATGAAATGCGCTGTAAATATAATCTTCTCGAAGTAGTTTTTTTCGTTGCAACGCTTCTTGTAAACCTTGAATTCGCTCTTCTGATGTAAATGAATCACATAAATTAATCGAAACTTCCTTTACAGGCTGATTTCTAATTCTATTTGAAGCTGTAGTTTTGTTTTCTAAATCGGCCATTGAAACGGATCTTTATCTATTCTTACTAATGAGAATCCGTAATTTCATGATTTTAGTTCAGATATTTGGAGCTATGTTATAAAAAACTTAGAGAAGTACTATTATTCGAACGACAAATGCAATTTGAGGCTCCTCATGTAGTAATATTTAGGGCACCTTTTAAGTTAATTTCCTGCATTTTCAATTTACCAATTTTTCATTTACTATAATGAATAGTTTTATAAGCCGGGATGGCGGAACGGTAGACGCGGCGGATTCAAAATCCGCTTGTCGCAAGACAGTGGGGGTTCAAGTCCCTTTCTCGGTATTTACAATTTTTACGAACGTACAATAGTTCTTTGAATTTATTCTTTAAAATCAATAAAGAACTAGAATTCTTTTTTATTAATTTACGAAAAAACAATCAGAACTAAAATTACTTCTTAGGAGCTAAATTAGCTTCCACTACAAATTTTCCATTAGGTGTCTGGAACGGGATTACAAGAATTGGTGTTTTTGCAAATTGATTTAACTCTACGTTTTGACCAGTAATCATAATTGGGCTAGCCATTTCAAACTTAAATCCTTTTTCTGATAGAGCTGATTTAGTACCACCCGAAATCATATTTGTAATCTCACCGACGGCATCAACAACATCTGGCGTAAGTTCAGAGATCTCTTCCATAAGCATCTTGGAGACTATGCTTAAAATACAGGGTTCATCAAAACTTAATACAAGATTACCTGCAACGGAATCTCCCGCCATACCAATAATACCCGTAATAACTCCCCATGTTCTTGCATCAGACTTAATAAATGCCATCCCTGGCACAGGCTCCGTCTGTGCCATTGTTTTCAGTACATTTACAGTAGATTCTATAAAAGGATTAACGAGGGTAACGTCCATACATGGCTCTTCTTTAAACTTTTACTATACTCTATCTAACATCTTACATTGTTGAAAAGTATATTTCTTACTAAATTTAACAAGTTACTATATCGCTCTGTAATCCCATACTAATTATAAAGTCTTTCAAAAAGCTGCTGACTCAATACGTTTCAATCAAGAATGAACTATCTGAACTTATTGCGATAATTGAAAAGCCTGATAACGACTCAACTTGTGCACAATTGATAGCAAACGAAGGTACTATTTTTGCCAATGAGGTTCTTATCAAGAAAAATTTTCTCCTCTATGTAAAAAGAACTTCAAGAGCGATATGCATATTCTTCGACTTTTCTAGATAAAAAAAAATTTAGTTACATTTCAGATGGGTTGATACTTCAAGCATTTGTATTTTTCCGCAAGAGGTACGCAGGGAATCGCAGAGGAAATCAAACAAATCTAACAACATCGATATATTGGCATAATTCCCCGCGATCCTCTGCGTCACACTGCGATAAAGACTCATTAATTTCAACAACTTAGCATTGACTTATAATACTTCCAAATCTTTTAGTCACAATTTATAAACTTATCTACCATTACGTCGAATACCATACATTAGGCTTCAATAGGAGAACTCATGAAAGGATTCAAACTACCATTCGTATTATCGTTACTGGCACTATCGTCATTATTGATTGCCACAACAACACACTCTGAAAATACCGCTAGACATTCTTATGGTAATGATATGCTTTACCCACCCTCTAAAAATCAAGGAGAGACAATAAACGTAATTCAAATTGATAAAGAAATAATCAAGGGTAACAGCGAAGTATATCTTCAAATTGATCAAAAAATTTCTTCAACTCAAAAAATAAAATTAAATTTTACTGGTAAGAAAATTTCAAAAATTGAAGACGCAAAGGGAGTACAATATAAACTTGTACCTATCGAACCTCGTAAAGTAAAAAATCGTTCTCACTCTTAATCAATAAAAGGCTTAAATCGTCAGTTATTGGAGTTTTTTTACTTGAAGTAATTACAAAGCGAGCTTGATATTTTTTTGCTATTTGGGTCAAAGAAGATGAGCTCTTCGCACTTAGAAACTCGCTGTAAGGCGGTTCTCGTAACAAACCGTTTCTATCATCAAGAACAGGAACAACTATTCCTTCACCGAAATACGTTAAAAAACCACCAAGGTCAGGGTGATTGTAAATCACAAGGGGACGTTCAATTCTTGCTGCATTTTCTTTCAGAAACGAAATCATCGAGTAAGGATATACATCTTTTGAAGGACCTACATTGAACTGCTTGGATGAGAATCCCATAAGAGCAATAACTAAAAAATATACGAGTAAAAAGGAAGTTAATGATACATGCAGGAGGCTGCTCCTTCGTTCTAAAACAGGGGATAAAGATAAGAGCCATTGGAAAGTTAAATCTAAACTTTTAGCAAAAGGAATAAAAAGAAGCAGTGCTAGATACGGTACAAAACGGACAGAGTTAAAGCTTTGATAGAGGAAAAAGAAACAAATCAAAAACGAAAAGATAGAACTTGGAAGAGATGAGTGATTTTGAACACGTGGAGTCGTTTGAAGAAACAACTTAGAGAATAAAATTGAAAACAACATTACCGTAAGGATAGAACCTTCTAGAGATTTTATTGATAACGGTAGCCATTCTCGGTTAAGAGTCATAAAGAAATCGGACGCACCGAGTTCAAGTATACTGGCATGAAGATAATAGCCATTTGGATTACAAAAACTTCCGACCCCGCCGCATATACCTAATAGTATAAGTACATTTGTCATTGAGTGTTCGAGGACCTGCTCAGACTTACTAAATCTGTAAAGTGTCTCTGATAGAACCGCGAAAAAAACTAAAACCAGTCCTAACATAAATGATGGATGAAGATTGGACCAAAGTGCATAGGATATAAAATAGAAGAAATATGTTTTAACTTGGGTTTTTCGCTCATTTAACAGTTGGGTTAAATGTTTATATTGAAGAACAAAGAAGATAAACGACCATAGAACTGGACGTAGCAATGCGTGAATGCTGAGAAGTTGAAAGACACAAAACATTGAAAGAAAAAAAGCTAGCGAAGATACTTTTAAACTCTTTCCTGAAGTTGATATGTAAAAGCTTGTAAAAAAAAGAATAAAGCAAAATACATATAATCCAAGCCAGTTAAAATTATGGAAAACAAAAGCGAAAATTAGATCAGCTCCCCATTGATCTGAGATCCATGGACGTTCAATAGATAGAAATGTATCAATCCGAGGTATTACAAAGCTCGAAAGAATGTTTCTTCCATTTGCAAGATGCCATCCAACACCTGGATCATCTGCGAAATGAGCAATCCCTCTAACAATCAAAAGAATCGCAAAAAATGGGAAAAATAATTTCAATACCCATGTATATGAGTTTGAAAGAGATTCATTCATGCTCAAAATTATATCGTTATTTTTCAACTGACACTACAGGTTCATCTTCGATGAAACGAGCGTGCAGGGTCCGAACAGCAACTTCGGAATATTTTCTAGGGATAACAACTGAAATCTTGATTTCCGAGGTACCTATCATCATAACGTTGATATTTTCTTCGGCCAAAGCCTGGAACATTTTTGCAGCAACACCAGTATGATATTTCATGCCGATACCAACAACTGATACTTTTGCAATATCAACTTCCATCGACACTTTGCCTTTGTTATTTTTTGCAAAAGCTTCAGAGACAAATACAGCAGTCGACTGCGCTTCCTGGGGAACCGTAAAACTAATATTAGTCTTTCCGTCTATGAGACCAGTCTGTGAAATCATATCGACAAAGACTCCTTGATTTCCTAATTCAGCAAATAGTTCGTTAATAGAACGACTCTCGCCAGGAATACCTTGAACGGTAATTTTAGTTTCATCGAATCGGTATGTAATACCAGTCACAAGCGGTTTTTCCACTAATTCCTCCTCTTTAACAATCCAAGTACCATGATTTGGATTAAATGTTGAAAGTACATTCAGAGGCATTTCATACCTCATTGCAAAATACACAGATCGAGGGTGAAGCACTTTAGCCCCAAGAGAAGCCATCTCTAACATTTCTTCATGCGAAATAAACTTCATCGGTTTTGCTTTTGAGCAAATACGAGGATCGGTAGTAAACACTCCCTCAACATCCGTATAGATAAAACAAGACTTTGCTTTAAGGGCAACTGCTAATGCAACAGCTGATATATCTGAACCACCTCTTCCTAGGGTAGTAATATTTCCTTCATCATCAATTCCTTGAAAACCTGCAACAACGGGGACAATACCTTCATCAATCTTCTTTAATATCAATTCAGCATTAATACCGGATATCTGGGCATTGTTAAATTTCTTATCTGTATGAATTTGAGCCTGAAAACTTGTAAAACTTTGCGCAGGAACGCCAATATCGATCAGAGCCATTGAGAGCAGTGCAATACTAACTTGCTCTCCAGTAGCCAAAAGACAGTCAAGCTCTCTAGCACTTGGTGTGGGAACGCACTCTTTCGATAAACTTATTAATCTGTTTGTTTCACCTGCCATTGCAGATACGACGACAGCTATTCTATCTTCGGGAAACTCTTCCTTATGTTTTTTAATTAAAGAAGCAACATCTCGAATACATTCGATCGTTCCAACTGAAGTACCGCCAAATTTCTTAACAATTATTCCCACGATTAGTTAAGTATATTGAAATCTAAAATTCGTGTCGAATCATCAATTATCGACAATGTGAACCTTCCGTTTGGTTGTAATTCTGGAAATTTCTCTCCCCATTCAATAAAACGAATCGTAGATTTTTTAACAGATTGCTCAATCTCTTCTGGTAAAATCTGAGTTCTATAAAGATCCCAGTGTTCTACTTCACTAATGCCTTCTTGGAACCCACTATAGACATGTTGCAAAACATAGGTCGGTGAACTCACAGTATCAGAACAACCCATTTCGGCAATTATAGATCGTATCAAAGTTGTTTTCCCTGCTCCAAGATCACCAGTAAATACATATGTACCTCCAGGAACGATATATGAGATGCAAAATTTTGCAGCATCAATGATATTCTCTAATGTAAATGAGAGAGAATGATTATGCGGTACCAAGCTCACGCTCTATTACCTCTGCAATATCAGTTGCATGACGTTTACATGAATCTTCATCTTCACACTCTACCATCACACGGGCCTTGTTCTCAGTTCCCGAATATCTTACTAATATTCTTCCAGTATCTTTTAGTTCTTTTTCTTTTTGAGCAATGGCAATCCTAAGAGGTTCGACAGAATCAATAGGAGGTTTCGATGAAACTTGAATATTAACTAATTTCTGTGGAAAACGTATAAAATCTTTTGCTAATTCAGAAAGTGACTTTTCCTTTCGACACATAACACTCATAACCATGAGTGCTGTAAGAATTCCATCTCCAGTGGTTGCATTATTCAAAAAGATCGTATGACCTGATTGCTCTCCACCAATGACAGCACCTAGTTTTAGCATCTCCTCTAGAACATATCGATCTCCAACTCCTGCTCGGACAAGGCGAATACCTTTTTTCTGGAATAATTTATCAAGTCCAAGGTTAGACATGACTGTTGAAACGACTGTATTACCACGCAGCAGTCCGCGCTCATGAAGATCCGAAGCAACAATCGACAGGATCACGTCACCATCGAGCACTCCACCCTTTTCATCAATAAGAATACAACGGTCAGCATCTCCATCTAATGAGATACCAATCTGTAAATTCTGTTCGATAACAAGTTTACTCATTACCTCTGGATAAAGGCTTCCAAAACCAGCATTTATATTTCTACCTGATGGTGATATCCCTCGTGCTGTGACCTCTGCACCAAGCTCTCGTAACGTTTGAGGACCTACAAGATAACTGGCACCGTTACCACAATCGATACCTACTCTCATGGATTCTAATGTAAACTCGCGAGGAAAAGCTTCTTTTAAGTAAACAGTATACCTTCCTACAGCATCATTGATACGAGTAGCTTTTCCGATCTCTGAAGGATCAGCAGGCAAAAGATTCTTACCAGTTTCATCATCAAGTAAAGCTTCAATTTCTAGCTCTAGTTCATCGGCTAATTTAAATCCATCGGCACCAAATATCTTAATTCCATTATCTTCAAATGGATTATGAGAGGCAGAGATCATGATCCCAGCATCAGCACGCATACTCTTCGTGAGATAAGCAGCTCCTGGCGTAGGAATAGGTCCAACAAGCATGACATCGGCGCCAGAAGCAGTAATACCAGCAGCAAGTGCAGTTTCAATCATGTAGCCTGAAAGTCTAGTATCCTTAGCAATGAGTATTTGATGCTTACCCTTTCGGCGTAAAAAGATTTTTGCAATAGCTCGACCAAGTCTTACTAATGATTCAGGGTCGAGGGGTGGAACTGAAGCAGTTCCCCTTATTCCATCCGTTCCGAAATATTTTCTTGTCATACTCAATCTCGTTGTACTACTTATTACTTATTATTTTTTACCATTTTTAGCTTGTGATTTTACACTTGCACGAACAAGAATTTTTTCAGGTGTAATTGAACCTAATTTATATCCAGATGGTAATTCGACTTGAACTGGGACTTGAACACTCTTTTCATCGATAGTTTTTGGTATTTTTACAAATGGCAGTATCTCGCTTTCTCTGACTTCTTGTATTCTCGCTTGAGTACTGACAACCGTTATACTGACAATTCTTGGAGAAAGTAATACTACTGACTCACCACTTTGACGCACTTCAATAGGAACATCTTCAAAAGTTTTTCTTGAAGTCATTGGAGCAATGACCCCTTTTACTTTGACAGAGGCAACAGTTGACTCAATCAACTTCCCCGGCATTCGAAGGGAAACCTCTTCACTAAAATCATCTTTTACATCTCTTAAATCAATTGGAATTGTTTGAATTGATGTTAGATCTTTAAGTTCACTTTCTGGTCCAGTTAAAACAATCGAATTTGGGGATGGAATAACATTTTGGAGCTGTAAGTCGGATCGCATTTGACCAATAAGTGGAACTTTTACTGGCAATTCCTTGGTAACTCTTTTTTCTACAGAAAAAGAGATAGTTGAAGGTTCGATACTTAAAACTTGGAGTGGCGGCTCGATATCCAGCTCGTTTCTGGTAATTTGAGCAGTAAACTTAGTTTCGACTGATTCAGGAATTTTAAGACGTACAACCGGAGGAGTTGCTATTAATCGATTAACAAGAAAAGAAGGGCCCCTCACTTCTACTTCTACCTGTTTTTTAATTTGCCAAAGAACCATTCGATCCTGAGGAAGGTCTCGAACATCAACACTAACTGGAATACGAGCAGAAGTAATATTGCTTTCGCTATTAACAAAAAGCCAAAGAAGAAGAGCAATCACTATAGAAAGAACGCGAAGTCCGAGATGTTTCATACGGTTCCCCCTCCAGATTTAATCTTTTCTGATGGTTGGGAGATTGGCTGAGCTGAAGTATACCGGATTAGCGCATCCCTTAACTGAGTACCGTCAAGATTACGAAGCAGCCGTCCTTCACGCGCTAACGTTATAGCTCCAGTTTCTTCAGAAACAACAACAACAACCGCATCACTTCGTGAGGAAATACCAAGCGCAGCACGGTGACGTGTTCCTAAATTAGGATCTAATTCCGGATCGAAACTTAAAGGAAGGACACATCCAGCTGCCTTAATTCTGTCACCTTCAATGAGTACAGCTCCATCATGGAGAGGGGAATCCTTAAGAAAAATCGAAAAAAGAAGTTTTCTACTGACTAAAGAATCAACAAGAATGCTGTCTTCGATAAGATCATCAAGTCCTACTTCTCTTTGAATAACTATCAAAGCACCAAGACCTGCCTTACTCATTTTCTGAGCAACAAGCGTGATATCTTCAACTGTTTTGTTATAAACAATTTTACCTCTATTTCTAAGCACCGGTTGTAGGCCAACTTTTGTGAGACCTCGGCGAAGTTCATCCTGAAATAAAATAACTACAACAACGATAATAGCTGAAAGGAAATTCCCAAGTATCCAATCTACCGTAACAAGACCTAACTGTTTTGAGACAACAAACATCAAAACAAGAATCGTAAGCCCAGCCAGCATTGGAACCGCTCTGGTTCCTCTTATTAAAAGAAGCACGCGGTAGACAATAAAAGATACGAGAGCGATATCTATAATGTTCTTCAGTATCTGATATTGTCCAATCATAGAATTACACTGTTACAGCTACTGTCCCAGTTTTAAATGGTGGCAGTTCTTCTCCTTTTACGATTGCTTCGATAAGTACACTATCAAGTGTTTCACGCTCGATGACAGCTTTCGCCATTCGATGGAGTGTATCGATATTTTCAGATAGAACTTTTCTTGCTAGGTCATATGCAGTTCTAAGTATTTTTTCGACCTCTTTATCGATCAAATCTTGTGTCGCTTCACCGTGCTCTCTCGGTTTTCCAATATCTCGACCAAGGAACATGTGCTCATCACGACTACTAAAGTGAATTGGGCCAAGAGAACTCATTCCCCATTCAGTAACCATTCTTCTTGCGATATCGGTTGCTTTCTGAATATCAGAGCTTGCTCCTGTATTCATATCTTTAAAGATAAGCTCTTCTGCAACTCTTCCCCCAAAAAATACAGCTAACTCATCATCCCAATACTTTTTCGAATAGGTATGTCTATCAGCTTCTGGAAGCTGCTGCATTAATCCAAGCGCCATGCCACGAGGCACGATTGTAAGTTTATGGACGGGATCAGCATTTGGTAACAGTTTTGCAACAAGAGCGTGCCCTGCTTCATGGTATGCAGTTGTCTCCTTCTCTTTTTCAGTCAATAAGAGAGAGCGTCTTTCTGTGCCCATGATTACTTTATCTTTCGCATATTCGAAATCAGTTGCTGTTACTTTATCCCTGTTACATCGGGCAGCCCAAAGAGCCGCTTCATTAACAAGAATCTCTAAATCAGCACCAGTAAATCCTGGAGTCCCTCTTGCCACAACGTTAAGATCAACATCATCGGACATAGGAACTTTCTTGGAATGAACTTTAAGAATTCCGATTCTTCCGTTTATATCTGGACGTGGAACAACAACTCTTCTATCAAATCGTCCTGGACGTAATAATGCCGGATCAAGAACATCAGGTCGGTTTGTTGCAGCAATCAAAATGACACCTTCATTGCTTTCAAATCCATCCATTTCAACAAGAAGTTGGTTTAGTGTTTGCTCACGTTCATCATGTCCACCACCAAGCCCAGAACCTCTATGACGCCCTACCGCATCTATCTCATCAATAAAAATAATACACGGAGCGTTCTTTTTACCTTGAATAAAAAGATCACGAACTCGTGAAGCACCAACACCAACAAACATCTCGACAAAGTCTGAACCTGAAATACTAAAAAACGGCACACCAGCTTCTCCAGCTATTGCTTTTGCCATTAACGTTTTTCCAGTTCCAGGACTTCCTACAAGAAGTACACCTTTTGGAATTCGTCCACCAAGTTTAGTAAATTTTTTCGGGTCTTTTAGAAATTCAATAATCTCTTCCAACTCAGCACGAGCCTCATCAATCCCAGCAACATCAGCAAAAGTTACCTTGTTGTGACTCTCAGTTAATAATTTCGCACGAGATTTACCAAAGCTCATCCCTTTACCTGCGCCCATTTGCATTTGGCGCATAAGAAAAAACCAAATACCTAGAAACAGCAAAATTGGAAAAATCTGAGAAAGAATCACCACGTACCATGACTGACTTTCTTGAGGTTCAACTTTAATCTTGACGTTTGCATCTCTTAACTGCGGAATAAGTTCTTTGTCTGCTTGAGGTGATACTGTTTTAAAAACTCCAGTCTTATCAGTACGCTCCCACGAAATACTTTCCCCCTGAATAGTTACCTGTTTAACTTTTCGAAGCTCTACTTCATTCAAAAAATCAGAATACGAGACTTCATTTGTTTTTTCTGCACCTTTATTAACTGCAGAAAAAACAGAGACCATCGCAAGTCCAACGATGACCCAAAAAATTATATTTTTAGTAAAACTGTTCAAAGTAAAATCCTCTTAAAATCAAGAAATACACTTCTAAAAACAAACACAACCGCCTTAAGACGGTAAACGAGTGAATTTTATAGGCGTTGGTATATTTTAATAATTTTAAGGCAGAAGGGGCAAGTTATGAATCCTCGAATCGTATTTCACCTTGGATTCGCCTCACTGTCTTACCGTGTGGCAATTGTAGCTGTGGAGCATTCGAGAGAAAGAAATCCGCTAATCTAAGCCCTGCAGACCTTCCTAATCGTTGCGAGAAGTGATCAAAGAAGAGTTTATCCATAAACCGCCATCGAACAGATTCGATTTGCTCTTTAAGGATAGATTCAAGATGCTTCTTCCAATCCTTGGAAAATTTCTGAAATGGCAAAAGGCCTTCCTCTAAATTTGAAACTATCGTCGAATACAAAGCTTCCGTTTCGATTGATTGCTCTATCTGGTCGGAAATAACCTCATCTATTGAGTTTCCGTATTGCGCTCGTAATGTAGGAATAACGACATTTCTAGTGCGATTCCTGAGATATTCATTATCTGCATTTGTCTCATCCTCAACCCACTCGAGAGATTTCTTTCTAGCATAATCTTCTATTTGTGCCTTTGAAAAATTCAAAAGTGGTCTTAAGAGAGAGCGCCTCTCTTCAAAAGGCAACATTGGTGAGAATGGTTTGTTTGAAAAAAGCCTCATCAGATACAACTCATGTTGGTCACTTTTGGTATGGGCGGTTACTACGGCATCTGCTTGAAAGGAATCTTTAAGCTCTTTAAAAAATGTATAACGAACCTGCCTACCCCAACCTTCCATGTTTCCCTTATCGGGAGGTGTTGCATCGAAAGTGCGAATTGGAATCTTGTATCGACTTGCAAGTACATTAACAAAATCAGCATCCCGACGACTTGATTCTCTTAAATTGTGATTTACATGAGCTACTATGATTTTTTTATTTTTAATGGCTTCGCAGTTCAGTACGTCAAGCAGCACGCAAGAATCAACGCCTCCACTAACACCTACTATTAAAGTGTTAAATGGTTCTACGGCAATGCGCACTGCTTGAACTAAGCTATTAGAAACAAGTTCGGCCACTCGATAGCTTACGCTTTTCTAATACTAACTTTTTTAATTTCAGAGCGAGCCTGGCGAGAACGAGGCAGAAGTACAGTCAAAATTCCATCTTTAACTGATGCGTCTATTGAATCTTCGTCAATTTCGAAGCTCAAAGGAATCGTTCTTTGAAACGCACCGTATAACCATTCGCTTCTTCTAACTCCACTTTCAGGTTTAGTCTCAGAGAACTCTTCCTTACGTTCTCCTCTGATCGAGAGCTCTGACTTATTGAATGAAATCTCAATATCTTCAACTTTCATTCCAGGAACTTCAGCACGTACTGTAAGACCATGTTCATCTTCATGCATTTCAATTCGAGGGATAAAGCTCTGGGATTTATCAAGACCAAAATTTGTAACATCTCCAAAATTGGTAATGATGTCGTCTAAGAGACCTGCTACCTGTTTCTGTACCAGTGAAATCGGAGACAATCGAATCCGTTTTACTGGTGCTGTCCATTCGTTATTCATACTTTCCTCCGTTTGTGGATAATAATTGTAAGCTTAATAATACTCATAGTATAGATTTTCAAGGGCAATATACTCGAACTTTCTCGATATTCTTCAGTAGAATACTCATTCAACTCTGCGCATTCAAAAGCACAACTTCTACATCGTAATGTGTGAGGTTAATGAATGATTTTCCCTGCCTACCCAGCGACGCTCGATACCATAAAAGAACTACCGCCTACCCCTGCTGTTGTAAGGACTTTTGCAAGTCTTAATATACAATCACCGATTTCTATAGATTCTGAATACATAGTACGTATGCCTAAACGAGCACTAACGGCATATCGAGAAGTGTATTCTTACTCCCTTCCACTGCTTAAACAGGAAGGAAATACCTGTGGCCCAACGAGCCTTACGATGGTTCTTCTAAAATTAGGGGTCAAATCATATACAACTGCTGATGGAATTAGGGATACATTTTGCTCTGAACAATTTGGAACGAGCCCGGTAGATATTAAGAATGCAGCGATTCGCCACGGCTTCGAAGCGATTATCAGAAATAATTCAACAGATGAGTGTTTAAAACATGTCATTCGAGAAGGTGGTTATGCGATCGTAATACTTGATAAAGGAGAAGGGCTTCATTATGCAGTCGTTAACGGATTTCGAGTGAGTCGAGAAGGTGACACCCAATATCTCGTATCCGATCCAAACGGATGGCAAAAATACATACCAGCAAAAACCTTACATAAGGAATGGGATCAGCCACTGTTAAAAGGCAGAGACCTTGGAATGAGTAACTGTATGATCGTCATATCAAAAGAAAAAATTATAGATGAACAGTTTGGAGGTTTGATTGAGACCCTTTCAAAGCTCCATTCAACGGTCAATGTATTACAGGAAGTTGCAACAACTTTTTTAACGTTTCTGGCTAATATGACGATATCAATTTCAGCAGGAAATGCTACAACTCCACCGACAATTAAAGTTCCTAACCTTTCCGAAACTTATCCAGACTAATTGCTCCTGCACCAGTGAATAACAAACAGATTGAGCCAGCAAGAAGGATTATATCTTTATTAAAAAGTTCACTACTTCCCTTTGGGTAAATACCAAATAAGTAAATGAAACCGCAAAGCAAAATCGACATTATCAGTGCAGATAAAGTAGTACAAAATCCAAGAATTAAAAGTACCCCAGAAAAGACTTCAAGATATGGGGTTAAGACTCCAATAATCATAGCAAGTGGTTTAGGAATAAAGGCAATAGTTTCTATCACCTTTAGAAAAGCCTCCATGTTCTCTAACTTCAACAATCCGGCTAAAACAAAATACGATCCTAGGGCTACACGAAGGAATAATGGTCCAAACGCTGCATCCCCAATTGGCTCATTCATTTTCATAGTGCATAGTGTACTGGTCAAACAGGACTAGGCACAATTGGTTTTATGGTTAAGTTATCCGTTTTTATTTTTAGGAGAGACCTACGGATCGAAGACAATACAGGTCTCAATGCGGCACTTTCTCATTCGTCGAAAGTTATCCCTGTTTTTTTCTTAGATCCACGTCAAGTTTCAGATCACCCGTATAGGAGTATTCCGGGACAGCAGTTTCTTTTTAATACTCTTCGAGAACTTGATCTATCGTTAAAAAAGGTAGGCTCAAAGTTACATCTTTTTTATGGGAAAGCTGAGGATCTCCTTGATGAACTTCTTACCACGGAACCGATTGATGCTGTTTTTGTCAATCGAGATTATACTCCGTTTAGCACGGCTCGTGATGAAAAACTTCTTTCTGTTTGCAAAAATAAAGAAAGAAAATTTTTTGCTTGCCATGATGCTCTACTCCACGAGCCAAAAAGCACAGTAAAAGACGATGGAAATCCTTACACAATCTTTACTCCGTTTTTCAAAAAAAACTCAAAAAATCCTCCTGCCTCTATTCAAAAAAGTACTGAGCTTCATAAGTTAACGACACTTACAAACAAAATGATTCGAGATATTTCTTTTCTGGATGAACTCGAAACTCCCCCGCTTTCAGATATTTTCATGCAAGGTGGACGTAAAGAAGGATTATCAATTCTTAACAATAAAGTATCTTTACTAACGAACTACAATACAACTAGAGACATCCCATCACTCGACGGAACCTCTGGCCTGTCGGCTCATCATAAATTTGGAACAATTTCCATTCGAGAAAGTTACTGGATGGCTCACAAAGAGCTACCTGCAGATAATCGTTTTATCTCAGAGTTATACTGGAGAGATTTTTATAGCTGTATTGGGTACTTTTATCCTCATGTGTTTGGGCAAGCATTTCAAAAAAAATTTAATTCGCTCGAATGGGATGATGACAGTGCAAAGTTTTATCGTTGGTGTCGAGGGGAAACTGGATTCCCTATTGTTGATGCTGGTATGAGGCAACTCAACAAGACAGGATGGATGCATAATAGAGTTCGAATGATTGTATCTTCATTTTTGATAAAAGACCTTCACATTGATTGGCGTTGGGGTGAAAAATATTTTGCACAAAGACTCATTGACTATGATCCATCAGTAAATAATGGTGGATGGCAATGGTCAGCTTCGACTGGTTGTGATGCTCAACCATATTTTCGAATTTTTAATCCATGGCTTCAGCAAGAAAAATTCGATCCCGAAGCGATATATATTAAAAAATGGATTAAGGAACTAGAACCCTTTACCCCTAAAGAGATTCATAACATCTACAAGAATCCGATACTAAAACGTCAAGGATATCCTCTTCCTATGATAGAACATGCAATTGAAAAAAAGATTACTGAGGAACGGTACTCAAAAGCTGCAGGGAAATCTTGAAATTTCTACGCTTACGAGGATGACGTTATAACTTTTTGGAACAGCGCATTATTTAGAATATCTTCTTCAAAGATAGCTGTCAGGACAGAGTTTTTCATAAAATTTGAGGACGGACGATCCGCAGCTAGTAGCGACTCAGCTACGAAAGAATGTACTTTTTTAACAATATCAGAAAATTCAATTTCGTTTTTGACGATGATGTCAGAACCAGCTTTCGTATAGGTAGCATTAAACAAATCGCCAAAATCGGTAAAAACCTTGTCAGCGACAATACCAATGAGATCTGCGTGGGCATACCGAGCAAGGAATAAAAAATAGTTTTGATGAAGTGGCATGTTTTTTTCAATAAACATCTGTGCCTGATTCGTCATACCCATCGAAGTAACAGTACGAAAATCTTTTGCAAATCGTATGAGCTTATCATCTGCAGCTGTTTCTTTTTTTAAGAAATTTTTTATGGCAGCGTTTAAATTTTTTGCAGCTTTGAAAGATTCGATTATTTCTTGGGTTGTTACAGGAAGCATAGGTACATTTATACTGAATACTAACGTAATAGTAAATTTCGTTTGTTAATAAGTTTAGACCAAATTACTGTGACCCTTATAGAACGTGCAAAGAAAAATTGGTCACGCTCACGCGCACGGTCAGGTTCACGGGGGTGAAATAGGAAAAGAAGAGATACTTAGGATAAATTACCATCTTCTAATAAGGGATTATGGCAAACTTCTACTAAAAGCTCTCTACTTTCGCGAGCTTTTTCAAGAATTTCGCTTGCGATACATTGAAAAGCAGAAGGGCATGTCGGATCGACTAGAAAATCACTCATTACAACACAAATTCTTTCAAAATCTTCTTGTAGAAGTGGGTTTGATGTAAATGTGGTTAAGAAAGTATCTTGTAATTGTACAAGTTCCTCTAGCGAGCATCCCTTTTCTTCAATAACAGATAGAAATCCACGTAGTATGCCTCTTGATAAATGAGGTTTAGTGAACGTGACGCTTTCAATCATACCGAGTGGAATGGATGGATGCAGCCAGTTCTGCTCTAAAAGTTTTATTGTAGCATTTTCTATACCCTGCTCAGTGGAACACATTTGATAAAAACTTAAAACGAGATTAGCTAATTCTTTTAAGCTTGATGGATCGCTATCACTTTGAGATGAACAAGAATCATGATTCACAAAAGATATGATTTTTGTAAAACCGTCACTTTTGAGAAATCCGTCCAATAGATGCTTATAAGAAGAAATAATATGCTTAATTGCTCCTGCATAGACGCATAACTCCTCTATAGAGGTTGCATCAACAGTGTTGGTAATAGAACGACTTATAAGTTCTTGGGCATTCTTTGGATTATACAGTGAAAACTCTGCTTCCATTAAGGCAAGGCGTCTTTTTTCTTTAAACGTGAGCTCGGAAGAGGAAGAAAGAAGATTTCGAAAACGATTGATAAAATCTGATTCGTGTCCGAATGCCTCCTCAATCCGACGGCAAACACGTCCAGCAGAAGCAGAGACTGCAAGGTCTTGACTAAGAGAGACTTGATACAGTCCATCAATAACCTCCTCTCGACTCTCATTATGTAAACCACTAACAGTAGTAAATAACCGTGCCACACTATCGGCTAATGTACCATTAGTCTCGAATTGCGAAGCGACCGCTAAAAAAAATTCCTGAAGATGCGTACACATCTCTGAATAAAGGTAAGGGGAAGTTTCACAGATAATCTGAAAAAGTTCTTCGTATTTATTTGGACCCTCTTTTCTTTGCTGAAACAAACTGCCGTCGGTAATGAAGTAAGAATCCTGATGAGTTTGTACTGCTTTTATAATCAGTAATTTGAAAGCACTATGATCCATAGCCATAGTGAAATCTTCAGGTTGAATACAGTCGAAAAAATCAGAAGCAATCTGCCACCTCATCGAACCAAGATTTTCAAGGCATCGTTGATTAAGCATATCTTGGATACTCTGCGTAAAAGAATCACCACCACAAAGCGAAACAATAAGAGCGCTTGAAATCAGTGAATTAAATTCTTCAGGACGAGCAGTTTGAAATCGATCAAAAAGAGAACAAATTGAAAGATATGTTTGCTGTGGATGCTTCGTAACATTACTACATAAAACTCCAGTAATTGCGCGGCTTTGTTGTGACCAATATGGGTCAATTTTTCCGACAAGAACATCTGAATCAATATCACGAGTAAAAGTATCTTTCGAGAAGGGAGCCTGAAATAGATATGATCCAAATTGAGAATTTACTGACATACTTCACTACATAAATTTCGTAACACCAGGCTACAGAATTTTATATAACATTAAAAGATGTTTTATTCTGGACTAAGAAAAAGAATCAAAGCTATAAATCGCCTTGAAAAGTAACTTTCCGGTTACTTTCATCTCCAAAGACAAAATGCACTGGATGAATGATTTGTACCATCGATGCATCATCGGTTGCTTCATCCTTAAATTCGCTATGAGCTTTTTCAATGAGATCGAACCGAAATGCTTGAGGAGTCTGGACTCTAAAAATTTCTGTTCTAGACAGACTCTCTTTCACTTCGCATGTTTTAATATCAACTTTGATTAAAGAATCAGTACTTGGAATTGCAGCTGTGACTGCTTGGAACCTAATAACTGCTTCTTTTATTCTAAAAAGAAGCCCAGAACTCAAAAATACACGTGCGGCATCATGGATAAGGACATAACTTTGGCTTTTCTCTTCATCTGATAAAGAGCCTGACAGAACATCGAGGGCTGCCTTTACTGAGCTCCTTCTCGTACTACCGCCAACAACGCAAAGATCATTATTTCGATTCAGTAATTCCAAAGAGTGATGATTATAAAATTCTTCAGGAACAGTAACGATAACTTTACTTACCCAAGACTGTTCTCGAAATAAAGAATAAGGCTTTATCCAAAGTGGATTGCCTTCGAACTCAATAAATGTTTTTGGAATATCAGCACTAAAACGGGAACCTTGTCCCGCGGCCAAGAGTACTACAAAGAAATTCACGCAGCAGCCAGCATCGTTTCAAGTTCTGATGAAATTTTTTCTTGAGATTTCGCTTTTGAAACAGCTATCTCTGAAACAAGACGACTTCTTGCTTTCTCGAACATTTGTTTTTCGCCAAATGATAACTCTTTATGATTACGTAGCTGAGAAAGATCTCGTAATACTTCAGCAGTTTCGAATAGAGAACCAGTTTGAATTTTTTGTGAATATTCACGGAAGCGGCGATTCCACGTTTGAGTATCGATTTTTCTTTTCTTTTCTTTGAGGATAAGAAAAATTTGGTCAATTGATTTTTTATCAGCAACTTTTCGAAGCCCTACAGCAATTGCTTGAGCGCATGGTACACTTATTTTAAGTCCGGTTTCAGTAACGGTAATACCATAAAATTCGCAGCTCGTTCCCCCTATAACCTTAGCAACTTGTTCTTCAACAACACCTACACCATGCCCTGGATATACAACTTTGTCACCTACTTTGAATGATGCTTTTGCTGCCACTTGTTGAATCCCTCCAGAATCTAAAATTACTTTGAGAACCAGGCGATTGTACTAGAAATTAACTTTAATGCCTAAGAAAAAGAGTAGTTGTTCTAAATAAAATAACTAATCTTTTCCTAAAGTTACCTCAGATAGACTGCCGACGCCCTGAGCATCAAGATAACTAGATAAGCCCTTTAAAATACGATTAACAACCATCGGTCCTTCGTAAATCAATGATGTATAAAGCTGCACAGAGGAGGCGCCTGCTTGCAGACACTGTATAACATGCTCAGCTGAACTAATTCCTCCAACCCCAATTATTGGAAGAGTTTTCTCTGAATAATTTGAAAGCTCTTCGATGATAGCCAATGACTTCACTCTGAGCGGATTGCCGCTTAATCCTCCCGCTTCATCAGTTCTTGAAATCAACCCCTCTCTGCTTAAAGTTGTATTAGTAGCAATTAATCCAGCAATAGAGGAACGCTTACAAACTTCAACAATATTTCTTAACTCACCCGACTCTATGTCCGGGGCAATTTTTACAAAAAGAGGCTTTCCATGACTTTCCGATTCAAGAGCACCAAATAATTCAGTGAGTCGAGCTGGCTCTTGAAGCTTTCGAAGCTCAGGCGTGTTGGGAGAGCTCACATTGATAGCTACATAGTCAGCAACGTCTCTGACTTGTTTTAAAAGCCTTACATAATCCTCGGATGCTTCTTCAAGTGGTATTGATTTCGCTTTACCAATGTTAACTCCTATTACTGCACCAGATTTATGTTTTGCGATTTTCTCTAGACGAGGAAGTACCACGTCAATTCCAACCGAGGGAAATCCCATTCTATTAATCAGCGCTTGGTCTTCTACGAGACGAAAAATTCTTGGTTTTGGATTTCCGTCTTGGGGTACGCTCGTAATTGTTCCTACTTCAACAGAGCCAAATCCTAAGCTTGAAAAAAAATCATACCCGTATGCTTGCTTATCAAACCCTGCAGCGAGGCCTATTGGGTTTCGAAAATGAATCCCTGCAATCGTTGTCTCAAGGCGTTTATCTTCATGGAAAAAGAACGGAGCAATAATTCCAGAGAGTGAAAGGTCTTCAAGAGTTTTGATAACTTTGAATGTTACATCATGAATTTTCTCAGAATCTACTGAAAATAAAAGTGGCCTGATATATTTTTTATAGATCTCAAATTTCATACCGTGACTCATTCTTATTTTGTTTGTTGTGCTCGGCAATAAAGGTAGGAATATGAAGCCGAAGTACAAATGCATCTTCTAGATCATCTGTATAATATTTTTCTCGGATTGCAACTTCTGAAAATCCAAGTGATTGATACAGTGATTGCGCAACAGTATTACTCTTACGCACTTCAAGTGTTGCCCAAATACTGGCACGCTCATCTGAAAGTGTTTTTAATACGTAGGTTATCAGCCCTCTTCCTACACCGTTACCTCGGTATACAGGATCGATTCCAAAATTAAGAATATGAATTTCATCAAGGACTGCATGCGTAACCAGAAAACCAATTAGTTTTCCATCAGCACGTGCACCGAAAGTGTATGAATATGAGTGATTAAATTCAGCCTCAAAAAGTTCAACCGGCCACGGAGGCCGGTTGCTTAATTTTTCGATAGAAGCAATGTCAGCGCTTGAAGGTTTTGATAAGCGGCAATATACCGGATGTACCAAATCTCTCTTACGCTCCTACTTCTTAAAAATTACAGTGCTGCTCTAGCTTTCTCAACAACAGCTGAGAATGCTTGCGCATCACGTACTGCCATATCTGCAAGTACTTTTCTATCAAGTTCAATCTGAGCATTTTTAAGCCCAAGAATGAATCTACTATAGGAAAGTCCAAATATGCGCACTGCTGCATTGATACGAGCAATCCAAAGTTGGCGAAACTCGCGCTTCTTAACTCTTCTATCTCTGTAAGCAAACTGTCGTCCTTTTTGAACGGCTAATTTTGCATTTTTATAGGCGGACTTACGACGCCCGCGGTATCCTTCTGCCGCATCCAGCATCTTTTTATGACGCTTTCTTCCGGCTGTTCCACGTTTAACTCTCATGATCTAACTCCTTTGCGTTTACTTATTTAACTTTGTGATAAGGCAATAGACCAGTAACCGCATCGAGATTAGTCGAATCTACCATCGTTGTTCCACGCAATTGACGCATTCTTTTCGGTGCGCGCTTTGCTGTGTTATGGCTAGTATTCGCCTGTTTTCTCTTAACGCGACCACTGCCCATTACACGGAACTTCTTAGAAGCCATTTTGTTGGTCTTCATTTTTGGCATAGGTACTCCTTTATAAACTTTTTATGTTTATACGTTAAAGTTACAATTGAACCGGTTCATACAAAGCATTTTAGTTTCCTAAAATGAAGATTTGCCGGTACAGGCTTGTTTTTTGATTTAAATTAGTCTTAATAAATTAAAACAAAATTTAAATCGGTTTATTTTTTATAAATAAAAGAATAAACGATTGCTAAAGAATAGGCGCACGCGGACTCGAACCGTGGACCTCTTGCCTGTCAAGCAAGCGCTCTAACCAACTGAGCTATGCGCCTTTATTTATTTCTTTTACAATCTTTAACTGAAATTACTCAGTTAAACATAATAAAAGAGCGCTTAGTCGAACGGTAGTTCGACAAAACAACACAGCGCTCTAACCAACTGAGCTATGCGCCTTTATTTATTTCTTTTACAATCTTTAACTGTGTTAACAGTTAAACATAACAAAAGAGCAAGAAGCTGAAACAAAACAACTTCATGCAAGAACTCGCAATAATATCAAAGGGTTGTATTGGGGTCAAATTACATTGAGTAACACCAGGGGACGCTCACCTTTTCTAAGCAGTTGATAACACAAGTCTCTTAATTACGATTCGTAATAATTTCGTAACGTTATAAAGGTGAGCGTCCCCTAATTTTTAAGCAGCTTTTGCTTCTTTAGGTGTTATGTAGTCAAGCATGTTTTGACCTGCTTGTTGAATCTGTGCCCATTCAGCACGGGTTTGAGCAGGTTTAAATTCTGGACCGAAAGGAATTGGTAATCCATTCTTAGTAGCTTGCTCATTACTAGACTTAATAAATCTGTCGTATGCTTCTGGACCTTTTGTTGCCAACAACCATGATGCATAAGCTTTATTGAGCATTTCATTAGCTTGTTTCTCAGCTTGTAGAAGTGCTTGTTTTTTTGCTTCTAATTCTGCCTTTTTAACCACGTCTGTCTCTTTCGCAATTTGATCATCAATTGCTTTAACTTCTTTTACTACTTGTGCGTGAATTTTTTCACGTATCCCTTTGTTGAATAAATTTCCACCAGCAAAATCAGTAATAGCTTTTAACTCTTCAGCATTTGGGGCTTCATTCATTTTTGCTTCTTGTGCAGCTTTCGCTTCTTGCTCTTGCTTCATTAAAGAAGAAGCAACAGCTCCTGGTCCATCTTTACTAATTGCCGCTTTCAACTCTTCTTCTTTAGCTCTTAGCTCAGCAATAGTTGCTTTATCACCAAGGAGTTGCTCAGCAACAGCTCTTGGATTCGTAGCGAGCTGATCTTTTAATTGTTGGTATTTTTCAAGAGTAGATGCACTTTCACCAGGCGATACTTTCAATTGCGTATTGTTAGCTTTATTGTAAGCATCAACAGCTTTTTCAAATTTTTCACCGAGTTCTTTTGCAATCTGTTTTTTCATCTCTGGGGTAACAGTAATTCCTCGAGACTCTAGATCTTTGATCGTTGCTTCATATGTATTCACTAACAGATCTTGCTTGGCTCCTGGTTTTAGATCCTTATCAGCTTTAACTGCAGCATCTAGTCCTGCCTTGATCATTTCGTCTGGATTTATCGACAACGACTGTCCTGCAATTAATTTCGATACTACAGAGCTAGTAATGCCAGATGCAATTCGCTGAACTGCTGTTGGGCTAAAAGCACTACCAACCAAAGCACCAGTAAATAACTGTTCAATTCTTTCTTGTAGTGCAGCAGGGTTCTTCAAAAGCTCAGGATCTGATAGTGGTCCTCGAACCAAGCCATTAATGAGCTCTTCTCTTTTCTGTGGAGATAAATTTAATTTATCAATTTCAGGTCCAAACTGCTTTTCTATGTCAGCTTTCATTCTTTGTTGCTCTGCTGTTAATGCAGTAGAAGTACTAGGTGCCAGTGGATTGTTAACAACATCTTTTTTAGTTAGAAACTCGGATATTGAATCTTTAAGGTCAGCGACTGGTTCTGTAATTGTTTTTTTAAGATCACGATCACGTTGTCTGTGCTTTTCAAAACGTTCAGCTACTTGTTCGCCCACAACTTCGATTAACAGTTTAGGATCCATTCCTGTTAACAGACCTTTTTCTGACATTTTAGAAATCAATTCCACTGCTTTAGTTTGTGCAAAAAGAGTGAATTTTTCTTTATCTGAAAGTCCTGTTAGCGCAGGGTCTTTCGCAAATTCACTATATTCGCCAGAGAGGTTGTTATCCCAACGACCATGAATTTCACGATCTACTTTTCTTTTGATATTTTCGGGATTATTTTCTCTTTCTGAATCTTTAGAAAAAGTAGAAGAAGATGCTTTTAAATCTTTAAATAAACCCTCTACGTTTAGCTTTTCAGATAAAACTTTTGTAACTGATTGAATATCTCCACTCATAACTCGACTCCCCTAAAACCAAATAGTATTAAACCTTGTCTTTTATAATCCGTAACTATTCGTCACTTAGTTCAAAATAAATGAGGGTTAGAGCACTTTTTTGTTCAGGGGACGCTCACCTTTATAACATATTGGAATTATTGAAAATAATTGAAAAGATTTTTAGTAACGCGAAGGTCGCGAAGTACGCGAAGTAGATAATTATTATCTACGGCTTATCTGCTGTCTTTAAAGCCCTTCAATACTTCAAGAGCACGTCCAAATTGAAGATCTCTTTTCACTAAGGACTCGAGTGGTTCTTTTTCAGGATCTAAAGGAGCTTCAGTATTCACATTCGAAGTAGAAAGTGTCGGTGAAGTATTGAGTTTTTTCATCGGGTCTGAACTTTCTGAACCATTTGGATTAGGTATAGCTCCAGGAAGATCGCCTTCACGAATTGGCTCCTTTGGATCAAAAGAGGTCGCTTTTGTAGGAGCTGGAATATCGGAATTTAACACTTCAATATCAGGCTTCACCCCTTTTAGTTGAATCGATTCGCCATTCTTCAAATAGTAAAGTGCAGTTGTTAATGAAATTGCTCCACCATTCTCAAGAGGAGTCACCGTCTGCACTGACCCTTTACCAAATGTAGTTGAACCAACAAGTATAGCTCTTCCGTGTTCTTTAAGAGCTCCAGCAACAATTTCACTCGCTGAGGCTGAACCACCATTAATGAGCACCACAATTGGATAATCGTTTTCTGTGCCACGACTATGGGCAAAGAATTTTTGTTTCTGACTCTCAATTCGACCATCGGTATAAACAATCACACCTTCTTTTAGAAACATATCACTGATTCGGATTGCTTGCGTTAACAATCCGCCTGGATTATTTCTAAAATCAAGCAACAAACCATGTATTTCACCATCTTCAGATTGCTTTTCAATCTTTCTAACAGCCATGTAGAGATCGTCAGCAGAACTTTCGACAAATTGATTGACACGAACATAGCCGTAACCATCTCCCAAGTATCTACTACGGATACTTTTAACTTGTATGACATCTCTTACGACATCAACGTCAAATGAAGCTTGGCTCGACTTTCGATAAAGCGTTAAAGAAACCTTGCTACCTTTAGCACCACGTAATTTTTTAACAGCATCTACAAGAGTAAAATCTTTAGTAAAGCTCCCATCAATTTTAACGATAACATCCCCTGGTTGTATTCCAGCAAGAGCCGCAGGACTGGACTCCATAGGCGAGACGACCACAAGCATTCCATCCTTAGCAGTGATCTCTAAACCAAGACCACCGAATTCACCTTTTGTATGAATCTGTAGATCTTTATAAAAATCAGGATCGAGATAACTCGAATGTGGATCAAGATTGGTAATTAAACCTTTTATCGCACCTTCAACAAGATCTTTTGCATTTACATCTTTTACGTAATCTTTTTGGACAATCGCAAGTACGTCGGTAAATATTTTAAGCTGTCCAAAGATATCAGCGTCACTGGAATTTTGCTTACCGTAGGCATTAGAGAAAACACTGGGCGAAGCAGTAGTGAGAACAATAAAAAGAAGGATCGCAACAAGGGAAGCTAAGATCCGCTCGACGCGGGTAGAAAACATATAGATATGATATCAACGCGAGGCATAACGATTCAAGAGAGGATCTGTAGATACTCCTTTTTTACGGATTTCGAAGTAAAAAGTGTCTTTGGTGATGAACCCAACCGGTGCGCCTGCTGGCACAATTGCTCCTACAGAAACATGGGCGTCAGAAAGCTTGCCATACAGAGAAAACTCCCTGTCCCCATGATCCAAAATGACCACCGTTCCAAGTTGAGGCAGAACCCCAATAAAAGCTACCTTACCTTCGGCAGCTGCAATAACTTCGAGAGAACTCCCTTGAATAAGAATACCTTTTTTAGTAACTCCACTTCCAACTCCGAATTTCTTAGTCACCTTTCCTTTGAGCGGATTAAACAACTCTCCTTTTAGACCTGGACCCTCCCAAGGAGCATTTTCTCGATCTTGAACATCGTTAGAATTTAGGAGAGAAACTTCTTTATCCCCACCAGTCATGGACTTAAGGACCGTTTCAAACCGGAGCTCCTGTGCCCTCAGAGATACAAGCGCAGTTTCAAGTGATTTCTTTTTAATCTTAAATTCGGACACTTTTTCATTCTGAGTATCAATCTTTGCCTCGATCTCTTTACGTTGCAGTGTGACTTCTGCAAGAAGGTTCTGGCTCTCTTGAAGTGTTTTTTGGAGTTTGCCAGTTTCTACGTCTCTTCGCCCTCGAAGAGCACGCACCTCTTCGGCTTCTTGAGCATCCATTTTTTTTATTGATTTTAAATACACAGAACCACGACTAAAAGCTTCATATCCATTAGACACAAAAGCTCTTGTTGCCGGTAAATCACTTACGTGAAGCAAATAGAGAGCCTTAACGCGCGCCGTTGATCGGATCTCTAATTCAAGAAGTCGACCTTGTAGATCTTGCACAAGTTTCTGGATTTCTAGTTGAGATGATTGTTTTTTATCGAGATCTTTTCTTAGCTTCTTTTCACGGTCTTTTAAAACCGAAACCTGACTCGATAATTTTTGTACCTCTGCTTTTATAGATTTTAGCTCTTCAGTAATCGAAGAAACCTGCGACTCGCTCTCACTCATCTGAGTACGAAGTTCATCAAGCTTTAATTTCTCATCCTCTGCTAAAACTTCTACCGTAGGAAAAAAAGTGCAGAATAAAAAAAGAAGCTTAAGACAGTAAATTTTATTTCGCAGCTTCATACTTTACCGATCGTGTCGCAAAAAATGAAGCAAGTGCTCCTGTTACCGCGCCAACTAAAACGACAAGGAGGATGGAAAATGAACTAAGGAAAGAAAGCCCAGCCCCGCTTAACTGACCAAGTGGCGAAGATGCGTAAAGATCACTCATCCAAGGAAAAAGAGCAGCACAAAGCAACAATGATAAAACTGAACCTAAAACACCTTGGAGTATTCCTTCAACAATAAAAGGGGCACTCATATAAGCCTTACTTGCACCGACAAGCTGCATAATTTCTAGCTCTTCTCTGTTTGAGTACACAGTTAACCTAATTGCATTGGTAATCAATAATCCACTTACAAGGATCATAAAAGTTGTACCTACAATTGCGGTCTTCCTTAAGCTATCCATTGCTTTTGAAGCTTCTGAGAGATCTCCGTTATGCACTTTAACCAGATCAATAGCCGGATTCTGTGAGAGATTATTAACAATTCGTTCATATAATTTTGTTTGAATAGTATCGACCGTAAAAAGGAGTTCGATTGATTCAGGAAGTGGATTTTTTTCGGATATGCCAATTAATAAAGGAGAATCTTCGCCAACAAGTTTTTTAAAAAACTGCAATGCTTCTGATTTATTTCGGTACGTTGCTTCTTTAACTCCTTGTAGTTTTTTAACTTCACTCAAGACTGTCTCAGCAACAGTTGCAGACGTTCCATCTTTAAAATACGCACTCACTGAAATCTGTTCAGTGGATTGAGTAATTGTCTCTCTACAATTTACTGCAACAAGCAAAAACAAAGAGAAAAGAAGTAAAGATACTACGATACTAGAAAGAGTTAGAAAGAAGGAAACAGGAGACCGTTTAATTTGTGTCCAAACTAAACGACCAATATGTACGATCATTTCAGTCTTAGTGGCGTATAGAAGATTAGTTCTGGATGCCCAAATTGCAGAGAGTGGTTCACGAAGGCTTGGGTCTGATCCACCTAGAAGATTTTTCATCCTATCCCCCTTGGATTTTCGAAATCACCAACGATTGCACCTTTATTAAGAACGATAGTTCTTAAATTAAGATTTTCAATCATGCTCAGATTATGAGTTGCCACTATCACGGTAGATCCAGCCGCATTGGCTTCTAATAAAAGATCAAATATTACATCCGTCATCTGCTGGTCGAGGTTTCCAGTGGGCTCATCTGCTAAAATAACTCTTGGTTTATGAATAAGAGCGCGAGCAATCGATACCCGCTGCTGCTCACCCCCTGAAAGAGTCAATGGGAATACATTTTCTTTTCCAGAGAGTCCGACTGCTGCAAGCATACGGGCGGCAAGAGCAAGGCGTTCTTCTTTTTGATACCCCCTCACTTCCAAACCGTACGAGACATTTTCGATGACCGTTCGACGGGGCAACAGCTTGTAATCCTGAAATATGACCCCTATATCTCTTCTGAGAAGCATTACAGAATGTTCATCGAGCTCCGTGAGGTTCCTCCCGCCTACAACGACCTCTCCAGAGGAGGCTTTTTCAGCCCCAAAGAGGAGTTTTAGAAGTGTGGACTTTCCTGCACCACTTGAGCCGGCAATAAACAGAAAATCCCCCTGCTCAACCCTCACTGTCACGTTCTGGAGAGCGGTTTGATCTGGTGGATAGTTCTTACGTACATTATAAAGGTGAATCATATTCGTAAGGAATTTTTCTTGAATAATCGCCGACCCACAACAAACTGTCTAGCCTCGATATTGAGGTGCGTCTTTAACCGATTCGGATCATACCGTATTTCAAACGGTTTCACTTCTGTTTTTTTCATTTGCACATCTTTGTTATTTGCAAGCTGCTCATCATCATTGCCATCTCCAACCGGTGGTAAGGTTATAAATAACAATGAAGAAGTGTTTTCAACTCAAATAACTCAGTGCGGAGTTAAAAACTACGTTCCATCTCTTGCTACAACTCGGCAGCTCTTGACTGGTTTTGATTCAGTTAAGATTGAGTCAACGAATAAAGAAGAGATCTCTAATAAACAAAGGTTGATAACCAAAGCTTCTGCTGAGTTAGATCTTGTTCCGATATCGATTATAACTATTACGAGCAGAAAAGATGATTGCGTTCTTGATTCAATTTATTGGACCAAAAATAAATCTCTCAATCTTTTAGACGAAGCAAAAAATCTTTTTCTTAAATCACAATGAATACTGTTTTAGATTTTATTAGAGCCATCGGACTATATGGTCAACTGCTCATTCAAATTTGCAATGATTTAAAGCGTGGCATCAGCGGCAGTGAGCTCTGGCGTCAAATGTACAAGATTGGCGCAGCTTCTCTTCCAATCATTATGCTTACAACTCTTACCACCGGCATGGTTCTTGCGATGCAAACTGCCTATGGTCTTCACCGATTTGGAGCGAAAAATTATATTGGTAACGTTGTCGGTCTCGGACTTGTTCGCGAGTTAGGACCAGTGCTTTCAGCAATTATGCTGTGTGGAAGAGTAGGTGCAGGTACAACCGCAGAAATAGCATCTATGGTAGTAACCGAACAAGTTGATGCAATTAAGGCACTCGGCGCAAATCCTATTCGCAAACTCGTTACACCGCGAGTAGTAGCAGCAATTATTGTAATGCCTCTTTTAGTGATGATAGGTGATATTGTAGGAATATACGGCGGTTTACTTATTGGGGTCTTGGATCTTAAAATTACCGCTTATACTTATTATCGTTCGATTCTTTATACATTAAAAATTCGAGATTTACTTGAAGGACTTTTCAAAAGTGGCGTATTTGGTTTCTTGATTGTGAGCATCGCATGTCATAAAGGGCTCACGGTACGTGGTGGCACAGAAGGAGTCGGCAAAGCCACAACTGAAACAATGGTCGTTGGTTCAATAGTTATTTTTATCTCTAATTTCTTTCTTACCAAATTCTTAATGATGCTCTGAGTTATTCATAATGGAACCTATAATATCACTTGAGCATGTTGGAATGATTTTTGGCACCAATGAGGTACATAAAGATATCTCTTTGTCGGTAAATACTGGCGAAACACTTACAATACTTGGACCGAGTGGAACAGGAAAAACTGTTATCTTTAAACTCATTATGGGACTTTTATTTCCTACCTCTGGGACAGTAAAAGTATTAGGAATAGATCCTAGTCAAGCAACTGATGACGAGCTTGTTGAGTTACGAAAAAAAGTTGGTATTCTTTTTCAAGGTGCTGCTTTGTTTGATAGTCTTGATGTATACGAAAATATTGCTTACTCACTACGTGAGCGTGGTGAAAAAGATGAGTCAAAAATTAAATCCGTAGTACAAGATAAACTTGAACTCGTTGATCTAGCAGGTCAAGAAAGAAAGTTTCCTTCCCAGCTATCTGGTGGACAAAAGAAACGTATCGGATTAGCACGAGCACTAGCAAGCGAGCCAAATGTTATGCTTTTTGATGAACCTACAACTGGGCTTGATCCTACAGCTGTAAGACTGATTGATGACCTCATTATACGGCTTAGAAATGAGCTTAACATTACTTCACTTGTGGTAACCCACGACATTCCAAGCGCTGAGAGGATCTCGACTCGCTGGATGCTTATTCGAAATGGATATAAAATAGCAGACGGACCACCTCATACTCTTTCAAACGAAAACTACGACGTACATCGATTTATAACAGGATACGCAAACGATGATTAAATCAGCTGACACTTTAAAGACAGGCATTTTTGTTGCTTTTGCAATCGCAACTTTCATTTTTAGTATCTACTTTCTTGGAAGTGAGCGAGACATATTTTCAAAGCAAACTAACTTTTATGTTTTATATAAGGATGTAAAAGGTCTCTCTCTTGGCGCTCCAGTAAAACTTGGAGGCGTCATCATTGGAAGAGTCGCCGATATACAGTTTACAGGTGAATCAGAGGAACTGACGGTTACACTTTCAATTAACGAGAAATATCTTTCACGCATTCGACTTGACTCTCGTGTTTCCCTAGAGACCGCAGGTCTTCTCGGCGATAAATTTGCAAGTATCAGTGTCGGTAAAGATCCAGTACAAGCAGCCGCTGGTGGATTCTTGATGGCATCAAATGATGCAGATACATCTGAACTTCTTGGAAAAGCAGCAAAAGTTGTTGAAAATACCATTCAGATCTCTGACGATATAAAAGGTATCACTCAAAGTGTTAAAGCCGAAGGCACTGATGATTTTAATACTTCAATTCACGAATTAAAGGAACTCATCACTAACTTGTCTGCTATTTCTAAAGAGATTAGAACAGGTGATGGGCTCTTTCATGCACTTGCCTATGACAAAAGTGGCAGTGATGTTGTTAAATCCTTTGCAGAGCTTTCAACGAACCTTAAAAAAGCATCAATTGATATTACTGAAGCTGCAGCAAATCTTAAGGCGAGCACTGAAACACTGAAAAATGGAAATGGTACTGTTGGTGCACTTCTTGTTGATTCGAAACTATATGACAATCTGGTCGATGTAACGGACGGAGCGAAACGAAGCTTTATTTTAAAACAGGCTATTCGTAGTTCTTTAAATAACGCTGAATAACAATTACTGATTATTATTCAGTAGTGACACAACCTTGATTCAATAAAACTGCTCTAGCATTTCTTTGCAGACCTGATCTTCTCGCGCGAAGAATTGGACTTCCTTGAAAGAAGTCTTCGAATTGACGATTCGTTTTAAAACTTAAAATCTCTTCTAAATTTAGTTGCTGAAACCGTGGCTTGTTTGTCTCTATCCACTTAAGAATAGTACTTCCGAGCCGCTTCTTTTTTAATGAAACAAAATTATATGGACAAACATCTTGACAGATATCACATCCAAAAACCCAGTCTCCTATCATTGAAGATTGCTCTTTAGTAAACGCACCACGATGCTCAATTGTTAAATAAGAGATGCATTTTCCTGCATCAACAACGTAATCGGTTACGATTGCATTTGTTGGACAGTTAGAAATACACCGCGTACATGTTCCACAAGTATTTTTTTTATTCTGACTAATGGGTTGATTGTTGGGTGGAGTGATTTTAAAACTACAAAAAATCTCAGCCATTAAGAACAACGATCCCTGCTTAGGAATGATTGCTAATGAATTTTTTCCAATAAAAGCTCCACCTGTTCTAGCAGCGAGGGCTCTCTCAAGTAACGGGACTGCATCTGAATAAAAACGTACTTCACCAAAAACCTTCAATCGATCTGATACTATCGAGAGAACCTCTTTGAACACATTATGATAGTCCCTACCCCAGGCGTACCTTGCAACTTGTCCATACCCAAGCTGCACAGGAAGATGGGGCTCGCTTCCATAATCTAGCGAGATTGACAGCACCGTCTTGGCTTCTGGAAATAGGACAGATGGATTAGAAAGGAGCGCTGGATCTCGCTTCATATACTCCATGCCAGCAGCAAAGCCATTTTGTTGCCAATCTGAAAGTCTTTGCTTATCAATTTCTAAAGACGTCGTATCGGTATGACCAATAAGCTTTAAGTTATATTCAGTAAGAATCTCTGAAATTTCTTGATACGTAATCTCTTTCACTTCTTTCTAGTCTATCTGATAGGCAATCCAATGTTTATAGTTCGATATCATTTAACAAAATTTGACGTAGCCCTCTATTTTCTTTAATCTTTCACTGTCTGTCCCCATCGTCTAGAGGCCTAGGACACCTCCCTTTCACGGAGTAAACCAGGGTTCGAATCCCTGTGGGGACGCATTTATTTCCTTTTGGAATATGACTATGGAAACGTTTTGGGAAAATATTGTTTCTGCTGGAATAGTTCTCTTAAAGGTAATATTTATCTTACTACTAATTGACCTCGCATCAATTGTATTTGATACAGAGATGAGGGTTCCTTACATATACGTCATTACTGATTGGATTCTTGCTAAAGCTAGTGTCCTTCGTTAAAAAATCCATTTCTCTTTCTTAGATATCGATGAAGTACCTTTTCACTATACATGGTATGGGTAGGCTATCTTGGTCGATGGCTCACTTAAGTTTATTTGCCAAAGATTTCAAGGTCCTAAATTTTTCTTACAAATCTAGTCGAGGAACCATTGAAGAGCATGCAGTTAGATTTGCTCAGTTTATTGAAAAAAATTGCGATTCTAGAGCGGAATTATACTTTATTGGTCATTCATTAGGGTGCCTTATTACGCTCCGTGCCCTTGAGCTGCTACCTACTCACAATACTATACGTGCAGTTTTTCTTGGTCCTCCACTTAAGGGATCTCACGTCGCAAAAATTTTCTCTTCATACTATCTTCCACGCGCATATTTTGGTGAACCGCTTATAGAGCTCTCTAAGCAAAATCCATTTGAAATCTCTAAAAATTTGCAAGATCGATTGAAAATTGGTGTGATTGCGGGAATCCTTTCGAATAAGTCTTCCCTCTCTCCTTGGTTTACTAAACCCAATGATTTTCTTGTAGCTGTCGACGAAACAAGAGTTGATGGGATAGACTCTCATATAGAGCTTCATTGTCCTCATGCTGTTATGATGTATGCTCCAAAGATTATACGAGCTACTTTTAATTACTTACGACATGGGCGATTCAACACTCTCTGATGCAAAAAAACTTTCGGATAAACTTCCAAAGTCACTCTCACCCCGTGAAAAAATCTCTCTCGTTATTGGAACGCTCCAAGGGCTTTCACAAGTCGAAAAAATCATTGAATCTAAGTTTGATGCTCAAAGCCCATTATTAAATGATATTTCAACATATCTTTTTTCAATTGGAGGAAAAAGAATTCGCCCCGTACTGTGCCTTTTAATTGCTCAAAGTCTTGGCGGAGCAAAAGAGCCTCATCGATTACACGAGGTTTCTGCTGGTATTGAGCTCATACATATGGCTACTCTTCTACACGATGACATCATCGATCGCTCACCACTTCGAAGACATGAAGCATCACCTTGGGTAAAATATGGAACACCTGACACTTTAATTACTGGTGATTTTTTATTAACTCGTGCTTTTAGTTTATGTGCAAGACTTGACCGATTTATTATCGACAAAACTGAGATAGCTTGTATTGAGTTAACCGAAGGAGAGATCGATGAGCGACCTCTCTCTGTAAAAAGTTTTTCAATCGAAGCTTCTATTGAAATTGCACGAAAGAAAACTGGATCACTCTTTCGATTAGCAGGAGAAAGTGCGGGATTCCTCGCAACACACGACACTCAAATCGCTAAAGCTTACGGAGAATTCGGTGAAGCGCTTGGAATATCATTTCAGATCCTAGATGACATTCTTGATGTTATCTCTACAGAAGATCTGTTAGGGAAAAAAGCTGGTATCGATTTAATCGAGAAAAAACCTTCGGCAATTAATGTTTTATGGCTTCAAACAAAAGAGCCACTAGCTGAAAAAGTCCTTCTTGCAGAGCAAGAGCCCTCAAGTGAAACAATTGAAGAAGCGCTTGCACATTTAAAGTCCCACAAAGTCATCAACCAAGCCAGAGACCTTGCAAAAGAATATGTAAACAAAGCTACAACAGCACTTTTGACAATTGAAAAGATGATTCAACGACCACTTGAAACTAAATCAAAAGAAGCGCTGCTTTCGCTTGCTCAGTATGTGCTTGAGCGAATGGAATAATACCTTCGCGACCTTCGCGACCTTCGCGTTACTAAAAATATCTTCAATTACGTCTTACCCTACAATAGTGATACAGATTGATTTATTAACAGTTGTAGACGCTTTAGAACTAATCTAATTATCCTCGAAGTAACTGCAAAGCAAGTTGCGGCTGTTGGTTAGCCTGACCAAGGACACTTGCTGCAGCTTGTTGAAGGATATTTTGACGTGTCAGTTCTGCTGACTCTTGGGCAACATCGACATCCATTATTCGACTCGCTGCTGAAAGATAATTTTCATTAGAGGTTCTTAAATTATTGGTCGCGACTGTTAGCCTTGATTGACTACTTCCGATTTCTCCTAACTGAGAATTGATTCTATCTAAACTTGAACGCAACTTATCCAAAGTTTGACGGGCAGTTGCTTGCGTCATTATGTCAAACATCTCAGCTTCCGCGGTTTTTCGTACATTTGAAAAATGAATTTGAATTCCAGTTGAATCAGCAGTTGCGCTGCCAGTTACGATATCAGCAACACCGTCACCATTTAAATCACTTGCTTTTACAGACCATGGATCATTACCACTGGCCTGGGAAATTGGTGCTTTAAAAGTTCCATCGCCATTTCCTAAGATTACGTTTATAAAATCTGTGACTGTCCCAGAATGCACTATATCTAGGTAGCCATCTCCATTGAAATCAGCAACATCCGATCCTGTACCATTAGACCCATAATCAAAAGTAACGCTATGATTAAAGGTACCTGATGCGGTTTGTTGCCATACTTGAAATTCACCGGCCGACTTTGTAAAAAATAAGTCTTTTCTTCCGTCACGATTAAAATCAGCTATAGAGATTGAAGCAGAATCAACATTTATGGTTTGTGAAACTGTAAAGGTGCCTAAGCTATTATTGTAATTTAATATCTGAGTCGTGGATCCAACTGAAGTTATTAGCTCATTTACTCCATTATTATCAAGATCGGCAATGTATGCTACTGGGCTCACACCTGATATTGCCTGAAACGGATTACTGAATGATCCGTTTGAGTTTCCAAACATTACCATGACACCACCACTGGAAAAGTTTCCAGCTGCAATATCAGCGATACCATCACCGTTGAGGTCACCTACGCCATCAAGTCTAAATACATCACTGGATCCTGTGCTTACAGTCGTTAAATTGAAACCTCCAGAACCATTATTTAGTCCGATTGTGATTGTATTGTCTGGGTAGTTGGCAGTTGCTATATCAGCCCTACCATCATTGTTGAAATCATGAACAGAAATACCATAAACGTTTTCACCTGAAAAACCTATAGTAACTTCAGCTTGAAAAGTTCCGTCATTGTTACCATAGAAAATACTGATCAACTCACTACTAGGATTAGTCGAAATAATATCAGTAAATCCATCGCCGTTGAAATCTGCGGTATCTACAGACCAAATTCCACCACTTTCCCCTGTAGATAATCCACTTTGTTGAGCAAAAGTTCCATCACCTACTGTTCTTCTGAGTGAGTTAACTGAATCTGTTTTAAGAATGGTGTTGTCTCCAGCACCTGCTTGAAGATAAATGGAACTTGCATTATCGTCTAAGATTCTAATTCCATTAAAAGAAGTTGTCCTTACAATCCTAGTCTGTTCTTTACTCAGTGCATCGACCTCTGTCTGCATTGCAGCCCTTTGAGTTAGTGAGTATGTTCCATTTGCAGACTGCTCTGCTAATTCAGTTTGTCTAATGACAATCTCAGATAACTGTTTTAGAGCCCCTTCAGAGATAGATAACAATGATGTTCCATCACTTAAGTTTCTAATTGCTTGAGTAAATATTCTTGAATCAGCATTCAGTGTTGCAGCAATAGCAAGCCCTGCAGCATCATCACTTGCTTTATTTATGCGCAAACCACTTGATAACCTTTCAAAGGTACCACCAAGCGACTCGGTAACTTTACCAAGTTGTCTTTGCGCGCCAAGCGACGCTATGTTACTAGCGATCGTAATTGGCATTTATGTTTGCAATTCCTTTTGCATTATTTCACACACACACTTTTTACGTGACAAGCCTACCTTGAAGACAAGGGAACTTATCACTCGTAAAATCGACAAGTTAGGTCAAAAAGTTAATAGGACATAAAGAAATTGACACTGTTCGTTTTGTAATCGTATCAATAGCAATGATAGGTAAGGATTTTTCGTAAGAAAATTTACTAAAAAAACTATAATTTTGATTTTTTAGGTTCAGTTCGAATTCATCTAATTATCCCCGCAACAACTGCAACGCAAGTTGCGGCTGTTGGTTTGCCTGACCAAGCACACTTGCTGCAGCTTGTTGAAGAATATTTTGACGTGTCAGTTCTGCTGACTCTTGGGCAACATCAACATCCATTATTCTAGAAGCAGCACTGATATAGTTTTCTCTTGATACTGCTAAGGTATTTATAGCAACACCGAGTCTTGATTGACCACTTCCGATGACGCCTAATTGTTGAGAAACTCTTTCTAATGAAGTTCGTAACTTATCTAATACCTCTCTTGCGCCAGTTTGAGTCATTATATTAAACATTTCGGCTTCACCAGAACGACGTGTGGATTGTATATGTATCCTGGCCGCATCGCTAAGTGCAGATGCAGATGCTGTTGCAATATCTAAGACTCCATCACTATTGAAGTCCCCAGATGTTAATCCTTCTGTTTGTAGACCACTAGCAATTGATACTCCAACAGAAAAGGTCCCATCGCCGTTACCATACAAGAAATTTACAGAGCCAGGGTTCGCAAATTCAGCTCTTGCGATATCAAGAAAACCATCATTATTGTAATCTCCAATATTTGAGCCAGATTGGTAAGTGCTCGACGTACTAGTATAATCTTGAGTAGTCTTTGAAAATGTACCATCCGAAGATTGCAACCAAACTTGCGCTGTTGCTAGTCCACCACCCGTGACGAATACATCCGCCCTACCATCGCGGTTAAAATCACCAATTAAATTTCCTAAGGGAAAGTTCCCAAGATAGAATGAGGCCGTTTGTGAAAAAGACCCAGAACCAGAATGAGAATAAATGCGAATAGCATCATTTAGACCAGTAATTATCTCTGCTTTATTGTCTCCATTGATATCCATGACTGAAAGACTAGATGTGGCACCGCTCACAACAGTAACTATGGAACCAAACGTCCCATTACCATTACCCTGTAACATCATAATGGTTCCATTATTTCGTTGAACTACAAGGTCAAGTATACCATCACCGTTCACATCGCCACTTTCAATATACCTAGCATCATTCAATAAAGTTGCACTGTAATAACTTGTTACTGCACCAAAGGTTCCATTCCCTTGATTTAGTCTTACTGAGACTGAATCACCGGCAAAATCGGCCGTTGCTACATCTAAAGCTCCATCATTATTAAAATCAGCAACAGTTATGCTGTAAGCAGCGTCACCCATAGCGTACGAAATTGAAGCAGCAAACGTACCATCCCCGTTTCCAAGACTAACGCCAAAGACATCATCATCTGAGCTAACCACTATTAGATCAAGTTTCCCATCACCATTTACATCTGCACTCGATATATCACGTCCACTTCGCTCTGAATCTATTGTAACTTGCGCACCATAACTACCTGTTCCAACATTTCTTTTCATGGCATCGGAAATATCAAGTGAAAGAATCGATCCATCGCCACGTCCAGCCTGAAGATAAATCGCAGTAGAATTATCATCTAATAATCTTATTCCGTTAAAGGAAGTAGTTCGAACAATCCGTGTTTGTTCTTTACTTAAAGCGTCAATCTCTGTCTGCATTGCGCTTCGTTGCTGCAAAGAATAAGTGCCATTTGCAGATTGCTCTGCAAGTTCTGTTTGACGAATGATAATCTCTGATAGCTGCGCAAGTGCACCTTCAGAGATACTTGTCGCCGATATACCATCATTAAGGTTTCTTATTGCTTGACCAAAAATTCTAGAATCTGCTGATAATGAATTTGCAATAGCAAGCCCTGCAGCATCATCACTTGCTTTATTTATGCGCAAACCACTTGATAACCTTTCAAAGGTGCCACCAAGCGACTCGGTAACTTTACCAAGTTGTCTTTGCGCGCCAAGCGACGCTATGTTACTAGCGATCGTAATTGGCATTTATGTTTGCAATTCCTTTTGCATTATTTCACACACACACTTTTTACGTGACAAGCCTACCTTGAAGACAAGGGAACTTATCACTCGTAAAATCGACAAGTTAGGTCAAAAAGTTAATAGGACATAAAGAAATTGACACTGTTCGTTTTGTAATCGTATCAATAGCAATGATAGGTAAGGATTTTTCGTAAGAAAATTTTCTATAAAACCTGAGGGTGGTTAGATTTAAGTCATTTCCTCTCAAAAAGTACTGCTTTTTCTTAGAGCTGAAAAAAGTAATTGATTTATATATTTTCTTGGAGTGTAGGCATTGCTGTTTCCGAGTAAGTTATAAACTGATACGAAAAAAATCTTTTATACATAGTCATAACGTACTTAATATAACACGCAACAATTGTTCTCTTGAAAAATCAACAATTACTGCTAGTATCTTGTTTACCCATAAATTCCATACAAAACTTATATGCAAAACGAAAAAACTGCTGTAACCCCTACCAGACAACAAGACTATCCAGAATGGTACCAGCAGGTAATCAAAGCTGCAGAGATGGGTGAAAACTCCGCTGTTCGTGGGTGTATGGTTATAAAGCCATGGGGATATGGTATTTGGGAAAATCTTCAACGAGACCTAGACAGAAGAATCAAAGAGACCGGTCACGAAAACGCATATTTTCCTCTTTTTATTCCGATTAGTTATTTAGAAAAAGAAGCAAGTCACGTTTCTGGTTTTGCCAAAGAATGTGCAGTTGTAACTCACCATCGTCTTGAAGAACGAAACGGAAAACTTGTACCTACTGGTGAATTAGAAGAGCCGCTTATTGTTCGGCCAACTTCTGAAACAATTATTGGAGAGAGTTTTTCTAAATGGGTTCAATCGTACCGAGACCTTCCCCTCCTTATTAATCAGTGGGCAAACGTTGTGCGTTGGGAAATGCGGACAAGAATGTTTCTTCGTACTGCTGAATTTCTTTGGCAAGAAGGTCACACTGTTCATGCAACCGAAGAATGTGCAATGAACGAAACACTGACAATATTGCAGATGTATAAAGATTGTGTTGAAAACACATTGGCTATTCCAGTAATTATGGGTGAAAAACCAGCTCACGAAAGATTCCCAGGTGCTGCACGTACATTTTGTATAGAAGCAATGATGCAGGATAGAAAAGCATTGCAAGCTGGAACGTCTCATTATTTGGGACAAAACTTTGCCCATGCTTCAGATATTAAATTCCTTAATCAAGAGGGAGTTCTTGAATTTGCACATACAACGTCATGGGGAGTATCAACACGTTTAATCGGTGGACTCATTATGACTCACGGGGATGACGATGGACTTCGTGTTCCACCAAAACTTGCTCCAAAACAAGTTGTCATCCTTCCAGTTATTCCGAAAGAAGACCAAGCTTCTAAAGTGCTGGATTATTGTGACAAGGTTGCAACGTCATTGAAGGGACTTCGTTACAATGATTATCCTGTATCAGTGCATGTTGATAAAAGAGATATACGTGGAGGCGATAAAAGCTGGCAGTGGATTAAAAAAGGGGCTCCTATTCGAATTGAGATTGGACCAAGAGATATTGATCAAGATTCAGTAGTACTTTATCGACGTGATAAAGGTCATAAAGAAAAGCAAGTTGTAAAATTTGCTGAGCTTTCAGAAATAATATGTCCGACTTTAGACTCAATTCAAAATAATTATTTTGAACAGGCTAAAAAACATATGACCAGTAATATCAGAACAGATATTACCTCTCTTGAAGAATTCATGAAGTTTTTTACGCCGAAGAATGCTGATAAGCCCGAGATTCATGGTGGTTTTGTTAAGGCATTTTGGTGTGAAGATCCGGAAACACTTTCTATCCTTGAAGAATTAAAAGTAACGGTGCGTTGTTTGCCAATGGATTCGACGACTGAACATTCGCATAAGATAGAGTCTGGGATATGTATATTGTCTGGGAAGCCTGCTAGTCATCAGTTTATTTTTGCTAAGTCTTACTAGTCGTTCGCTTAAGGAGTTAGGTCACGCTCACGCCTTTGGTCAGGATCTTGGGTGATTACTGCTTTATCCTAAGCTTTTTTCAACATCCCTATTCACTTTCGTATTAATCTAGTTGAATATTCTGGTTTTGGTTATTCCTATAACCCACCGGTATCTCATTAATCACCAGCTGCCGAAATAATCTTTTGCAACAACTCAGACATTGGAAAATTTTCTACACGACTAATTACCTGTTTAGCATTAATTGCCGCTTCTTTTAACTTACCAAGCTCTGCCAAAAGCAAAGTCGAGCAGAAAAATGGCTGCCAATCAGTCGTACTTGCCCCTTGTGTAGCAAGTAAATATTTAGAAATCGCATCATTCGACTTGCCTGATTTTTCTAATTGCAGCGCGTACCAAAAAGCAACAGTTGGATTATTTGGGTTTTCTAAAAATGCTTTTTCAACCAATTTGCTATCTACTTCTTTTCCTTCTGCGATTGTTTGATGGTCAATTAACAACTGATCAATGGAAAAACTTTCAAAATTATTGCTACGGTATATAGCTGGCAAAGATAAAAGTGTATCTAGCATTGATGATTTTGATACTTGGTGATTGATTGAAAAATCATCAGATTTAGTACTGACAGTTGTTGCTACAGTTCCTAATTCGATGTGATTAAAAACAGCAATTACTTCACGCGCAACAACACTCCAAGTTCTTTTTCTTGCACGCCCAATACAGTTTCGAGAAAATGTCGCTAACTTTTCAGGATGTGACAATAAGTCATAAAGGGTTTCGGAAAATGCTTTTGGTGACTGATCAACTTGCAAAATTCCACATTCGCCGTTCAACAAGTATTCTTTTACCCCACCCTGGTCGAACGCAACCACTGGGCAACCACTTGCCTGCGCATCCAACACTGCAAGGCCTGCGCTTTCAAAACAGATAGATGGAAAAAGGAGTAATCCAGCCGACCTCATCTGAGCTGCAATTTCTGTCTGTGACACCTTGCCCATAAATCTAAGATCGGGCTGCTCTGTTTGCATTCGTTTTTTTATCTCTATCATCGCATCCCAACCTTCGTAGCTTCCAAACAGAGAAACTTTTAGGTTAGGAAAATGTTTTTTTAGAACCGGAAAAATATCGATGATTAAATGGGCACCTTTCCAAATTTCTACTCGTCCCACAAAAATGAAATGAGAAAAATCACGATTTTCAGGACCTGCATAAGTAAAAAGTTCTGGATCAAATCCGTTTTTAATTACGTTAGTTTTATTAAATCCTGGCGCTTGAGATTCGAACATCTTGCGCTGTGCATCAGACACACAAATCATTCGGTCAATGATGTTAAAAACAGTCTTAGGCATAATTCCACTGACTGTTTCAGACGGCGAGTGGTTAATAATTACTTTAGAAATGCAGTTTTCTAACTCTCGCATCAATAAAAAAGGATGCACGATTGATGAAGATAAACAGTGAAAGTTACCGATGTTTTTTAATCTGGGAATTAGTTTATCAACTCGAAAATCAGGACCAAAATCCCAAAACGTAATTCCATCAACTACAGTGTCGCCTTCAGGTAAAAATCCGCAAGCGTAAACATTCCACCCAGCAGCTTTAATTGCTTTGGCTAAAGCTAAAGTTGCAGATTCTCCTCCTCCGGCATTTATGCCAGAAGGATGAACTTCTGAATCGTTGAAAAATATTACTACTTGTTGCACTTGGGGTAGTAGTTTACCTAAAACCAACTAAGTCTAGTAGAGATAGAATTAAGCTATGAGAAACTAGTGAATAGTTTGGTGTCTAGAATCAGATTAGTTTCAATACAACAGTTAATGTGGAAGTATCTTATATCATTACACTTGGAATACGCTGATAGGACTATACTAAATTGTAAGTCTGGGAATTCCAGGGGCAATGCTAAGTTAACCCTCACATTCGTTACATTATAACTTTCAGAAATTTGGTAGGAAAATTGTTTTTTGAAGGCCTTGATTCTTTTACTTCATGGCGCTGACCCGCAGTGCGAGTCATATTTTTTCGCCCACGCCTACGCTCACGGTCATGCTCACGGGATAAACATCAATACTATCAATAGCTTACAATATATATGAAAGTTATTCGTTTTTTCTACGAATTTTAAGCAACCTTTAGCGTGCTCTGTAAATAACTCCCTCTAGTAAAACAATTGTCTATGAGACAGGAGTAGAGAGAGATGGCTTCAGAAGGACTTCCACAAATCGATATGGCTTACGACCTTGGTAAAGGTTTTGATTCAGTTTCTGAACTAATGCGGGCCATGGTGCTCCGTACCATTGAAGACTATCAGTCTGGTGGAGAGCTTCGTGAGGAAGCAATCAAGTACATGATGGGTAGCGAAGAAGAGTATATCTTTTCATTTTCGGCAATTTGTTATCAGTTAGGGCTACACCCTGTTAACACAAGAAACCGAATTATGAGTGCTGAAAAACGAATTAGCACTCGTCGACGTGCTGCCTAGTTACGACGCAAACACTTTTTCAAATTCAGTTCCCTAGCACCAGAATAGTTATTCCACGACAAAACTCAGATAACTATTTGTGATTACAGGAAAGTCATTTTTAGTGACAAAAAATCTTTCATTAATTGAATTTTTCACTCTTTAATTTAATCAATCGCGGGTACTCTACAAACTCGGATGTGCAGTTCTTGTAGTTAACTTATTTAATCATTAGGAGCCCAGCGTCGATGGATAATACTTTTCGAGATCAAATACAAAAACTCAAAACAATTGATGAAAAACTTGCTCGACTTTTTGCACAACATCAACAGTACGAAGAGGAACTCGAAAGATTAGACCGTAGAAAATTCAGAACTCAAGACGAAGAAGCACGAGTGAAAGTAATTAAATTTGCTAAAGCACGTGGCAAAGAGCAGATGGCATGGATTGCTCAGAAATACGAGAAGGCAGCTTAAAAGAAGCCTTTATTACTAATTAGATTTTATTGGAACCTCATCTGGCAACCCTTGTGTTGCCATTACTTTATTCATCCCATCAAGTGCCGCAGTCCGGTATGCTTGGCCAAGCGTTGGATAATTAAATACAGCTTGCGATAGATAGTCGATACCACCTTCTAA